>NZ_JBYTBO010000001.1:0-572774 GCF_058789255.1 Pseudomonas sp. FW215-R2
GCCGCATCCAGCAGCTTCGCCAGATTGGCCACGATCCGCCCGCCCGTCGCAGCAAACGGATGCCCCGCCGCCAGCGAACTACCCTTGACGTTCAAACGGCTGCGATCAATCGACCCCAACGGCGCATCAAGCCCCAGCCGGGATTTGCAGTACTCCGGATCCTCCCAGGCCTTCAGTGTGCATAACACTTGCGCGGCAAATGCTTCGTGGATTTCGTAGTAGTCGAAATCCTGCAAGGTCAGACCATTGCGCGCCAGCAAACGCGGCACCGCATACACCGGGGCCATCAGCAATCCTTCGGCACCATTGACGAAGTCCACCGCCGCCGCTTCGCCGTCCCGCAGGTACGCAAGGATCGGCAGACCACGTTCTTTCGCCCACTCCTCACTGCCCAGCAACACCACCGATGCGCCATCGGTCAGTGGCGTGGAGTTGCCGGCGGTCAGCGTGCCCTTGGCGCTTTTCTCGAAGGCCGGTTTCAGGGTCGCGAGCTTTTCCAGGGTCAGGTCCGGGCGCAGGTTGTTGTCGCGGGTCAGGCCGAGGAACGGCGTCATCAGGTCGTTGTGCCAGCCTTCGCTGTAGGACGCGGCAAGTTTGTGGTGGCTTTCGAGTGCCAGTTGATCCTGCTCTTCGCGAGGAATGCTCCAGGTCTGCGCCATCAATTCGCAGTGTTGGCCCATCGACAGGCCGGTGCGCGGTTCGCCGTTGCGCGGGAATTCGGGGATCAGGTGTTTCGGACGCAATTGCAGGAAGGTCTTGAGCTTGTCGCCAGTGGTCTTGGCGCGATTGGCTTGCAGGAGAATCTTGCGCAGGCCTTCACTGACGCTGATCGGCGCGTCAGACGTGGTGTCGACGCCGCCGGCAATGCCGCAATCGATCTGGCCAAGGGCAATCTTGTTCGCCACCAGCAACGCGGCTTCCAGGCCGGTGCCGCAGGCCTGCTGAATGTCATAGGCAGGCGTTGCCGGCGACAGGCGCGAGCCGAGCACGCATTCGCGGGTCAGGTTCATATCCCGTGACAGTTTCAGCACCGCCCCCGCGACCACTTCGCCCATGCGCTGGCCGTGCAGGTTGTAGCGTTCGATCAGGCCTTCAAGGGCGGCGGTGAGCATCACCTGATTGCTCGCGGTGGCATACGGCCCGTTGGAACGGGCGAATGGGATGCGGTTGCCACCAATGATCGCGACGCGGCGCAGCTGACTCATGAAAAACTCCTTGTGAAATATCCAGTCTGAAAATCGGGCACTGAAAATCCCGCCGGGCCCCAAAAACACCGGGGGCAAACTACTCTGCTGTTCTAGCGTAGGCCTTATTGCGTGGATCGAACGATTGATTGCCCTTCGCAGTCCACACTTTGAACCCCATCTTCTGGAGAGCGTTCCATGTCTGACCGCTATATCGACTTCGCCAACTCGTCCATCGGCCACCGTCTGGTCGGGGCCCTGGGCCTGCCGTCGCCGGTGCGGCTGGAACGCTGGCAGGCCGGGCGCCTGCGGCCGGTGGAGGGTGCGCTGCTGATCGGCGGCGGGCCGCTGGCCGAACGGGTCAGCGCCTTCGCCAACCGGCTGACGGATGCCATTTATCGCTACGGCGATCAGCCAGCGGCCGCCACCCAATGGATTCCCGGCCATGGCCCGAAACTCAAGGCGGTGGTGTTCGACGCCAGTGAATTGCAGCACACCGACCAGCTCAAGCAACTGCGCGAGTTCTTCCAGCCATTGATGAAGAACCTCGACAGCAGCGCGCATCTGGTGATCCTCGGCCGCGCCCCGGAAACCCTGCGCGAACCGTTCGCCGCCAGTGCTCAGCGGGCACTTGAAGGTTTCTCCCGCTCGCTGGCCAAGGAGCTGCGCAGCGGCGGCACCCTGCAATTGATCTACGTGGGCGAAGGTGCCGAGGATCAGCTCGAAGGGCCGCTGCGGTTTTTCCTCTCGCCGAAAAGCGCATTTGTCTCCGGGCAGGTGATTCGTCTGAATCCTTGTGCCACGCCGGTGACCGACTGGACGCGCCCGCTGGCCGGGCGCAAGGCGCTGGTCACCGGCGCGGCGCGGGGTATCGGCGCCTCCATCGCCGAGACGTTGGCCCGTGATGGCGCCGAGGTGATTCTGCTCGACGTGCCGCCGGCCAAGACCGATCTGGAAGCCCTGGCCGCGCGCCTCGGCGGGCGCGCCATCACGCTCGACATCTGCGCCGAGGACGCCGCCGCGCAGCTGATCGAACAGTTGCCGGACGGCCTCGACATTCTGGTGCACAACGCCGGCATCACCCGCGACAAGACCCTGGCCAACATGACGCCCGAGTTCTGGGACGCGGTGCTGGCGGTCAATCTCAATGCCCCGCAAGTGCTGACCAAGGCGCTGCTCGACAGCGGCACCCTGCGCGATAACGCGCGGGTGATTCTGCTCGCCTCGATCAGCGGCATCGCCGGCAACCGCGGGCAAACCAATTACGCGGCGAGCAAGGCCGGGCTGATCGGACTGGCCCAGGCCTGGGCACCGACGCTGCTGGAGCGTGGCATCAGCATCAACGCCGTGGCGCCGGGTTTCATCGAAACCCAGATGACCGCGCACATTCCCTTTGGCCTGCGCGAAGCCGGACGACGCATGAGTTCGCTGGGTCAGGGCGGCCTGCCACAAGACGTCGCCGAAGCCGTGGCCTGGCTGGCGCAACCGGGCACCGGTGCCTTCACCGGACAGGCATTGCGGGTCTGTGGACAAAGTGTTCTGGGGGCTTAGGCATGAGCATCGAATGGCACACGCTGCACCGCGAACCGAGTCTGCCGGGTTTGTATGTCCGGGCCGCGACCCGGCGCAAAATCACCGGCACCCGTTTGCCCGACAGCGGTCTGCGCTGCGGGGTCGACATCGACGGCAAACGTCTGGCGGCTTATCGCAAGGTCTGCGGTTTTGCCGATGACGGTCTGCTGCCGCCAACTTATCCACATGTCCTGGCGTTTGCGTTGCAGATGCAGTTGCTCACGGCCAAAGACTTTCCATTCCCGCTGTTGGGGCTGATTCACCTGAGCAATCGCATCCGCATTCTGCGGCCGATGGGTGGAATCAGCCACGTGCAGGTCAGCGTTCGGGTGCATAACCTGCAACCGCATCCCAAAGGCGCAACGTTCGATCTGCTGACCACCCTCGACGATCAGCTCGGCCCATTATGGGAAGCCGAAAGCCAGATGCTCTGTCGAGGCGTGAAGCTTGAGGGTGAAGCGCTCGAACAGGTGTGGGAGCCCACGCTGCCACTGATGCAGGTGGCGCAATGGAAAGCCCCGGCGGACATCGGCCGGCAGTACGCCAAGGTCTCCGGCGACTACAATCCGATCCACCTGAGCGCCGCCAGTGCCAGACTGTTCGGTTTCCCCACCGCCATTGCCCATGGTCTGTGGAACAAGGCCCGCACGCTGGCCGCGCTGGCGGATCACCTGCCCAGGGCCAACCTGGAGATCGCCGTGCATTTTCGTAAACCGGTGCGCCTGCCGAGCGAGGTATCGCTGTTCGCCAGCGCGGCGGGTTCCAGCGGGGAGTTGCGTCTGATCGGTGCCGGGGACCTGGAGCACATGGTCGGTCACTGGCAACCGATTGCCTGAATCAATAGGCCGCGCCAATCGTTACCGCGCCCCTCGCGGAGTTCGATCACAACAGCGAAACATGATCAATTGTGTGTATATAACTTAAGTTTCTGCCGCCGTTATCCAACCCCCGGCCAAACATCAAGCCTTGATTCTCAAGGCTTTTTTTTGCGCGTTTATATCCTCGGCATTAGTCGTTAAGCAGCAAATCACACGCTTATATAAAGGCGTTAATACCAACTTGAGAATGGTGTGGATCCAACCTTGCGACTGATATGAGCACAACGGACGAAGGCATTGCCGGCAACAGAACCGGCTAGCCGTCGAAGACAACGAACGTTGAGACAGGTGCAAGGAATACCCATCATGAAAACTCAAGTTTGGTGCAAATCAGCAACAGCGCTGGCATTGATCCTCTCCCTCGGTCTGGCCGGTTGCAGCAGTGGCGGTGGCGGTCACCACAGCAGTTCCGGCAGTTCTTCGCCGGACAGTTCCACCGCAGGCACTGGCGGGACATCCGGCAGCGGCGGAACAACAGGAACCGACGGCACCACAGTAACCGGCGGGACAGGTGGTTCGGATCCGAGCAATCCGACGAATCCGACCAATCCAACCGACCCTACCAACCCCACTAACCCAAGCACGCCTCAGCCTCTGATCACCTCAACCCTGGTGCAGGATGTCGGCGGCACCGTTGCCGGTGTCGGCAATGGCGTCGGTCAGGTCGGCGACTCGCTCAGTGGCGTGCCGGTGGTGGGTGGTGTGGTGCAAAGCGCGGCCAGAACCGCCGGCAATGTGGTATCCACACTGGGCGACGGCATCGGCAACGGGATTGGCAAACTGGCAACCACCGATAACGGCCTGGGCGTCACCGCGTCGGCTGTTGGCGGTGTAGTGCAGGATGTCGGCAACGGCGTGTCCGACCTGAGCGGCAAACTGGCGACCGCCACCGGCAGCGTGCCTGTGGTCGGCGGCGTGGTCACCAAAGTGGCGCCGCTGCTCAACGGGGTTGGCGAAAAAGTCACCATGCTCGGTGACACCCTCAGCACCGCCACCACCACCGGCCCGCTCGGCTCGGTGACCAAAGAGGTCGGCAGCAAACTGGTGCCGGTGATCGCCATGGTTGAAAGCACCACGGACAAACTCGGCGGCACCACCGGCCTGGGTGATCCACTGAACGGTGTGCTGCAGAAAGTCGGCAGCGCTGTCGACGGCGTGGGCGACAACGTCACGGGCGCCGGCAATGGCAATGCCCTGACCAACACCGTCGGCGGCGCCCTGAGCAATGTCGGTTCGGCGGTCGGCAAGACCGGCGGGCTGGCGGATAACGGCACCGGTTCCGGAACAGGTGTCGGCGGTGGCCTTGGCAACAATGGTCTGCTGCAAACCGTTGGTGGCGCGGTCGTGAATGTCGGCGCCGGGCTCGGTGCCGGCAACGGCTCACTCGGCTCACCGGGCAATGTCCTGGCCTCGGCCGGCAATACCGTGGCCTCGCTCAATACAGCACTCGGTGGCTCGGGTTCACCGATCACCACGCCCACCACACCCCTGGCAACACTGGGCAACAACATAGGCACCGGCCTTGCACCGGTCACCGCCGCCGTCACCAACCTGACTCAGAACGTCGGCAGCGCTACCGGTCTGGGCGCTCCGCTTGCCGGCCTCACCGGTCAGGCAGGTGGTGCAGTCAGTAACCTTGGCGGCGCCATCGCCGGCACCAACAGCAACCCGGTCGTGACCGCTGTCGGCAATACCGTCGCCACCGTGGGCAACACCGTCACCGCCGTCGGCGGGCTGGTCAACGGCGGCACCGCCGCTGGCACCGGTGGCGGTCTGGGCGGAGTTCTCGGTGGCCTGACTGGCACCTTGGGCGGCAACAAACGCTGAATTGCACCTGGCCGATTCGACGGCCTAACCTACAGCGCCTACGCTTGGTTGAGGGCGGAAGATTCCCACGAGTCTTCCGCTTTTTTCTTAGGAAAAAACCCGCCAAGTGCTGCGGTTTGAACATGGAGTGTCCTATGCGCGTTATGGCATCCCTGCTGTTCCTCAGTCTCAGTTCCGCTGCCCTCGCCGACACCCTTCCCAGCTTTCTCAACAGCAACGAAACCATCCGCAACCTGCCGGTGCCGAATCTGCCCGCCGACGCCTACCGTCCGAGCGCCGCGCCGCTGCAAGTTCCGGAACCCGGTGCCGCGGCTGCCGAGCCGTTGATGATGGGCACGAAGATCAACCTGAAAACCGTGCAGATCGAGGGCGGCACGATCTACCCGCTCAACGAACTGGCAGAGATCTACAAACCCCTGATCGGCCACGAAACCAGCCTCGCCGATCTGATTGAAGCGACACGCAACATCACCCGTCGCTACCAGAACGACGGCTACCTGCTGTCCTACGCCTTCCTGCCGCAGCAGACTTTCGACGACGGTGCCGCGCGGGTGGTGCTGGTGGAAGGTTATGTGCGGGATGTTCAGGTCCAGGGCGATATCGGCCGGGTCAAGGGACTGATCGACAGACTGACGGCGAAGATCCAGGCGGAACGCCCGCTGACCCGCAAGACCTTCGAGCGCTACACCACGCTGATGACCCGCATCCCCGGCGTCACGATCCAGGCCCAGGTGCCACCGCCCGGCACCACCGACGGCGCAACGACCCTGATCGCCCAGGCCAGCCGAAAACCGTTCACCAGCACCCTGAGTACCACCGAAGACAACCGCAACGGCACCCAGGCCTTGCTCGGCGTCAGCAGCAACTCACAGACCTCGATGGGCGAACAGCTGAGCCTCAGCGGCCTGTTTCCACCGGGCGATGACCACGAGCATTACTATCGTCTGGACTACAGCCAGTTCCTCGATGACGAAGGCACGCAACTGAGTCTGTCCGCCTCGCGTTACCGCGCCGACCCCGGCACCAACGTGCTGCTGAACAACGGTCTGGAACTCAAGCCGCACCGCGAAAACGACCGTTACTCCATCGGTTTCAGCATGCCGCTGATTGCCGCCTCCAATGAATTGCTGACGGCCGGCTCGCGCCTGTACGCGGTCAACGACAAGACCCGCTACAACGTCATCGGCTATCCACTCAGCGCCGAAGAACGCACCGACATCCGCGCCCTCGCCTTCGAAAGCGACTGGCGCAAGGCCGATGCCCGGCAACTGCGGATTCTCAGTGGCGGGGTTTATCAAGGCTTCGACAGCATGGGCGCGCACACCAACAACAGCGCCATCGACCTGCATTTCTTCCGTCTGCGACTGTCGGGGGTACAGAGCGACAAGTTCTTCGACAACTGGCAAGGCGTGCTATCAGGGGCGTTGTACTGGAGCGACGACACCCTGCCCGACAGCGAGCGCGCGGTGTTCGGCGGGCAGAATTTCGGCCGTGGCTACCCCGACGATCAAGCGTCCGGCGACAAGGGCTGGGGGGTGGCTTACGAGATCAACTACAGCTTCAACCGCGACGGCAACTGGGTGCGCATCCTGCAACCCTACGTGGTGCTCGATCGCTCGCGCAGCTGGTTCAACCAGTTGCCGATACAGGCCAACAGCCTGTCCTCCGCCGCGGTGGGCCTGAGGTTCGGCGATGCCAAGTACTACAACATTGCGCTGGAGGCGGCCAAACCGATGTCGGATGAAGCGCTGGATACGTTCAATCGCCGGCCACGTTACAGCATCAGTTTCAGCTATCAGTTGTAAGTCGCTGTCGCAGGCCACTCCGGTGGCCTGCGAAGCACGACTACTGCTTCTCGATCTTCCCGCCCGCATCCGGGTCATAGAAATCGGGGATTTCATATTTGTATTTCTTCAGCCAGCGCTGCATCGCCAGTTCTCGCTCGGTGGCCGTGGCCGCTTGCGGGTCAGGGGACGCGGCCTTGTTGCGGCTTTGCAGCAACAGCCAGCCTTCGGTTTCCTGCTGCTGGGCCGATGCCGGGCCGGCGTCGATGGCGAAGGCACCGAGCGGCAGGCTCAGCAGGCTCAGGCAGCACAAGGTCTTGAAGGTATTCATGGCGCCTCCTGGAGGTTCACTTGATCGTCGCCGGTTGCGGGTCAGCCACCACCGCAACCTGATTGCTCGCGGCGGGTTTGGCCGGCACCGGAGCCTTGAGTTTTTCCGCGCGCTCCTGGGCATCGGTGAACTGTTCCGGGGTCAGGTGCGCGCGGCTGACGACTTCGGCGGCTTGTTGCCAGTTGTTCTGGTAGATCAACAGGGTGACCAGATTCAGCGTCGCCAGTTGATTGTTCTGCTTCAACTCGATGGCCGTCAGAAACTCGAACCGGGCGTCCTGGAGTCGCAGCTGATTGAGGTACACCACGCCCAGATCGTTGCGGATATTTTCGTTGGTGGGCGCCAGTCGCACCGCCCGTTGCAAGTGGGCCTGCGCCTGACCGTTGTCGCCACGGGCGGCATACAGCTGGCCCAGGCCATGTTCGGCGTCGGCGCTCAGGCAAGTACCGAGCAGGCCGCGATACAACGGCTCGGCTTCACTGCGTCCCAGCAGGCGGTAGACCCTGGCCTTGCGCAGCCGCACCTCGACAAGGTTGTCGGGCAGGCTTTGCAGGTTGGCCAGGCTGGCGTGCAGCTTGCCGTCGTTGGCCAGGTCATCGACCAGGTTCAGCGACAGCTCCTGCTCGGAGCTCAGCTTGCTGCAACTGGCCGGCGCCAGCATCGTCGTCCACGGCGCCTGACCGTCCGTTGCGCAACCGCCGAGCAACAGCAAACTTGCCACGACCATCAGTGCTTTCATCAAATGCTCTCCATCGCCAGTGTCAGGACGCAAACGCCCGGGTGATTGCGGTAAATCCGGGGCCCGCCAGTACGATCAGCAAGGCCGGAAACAGGAACAACATCATGACCACCGACATCTTCGCCGACATCTTCGAGATGTATTCCTGCAAGCGCGTCAGGCGGCGGTCATCCAGCAGTTGCTTGAGCGCCAGCAGCGATTTCATTGCCCCGCCGCCCTGCTGAATCAGCTGTTGCAGGATCACGCTGGTGTCGGTGAACTCATCCACTGCCAGCATCGCCGCAGCCTTGTTCAGTTCCTGGCCGAGTTCCAGACCCGAGTCGACACGCGCCAGAATCAGGCGCAGTTCGCTGGTCAGTTCCGGCAGCAGCTTTTGCCCCTCGATGCTGAGCACGCGCAAGGCCTGCTCGACGGCCATGCCGGACTCGAACAGGATCCGCAGCAGAGGAATGAACGTCGACACTTCCACCGAAATGATTTTCTGCCGACGGCCAGCGGCATACGCCAGCAGACGTTTGGGCAGCAGATAGCCGGCGCCGGTAGCGATCATCGGCACCAGCCAGCCGTTGGGGGCCTGGGGGAAAAACACTTCCTGCAAGAACAGCCCCAGGCCCAGCGTCAGTAACGGCGTGCCGATCTGGCAGGCGGCAAACAGCGAGCGTTCACTGGCCCGACGCCAGCCGAGGCGGCTGAGCAGGGTCTGGGTTTCACTGTCGATGCTGACCGAGCGCTGGCCGAAGCGGCTGTTGCCCAGCGCCCGCAACCAGTTGCCGAAACGGTTCCCGCGCACCAGATGCCCCTGCAGACGCTGGTTGACCTGACGCACCCGGCGGCGCTCGGTCAACAGGTGGTTGCCGACCAGCAACAGGGCGCCGAGCAACAGCATGAGACTGGCCAGCATCACCATGTCAGACACTCCTCAACATGCGCCACAGCGCCAGGCAACCGAGCACCTGCAGCACCACCGCGATAATCAGCATCGTCTGGCCCCCGGAGTCGTTCCACATGCCGAGCATGTAGCCGGGATTGGTCAGCATGAAATAGCTCACCAGGATCAAGGGCAGCGATCCGAGCACCCACGCAGTCATGCGGGTTTCGCCGGTCATGGCACGCAACTGACGTGCCCCCTGGTCGCGCTCGCGAATCAGTTTGATCAGGTTCTCCAGCAATTCGCTGGCGTTGCCGCCGTAGCGATGATTGACCTTCAGGCCCAGGGCGAACATGCGCAGTTCATCCTGCTCGTAGAGTTCGGCGAAATCGCTCACCGCGTCCGGCAGGTTGACCCCCAGCTGCACGTTGCGCTGCACCCGGCCCATCGCCGACTTCAACGGATCGTCACTGGTTTCGATGCCGCCCATCACCGCGTCGCTCAGGGTCCGGCCGGACTTGAGGCTGCGCACGGTGTGGTCCAGCAACTGCGGCAATTGTTCGATCATGCGGTTGAGCCGGCGCCGGTACAGCCAGGCGATGTACAACCGCAGAATCAGGGGCGGCGCCAGCATCAGGATCAACAGGCCGATCCATTCGGCCATCAGGTAACCCAGCATCATGGCCAGGACCCACAACGCCAGCCATAACCCGAAGTGCTCGCTCGGCCGGCCGAGACCCGCCCGCAGAAACATCCGCTCCAGTCCGCTCCACGAGGTTTTTTCTGCCGCTGTTTGCGGTTGCCCGGCGGCCAGACGTGTCAGCACCCGTTCGTTGGCAGTCTTGCGCACGCCATGCAGGAACAGGCGAATCGACAGCCCCAGCATCAGCAGGCAAATGACGATCAGGATCACCGGTCCGATCATGACGAAGGCTCCATGCGCTCAGCCCAGACTCGACTCGTGCCGCAACTTGTCGCCGGCCGGGTTGACCGCTTCACGCAGGAAGCCGAAACCGGTGCGTCGATCAAGACGGAACAGCGTGTTGGTGACATAAACGTCTTCGCGCACGCCGACCACTTCCACCACTTCGCTGACACAGCGGCGACCATCGGGCATGCGGGTCAGCTGGATGATCACGTCGAGCGCCGCGCAGATCATCTGGCGCAGGGTGCGTTCGGCCACAGTGCGCCCGGTCAGACCGACCAGAGTTTCCAGACGCAGCAACGCATCCTGGGCATTGTTGGCGTGCACCGTGCTCATCGAGCCGTCGTGGCCGGTGTTCATTGCGGTGAGCACGTCGAGCACTTCGACACCACGGATCTCGCCGAGAATGATCCGGTCCGGGCGCATCCGCAGGGCGTTGCGGATCAGGTCGCTGGCCTTGACCTCGCCATGACCCTCGGCGTTCGGCGGCCGGGTTTCCAGACGCACCACGTGCGGGTGGCCGAGCTGCAATTCGGCGACGTCTTCGATGGTCACCAGCCGTTCGTGGGGGTTGATCAATTGGCTGAGGATGTTCAGCAATGTGGTCTTGCCGGTGCCGGTGCCGCCGCTGATCAGGATGTTGCAGCGCTTGCCCACGGCGTCCTGGAAACAATCGAAAATCGCCAGATCGATGGTCTGCATGGCGATCAGGTCGCTGCTCTTGAGCATGTCCTTGCGGAATTTGCGAATCGACAGACACGGGCCATCAAGGGCGATCGGCGGAATGATCGCATTGACCCGGCTGCCGTCGGGCAGGCGTGCATCGACCATCGGCGAAGACTCGTCCAGCCGTCGCCCGAGCGGCGCCAGAATGCGCTGCATGACCCGTTCGACGTGATGCGCATCGATAAAGCGCAGATCACTTTGATGCAGTACCCCGTCGCGCTCGACGAATACCCGGTGCGGGCCGTTGACCAGGATTTCGGTCACGGCGGGATCACGCAGCAACACTTCCAGCGGACCGAATCCGGTCAGCTCATCGACGATTTCTTCCGCCAGCCGCTCCATCTCGTAACGTGAAATCGCCAGGTGCAAACGGGCAATGTATTCGGCGACCTTGTCGGTGACGAATTGCGCCAGCAACTGCCGCGAACCTTCCAGCAGGTTTTTCCCGGACTCCTCGATGGCATCGATGATGTAGCGATGCAGGACCAGTTTCAGGCCTTCGTGATCTCCGTTGCCCGACTGGCCTCGCGCGGGGGCGCCGAAGAGTTTTTCCGGACTCATGAGGTGCCTCGCAACCGGTCGAACCAGGTGGACTTGGGTTTGGTCAGGCCTTCTGAACGATTGACCATGTTTTCGGAGCGTTTGGCCAGGCGTTCGCCAAGCGCCCGCAGGCTCTGGGTGAGTTTTTCCCGGGGGGCCAGTTCAAACAGGCTGACGCCCTGGTTCTTGGCGTTCATGCGCAGCTCCGGACTCAAGGCCAGCACCGCGATCACTTCCAGATTGAAGGTCTTGCCCAGGGTGTCCGCATCCGGCGCGACGTTACTCAAATAACGGTCGACCAACAGCCGTCCGTGATCGAGCTTCATGCCTTTTTCCCGCCACAGATTGAACACCGCCAGGTTGCGCCGGCAATCAAGCACATTCTGGTCGGTGTACCACAGCAACTTGTCGCAGTGGCTGACAAAGGTACGCAAGGCTTCGCTGTCGGGCTGGCCGGTGAGGTTCACGACGATGTGCTGGAAGTGCTGGCGCAAGGCGCTGAGCAACATGTACAGCTCGGCGGCGCTGGTGCTTTCCAGTGGCTCGTCATTGTCGGCGTACGCCAGGATCCGCAGCCCCGCTTCAGCGCTGGTGAAGGCACTGTCGATCAGCGTGGCGTCGAGCCTTCGCAGGTGGCGCAAGGCATCACCGAAGTGGAACGAACTCTCCAGTCCTAGCAGTGCAAGGCTGTCGCCACGGGGCAGGCCGAGATCCAGCAACAGCGTCTGCTGTCCGCTTTTTTGCACCACCAGCGCCATATGGTTGGCCAGTAACGCGCCGTCGGAACTGCTCTGCACGCCGTACAAAACGGTCAGGCCACCCAACTGGGCATTGTTGGCCACCGGTGGCAGGCGCTTGCTCAAGCGTCGTACCAACCCGGCCACTTCGCTGGAGCGCGAACCATAGGCGACAAAGTCTCGCGCTCCGGCGCGCATGGCGTTGAGCACCAGCTGGTTGTCCATGCCGTCGCCGAGGGCAACGATTGCCAGCATCGGCTTGGCCTCCAGAGCGCCTTCGATCAGCGCGCTTTGGGCCACCACGTGTTCGCGATCGAGGCCGACGAACACCAGGCTGGCGAAGGTGACATCCACCAGTGCGAGCAATTCATCGAGGCTGCCGGCACCGGCGCTGACCACTTGGCCCAAGGGCGCGAGGGCGCTTTGCAGCCACTCCAGATCGGTGCTGTTGCGGGTGATGGCGAGAAAGGTCTGACTCAGGTTCTGGCTCATTGGGACAACCCGCTGCGCTTGTCGAAGTTGCCGTTTTCCAGGAAGAACATGCGGTAGAAATTCGGGTCGTAGTTGCGCAGTTTTTCGCCCGGCAACGACGGCAGTTGCGCGTCTGCCGACAACGGCCGCACCAGATGCGGGGTGACGATCATCAGCAGTTCACGCTCTTCGCGCTTGATCTGCGAGCTTTTGAAAAATGCTCCGAGCACCGGGATATCGCCCAGCCCCGGAAACTTGTCGACCTGGGAACTGTTGGTGGTGCTGATCAGACCGCTGATGACAAAACTCTCGCCATCGGCCAGGGAAATACTGGTGTCGGTGCGGCGGATGGTCAGGGCCGGCACCGTGGTGCCGGCGATCTGCACGGAGTTGCTGAAGTCCAGTTCGCTGACTTCCGGCGCGACTTTCAGGGCGATGCGGTCGTGGCTGATGATCGTGGGCGTCAGCGTCAGGCGGATGCCGAATTCCTTGTATTCGATGGACACGCTGTCGCTGCCGGAACTGGGCACTGGAATCGGAATCTGCCCGCCTGCGAGGAAACTTGCGCTCTGCCCGTTCAGCGCTACCAGGCTTGGCCGCGCCAGGGTGTAGGCGAAACCGCTGCCCTCAAGGGCGTTGATGATCGCCATGGTATTGCCGCCGATCCACGAGAAGTTGAACAGCGAGTTGTCCACCGGCAGTCGCGGCTGCGGCACGCCATCGATGGGCGGCAATGTCCCGGGGGAGCCGAACAGGAAATTGCCGCGGGTACCGATCAACTTGGCCGAGGCCTGTTTGAGTTTGGTGCGGCTGACTTCGACAAAACGAATGTCGGTCTGCACTTGCGAGGGCAACAGCGCATCATCCGAAGGCAATGCACCGGTGCTGGTCAGGGCCGAGGTGGCGGCGCCCTTGACGAACACCATGCTCTGACGCGGTTCGCCGGAGCAGCCCGTCCAGACCATCAGGCTGGTGGCGCCCGGCGCCATGCCGGTAAGCAGGAACGAGGAACTGCCGTTGGCATGCACGTCGGCGATTTTCGGATCGCCGATGGCCAGGCGCGTGATCGCCACCGGTGATTGCATGTCCTGTTGCCAACCTTCGTTGATTTCGATCACGGGCGGCAGGCGCCCGAGGGCCGAGCAGTTACTGCTGGCCGCATGAGCCGCGTTAATCGACAGTCCCATCAGCAGCAAGGCCCGGAGCACGGGATTGAAGGTCGGCCAGGAACGACTCTGCATGCACTTGGATCCTTGCTCAGTCATGGATTTTGTTGGTTGATCTGATTGCCGCGAATCACTTCCACCGCAGGCCGTATCGCACCCGCGTGGTCGCCGCTCGGTGGCGCTTTCGGCGCAGTCCCCAGCGCCAGCTGAGTGAACTGGAAGAGTTGGCTGTTGGCGGCAACCAGTTTGTCCGGTGCCTGGCTTTCGCCGGCCCAATACTTGGCCAAGCGCTGTTCTTCGCTGCTGCGCACCGCCAGGCGCAATGTCCCGACCTGGGTGGCGAGCATCATTCGACTCAGCAGTTGTTCGGGCACCGCCAGCACCACGGTGCGCGCGGCGATCCGGCGCAGATCCTGTTTGATCTTGTCGTCGGTACTCAGCGCCGGGGAGGACGGTTGACCGTCATTGGTCAGGCCATACTGCTCGCCGACACCGAGCACGCGCATGGCCGGCACCACAATCTGCGCCGACTGCTGCGGGTTGCTGGCGTCCTGGCGCAGGAACAGCAGCACATCGACGTAATCCCCGGGAACCAGTTGCCCGGCCGCGCCGATGACTTCATCGACCGACACCGCCAGCGCGCGCTCATCGCGGTGGATCATGCGCGCCAGCGTTCCGCCGGCCTCGAAGCTTTCATCGTTGAGCCAGGTCCCGGCACTCAGGTGGCGCCACGGCGTACGGCCCACGACCTGTTCGATGGTGCCGAGGCTGCCGGCAGGCGCACTGCGCAGTTTTTCAACGGCCAGGTCGGCGGCGGTGAGGGGGGTGAACGGCGGGACGTCATGCACCAGGACCACCACTGGCTGGCGGGTCTGGTCTTCGGCGGCAGCGACGGTTTTTTCGACGGTGACCACCGCCGGCACGGGTGCCTCGGCAACCGGAGCAGGTTGCCGGCTGAGCACCAGGCCCCAATACCCGACAACAATGGCCCCCAGTAAAAGCACGGCGGCAAGGCCCATGGTGACACGACTGTTCATGACGGCTCTCCCTATCCTGCTGCACTACCAGCCCGCACTTCCTACCAAGGGAACATCGCAATCAGGCAGCTATGAACATCCAACTATTTCGCTATTTCCAAGCTAGCTGAAACAAGCCAAAACGCCATTACTGGCGGGCAAATAACCTACGAAAGTATGGGTGTTGGCCAAATAGCAGTCGAAATACCGGAAATGACGAAGCGACTAATCCTTTGTGATTAGTTCGTTCTTACAGTTGTTGGGAGGGAGTTTGTTGACAATGCTCAAATGGCACGGTGGAACCTTGCCGCTGTCGCGTGACATCAGCGCCAAAGGCGCGAAGGAGTAGACGTATGTTTCGTATGAGTCTCGACTATCTGGCGGCCAGGGTGCGGCTGTTCCTCAAGAGCGATGAAGGAGCATCGGCTATCGAGTACGCGATTGTGGTAGCCATGGTGGCGGTGGTGGTCGTGGTGTTCGTCTCCCCGATGGGCACCAAGGTCTACAACATCTTCAGCACGATAATGACCTCGCTGAATGGTACGGTTCCGACCAAACCCACCATCCCCTGACCGAGTCCTTCTCTCCATCCATGCCTGCCGGCTGCCGAGAAAAAAGCGCGCAGGCATTGCCCGCCCATTGTCTTTCCGGTGCCCGGCAGCCCCTGGCATGTAAGGAGAACTCTCATGCTCTTTGAATACTTGATGATGCGTGCCCGGTTGCTTCTGACGAGTACCGAAGCCGCGTCGGCTATCGAATACGCGATTGTGGTGGCAATGGTCGCGGTGGTGGTCGTGGTGTTCGTGACGCCGGTTGGTGGCAAGGTGTTCGCGATCTTCAACAACATCCTCGTGGCCCTGGGCGGTTCGTCACAGACTGCGCCGACGCAGTTGCCCTGACTCGATGGTTGGTAAATCTCACACTACACTCGGACCCACCTTCAGTTTCTCAGGGATTGCCCAATGACTGCTTCCTCACTGCCCCGCCAACAGTTGCTTCTGGTTGACGACGAAGAGGACGCGTTGCTGGAGCTGGCGGAGTTGCTGGAGGGTGAGGGCTTCGTCTGTCATACCGCGACCTCGGTGAAACTCGCCCTGCATCACCTGACCCGCCATCCCGATATCGCCCTGGTAATCACCGATCTGCGCATGCCGGAGGAAAGCGGCATGTCGTTGATCAAGCGCTTGCGCGAACACACCTCGCGCCAGCATCTGCCGGTGATCGTGACATCGGGACATGCAGACATGGAGGATGTGAGCGACATGCTGCGGTTGCAGGTGCTGGACCTGTTCCGCAAGCCGATCTATCACGTGCGTTTGCTGGAAACCCTCGACAACCTGTTTCCAAAACCGAAGGTGAATGCCGGGTAGAGCGATTACCCGGCAGTCTGTCTCAGTGTGCGGTCACTCGCTGACGCAAACCGGAGTTACCCGGCGACAACGCCAACGCCAACTGCGTGCGGTTATGCATGTGGGTCAGGCGCAACACCTGCGAAACGTAAAGCTTCACGGTGTTCTCGGTAATGCCCAACTCGCACGCGATCTGATAATTGGTCTGGCCCTTGCCCACCAGGCGCGCCACATCCAGTTGCCGTGGCGACAGCTGATTGAAGATCGCCGGGATCTCCAGTGCATCGGCCTCGCTCGGCACCTCGTTACTGACGGGCGCAGGGCCGCGACGAACCTTGTCCAGATCTTGGTACAGATCATCGATGGACGACGACAGGTCCTGAAGCTTCTGATTCAAGTGCCCCAGTTGCAGGGTTTTCTGCCGTTCCTGCAGCACCACCTCCTGACGCTGCAGACCCTCCAGCAACTCGTCCAGATTGACCGGTTTCTGGTAGTAGTCGGCAATCCCGGCGCGCAACGCCTTGATCACGTCCTGCTTGTCGGCGCGGCCGGTGAGCATGATCGCTTCGAACGCCCGGTGTTTGCCGGCCAGCCGTTGCAGTTCCTGCACCAGCTGAATGCCGTCCATGTCCGGCATGTGCAGGTCGCACAGCACCAGGCCGATCGCGGTGTCGTCAGTAAAACGCTCGATCGCCTCTTTACTGGACTCGCACGGAACACAGCGGTAGCCGCTGCTCTCGAGAAATTCACAGAGTTCTTCGACGATCAGAGGCTGATCATCGACAACGAGGACTTTTACCGCAGATGTAAGCTTGTTCACGTGCCACTCCATGCCCAGGCCAAAACTGACCATTCCTGTACTGTCAGCCGTTGGCCGTATAACCAGTACCTTTGAAAGTAGACGCACTTTCCGACTATGTACATAAGACTAGTGGCGTTTAGCGACTAATGGATCCAGGGTAGTGCAAGTAAAAACCCGATCAGCACGAACGGCGCAAATGGCAGCTTTTTTGACATCGATGGCGCCATATATCGAAGACGATGCCTAAGCCCTTGACTCATATGCAGCCAGACTCTTGGCGCCAGCAGAATCCAGATCAGGCTCGCCGCGCCGGCACCGATAAAAATCCCGAGCAGCGACGTGCCGTCCGTCGCAAGGCCAAGAGCTGTCATTAATTTCACATCGCCGGCGCCCATTCGACCCATGAAATACCCGGGCAACGTGAACGCCAGTGCCACCAGACAAGCCCAACCGCCCTGCCCCGCTTCGGCGCCCATCCAGGTGGTGCCGAAATACACCAGATAAACCAGCGCAAGGGTGCCGACACCCAGGGTCAGGGCATTGGCAATCCGTCGTTGCCGGGCATCCTGTGCCGCGCAGACCGCCAGCCAGATCAGTAGGACAAGACTTTGCATCCGGTAAAAACCGTCCGTTTTTGCTGAATGATTCTATGCTGATACTACGCAGTGACTGTCAGGGTAGACGCACGGATGAAAACCGGCTCTCGGAAGGCGCAAAAAGGTGCGGTGGCGATCGAGTTCGCCCTGGTATTCGTGATCTTTTTTGCGGTGTTTTACGGCCTCGTCAGCTACAGCCTGCCGTTTGTGTTGATGCAGACGTTCAACCAGGTCACGGCCGAAGCGATACGCCGCGCCGTAGCGGTCGATCCTACGATCCCCAACTATTCGACCGTGCTGGTCAGTACCGCCAATGCTGCGTTGACCCAGCAATTGTCGGTGCTGCCGTCGTCACTGAATGTGGTGGTCGGCACTGATACGTCAGCGGTCTATGACCCGACACTTGGCACCCTCACCGTCAGCGTCAATTACCCGGTCAGCAAACTGAATCAGGTCATCCCGTTTCTGGTGTTGCCGGGCGTCGGCACTGTGCCCAGCCTGCCCACCAACCTGACCGCCATCTCGAGCCTGAAATTTTGACCCCGGGTGACAACCTGCTCGGCCGCCTGATGAAGCGGGGCATGCTCGCCAACGATTTGCCGGACGTGCTCGGTTCGCCTTTGACGGGCCTGCATATCCACCTCGACAGCGAAGGCGGCGTGTTGCAAATGGCCGGCCCGCTGCGCCTGCTGCTGGCGCAACAGACGCCTCGTGACAAACCGTTGCCACTGCACGACTACCTGCTGCCTCACAGCACGCTGGCCATCGAGGGCCGGCCGCTGGACTGGCAAGGGCAACTGCTGGATCTGGATTTCCCAGGCCTGAGCGACCAGACCTTGCACCTTCGGGGCTGGGTCCAGCCGCTGGGCAGTGGCTGGCTGCTGCAACTGATGGACATTGCCGACCTGTTGCTCGAGCGCCAGCAATCACGTCAGCGCGAAGCGTGCCATCTGATCGCCGAGCAGATCAGCAAACAGTTGCGCAGCTGCAGCCTGGGACGATTGCCGATGCTTGTCAGCGAACAATTGCAAGTGATCGCCCAGCGCTGGCAGATCCCGTGCCTGGCACTCGCGCTGCTCGATGAACAGGAACAGGGCTGGCTGATCCACCAGCAATTCCACGCCCATGACGCACCGGCGCTGTGGCATGACGGCCAGCGTCTGGGCACGCCGCTCGATAGCCTCAATGGCACCGGCCCGCAGCGCCTGGGTGCGCATTACGGCCAGTATGAACACTCACGGGTCCAGGGCCTGTTCGGCAATGCCGAAGGTTTCGCCGTGCCTTACAGCGATGACCGAGGCGTGATGGCGTGGTTGCTCTGCGGCTTTTATGCGGTGGACAAGACCGCGCCGTATCTGACCGATCGCGACTGGCTGATGCTGGCCGGTGCACTGGCAGGGCCGCTGCTCGGGCGCCTGCGTGAACAGCAGCATCAGCTGCAACTGGAGCGATTGGAATCCTTGCAGACATTGCTCGGCACCGGCTGGTGGGAAATCGGCAATGGCGACCAGATTCATCTGGCTCCGACGCTGGCCGCCCTCCTGCAACAGGACAGGCTGACACTGACGCTGGAAAACTGGCTGATGCTGATCCATCCCGCTGACCGCGAAGAAGTCCGCAGCCGCCTGCAAGCCCTGCAACTGCACGGGGAAATCCTCGACCTGTGCGTGCGTTTGCATCATCCCGACGCCGGTCAGATGCCGGCGTGGTATCGCCTTCAGGGGCAAGTCACCGGCACCGGCGATCACCGCCGGCTGGTGGGTTTCATGCTCGACATCAGCGACATCAAGAACCAGCAGCAACTGGCCGCTGCAGCCCATGCGCGGCTGGACAACCTGATCGCCAGTTCGCCGGCGGTCATTTACGTCCAGCACTACGTCGAAGGGGCCTTGCTGCCAGCGTTCTTCAGCGCCAGTCTGCAACCGTTAATGGGCTGGAGCCTGGAAGACTGCGACGCCAGCGCGCTGGCAGAGCGGATTCATCCGGATGACCGGGCCCTGTATTTCGAACGGACCCGACAACTGCTGCGCGAAGGCTCGGTACGCGCCCGTTATCGGTTGCGCGACAGTCGCGGCGATTATCACTGGCTGCTCGACGAAGCCCGGCTGTTGCGCAATGACCTCGGCCTGCCGGTGGAGGCCGTCGGTTTGTGGCTGGACGTCACCGAAGCGACGCTGGCCGCCGAACAGGTCAGACAGAGTGAAGAACGCTACCGGATTCTGGTGGAAGACTCGCCGGCGATGATCTGCCGCTATCGCCCGGACCTCATTCTGACGTTCGGCAACCGGCCGCTGGCGACGTACTTGGAATGCGCCCCGGAAGCTCTGGCGGGCGTCGATCTGGGCAGCTGGATGTCCGACGTTCAGCGCGCCGCCTTCGTTGAGCGCCTGGCGTTGCTGACCCCGCAATCACCCGTCAGCACCGCGGAAATCAACCTGCAATTGCCGGGGCGCGAACATGCGTGGTGGGTGTGGTCGGATCGCGGGGTGTTCGATGAGCACGGAAAACTGATCGAAGTGCAGGCGGTGGGCCGCGACAACACCGAAGTACGCCGCTCCCAACAACAACTCACGCAAAGCGCGAAAATGGCCACCCTCGGCGAAATGGCCACAGGTCTCGCCCACGAAATCAATCAGCCGCTGAACGTCATGCGCATGGCCATCGTCAACGTGCAGAAGCGCCTGAGCAACGGCGATGTGCAGATCGATTACCTGACCGACAAACTCAACCGCATCGACGCGCAGGTCCAGCGCGCCGCGAAGGTTGTGGACCACATGCGGGTGTTCGGCCGCCGTTCCGAGATCGAGCAGCAACTGTTCAACCCGGCCAGCGCCATCGAAGGCACGCTGTCGCTGCTGGCCGAAGGCATGCGTGGCAAAGGCGTGGATTTGCGCATCAGTGAAACCGCGTTTGAGGTTCAGGTACGCGGTTATGTCGATCAGCTTGAGCAGGTATTGATCAACCTGATGGTCAACGCTCGGGATGCGCTGTTGGGCAAGCGTGAGTCCGACTCAGGGTTCAAACCCTGGATCTCGATCTATGCCGAACGTGACGAGTCGAAGATACGACTGTGGGTCGAGGACAACGGCGGCGGTATCGACCCGCGACTGCTGGAGCGGATTTTCGAACCGTTCTTCACCACCAAACCGGTGGGTGTCGGCACCGGTCTGGGGTTGTCGGTGAGTTACGGGATCATCGACAACATGGGCGGCCACCTCAGTGTGCGCAACTCGGTGGACGGCGCACGGTTCTGCATCGAACTGCCGATCGCCCCCGACGACTAGATCACCAGATACGCCTTGCCGGTCTGGCCGCAGGTCATGTTGGCGCCGACGTCGACATCCATCAGATTGATCCCCAGCCCGCTGAGCAAATTGTTGAGCAGCGGGTCGAGCAGCGGACTCACGAGGTTGGTAATGAGCGGCTGCAGGATCGCCGTGACGCTGCTGATGAGACCCGCCACGCCAGCGACAACGGCGCCAAGGGGATTGCTGCCGACCGGTTGGTAGACGATCAGATTGATCCCGGCGAGGGTGCTCGCCAGGCTGTTGACGATGTTGCTGGAGGGCGCAGCGGAAATCACGCTCGGCGGCAGTTTCAGGTTTGGCGGCGTGGGGAACGGCGTGCCGCTGGAAAACACCAGATCCTGAGTATTCTGCACCACGCTGGTGTTGACCATGATCGCAATGCCGCCGGCGGCGTATTGAACGTGGGTACTCGGATCGCAGCCACCAATGCCCAAAATCGTATGGCAGGTCACAATGCCCAGGTCCACCAGAGGCAACGGGGTGACCGTGGGTTCGGCAGAGGAGGAAAACGCGTTGGTCGGGTCGATCTTGCCCAGTTTGAGGTCGGCAACCGAAGTGATGGTGTGGGCCGTCAGGCTTTTGGTGCCCGTGTTGTCGGTCGGGCAACTGTAATCGGTGACGTAGCTGATGGCGCCGCCGGCATCCAGACTGATGTCGATTGTCGGTGACTGCAACAACAACGGGTCCATTCGTTGGCAACTGAGGCAAAGGAGTGAGTTAGCCAACGAGACCAGATTAAGGGTCAACAGCTGATTGACGGTCGTGCTCAGAGTGCCGACTAAACCCAATACCGCGTTGCTCAGCCCGGTCACCCCGGCCAACACCGGCAGATTCACTGAGAGCATCGTGCGAATCTGCGCGGTACGCACATAAATCCGGTTCGGTCCCAAGGGGTTGGCCTTCGCCAGCGCCGGATCACCAATCGCCGAGAACTGCGGCGGCTCGATGACCTTGACCCTAACCGTGACATTCGCCAGCCCCAGCACACTGATCGGCAAGGTCGCGGCCACCGCACTTTTGCTGTTGGCCAACTGAATCACCCCCTGAACCAGTTGCAGCAATTGCAGATTGGCGTCGAGTCCGGCCGCCGTGGTGCCGGTCTGCAGTTGCAGGATGTCACCGAGCTTTACCGGCGCGGCATTGGTTGCCGCCACTTGCAGCTGGCCCAACGCAGTGATCACGTCGGCTGTCGCGCCATTGAGTTGCACCACCGAGACAGCGGCCTGAATCAGTTGCGTCACCGTGGCCTGGGTATTGAGCAACTGGGTGTAGTTGCCAGCAGCCACGTTGAGGTTGATCGCCAGTTGATTCAGGTAGCTGAGCAGGTTGATGTCGGTGTTGAGCAAGCCGTTCCAGCCCAGGGCCGTCAGGTTGACGTTGCCACCGAGCAACCCGGAAAACAGCGGGTTGAGGATGTTCGACTGGGCGGTGTTGATGCTGGCCAGGTTACTGCGGATATTCAGTTGGGCGACGGTCGGCTTTGGCAGGGCGGCCACCGCCGAGGCGTAGAGCACAGTGTTGAGACTGACCGGCGTGCTACTGAACAGCGCCTGCACGCCCCCGGCAAAACTGGTGGTCACGGTGTGGTTGACCGCGACCTTGACCGCCGCCGATTGCGTGGCATCCACTGTAAACGTACGCAGGCCGCTGGCGGCGGTCACCAGGGTGCCGCAATCGACCACGATGACGTTGTTGGCATCGGCGGTAAAACCGTTGCGGGTCGCACTTTGCCCGGCGTAGCTGGCGGCGGTGAGTCCCGGCAGGCAATTGCCGCCACGGCTGACGGCTTCCAGGGCGGCGGTATCCACCAGTCGCTGCAGTTTGCGCTGCTCCATGTACAACCGGCCGGTATCCACCACCAGCAGCATCAGTATCAGCGCCAGGCTGAGGGTAGCAGCCGCCATCAAGCCGATGGCCCCCCGCTGCCGGGCCGGGCCGCCACACTGTGAATGACGCGACATGGCGCACTCCTTTGCCGGCGCACAGCCGGGCGCAACCTCCATGGGTGGGTGTCAGTGTAGACGTGGCACAACGAGACTGCTGGCAACGCGCCATGCAAAAAAAACGGGAGCCCATGGCTCCCGTTTTTTGCACTGGCTTAGCGCGGTGGATAGTTCGACAGGATTCGCGTCACCGTCTCGCGAATG
This sequence comes from Pseudomonas sp. FW215-R2, assembly GCF_058789255.1. Taxonomy (NCBI): domain Bacteria; kingdom Pseudomonadati; phylum Pseudomonadota; class Gammaproteobacteria; order Pseudomonadales; family Pseudomonadaceae; genus Pseudomonas; species Pseudomonas sp. FW215-R2. The sequence continues at coordinate 22,967 of NZ_JBYTBO010000001.1, forward strand.
GCGTTGCTGCGATCCGCCGGGTTCGGCGTGCGACTGAGCATCTGTTCATCGCTGCCGCGCCACACCAGTTTGCCGTCCTTGCCGTCGAGCAGATCAACCTGAATGGTCGCCACCTTGTAGGTGATGTTGCGGGTTTCGTTGTACATCGGTGCGCCCCAGTAACCGTTCCACGGGCCACCCCAACCGCCGCCGTAGTTGGTGGTCACCTGTTGCTGGCGATCCTCGACGATCAGGTAGGTCTGCACATTCAAGTCACCTTTGCTGCCCGCAGCGGCCGGACGCAGGCCGCGCTGGTCGAGTTGATCGGCGACAGACTGGCGGATGCGCTGTTCGGTCAGGTCGCTCTTGATCCGTGGGTCGTCGGGACGGTATTGCAGGGCGGGTTCTTTCCAGCTCCAGCTGCGGTAGGCGGCAAAGTCGCGGCTGGCGTCGAAGTCATGATTGACCTGGTTCGCGGCGCACGCACTGAGCAGCGCGGCCACGGCCAGTAAAGCGAGACGGCGGAACATGGTTTTTCTCCGGTGGAAGACATGAACCTGGGGAGCTTCTCATTGGCAGGAAGCTAACTGGGAGGATACGCCGACATTGCCTTTTCGACAGCCTCCCGGATCGCATCGGCCCGGTCACTCTGGTTGCCCTGGGTGCCGGTTTCGGCGCTGGCACTCCACACCGGCTGACCGCTGCCGGCATCGAACAGATCGACTCGAACCACCACGACCTGCTCCTGATAGGTGCGTACGATCGGCACTGTGTTGTACATCCCGTAGCCTCGGCCGTAACGGTCATAACCACCGTATCCGCCGTACCCGTAATCGTCCTGGACCTGGCGCAAGCGGGTTTCCAGACTCAGGTTGGCACTGACAAACAGGTCGGCCGGGCGATTGTCATGCAACGGGCGCAAGCCACGTTGGTCCAGCGCATTGCTCACCGCCTCGGCCACTTGCGCCGAGTCCGCCCAAGCGCTGCCTGGAGGCAAGCGCCCATTGAGCCACGCCCAACTGCGATAGCGCCCGTAATCCCTTGGCGGTGCCGGGTAGGCGCTGCGATCGAAGGTGGTCGCGGCTTGCGGTGGTGCCGGCGGCAATGGCCGCGACTGCGCCACATAGGGATTGCTGCCCTGACACGCGGCCAACCCCAGACAGATCAGCAGTAACCCTGAATGACCTTTCATTTCACGCTCCGATCAGATCGGCCGGCAGATCCAGTGCAAGTAACGCCCAAGCCCGGCGAAGCTTGGGTGACGACGGTGGGCGAGCTCCATCTCGAGCAAATCGATCAACTCGGCGCGGGCCTGGAATTCCACCGGCATGTAATCGTGGAAAACCCGCACCCCGCTCTGAGTTTCGACCTGCCACAACCCTTCGAGTTGCGCGGCCAGCTCCCGTGGATCGAGCGGCTGCTGCGGGGTCAGGCTCTGCTTCTCGCCGGCCATGTCGTTCTTGCGCATTTTCTTGAAATGGCCTTTGAGCAGGTTGCGATAAACCAGCGCATCACGGTTGTAGAACGCCAGCGACAGCCAGCCGCCGGGCTTGGTCAGTTGATGCAGCACCGGCAGGATCGCGTGGGGTTCGGCCAGCCATTCGAGCACGGCGTGGCAGATCACCACGTCATAGGGTTCGGTGAGTTGACCGAGCAGCTCCTGCCACGGCGCCTGAATGAACGTTGCGGTCTGCCCGGCCTCGGCGAAACGCTGACGCGCGCCTTCGAGCATCGGCTCGGCCGGCTCGGTGAAGGTCACGTCGTGCCCACGCTCGGCCAGCCACAGCGACATGTGGCCAAGACCACCGCCGATGTCCAGCACCCGCAACGGGCGATCCGGCAGGGCTTCGGCAAGATCCGCCTGCAACACCGCGAGGCGGATCGCGCCTTTGGCACCGCCGTAGATTTTCTCGGCGAAACGGGTCGCCAACTGATCGAAATGACGGTCGCTCATCAGCTGAACCGCCGTTCGCTGTCGGCGAGCTTGCTGCGCACCACTTCATTCATGTCCAGCCCCAGTTCGCTGCACAGCAGCAACAGATAGAGGACGATATCACCGACTTCCTGGCCGGCATGGGCCAGTTTGTCCGCGGGCAATTCGCGCGACTGGTCTTCGGTCAGCCACTGGAAGATTTCCACCAGCTCGGACATCTCCACGCTGGCAGCCATGGCCAGGTTTTTCGGGCTGTGAAATTGCCGCCAGTCATTGCGGTCGCGAATGGCGTGCAGGCGTTCGGTCAGTTCAACAAGGTTCATCGTTTTCTCCTGAAGGCGTATAGCTTCGGGGGGATGCTGCGCGAAGGCAAGGGGCAGCCACCACCCGGCAAACCCTCTATGCTTGCAGGGAACTCGGCCGCCCCCGGCGCGGCCCAAGGCTCAGCTCTTTCATCAGGATGCAAACATGCAGGTAGAAAGCTTTTTCGAATGGCTGGGCCAGGCGCTCGGCTCGATCATCCACTTCATCGTCGACGGCCTGAGCGGCCTGTTCAACATCTTGGGCAATGCCGGCGGCAACTTCGTCGACGGGCTGGCGAAGGCCCTGGGCATGGACACTTCGATCATCAGCATCATCGCGCTGATCGTCGGCCTGATGCTGCTGTGGTCGGCGATCCGCGCATTCATGAATGCGTCGATCATTGCGGGAATCATCTGGTTGCTGCTGGGGTTGTGGCTGCTGAGCTGGATCATTCACTGACCCCACCCGCTACAATGCCGCTCCCCAAGGAGCCCGCATGTCCAACCTGATCGCCGACTGGCGCGACCGCCCGACCCATCGCCGGGTCTGGGCCCTCGCCGCCCCCATGATCCTTTCCAACATTTCCGTGCCGCTGGTGGCGCTGGTCGACAGCACCGTCATCGGTCACCTGCCTCACGCCCATCAGTTGGGCGCGGTGGCAGTCGGGGCCAGCCTGTACACCTTTCTGGCCTGGGCCATGGGTTTCCTGCGCATGGGCACCACCGGGTTCGCCGCGCAGGCTGCCGGGCGCAGCGATGGTGCGGCGTTGCGGCAGATCCTGCTGCAAGGTCTGTTGCTGGCGATGGGGCTGGCGTTGCTGCTGGGTGCCGTGGGCGTGCCGCTGAGCGGCGTCGCCCTGCACTTCATGCAACCGTCGCCAGAGCTCAATCAACTGACCCGCGACTTCTTCCACACCCGCCTGTTCGGCCTGCCGGCAGCGCTGGCCAGTTATGCGCTGGTCGGCTGGTTCCTCGGCACCCAGAACGCCCGGGCGCCGCTGGCGATTCTGCTGACGACCAACCTGATCAACATCGTGCTGAACCTGTGGTTCGTCATCGGTCTGGACTGGGGCGTGGTCGGTTCGGCCCGGGCTTCGGTGATCGCCGAATGGAGCGGTGCGCTGCTTGGCCTGGCGCTGACCCGCAAGGCTCTGCGCGCCTATCCGGGGCACATCGTCTGGGCGGCATTGAGGTTGTGGCAGAGCTGGCGACCGCTGCTGGGGGTCAACCGCGACATCTTCATCCGCAGCCTGGCGCTGCAATCGGTGTTTTTCCTGATCACCGTGCAAGGCGCACGGCTGGGTGACGCTACGGTCGCGGCCAACGCGCTGCTGCTCAACGGCCTGCTGTTGACCGCCCATGCCCTGGACGGTCTGGCCCACGCGGTCGAAGCCTTGTGCGGGCATGCCATCGGCGCCCGCGATCGCCTCGCCCTGCGCCGTTCGCTGGTGGTGGCCGGCGGCTGGTCACTGCTCGCGAGCCTGGGCTTTGCCGCGCTGTTCCTGTTTGCCGGGCACCTGTTCATCGAGATGCAGACCGATATCCAGAGCGTGCGCGACACCGCGTTCATCTATCTGCCTTACCTTGCCGTCCTGCCGTTGATTGCGGTCTGGAGCTACTTGCTCGACGGTCTGTTCATCGGCGCCACCCGCGCCCGGGAAATGCGCAACGGCATGCTGCTGACGGTCGCTCTGCTGGTGCCGTTCGCCTGGGCGTTGAACGGGCTGGGCAATCACGGGCTGTGGATTTCATTCCTGCTGTTCATGGTGCTGCGCAGCCTGACCCTCGGCACATTGGCGTGGCGACTGCGGCGCAACGACGGCTGGTTTGTCGGCACCGTTCACTGAGGCGATGAAGGGGAGCACCTCACTCCGGATCGCTCTGCCAGCGTCGACGCAGATGGTCGAGCCGCTCTTGCTGGGTCAATCCTTGTGGCGGTTGCACCAGTTCTGCCCGGGGATGCTGCAAGCGTAGCCACAACCAGTCGTCCAGCACGGCCCGCTCGCTGAAACCCAAAGTCAGGCCCTGTTCAACGTGGGAGGACAACGTGCGGTAATCGGTTCCCGTCGATTGGCTCCAGCGCCAGATATGTTGCTCCAGCAGGCAGCGATGCAGGCGCTCACGTTGATGATGGGTAAGCCCCTGTTCAATCTTCAGTGGCTCGATGGCCAGTCCCGGATTTCGCAGTTGTTGCCAGCCCAGGCTGCCGCTCGCCCGGTCGGCCCAGGTGCCGCCGAACCAGCGCAGCCAACTGATCGGCCCGAGCCAGCGGCTCAACTGGCGGGCATCGCAGGCGTCGAAAAAGTAACTGGCGGTCTGCCGGTCGTAGTAACTGAGCAGCGCACGATGATTCAGGCCGACAGAAACCGTCAGCATCCGTTGCAAATGTTCACGCAGTGATTCGCTCGAGGCATCACTGCCCAGCAGCAGCCCGCACCAGGTCTGCGGGTCTGTGTGACACAACGCCGACAACACCGGGCAATCGCGCAGATCGACCAACAACGGCCCCTGCTCGCACACGGGCTGAAACTCCGTGCCGTCAAACAGCTTCAGGCTCGGTACGCCGGAGAACGCCTGACGCAATACGCTCAACGCCTGCGGTGCATGCCCGACATCCAGCAACAGCCATTGCGCACGCTGCCCCGGCGCCTTGCCACTCATCGTCCATCGCCAGGGCTGAACCCGGCGACCAGTCGGCAGCTGCACACCGACTCCCGGCAGTGGTGATAACTGCCGCCTCCCGGCATCAGACACAGCAGCAGCAAGGGCTCGCCCGTCTTCAGCCATGGCGCCAGGCCTTCACTCGCCAGGGTGTCGGGCAGTGGCGGCGGCTCGTCATCCTCATGGCACTCAGTGGTTGCCGCCGGCTGCAGAACACCACTGATCACCGGTTGCTCGGGATCGCCTTCGAGAAAGCTCACCACCACCTCGACGCCTTCACGCAATGACGTCAGCGTCGTATCCGCCAACGCGGGTGCCAAGGGCAGCCAGCAGTGGCTGGGTTTTGCCCCTTCGCCCTGATAGAGCCAGTCGAACTGCACCGCGACCGGCCGCGAGCGATCAGGTTGTGGCTCGTCGACCGCCACCACCCAGGCCCGTTGCAGGCTGCCCATGCGCAATGCCGAACGTTCGACGACCGGTTCACACGCCTGCAAGTGCTCGGCGGCACAGAGGCGGTTGCTGTAGGAGGGTTCGAGCGTCTGGTCGGCGCGGTGCTCGATACGGGTCAACAGCCAGTGGGTGTCGCACTCTGCAAACGGCCGCGGGGACAAACTCAGCCACCGACCGCAACGCAGGGTTGGTACATCGGAATGTCCCTGCGCCGTTCGGGCCCGCAAGGCGTAATCACCGGGCTCTCGGACCCGCTCCCGCATCAGCCAGCGGCGCACCGCCGGCGCACGCCCCTGCGCCGCGAAACTCACCCTCCCCGTTTGCGGCAGCAACGCCGGATCGTCACCGAACACCAGGCAATGGTTCTCGCGCCCATGTTCGAAGTGATAGTGGATCCGCGACTGCGCGCACAGGCGCTGCACCAGTTGCAGGTCCGATTCGCCGTATTGAGTGCAAAACCTGCGTGACGGGTGGTCCGCCTGCAATTCGAACCGGCGCTGGTGGCCGCTGATGCCATGCTCCCTGAGCACCTGATCGAGGATCTGCGGCACCGACCGGCCACTGAAGATTCGCTGGCTATGGCGCAGGCCCAGACAACTCAGCTTCGGGTTCAGTCGCGCCCGGCACAATCTGGCGCCATGGCCATGCTCGTGCTGGACAAGACCCTGCAACTGTCCGTGCACGCCGTTGCCCGAAGGCCCGAAACACAGGCGCGCCGAGCGGTACAGCAGGCCGGCAAGGTCGAGATGAGGATCGTCGATCAACAGATCGATTTCGAACGAAAAAGGCTCGCTGATCGCCTCGCAACCGGTAAAGGCCAGGACTTCGAGCGGGGCGGACAGACCCGCGACATCGAGACGAAACGACGACTCGTCGGCTGGATCGAACATGGGCGATTCTCTACAGGAGGGGCGGCCGGGGATTCTCGCCGAGAGCCATGGCCGAGTAGAGAGCCCAAGTACAAATTAGGAAATGGCCTACGCGAAAAGCAGACAACATCACTTTTCTTGTGAGGATGAAGGCCAATTCGCTAGCAGAAAAAGAGAAGTCTCATCAGGTCATCCGAAACTTCCGCTGCGTGCGGAACAATTTCAGACAACCTGATGGATTCGGAACCTGACGTCAGGAAGACAGGTAGGAGGAGCGGGTCAGACCCAGGCGCAGCGCATCGAGGAACTGGGTACGTTCGGTAGCGCTGATACGGGCACTGGCGCACTTGTCGCGGTAGTGGGTCATCAGCTCTTCCGGCGACAGGTGCACATAGCGCAGCATGTCTTCGATGGTGTCATGAGTTTCGATCCCGGCGTGGTACACGCTGCCGTCGGCGTTCTGGTAGATGTTCACCGAGTCGGTGTCACCGAACAGGTTGTGCATGTCGCCGAGAATTTCCTGATAGGCGCCCACCAGGAAGATACCCAGCAGGTAATCCTCACCGTCATTCAGCCCGTGCACCGGCAGACTGGTCTCGATGCTCTGCTCGTCGACGTATTGCTTGATCTTGCCGTCGGAGTCGCAGGTCAGGTCTTGCAGGACAGCACGACGCAGCGGCTCTTCGTCGAGACGATGCAACGGCAGAATCGGCAACACCTGGCCGATGGCCCAGGTATCCGGCAGGCTCTGGAACACCGAGAAGTTGCAGATGTACTTGTCGGCCAGCTTGTCGTTGAGTTCGTCCAGCACCTGACGGTGCGAACGCTGACGCGCTTTCAACGAGTTGTGCAGGCGACGGCACACGGCGAAATAGCACTGTTCGGCCAGGGCTTTCTCGGCCAGGGTCAGTTTGCCGTCGGCGTACTGGGCAGCCACGTCGCTCATGTAGTGAGTGGCGCGCCAGTAGGTTTCGGTGACCATTTCGATGTCGGTCGGGCCGAGCAGATCAACCAGCCATTGCACGGTTTCCGGCAGCGACTCCTTGTTCTCGATCTGCGGCACGTCGTCGTTGTGCTTCTCGACGTCGGTGACTTGCACCACCAGCATGGCGTGGTGTGCGGTCAGCGAGCGGCCACTTTCAGAGAAAATGTTCGGATGCGGCAGGCTCTGCGCATCGCAGAATTCCTTGAGCATGCCGACCACGACACCGGCGTAGTCGTCCATGTCGTAGTTGATCGAACTGGCATTGCGCGAGTGGGTACCGTCGTAGTCGACACCCAGACCGCCACCGACGTCGATGTGATCGACCGGCAGACCCAGGTTGCGCAATTCGCCGTAATAACGGATCGCTTCCTTGAAGCCGTGCTGGTAGTCGGCCAGGTTGGCGATCTGCGAACCCATGTGGAAATGCAGCAGGCGGATGCCCTGGTCCAGGCCGGCGGCGCGGAAGCGCTCGACCACGGACAGCAGTTGCGCGGCCGACAGACCGAACTTGGATTTCTCGCCACCGGTGTCCGCCCACTTCGACGAAGCCAGCGACGACAGGCGAACACGCAGGCCGACCTGTGGCTTGACCTTCAGCGAAGCCGCTTCTTCGATCACCAGACCGACTTCGGATTCTTTCTCGATCACGATGAACACGTTGTGGCCGAGCTTCTGGCCCATCAGCGCCAGACGGATGAACTCGCGGTCCTTGTAACCGTTGCAGACGATGGTGCCGCCCTTCGGTGCCAGCGCCAGCACGGCCAGCAGCTCAGGCTTGGAGCCGGCTTCCAGACCGATGGAGACGTTCTGGGTCGCGATGATGTTTTCGATCACCGCTTCCTGCTGGTTGACCTTGATCGGGTACAGCGCGGTGTACTTGCTCTGGTACTCCAGACGCTCGATGTTGGCATCGAACGCACCGGTCAGCTGACGGACGCGGTCTTGCAGAATGTCGGGGAAACGCACCAGCAGCGGCAAGGACAGACCGCTCTTGCGCAGCTGGTCGACTTGTTCGAACAGGTCGATCGGTGAACTGCTCGGGCCGTTCGGACGAACTTCGACGCGACCGGCGTCATTGATCGCGAAATACCCGGCCCCCCAATGGCGAATCCCGTAAACACTGCGGCTGTCCGCAACTGTCCATTGGCTGCCATCGTCTTTGCGTGTGCGTCGTACGGACATCGAAGTCCCCTATAAAGAAGTCATAGTGCGTCGCCTGATTGCAGGCCGGCGCAGTCTAAAGAATGAAAATGACGGTTCGTCAGCGGGGCGGTAGACCGCGCTGACAGCGTTGAGTTTAGAAACCGGTCATGAACAGGCTCTGTGAAAACCATGGAGGCGACGCCGGGACTGATGACAATCAGAGCCGGATCAAGCCGCTGGTGGTTTTCACAGAGGCTGCTAGCCGCCGGACTTCTTCGCCTTGAAACCGTGCTTGATCAACTCGGCCAAGAGTAGCTCGACATGATCGCCCTGGATTTCGATGATCCCGTCTTTCAACGCACCGCCGGTGCCGCAACGTTTCTTCAACGTTGTCGCCAGCTCCTTGAGTGCGTCTTCGGCCAGGGGCACGCCGGTGATGGTGGTCACCGTCTTGCCGCCACGGCCCTTGCTCTCGCGGCGCACGCGGGCAATGCCGTCGCCGGCCGGGATCACGGTTTGTCTGCAGATACAGGCGTCCACCGGCTTACTGCATTCCGGGCAATGACGACCTGCGTCGGTGGAAAATACCAGGCCGCCCAGGGCGGCGAAGGATGCGGCTTTTTTGGCCACCGGCAATCCTCTTGGGAGGACAAAGACTGATCGCAGCCTTGGGCAAGGCTATCGACCGCGAAGCCCCACTCAGGCAGGGGCAGCGCTACTGTGCCGGTTGCTCCTGTAAAGCAGGCCGGCACAGCTTGAAAAGGTCGCGCAGTGTAACGGCAAAAACGCCGATTGCTAAGTGCCAATCGGCGCCATTTTATGAGTTCTTTGCGACGTTGCTTTGTTGAGCCTTCAGATAGCGCTTCAAGGCTGCCAGAGAGTCCGGGCAATAAGGCTTTTGCTCGATTTCCAGCATGACCTGGGCGACCGGAATGAAGCGCGCTTCGAGCACTTCTTCCGGTTGCAGGATCAGCGGCCCGTCCCACACTGCCGAGAACGCCGAGCACCACAGGCGATTGCCGGTGTCCTCGAAGTAGAAATGGTCGTGGGCCGTCAGCTCGACACCGCTCACCCCCAACTCTTCTTCCAGCTCTCGGGCCGCCGACTCGGCGTAGGACTCGTTCGCCTGCACCATGCCGCCTGCCGCCACATCCCAGTAGCCGGGATAAATGGCTTTGCTCAGGGTCCGCCGATGGACACAGAGTTCACCGGCGGAGTTGAACAGCATGATGTAGGTGCCACGCCCGATCAGCCCGCGCTCGCGCAAGTCGGAGCGCACCAGGGCGCCGAGCAGGTTGTCCTGCTCGTCGACCCAGGCGATCTGTTCGGCATCCGAGGCCGCGCGGTGGGCCGCCTCTCTGGCGTTGTCGCTCATGACTCAGCCCTGATTGAGCAGTTGACGAAGATCGATCACGGCGGCGTTGGCCCGGGAAATGTAGTTGGCCATCACCAGCGAGTGGTTGGCCAGCACCCCGAAGCCGCTGCCGTTGAGGATCATCGGGCTCCACACCGGCTCCTGCGAAGCCTCCAGTTCACGAATGATCTGGCGCACGCTGACCGTGGCGTTCTTCTTCGCCAGCACGTCGGCGAAATCGACTTCGATGGCACGCAGCATGTGCGACAGCGCCCAGGCCTGACCGCGGGCTTCATAGAACACGTTGTCGATCTGCATCCACGGGGTCTCGACGATTTCCTCGTCGACCTGTGGCACTTCACCCACCGCCGGCACTTCGGTTTTCAGCGCGGTGTTGAGCTTGACCCGGCCGACACTGGCCGACAGGCGTTGCGACAGCGAACCGAGACGAGTCCCGACATCACCCAGCCAGTTGTTCAGGTTGTCGGCGCGAGCGTAGAACAGCGCGTTCTTTTGCGTCGGGTCAGACAGGCGCGCCTGATAACGGCTCAGGGAGTTGATGCCTTCCTGGTATTCCGACTCGCTGGACGGCAGGATCCAGCTCTTGTTGTCGAAGTTGAAGCGCGGTTCGGCCTTGGCCAGATCGGCGTCTTCAGCCGATTGCGACTGCGAGCGGGCGAAGTCCTTGCGCAAGGCACGGGTCAGGTCACGCACCTGCACCAGTACGCCATATTCCCAGCTCGGCATGTTGTCCATCCACAGGCCCGGCGGGAAACGGTCATTGGAAATGTAGCCGCCCGGCTTGTTCAGCAGCGTGCCGGCGACGGTCTTCAGGGTTTCGACGGTGGTATAGCCAACCACCATCTGCTTGCCTTCTTTCTCGGCGGCAAGCTGTGCGTTCTGCGCCACCGGAAACAGGGCCGGCTCTTCACTCCAGTACCAGCCCAGACCGATGGTCACCAACAGGTAAATACCGACCAGCGTGGCCAGCGCGCGGCTGAACAACAGGCCGCCAACATAGCTGCGCGCGGCCGACTTCGGCTCGGCGGCACGTTCGGGCGCGCTGCCCGCGCGATTCTTCCAGTCCAGCATGGCGATATCCTTTCAATCTTGGGTTCAACGGTTCGACAGCAACCATACAACAACGTGCCTCTGGCCCGCACCCGTCAATAATGACAGGGGGTGACTCTTTGGGCTTGCCGTCGTGCGCTAAGGGATTCCCTGATACCCGTCGCCCTGAGAAAACCTTGTCGATAACGATGGAAAAATTCGTGAACCCTCAGGTTTTCGTTTCGCGCTTTCGGCAGAACCTGTTTCTCGATACGCCACGAAGTGCCCTGTTCACGGGGACTTTCCCGATGATCCGGTTCGGATTGAAACCCGCCGGTCGGAAACTGAATGGTGACGCACCGCAGATTATTGACGTACGACACTCATGTAACCGGAAAGAGGTGCTAGCATAGAGCCACCAGTCGATCTCAGCATGCACCCTAACTAGTAGTCAGGATATGACCGAGCCAGAAGACCCCAGCCGTGAGCGCCTCAAGCACCACTTTGCCCAGCGGGTAATTCATCAGGCACGTCAGATTCTTGAGATATGGCAGCGCCTGCAACGCAGTGAGTGGTCCACTGCCGACCTCGCCGAACTGAGCGAGGCCAACCTGCGCCTGCTGCGTTTTGCCGAGCGCTTCGAACAGCCCGAGCACACTCAACTCGCCCACCACATCAGCCAGTCGCTGGAAGCGGTGGACGCCAATCGCGGGCGCCTGAGCAGCGGCCTGATCACCGACCTCAACCGTTTGATGCAGCGTTTGTCGCGCACCGGCCTGCGCCATGGTGATCAGCTCGACCAGACCTTTCTGCCGCCCCTGCGCAAACCGATCTACGTGATGCTTCAGGATCACGACCGCGCCGAGCGGCTGGCCAAGCAACTTGAATTTTTTGGTCTGAGCGCCCAGGCACTGGACAGCGTGTCGGCGTTTCGCTCCTCGATGGTCGAGCGCCTGCCGGCCGCCATCGTCATGGACGTGGATTTCAGCGGCGCCGGCGTCGGCCTGAAACTCGCCGCCGAAGCCCAGCAAGGTCTGGAAGAACCGTTGCCGCTGCTGTTCTTCAGCTTGCATGAAACCGACACCCCGACCCGCCTCGCCGCCGTGCGCGCCGGTGGTCAGGAGTTTCTCACCGGCACCCTCGAAGCCTCGAGCCTGCTGGAAAAAATCGAAGTCCTGACCTGCGTCGCCCAGTACGAACCTTATAAAGTGCTGATAATCGACGACTCCCGCGCCCAGGCGATGCACACCGAGCGGCTGCTCAACAGCGCCGGGATCGTCACCCGCACGCTGATCGAGCCGATTCAGGCCATGGCCGAGCTGGCGGACTTCCAGCCGGACCTGATCATCCTCGACATGTACATGCCAGCCTGCACCGGCACCGAACTGGCCAAGGTCATCCGCCACAACGATCGCTACGTCAGCGTGCCGATCATTTACTTGTCGGCCGAAGACGACCTGGACAAGCAGCTCGACGCCATGAGCGAGGGTGGCGACGACTTCCTGACCAAACCGATCAAGCCGCGTCACCTGATCACCACGGTGCGCAACCGCGCGGCACGGGCACGCAATCTCAAGGCGCGAATGGTCCGCGACAGCCTCACGGGCCTGTACAACCACACGCACATTCTTCAGTTACTGGAAGACTGCTCGTTCCGCGCCCGCCGCGAAAACAAGCCGCTGAGTTTTGCGATGCTCGACATCGACCACTTCAAACGGGTCAACGACAGCCACGGCCACCCCATGGGCGACCGGGTGATCAAGAGTCTGGCGCTGTTCCTCAAGCAGCGTCTGCGCAAGACCGATTTCATCGGCCGTTACGGCGGCGAAGAATTCGCCATTGTCATGCCCGACACCGATATAGACGCCGCGCACAAAGTGCTCGACGAAATTCGCCAGCGCTTCGCCGAAATCCATTACCCGGCCCAACCCCACGATCTGTGGTGCACGTTCAGCGCCGGGGTGGTGGAGATGCACGACGATTCCGACAGCCTGATGATGGCGAGCCAGGCCGACGAGGCGCTGTACCGCGCCAAGGGTGAAGGCCGCAATCGGGTGCAGACCGCGCGGGACTCAAAGCAAAGTGCCACTTTTTCACCGGATTCCACTGATTCGGTCATAACCCTGTAACAGAACCGCAATAAATTCAGGCGCTTACCATTTCTGCCGTTGGTAGCCGTCATGCGCCTGAAGTTGCTCACCAATCTCAACACGCTGTTGCTGGTCGCCGTCTGCGTGGCCCTCGGCGCCACGCTGTGGTGGTCGCAGAAAGCCCTCGAACGCCCTTATCTGCTGATGGAGCGCTACCTCGGGCTGTCCCAGCAATTTCAGAATGAAGTCGCGCGCAACGTCGAGGACTACCTCGGTAGCGGCGACGCCTTGCGCCTGAGCAGCGCCAGCCAGGCCATCGACAGCCTGCAGAAAGAGCTCGGCGAACTGCCGCCAGCGTTGGCCGACACCCTGCGCCCGAGCCTGTCTAGCCTCGACGAATTCAGCAAGACCGACCTGCTCGCCGCCGGCAAACTGGCCGGGGATCCACAGGCGTTGCTGTTGCAGGCCGAGCGCGAACTGAGCGCCAGCCTCGATCAACTCAGCACCTATGCCGGCGGCAACTCGACTTACCTGACGCCGCTGCTCGCGGCCTCTCAACACCTGGGCAAGTTGTCGCTGGCCCGGGACAAACTGGTCAGCAGCGGGCGCAGTGAACTGGCCGCCGACGTCGAACGCGAAGTCACCAACATCCGCACCCAGGCCCAGGCGATCGATGCCCTGCCCTTGCTTGGCGTGGTCACCCGCAGTGAATCCGGCAGCGACGATTTCGCCTCGATGATGGGCATTGAAAGCACTGAAAAAGCGGTCGCCGAAGATGCCGGCGTCGGCCTCAAACGCGAACTCAACAGTTTGCTCGGCCGTTACCCTGCAGAACTGGCCCGCACTCGCGACCAGATCCAGAAACGCACCGAGCTCAGCACCGCCACCCACCAGAAAATCGCCGCCGTTCAACAAGCCATCTCCGGCCTGGAGCCAGTGGTGCGCGCCCAGCATGGCCAGATCCAGAGCGAAGTCCGCCTGATGCAAGGCGTGATGATCGGCCTGATCCTGTTGATCGCCCTGCTGATCGACACCCTGCAACGACGCCTGGCCCGTACCCTGACCAACCTCGCCCCTGCTCTGTCGACCTGGGCCGAGGGTGATTTCAGCCAAGACATTCATCTGGGCAAGACCAACCGCGAACTGCACGACATCGAAGCCTCGCTCAACCGCCTGCGTGCCTATCTGGTGGATCTGGTCGGGACGATTCGCGGCAATGCCGAACAAGTGGCGGGCAGCAGTCGCACCCTCGCCGATCTGAGCAATGACCTGCACAGCGGTGCCGAACATCAGGCCGGCGATACAGCACTGATCCGCGACTCCCTGAGCGAACTGGAAGCGACCATCCAGCAAGTGGCCGGTGATGCACGTCAGGCCGCAGACGCCAGCCGTCACGCAGGACAGGCTGTCGAGCATGGGCAAAAAGTCATTGGCCTGAGCCTCACCGGATTGCATGCGCTGGTAGAGGAAGTGCAAGGCAATGCGCAGATGATCGAGCATCTGGCCGAAGAGTCGGCCACCATCGGCGGCGTGCTGACGGTGATTCGCTCGATTGCCGACCAGACCAACCTGCTGGCGCTGAACGCAGCGATCGAAGCCGCCCGCGCCGGGGAAATGGGCCGCGGTTTTGCCGTGGTGGCCGAGGAAGTCCGCTCACTGGCACAGCGCACCGCCGGCGCCACCGCAGAAATCCAAACCTTGATCGCCGGTCTGCAAACTGCGGCCCGACAATCGGTCGAAGGCATGCGCGCTCAGGTTGAACACGCCGAAGCCACAGCCAATCAGGCGCAATCGGCGGACGGCGCGCTGGACAAGATCGTCGGCGCGATCCAGACCATTTCCGACACGGCAGTCCGTATCGCCGATGTCACCGCGCAGCAAAGTGGCGCGGTCAGCGAAATCCGCGATCACAGCGAACGGATTCACCAATTGGGTGGGGATAACTTGCTGCGCATCGGCGAAGGACGCGAACAGGGCGAGAATCTGCTGGTATTGGGTGGGCAACTGCATACAGCGGTTCAGGCTTTCCGCGTCTGATCGCAACTCTGCGGGGTTTGGCGGCGCGAATGACCGGATCTGATCACTCAGTCACATATTTCGCGCAAACATCGGAGATCGTGCTGGCTATTGCAGAGAACTGGACAGTCACAAAGTCTTTGCGGCATAGTCGCCGGGTTCTGACGAAGGCTCACCCATAACAAGGAACACGCAGATGGCAACGCTACTGGTGCTGCACGGCCCCAACCTGAACCTGCTCGGCACCCGCGAACCCGGGACCTACGGGTCGACGACCCTGGCGCAGATCAATCAGGACCTGGAACGCCGCGCCCGAGAAGCCGGCCATCACCTGCTGTACCTGCAAAGCAACGCCGAGTACGAATTGATCGACCGCATCCACGCCGCACGCGGCGAAGGTGTGGACTTCATTCTGATCAACCCAGCAGCTTTTACACACACAAGTGTCGCATTACGTGACGCGCTGCTGGCGGTGAGCATCCCATTCATCGAAGTGCATTTGTCCAACGTGCACAAACGCGAACCTTTCCGCCATCACTCTTACTTCTCCGACGTAGCGGTGGGAGTGATCTGCGGCCTTGGCGCCAGCGGTTATCGACTGGCCCTGGAGGCTGCACTAGAGCAGCTTGAACAACAAGCTATACGCCCCTGACCGACCCTTGGGAGTTGATGATTCATGGATATCCGTAAAGTTAAGAAACTGATCGAATTGCTGGAAGAGTCCGGCATCGACGAGCTCGAGATCAAGGAAGGCGAAGAGTCCGTACGCATCAGCCGCCACAGCAAGACCCCGGCGCAGCAGTACTACGCACCGGCTCCGATGCAGGCTCCGGCCGCTGCACCTGTTGCCGCTGCCGCTCCAGTCGCTGCCGCCGCTCCGGCTGCCGCTGCTGCTCCAGCGCTGAACGGCACCGTTGCCCGTTCGCCGATGGTCGGCACCTTCTATCGCAAATCTTCGCCAACCTCGCCGTCCTTCGTTGAAGTCGGCCAGACCGTGAAGAAAGGCGACACCCTGTGCATCGTTGAAGCCATGAAGATGATGAACCACATCGAAGCTGAAACCAGCGGTGTGATCGAGTCCATCCTCGTCGAAGACGGCCAGCCGGTTGAGTACGACCAACCGCTGTTCACCATCGTTTGAACTGCGGAGAGCCTTTGATGACTGCGAAGTTGGAAAAAGTTCTGATCGCTAACCGCGGTGAGATCGCCCTGCGGATTCTGCGTGCCTGCAAAGAGATGGGCATCAAGACCGTCGCCGTTTACTCCAAGGCCGACAAAGAGCTGATGCACCTGGGTCTGGCAGACGAATCCGTCTGCATCGGCCCGGCTTCTGCCGCGCACTCTTACCTGCACATCCCGGCAATCATCGCGGCCGCTGAAGTGACTGGCGCTACCGCCATTCACCCAGGCTACGGTTTCCTCGCGGAAAACGCCGACTTTGCCGAGCAGGTCGAGAACTCCGGTTTCGCTTTCATCGGCCCGAAAGCCGACACCATTCGCCTGATGGGCGACAAGGTATCGGCCAAGCACGCGATGATCGAAGCGGGCGTTCCAACCGTTCCAGGCTCCGACGGCCCACTGCCGGAAGACGAAGAAACGGCACTGCGCATCGGTCGTGAAGTCGGCTACCCGGTGATCATCAAAGCCGCTGGCGGCGGTGGTGGTCGCGGCATGCGCGTGGTGCACAAGGAAGAAGACCTGATCGCCTTCGCCAAGCTGACCCGCACCGAAGCTGGCGCGGCGTTCGGCAACCCGATGGTCTATCTGGAAAAATTCCTGACCAACCCGCGTCACGTCGAAGTGCAAGTTCTGTCCGACGGCCAGGGTAACGCCATCCACCTGGGCGACCGTGACTGCTCGCTGCAGCGCCGTCACCAGAAGGTCCTCGAAGAAGCGCCGGCACCGGGCATCGACGAGCAGGCCCGCAAGGAAGTCCTCGCTCGCTGCGTCAAGGCGTGCGTCGACATCGGCTACCGTGGCGCCGGCACCTTCGAGTTCCTGTACGAGAACGGTCGTTTCTACTTCATCGAAATGAACACCCGTGTTCAGGTGGAGCACCCGGTTTCGGAAATGGTCACCGGTATCGACATCGTCAAGGAGATGCTCAGCATCGCCGCTGGCAACAAGCTGTCGTTCACTCAGGATGACGTGGTCATCCGCGGTCACTCGCTGGAATGCCGGATCAACGCTGAAGACCCGAAAACCTTCATGCCGAGCCCGGGCACGGTCAAGCATTTCCACGCACCAGGCGGCAACGGCGTTCGCGTCGATTCGCACCTTTACAGCGGTTATGCAGTTCCGCCGAACTACGACTCGCTGATCGGCAAGCTGATCACTTACGGCGCCACCCGCGACGAAGCCATGGCACGCATGCGCAATGCCCTGGACGAAATCGTGGTTGACGGGATCAAGACCAACATCCCGCTGCACCGTGACCTGACCCGCGACGAAGGCTTCTGCAAAGGGGGCGTGAACATTCACTACCTCGAGCACAAGCTGGCTGGCGAGAAGCACTAAGCTTCAGCCCGCATATGACAAAGCCGCCTTCGGGCGGCTTTGTTGTTTCCGAAGGTTTCATCTGCTCACACATTACCCGCTCCCACAAAACCGTCGCGCTCGCGTAAACTTGCGCGCTTCTCGCAGGCCGCTAGGCTGCAATCAATCTTTTTCACAGGTGCCCGCCATGCCTTGGCTGCAAGTCCGTCTCGCCATCAGCCCAGAACAAGCCGAAACCTACGAAGACGCTTTCCTTGAAGTGGGCGCCGTTTCGGTGACCTTCATGGACGCCGAAGATCAGCCGATCTTCGAACCGGAACTCAATACCACCCCGCTGTGGGCGCACACCCACCTGCTGGCCCTGTTCGAGGGCGGCACCGAAGCGGCGCCGGTACTGGCCCATCTCGAACTGCTGACCGGCAGCCCGCTGCCCGAGCATCACAGCGAAGTGATCGAAGACCAGGACTGGGAACGCAGCTGGATGGACGGTTTCCAGCCGATGCAATTCGGCCAGCGCCTGTGGATCGTGCCGAGCTGGCACGCCGCGCCGCAACCTGACGCAGTCAACCTGTTGCTGGATCCGGGCCTGGCGTTCGGCACCGGCACCCACCCGACCACGGCCCTGTGCCTGGAATGGCTGGACGGTCAGGACCTGAAAGACTGCAACGTGCTGGACTTCGGTTGCGGCTCGGGGATTCTGGCCATCGCCGCCCTGCTGCTCGGTGCCAAGGAAGCCGTCGGTACCGACATCGACGTGCAGGCGCTGGAAGCGTCCCGCGACAACGCCGGTCGCAACGGCATTGCCGACGAGCTGTTCCCGCTGTATCTGCCGGAGGATCTGCCGCAGGTCAAAGCTGACGTGCTGGTGGCCAATATTCTGGCCGGCCCGCTGGTTTCCCTGGCGCCGCAACTGTCCGGCCTGGTCAAGTCCGGCGGGCGTCTCGCACTGTCCGGGATCCTCGCCGAACAAGGTGAAGAAGTCGCCGCCGCCTACGCGCAGGACTTCGATCTCGACCCGATCGCCAATCGCGATGGCTGGGTGCGCATCACCGGCCGTCGGCGCTAGAATGACCGCCTGCTCAATCCGGATCGCCGCATGACCGACAGCTTCGTCACCCAGTGCCCGCATTGCCAAACCAGTTTCCGCGTCAGCCACACTCAATTGAGCGTGGCCCGCGGGGTGGTTCGTTGCGGCTCCTGCCTGCAAGTGTTCAACGCAGCCAAGCAGTTGCTCGAACAACGCGCAGGCAAGGAAGCAGTCACGCCGGTAGCGCCAGCCATCGTCGAACCGGCACCGGTCACCGAAGCACCGGTCGTCGCCAGACCACCCGAGCCAATCGAACCGCCTGAGCCGCGCACCATCAGCCAGAAGCAGTGGAGCGCCGCCGAGCTGGATCTGGACAGCCTGGACCTGGATCAGGAACTGGCCCGCCTCGAGCAGCGGGAAATCCAGCCGACCACCGAATTCGGCCGCCCGCGCGAAGAGTCTCTCAGCGCTCGACGCGACAGCCATGAGCCGGAAGACGAGCCGTGGTCGGACAGCCTGTTCAGCGAACCGGCGGACGAGCGGATCAGCGAACCCGAGCATGAAACCGAAGTCGTCGATCCGGAACCGGTAAAACCGGAACGCACCGAACCTTCGTTGTCGCTGGAACCGGTGGACCTCGATGACGAGCCGCCCATCCCGCAACTGCGCCTGCACGACCCGATCGATCATTCCGCGCGCCACGAACGCCTGTCGGCCAGTGACGAGACGGACGACGATCTGACACCGGTCGAGCCGCCGCGTAAAAAGCGCGAACGCAGCGAGCCCGGCGTACGTGCCGAAGTGCTGCAGGACCTGACCGACGATCCGCTGCAACTGGACTGGCAGAAGCGCCGTTCGCCCTGGGGCCGACGCCTGCTCTGGCTGTTGTTGATCCTGCTGGCCGCCAGCGCCCTCGCCGGTCAGTACATCGCCTATCATTTCGATGAGCTGGCTCGCCAGGATCAATACCGCCCGTGGTTCCAGCAACTGTGCCCGCAGATCGGCTGCACGGTGCCGTCCAAGGTCGATATCGCCAAGATCAAGAGCAGCAACCTGGTAGTGCGCAGCCACCCGGAATTCAGCGGAGCGCTGGTGGTGGACGCGATCATTTATAACCGCGCACCCTTCTCGCAACCGTTCCCGCTGCTGGAGTTGCGCTTCGCCGACCTCAACGGCCACCTGATCGCCAGCCGTCGCTTCAAACCCGGCGAATACCTCAACGGCGACCTCGAAGGCATGGCGGAGATGCCGCCGCAGACGCCGATCCACATCGCCCTCGACATCCTCGACCCGGGGCCGAAAGCGGTGAACTACAGCCTGAGTTTCCACTCGCCCGAGTGAAACGCTTCACCGCTCCGGGTTTGACGGCAGTTTTCTGACTGGGCATCGACCGACCAAACCGGCGGTAATAACAGAATAACTGTTCAGATTTTGTTCAATTCAGCCTTTATCCAGTCATCGAGAGCGGGTATCATGCCAACCCTTTTTCGAACTCTCATGATCCGGCCCCACTTCAGGGAAGTCCTATGTCGGCGGTACGCATCGGCCCATATACATTGCAGAACGGCTTGATCCTCGCCCCCATGGCGGGTGTCACCGACCAGCCCTTTCGTCAGTTGTGCAAGCGATTGGGCGCAGGGCTTGTAGTCTCGGAAATGGTCACCAGTGACATGAGCCTGTGGAATACCCGCAAGTCGCGCATGCGCATGATCCACGAAGGCGATCCCGAGCCACGCTCGGTACAGATTGCCGGTGGCGACGCGCAGATGCTGGCGGATGCGGCCCGGGCCAACGTCGAACTGGGTGCACAGATTATCGACATCAACATGGGTTGCCCGGCAAAAAAGGTCTGCAACAAGGCTGCCGGCTCCGCGTTGTTGAAGGATGAAGCACTGGTTACCGAGATCCTGCATGCCGTGGTGGCTGCGGTTGATGTGCCGGTGACCCTGAAGATCCGCACCGGATGGGATCGCGACAACAAGAACGGCCTGACCGTGGCGAAGATCGCCGAGCAGGCCGGGATCACGGCGCTGGCGGTGCATGGCCGCACCCGCGCCGACCTGTACACCGGCGAAGCCGAGTACGACACCATTGCCGCGATCAAGCAGGCGGTGTCGATTCCGGTCTTTGCCAACGGCGACATCGTATCGCCGGAAAAGGCCCGCTACGTGCTCGACGCGACCGGTGCCGATGGCCTGTTGATCGGCCGGGCCGCCCAGGGGCGGCCATGGATTTTTCGTGAGATCGAACACTTCCTGCGTACCGGCGAAAAACTGCCGGCGCCGGAGCTGATCGAGGTGGAACGCATTCTGCTTGAGCATCTGGCCGCCCTCCACGCCTTTTATGGGGACGTGATGGGTGTACGCATTGCCCGAAAGCATGTGGGCTGGTATCTCGCAACCTTGCCGGGCGCCAAGGAGTTTCGCGCCCGTTTCAATCGTTTGGATGGTACGGAAACACAATGCGCCAACGTTCGGGAGTTCTTCGCCGAACGTTACAAGAGCCTGACAGGGGACGGAGAAGGGGTGGCCGCATGACGATGATGACCGAGACTTTAGTGAGTGGAACAACACCCGTGAGCGACAACGTGAATTTGAAACAGCACCTCAATACACCGAGCGAAGAAGGCCAGACCCTTCGCGGGAGTGTCGAGAAGGCGCTGCACAATTATTTCGCCCACCTTGAGGGCGCAGCCGTCACGGACGTGTACAACCTGGTGCTCTCCGAAGTCGAGGCTCCCCTGCTCGAAAGCGTGATGAACTACGTCAAGGGCAACCAGACCAAAGCCAGCGAGCTGCTCGGACTCAACCGCGGCACGCTGCGCAAGAAACTCAAGCAGTACGATCTGCTGTAAGCATTCAATCAAACCAGAAAGGCGCCCGCGTAAAACCGGTCGCCTTTTTTGCTGACTTCCCTTGCTTTTGATGGAAATTGAGATGACCGACCAGACTACCCGCCTGCCGATCCGCCGCGCCTTGATCAGTGTTTCCGACAAGACCGGGATCCTCGAATTCGCCAGGGAGCTGGAAGCCCTGGGCGTGGAAATCCTTTCCACCGGCGGGACCTTCAAACTGCTGCAGGACAACGGCGTGGCCGCAGTGGAAGTCGCGGATTACACCGGTTTCGCAGAGATGATGGACGGGCGGGTGAAAACCCTGCACCCGAAAATCCACGGCGGGATCCTCGGTCGTCGCGGTATCGATGACGCGATCATGAACGAGCACGGCATCAAGCCGATCGATCTGGTAGCCGTCAACCTGTACCCGTTCGAAGCCACCATCAGCAAACCAGGCTGCGACCTGCCGACCGCCATCGAAAACATCGACATCGGCGGCCCGACCATGGTCCGTTCGGCCGCGAAAAACCATAAAGACGTGGCCATCGTGGTGAATGCCAGCGATTACGCCAACGTCCTGGAAAACCTCAAGGCCGGCGGCCTGACCTATGCTCAGCGTTTCGACCTGATGCTCAAGGCGTTCGAGCACACCGCCGCCTACGACGGCATGATCGCCAACTACATGGGCACCGTGAACCAGGCTGCCGAGACCCTGAGCACCGAAGGTCGCAGCGAATTCCCGCGCACCTTCAACAGCCAGTTCATCAAGGCTCAGGAAATGCGCTACGGCGAGAACCCGCACCAGAGCGCGGCGTTCTACGTGGAAGCCAAGCCGGCCGAAGTCGGCATCGCTACCGCCACCCAGCTGCAAGGCAAAGAGCTGTCGTACAACAACGTGGCCGACACTGACGCCGCGCTGGAATGCGTGAAGAGCTTCGTCAAACCAGCCTGCGTGATCGTCAAGCACGCCAACCCGTGCGGCGTGGCCGTGAGCCCGGACGCCGAAGGCGGCATCCGTCAGGCCTACGAACTGGCCTACGCCACCGACACCGAGTCGGCGTTCGGTGGCATCATCGCCTTCAACCGTGAACTGGATGCCGAGACCGCCAAGGCGATCGTCGAGCGTCAGTTCGTTGAAGTGATCATCGCCCCGAGCGTCAGCGAAGAAGCCCGCGCCATCGTTGCTGCCAAGGCCAATGTGCGCCTGCTGGCCTGCGGCGACTGGTCGGCTGACCGCGCTGCTGCCTGGGACTACAAGCGCGTCAACGGCGGCCTGCTGGTTCAGAGCCGCGACATCGGCATGATCGGCGCCGACGACCTGAAAGTGGTGACCAAGCGCGCCCCGACCGAACAGGAAATCCACGACCTGATCTTCGCCTGGAAAGTGGCCAAGTACGTTAAATCCAACGCCATCGTCTACGCCAAGAACCGTCAGACCATCGGTGTCGGCGCCGGCCAGATGAGCCGCGTGAACTCGGCACGTATTGCCGCGATCAAGGCTGAACACGCCGGTCTGCAAGTCGCCGGTTCGGTGATGGCATCCGATGCGTTCTTCCCGTTCCGCGACGGTCTGGACAATGCGGCCAAGGTGGGTATCACTGCAGTGATCCAGCCAGGCGGTTCGATGCGCGATGCTGAAGTGATTGCTGCTGCTGACGAAGCCGGTATCGCCATGGTCTTCACAGGCATGCGCCACTTCCGTCACTAATCAGACAACGGCCGCACTGAAGCCGGCATCTGCTGCGTTGGAGCCGACCTCGATGATGCTCATTGCCAAAAGGCAACTCCGCTCACCGAGGTCGACTCCGCCTTGCATCTACCGGCTTCATTGCGACCTCCTGGAGCGTGAAGCGCTTCAGGTTCCAAAACAGAATTAGCGTCATCCGAGGTTTTTGAAATGAATGTTTTGATCATTGGCAGCGGTGGCCGCGAACACGCCCTGGCCTGGAAAGTGGCTCAGGATCCGCGTGTGCAGAAGGTTTTCGTGGCACCGGGCAACGCCGGCACCGCGATTGAAGCCAAGTGCGAAAACGTCGCCATCGACGTGCTGGCCCTCGAGCAACTGGCAGATTTTGCCGAGAAGAACGTTTCCCTGACCATCGTCGGTCCGGAAGTGCCGCTGGTTGCCGGCGTCGTCGATCTGTTCCGCTCCCGTGGTCTGGACTGCTTCGGCCCGACCGCCGGTGCTGCGCAGCTGGAAGGCTCGAAAGCCTTCACCAAGGATTTCCTGGCACGCCACAAGATCCCGACCGCCGACTACCAGAACTTCACCGAGATCGAGCCTGCCCTGGCTTACCTGCGTGAAAAAGGCGCGCCGATCGTGATCAAGGCCGACGGCCTGGCCGCCGGTAAAGGCGTGATCGTCGCCATGACCCTGGCCGAAGCCGAAGACGCCGTGCGCGACATGCTCGCCGGCAACGCCTTCGGCGACGCTGGTTCGCGCGTCGTGATCGAAGAGTTCCTCGACGGCGAAGAAGCCAGCTTCATCGTCATGGTCGACGGCAAGAACGTCCTGCCGATGGCCACCAGCCAGGACCACAAACGCGTCGGCGACGGCGACAGCGGCCCGAACACCGGCGGCATGGGTGCCTACTCCCCTGCCCCGGTGGTCACCGCCGACGTGCACCAGCGCGTGATGGATCTGGTGATCTGGCCGACCGTGCGCGGCATGGCCGAAGAAGGCAACGTCTACACCGGTTTCCTGTACGCCGGTCTGATGATCGACAAGGCCGGCAATCCGAAGGTCATCGAGTTCAACTGCCGTTTCGGCGATCCGGAAACCCAACCGGTGATGCTGCGTCTGCAGTCGAGCCTGGTGTTGCTGGTCGAAGCGGCACTGGCCCAGGCCCTGGATAAAGTCGAAGCGCAGTGGGATCCACGTCCGAGCGTCGGCATCGTGCTGGCCGCTGGCGGTTACCCGGGCGACTACGCCAAGGGCGCGACGATCAACGGTCTGGACGCGGCAGCGAACCTGGAAGGCAAGGTCTTCCACGCCGGCACCGCGCTCAAGGACGGTAACGTCGTGACGGCCGGTGGTCGGGTGCTGTGCGCCACTGCCATGGGCGCCAGCGTGGGTGCTGCCCAGGAGCAGGCCTACAAACTGGCCAAGGCCATCGACTGGGAAGGCTGCTTCTACCGCACCGACATTGGCTACCGCGCCATTGCCCGTGAACGCGGCGAAACCCGGTAATAAGCTACGCTGTGTTTCCGGCAAGGGCCCTTGGTCCTTGCCGGACTGTTCCGACGCTGCGCATCGTTATATTCTGGCATCAACCTACGAAGGGATTTCGCCGTGCGCTGGCTCAGGATTGCCATAGGCTTCACCGTCACACTGTTGACCTTGCTCTGCATGCTCCCGGCCCAGGCCGCGCAAGGCAGTGGCTGGTCGGTATTGCTCGACGATCAGGGCAACCTCCAGCTGAGCGACATCCGCTCCGCCCGCTACACCAATCAATTCAGCCCTATCGAGCTTGACCGCCTCACCGCGGCCGAACCCGATGGCGCGTTATGGCTGCGCTTCAGACTGGCGCCCGGCAAGCACGAACAAGTGCTGCGCATCTTCGCTCCCGACCTGTCACACCTCAATCTGTACGTGCTCGATGGCGACAGGCTGATCGAGCAACGGGAAACCGGCACCGTTCAGGCCCAGGCCGAGCGCCCCCTGCCGAGCAGCGACTTTCTGCTGCCGCTGCCGCAAAGCGACAAGTCCCTCGACATCTACCTGCGAATGGTCTCCGACCACCAGTTACGCCCGTACATCACCCTGCAATCGGCGGTGATGGGCGCGGCTAATCATAACCAGACGCTGATCTACGGCTTGCTGTTCGGCTGCCTGGCGATGCTGATCCTGCACAACCTGATCCGCTACGCCTACACCCGCTCGCGCAGCAGCCTGTGGCTGGCAGTCTGTGAAGCGCTGCTGAGCCTGAGCCTGTTGCTGCTGCTCAACCTGGCTGGCCCATGGCTGCCGAACTGGCACGCGATCCAGACTCCCGGCGCCTATCTGGCCCTGCTGCTGACCGCGCCGGCCGGCCTGATGTTCGCCTACCGCTTCTTCGCCCCGCTCGGCCCGCACCCGCTGAACAAGCTGCTGCTGGGCGACATCCTGTTCATCGTGATCTGCAGCCTGCTGCTGTTGTTCGTCAACACCCTGCCGCTGAACATCATCACTTACGCACTGGTGGCCCTGGCCGGTCTGAGCATGTTGCTGGTGGCGTTCTATCACTGGCAGAAAGGCTACCGCCCTGCCCGCTTGTTCGTCGCCGCGATGGTGGTGTTCAACATCGGCACGCTGATCATCCTTCCGGCCTTGCTGGGGCTGACCCTGGTGGCGCCGCAAGGTCTGATCATGACCCTGATGGGTTTCATCTGCATCAGTGGCCTGTTGATGAGCATCGCCCTCGGCGAGCGCCAGCGCAGCATCACCGAAAGCCGCTTCAGCATCAGCCGCGACCTCGCCGCGAGCAACGCCGAGATCAATGCCAAGGCCGAATTCCTCGCCAAGATCAGCCACGAGATCCGCACGCCGATGAACGGCGTACTGGGCATGACCGAACTGCTGCTCGGCACGCCGCTGTCGGTCAAGCAACGCGACTACGTGCAGACCATCCACAGCGCCGGCAACGAACTGCTGACCCTGATCAACGAGATCCTCGACATCTCCCGCCTCGAATCCGGACAGATCGAGCTGGACGACGTGCAGTTCGACCTCAACGCCCTGATCGACGATTGCCTGAGCATCTACCGCGCCAAGGCCGAACAGCAGAACGTCGAACTGATCAGCTTCATCCAGCCGCAGGTGCCACGGGTCATCAGCGGCGACCCGACGCGTCTGCGCCAGACGCTGCTGAGCCTGCTGGAAAACGCCCTGAAGAAAACCGAAGAAGGCGAAGTGCTGGTGGTGGTTGCCCTCGATGAGCGCAGCACCAAACCGCGCCTGCGCATTGCCGTGCAGGACAGCGGTCAGCCGATGGACCAGGAAGAGCGTGATGCGTTGATGCACGCCGAGCTGCACAGCAAGCACTTCCTGTCGGCCAACCGGCTGGGCGGCAATCTCGGGCTGGTGATCGCACGGCAATTGATCCGTTTGATGCAGGGCGAGTTCGGCATCAAGAGCGGCGCCAGCCAGGGCAGTACGCTGTGGCTGACCCTGCCGCTGGACCCCGATCGTCTGGAGCATCCGACCTCCGATCTCGACAGTCCGCTGCAAGGCGCGCGGGTACTGGTGGTCGACGACAACGACACCTGCCGCAAAGTGCTGGTGCAACAGTGCAGCGCCTGGGGCCTGAACGTCAGCGCGGTACCGTCGGGCAAGGAAGCGCTGGCCCTGTTGCGTACCAAGGCGCATTTGCGTGATTACTTCGACGTGGTCTTGCTGGACCAGAACATGCCCGGCATGACCGGCATGCAACTGGCGGCCAAGATCAAGGAAGACCCGAGCCTGAACCACGACATCCTGCTGATCATGCTCACCGGCATCAGCAATGCGCCGAGCAAGATCATCGCGCGCAATTCGGGGATCAAGCGCATCCTGGCCAAACCGGTGGCCGGCTACACGCTCAAGACCACGCTGGCCGACGAACTGAACCAGCGCAATCGTGGCCAGGCCGTGTTCCAGCCACAACCGACTGGCCCGGCCACGGCCGTCAAGGTCCCGAGCGATTTCCGCATCCTCGTCGCCGAAGACAACACGATTTCCACCAAAGTGATCCGCGGCATGCTCGGCAAACTCAATCTGCAACCGGACACCGCCAGTAATGGCGAAGAAGCCTTGCAGGCCATGAAAGCCCAGCGCTACGACCTGGTGCTGATGGACTGCGAAATGCCGATCCTCGATGGTTTCTCCGCCACCCAGCAACTGCGAGCCTGGGAAGTCGGCAATCAGCGCATCCGAACGCCGATCGTCGCACTGACCGCGCACATCCTCGCCGAACACAAGGAGCGAGCGCGTCAGGCCGGCATGGACGGGCACATGGCCAAACCGGTGGAGCTTTCGCAATTGCGTGAACTGATCGAGCACTGGGTGGCCCAGCGTGATCAGCAAAACCGCACGACGGCCCGTACGCCCTGATCTCGGCGAGTCCTCACTCCTCGAACGGAACATGGCGTGATGACGCCAGATCCGCCTGATAGACTCCGTTCAACTTTCGTCGGCGCGAGTTTCAATCATGCTCCATGTGTTGTTCAGCGTTTACCTGAAGATGCTGGTGCTCTATAGCCCGTTCTTCGTGTTGTCCTGCTTCATCAGCCTGACCCGGGGTTATTCGCGCAAGGAACAACGGCGCCTGGCCTGGAAAGTTGCGATCGCCACCCTGGTTTCGAGCGTGTTGCTGTACCTGTTCGGGCGGGTGATCTTCGACGTGTTCGGCATCACCGTGGATGCCTTCCGCATCGGTGCCGGCAGCGTGCTGTTCATCTCGGCGCTGGGCATGGCGCAGGGCAAGTCGGCCGTGCAGACCGACAACGTGCAGCAGGATGTGACAATTGTTCCGCTGACCATTCCACTGACCGTCGGCCCCGGCACCATCGGTGCATTGCTGGTGATGGGCGTCAGCCAGCCGCACTGGGATGACAAGCTGATCGCGATCATGAGCATCGCGCTCGCCAGTTTCACGGTGGGAGTGGTGCTTTACCTGTCGAACCGCATCGAGCGGATTCTCGGTGACCAGGGCCTGCAGATCGTCAGCCGCCTGATGGGGTTGTTCGTGTGCGCGCTGGCGGCGCAGATCATCTTTACCGGGGTCAAAGGCTACCTTGTGCCTTGAACCCTGAAACGAAAAGACCGCCGACGGTAACGTCGGCGGTCTTTTTTCGTCAGTGCCCGTAAGCCCTCAACCGGCAGACTCGACGGTTTTCTTCGCGCCAGCCTGATCGATCAAGGCTTTCAACGTCACGCTTGCGGTTTCATCCTTGCGCGCCTTCAGCCAACGCACCAGGGTCGACACCTGACATGGACGCAGCCCCTTGACCTCAAGCATGGCATCACCACGTAGCGCCGGATCAGGCGCATCCGCATTGCGCACCAGCACACAGTGCTCACTGTCAGGATCAATCACCACCAGATGCTCCTCGACCATCCCCACTTCGAGCTTGTGCGGATCGGTCATGGTCAGGATCAAGCGGCCCATGAACTGCGGAAAACCCACCAGCGGATAACGGCAATCCACCACCAGCGAATCGAGCTTGCGCATGAGCGCCTCGGACAGGTGCCATTTCATCGAACCGCGCCCCACCCGCAAAACCAGTGTGCGCACATCGTCCGGCACCAGCGGCAGCAGATCGTAGGCATCCACCCGCCCTTCAAGCACCAGTACCTCACCCGTGCGCTGGACATAATCCAGCGGTTTGATCTGACGCAAACTCGGG
The DNA here is from genome assembly GCF_058789255.1 of Pseudomonas sp. FW215-R2. NCBI lineage: Bacteria > Pseudomonadati > Pseudomonadota > Gammaproteobacteria > Pseudomonadales > Pseudomonadaceae > Pseudomonas > Pseudomonas sp. FW215-R2. Next base: position 51,523 of record NZ_JBYTBO010000001.1, read on the forward strand.
TAGCCCTGAACGACCCGTTCCTGCGGCTTATGCAGCAGGACATCGGTATTTCGCCGGGTTCCGAGCAGCTCGAAATCCTTGGGCAAATCGGCAGCGGGGATCTGGATCAGCCGTGCGCTGTCGGCGATGTACCACTGAACACTGGCGTCCTGCGCAGCGATCGAAATGAACGGACGATGCGCCTCGTTCGCCAGCAAGGCCTGCAAGTTGCCGATCAGATTGTCGCCATGGGCCGCCAGCCAATCATGCTGTACGCCGGTGATCAGCGGGGGTGCCTGATGTTCCAGTTGCAGCACCACCCCCTCCCGCGTCGTGCCCACAAGACCGGCACCGTCGATCCGCACATCGGCAAAACGCCAGGCAGTCCACTGTCGTTCGGGTTTGGGCAGCAATGCGGCCTGTAACAATTGCGTGCCTTTTCCGAAGGCCTGGTCGAGTTGCTCTTTATCGATAAAGGTCTGGCGCCAGACCTCGCCGCTTTCGGGTTCGAACAGCCATGCCGATTGATTGTCCGGCGTCATGCCGAGCAGTTGGAGCTGCGTCTGTTGCGCCTCACACAGCAGCAGGCGGCCTCCCACGTACCAGGCGTGCAAGCGTGCATCGCCAGCGGCATTGGCAATGCCGACAATCAGGAACTGTTCAACGGTGTATTGCCGGGCCACCGCTTCGAGCGCCAGCCACCATTGCCCTCGTCCCTTGAGCCATGGTTCGGCCAGACCCGCAAAACGCACTTCGCCGTCGGTACCGATCTCGAACGACAACCCGTCCTCGGTCCGCGCCTGATAACCCTTGTGCTCAGCAGTCACCTGTTTCAGGCCCCCAGGTTGCACCCAGCGGTGCGACCATTGGCCCTGCCCTTCCTCCACTGTGCGCTGCACCCGGCACAGGTTCTGAAGCTGGCGGTCGTAGATGACAAACACGTCGACGTCATCAGCCAGCGTCAGCAGCATCAACTCGTTCAGGTTCTGGACCGAGTCGGGCCAGCCGCGTGCATGACGACGACGCGGTACCGGCCGCACGATCAGATTGTCACGGGTACGAATCCAGGCCATGTCCCGGGCGTTCTCTTCGATCGTCCAGCAGATCGAAACGTAAGGCGCGAACTGCCAGTCGACCGTGGCATACCCCTTGTCATCGTAGACCGGTTTGGGCACCACCCACTCGCCCAGTATCGGAGCCCAGCCGGCCAGGGGAGTGCTGTCATCGAGCAGCGACTCGAAGGTCGGTTCAAGTCCGCGGGTAACCGAACTCAGCCACAGCAAGCCTTCGTGAATCAGGTAATTGAGGCGCTCAAGCGTGCCGTCTTCATGGGCATAGTCCTGCACCACATGCACGACGCCCTGACCATCGGCTTCGACGCTGCGGATCGTGCTGACGCCAGTGCGACGGAACATCAAACGATAGCGATGACTGAGCAGTCCCGTGCCAGCATCAACCTGGCAGATCTCGTAACCGAGCGGATCGTGGAAAAACGCCGAACCGCCGACCACCATCGATAACAGGCCCTCATCGTCGAACACCTCGTCGTTGCGGATGTAGAGAATCCGGTCCTGCGCGGCGTCGTACCAGCCATTGGTGTAACGCGGTGCCTTGATGTTTTCGAACGGAATCAGATAGTCGTGGATCGGCGTGTAGCGCAGCGCCAATCGATGGGCTCGCGCCAGGTCTTGCAGATGATCCTGCAGGATCTGGCCGTCCAGCCCTTTGGGCGCCTGTTCTTCCAGAAGATCCAGCTCAAGCCGTTTGTCGCCGGCAATCCGGAAGAGCCGGCCATTTTCGATCAGCAGGGAAATTTCCGGCGCTATGTCAGCCGTCACCTTGAATTCGCAGCCTTTGATACTGAATTGCCCGTTGCTGCCGAACACGATGTCCGTCTCGACGGCCCACGGCGCGACAATGATCCAGCGGTCCTTTTGTTTGCCTACTGACGTCAGTCCGACGTTGACGCCGGGGTTGAGCACGAGTGTGCATGTGCCTCCACCGCCCTGAATCCGATAGCTGATCTGCTCGTGCCATGGCTTGGGGATGACCGGCACCACCAGTTTGCGTGCCTGCGCATCGAGCGTGACGTTGATCTCGGTCGGCCGATAATCGGGGTACATCCGATAGAGGATGTAGTGGCTGGGAAACGAGTAGAACGAAAACAGGAACAGCCACTGACCGTCTGCTTTTTTCTTCTCCAGACGCCGGGCGATGTCGAAGCCCTTGTCGTGGCGCTGCGATGCAAACGGCAGGATCTGGTACTCGTAGCGGTAGCAGGTGATCGGCGTACACGGCAGGACAATGGCTTGCTCGGCCGGTGGCGAGAACTTCATCTCGGCGGGGTAGCCCAGCTCCTTGCTCAGGTTGATGGCGCGTGAATAGTCGACCTCGAATTCCGGTACACCGAAATGATCGCGCAGCGGATACAGACGAGTGCTGTCGAGCAACAGTTTACCGGCGCCCAGATCCAGACCGTTGATGATCAGCGCCGGTCGCGGTAACCAGGCACCCTGCTCGCCGCTGTAGCGATACCCGGCACCGTGATGCGCCTGCTCCAGTTCCGCGAAAAACAGCCCGACCGCTTTCGCTTCTTCTGCGATGGTTGCGAAGTTTTGCGCCAGTGCAGCCACGCCGACTGCCAGGCCACCCAGAATCACCCCGGCGCCACCCAGCACTGCAGCCGCCGTACCCGCGCCGGCGAGCGCCGCACCAAGTCCCGCCCCCGTCAGGGCCAGACTGCTGGCGTCGAATGTCAGTTGAGTGGCATAGGTCGCGATTTCGACATCGTTACGGGCATTCGCCAACTGATAGATATCGAAGCCGACATTGGCCAGCCCCAGCACGGCACCGACGCCCTCGTTGGCCACATGCCCGGCTACAGCACCGATGGCTCTGCCGGTCAATGGCTCAAGTGCTTCGCCGACCACCTTCGCACTGGTACGGGCAATCAGTTTTTCATCGCGCAACGCGGCTTGCACCAGACCGATCAGCCCTGCCACATCGACCACATTGCCATGCACCAGTTGTGCGTAGTTGACGTAGGCATGCCACTGCACCGCAGTGGTCAATGTGCGCTCGTCGCCTTCACGCCCGCGCAACGCATTCATCAGTGCCTGCACCGCAAACCCGGCATTGAGCATGTGCACCGCTGCCGCCTCGGTCGGATCCACCACCGCGCCGGTCGCACGTTTGCGCCCCAGGGTCGAGAACAGGTCAGTCAGGTAACTCCTGATTCGCAACAGGCGATCATCCCGGCTGGTGACCATGGCCACCGACTCGCCACTCTGCGGATCGATCATGTTCACCCGATAGCCGCCCTCGGGTATCACCTCCAGCGAATCGAACAACGGCACCAATGGAGTGACCGAATCATGGCCCTCCTGCAAGCGCGAAGTTGCCTCAGCGATCTGCTCCGCCCACCAGTGATTGTCTGAACTCAGCAGCGCACTGCCCAGTCGCGAATTCGCCATCAGCGACTGGCCGTGAGCACTGTTAACCCTCTGGCGAATGGGCCTGAACGGTTTGTCCGGCAGTGGTTCATCCTTGAGCAACTGAGCCACCTTGAAGCCGCTCGACAGCTCCAGACCGGCAACCTGCTCCCCCTGAACATCGATCAGATCGAACTGCGGCCTGCCAGCCTTGCCATACACGGCGTAGTGTTGAGCCATGTCCGTGTCCTTGAAAAATTGCTTCAGGGCCATTTTGAAGGTCGCGGGACTGTCGAATTCGAACAGGCCGAAGTTCGGATCATAGAAGTGATAAGCGTCTGCCGCCCCGTTTACAGTTCGGGCCACCAGCATCGAGTGGTTGTCCGAGTTGAGCATCAGGGTTCGGGTGCTAACAGACTCCTCGAGGGTCGAGACCACCGTGTCCAGATCGACCCGCCCCAGCGCCGTGCCGACCTCTGCGGCGTTCATGCCACGCATTTCCTCCAGTGCCCCCAGAAACGCCGTCGAGTCCGATTGCCCCGGTTCAAGTACCGTCAGGAAAAACCGCTCGCGCAATTGTCGGGTCGCTACCTCGCCCTGCGTGAGGGCGGCACTCATCGCCAGCACCAGCGGAAAGCAACGGCCGCCAGCCGTGTCACCTGGTCCATGCATCAAAAGATCTTGAGGCACCAGTTTGGCGGTTCCGGCCTCGAACTGGTTCAGCACTTGCTCCACCCGTTCCTGTACCTTTTCACGGTGTTCCTGAGTGGCGAGTCGCTGGACCTGCGCCACCTGACGCCCCCAGTCAAACAGCGTCACGGCGTTGGCCAGCGCGTTTTTCTTCAGGCTCAGTGCGCTGACCGAGTTCGCCGGCAAGCCATCCTCGACACTTGCCATCCCTGCCAGAAACGCGGGCGCCCGACGCTGATAGAGATGCTGCTCGATCACTGCGTAACGCCCGGACGTCCCCCGCTCGCTGACGCTGTTGATCAGATTCTCCAGTGCACTGTTCAGGGTGGAGAAGCTCTGACTATCCAGTGACTCGACGCCCACCAACACTCCAAGCGTCAAACGCTGCAACGGGTTGAGCTGCGCAAGTTGCCAGGAGCCGGCGCCCAGACCGATCAATAGTTCATCCAGCGCGAGATTCTGGGCGATCGGACTTTTCGGGAATGCCGGTGGCCGCAGGCGAGTGTCCTGATTGCGGATGGCCTGACGATCATCGAAGCTCAGCGGCAACCTTTCAGCGAACACAACCTTGCCATCGTGGCCGCTCATCATCGCCTGGGTAAACGGTTCGCCGAGGCGCTCGGCCATGCGCTGCAACAACTCGGTATTCAGGACATGACGTCCTTCGATGAGCGGCCAGCCGAGTTCGAATTCGACGGCCGAGTGTTTTAGCAGTTCGTCGATGTTGCCGGCGTAGCGGGTTTTGTATTGGCCGTCGTGCCAACGTTGTTTTTCATCTTTTACCCATTGAACTAAATTCTCTGCGTTTTCCTTCCATGAGTGGTCCTGCTCCTCCTCGCTAGAGCGATTAACTGTCCCCAGAGGAGCGATACTCAGCTCTGGACTCAGGGTGCCGTCGTCCCGAGGTGTGAAATGAGCCCGTTCATAGTCCTGCATGCCCCGGCGCATAGCCCCTGGACCGGTCAGAAAAATCGTTACCTCCTTTTCTGGACGAATACCGTCTCTGTGGTAACCGGCGATAGCATCCGCCAGCGTATACATTTCGATTTCCCGAACAAAAGACAGCGCATTCAAAGGCCCGAGTCGGCGCTCGATTTCGACAACCGCCAGCTTTTGCATGGCACCGTGGTCATCTGGCGCGACACCTTTGGCCCTACCCACCCTGGCGACTGAGTCCATCACTGCAAAGTTGAAGCGCAGGCTCTCCTGCACCGACTGCACCATAGGTGCGCCCGGATGAGCCATCAGGTAAGCGTTGGTCACTGAACCCATTTCAGCCAAGGCACGCAGCATGTAGGAGCGTGCCAGCAGGTCGCTCGGCGCCTGGAAGACTTGACTCAACACCGGCGCGCTTTTGGCAAAAGACTCCAGCGCGGCACGATGTTCCTGGGGGATGTAGTGGTCATAACTCTTGTAACGACTGCGCAATGCCTGACGTCCGGGCATCCAGTGTGGATTGTGATCCAACAGCAGTTGAGTGATGCCAAGCTCGGCATACGGACCGAACTTGCTGATATCCAAACCGCCCAACTCCTTCAATAAGGGAGGAAGATTATCGACATCTGAGTACATTCCGCCTTCTGGCACTAATACTTCTAGCCGCACAACATCGGAACCCGCGGCAAGATTGCCGCGCATGCGCATTTCCTGATCGTAAATGGCTTGTAACTGCATGGGTTGCGAAGTGCCGGCCAAATCGCGCAACTGCAAGTCGCCACCGGCCACCGCCTGCAGGCTCTGCAGATTGCGCTCTTTAAGCAGTTTCAGATCTGTGTCCTGCTGACCATACGCTTTGGCCAACAACTGCATTCTGGCATCGTCAGCTGATACACCGCTTGCTACAGCTTCATTGATATGAGCAAACATTTGCTGTTTCAGAACAATGGCTCTCGTTACATAGGCTTCTCCGAGTTCACCTTCCGAATCGCTGTCAACTCCACCATTCTGCATCGCGTGCGCTTTGGCGGCTTCAACAACAAGGCGAGTGGTCTGATGGACAAGCATTGCATCACTGTCATACCAGAGATTGATTTTATACCCCTGCCCGGCCAGCACTTGTTTCCAGAGATTGATGTAATCACGCTGAATCTCGCTAATGCCCCCACCCAGCCACACGAAGTGCAAAATTTTCGGCACCTGTGTCGCCGGCGACTTCATTTGTTCGATGCTGTAAAGCAGGCGCGACTCGAAGCTTTCCACTCGACCAGTAATTTGTGAAAGGGTGGGAGCCGATTCTGTATCAGGGCTGTGCGCCGGCTCCTGCTCCACTTCCCGGCGTACACGGCCCTGGCCAAATTCGCCCAGCGCCTGCTTGAACAGCGCCAGAGGATGCAGCAGCCGCGGCGAATCAAGCAGGCCGATGCAGGCAAAGTAATAACGGATAACGGCATCATATTGTCGGGTGTTCTTGTACGGCGACAGTGCCTGTTCAAGGTCCGCCAACTTGAACAAATTGACGAACTTTACATATTCACCATCAACGGCTTTAACTTTTGCATCTTGCATGAACCGACTTCCTTGAAACATCCAATGACATACGCACCAAAAACAAGCGCGCACCAAACACTTAGCCAAGAGAGAAATCCTCTGATGACAAACCAAAACGGTGGAAACTTAAAAACCCATCGAACGCAAAACTAGTGCAAAAGAACTTCACAGACAAACATGAAGCCATTCAAACAATGTCAGAAGAAACACCCAACAACATCAGCTCAAGATTTTTTACAACAATTAAATATGATTCCGAAAACAGGCCACGCAAAAACAGACAAGGCCGCGAACTTTCATTCGCGGCCTTGTTATTGACATCCATGTAGAGAAACAAAACGGATTACAAAAGCGCTGTCATCCGGCCGGTTTTTCCCCATACCAACGCGGCGTATACACCCACTCACCGCCCTCGCTGCGAGGGAAAGTACAGGTGGTGGACGAACCGATCAGCACCATCGTGCGCATGTCGACCTGATCCGGTGTCAGCGCGCCCAACGTCGTCACTCGCAGCGTCTGCCCCGGCCGGCCGATATCACGGCCCAGCACTACTGGCGTTTGCGGTGTGCGGTGTTGCGCAACGATTTCCAGCGCTCGCCCCAGTTGCCACGGACGGGCGCGGGAGATCGGGTTGTAGAACGCCAACGCCAGATCCGCCTCGGCGGCCAGGTCCAGGCGTTTTTCGATGATCGACCACGGCTTGAGGTTGTCCGACAGCGACATCACGCAGAAGTCGTGGCCCAGCGGCGCACCGGCCTGAGCGGCGGTGGCGAGCGACGCGGAAACACCCGGCAGGATTTCCAGATCGACGCTGTGCCACGCCGAATCCGTCGACTCGTGCAACGCCTCAAGCACCGCCGCCGCCATGGCGAACACGCCCGGATCACCGGACGAAACCACAATCACCGAACGGCCCTGAGCGGCCAGTCTGAAGGCATGGCGAGCGCGCTGCATTTCTTCGCGGTTATCGGTGCAGTGCTGCACCTGATCGTCGCGGAACGGGCCGGCCATACGCACGTAAGTTTCGTAACCCAGCACGTCGGTAGCCCGGGCCAGTTCGGCCTTCACTGCCGGCACCATCAACTCGGCGGCACCCGGCCCGAGACCGATGACGGCCAGACGTCCACGCGGACGACCGACCTGCGAAACATCCAGCGGCTGTTCGGCCACGGCGATGGCAATGTCGTGGGATGCTGTGATGATTCGAGCGTCTGGGACGGCATGGATTGCCAGCTCCGCGATGTCACTCGCTGGCGCAACAAAGCGTAGCGGCACCGCCAATTCAAGCGCTGCTTCACGCAATGCCGGGCTGGCCATCTGAACGTCAGCCGCCACCAGACAGGCCAGCGATTGAATCGCCACACCGGCCTGCCGCAACGCATTGCGAATCGCATCCGGCAGGTCGGCCACATCGGCACCGACCGCCACCGCCACGCTGCGCGGATAAATCAGCAACTCACTGGCGCTCGCCACGCGGGCGTCGCTGCCGACGTGAATCGAGCGCTGCGCCTGTGAATCTTCCGGCAGTTGCGCCTGCTCAAGCCAAGGCGCGGCGCCATCGATGCGCACGCTGTGGCCGGCAAGCAGATCGGACACAAAACGCTTGCCCTGCTCCAGATCGCCGAGGGCATAACCGCCGGGCGGGTTGAGCAGGCAGGTGCCAAAGCGCAACTCGCCGCTGGTGGTGATCGCCGCTGCCACTTCAAGTGCAGCCGCCATCTCACGGGCCATGACATTCACCCCGCCCAGGCCGCCGAGCAGCGGCACCACGGCGCTGCCATCTTCAGCCACGGCGAGCACCGGTGGCTCTACGCCTTTTTCCAGCAGCAGTGGCGCCAGCGTGCGGATGACAATGCCCGCCGCGCACAGGGCAATGATCGGCGTGTCTTGTTGATACAGCTCGCGCAGGGTTGCGCCGAACTCGCTGTAAGTCAGATCAGCCCCTTCGACACGTCCTTTGAGCCCGTGGATCTGCGCAGCCGGATAGACCTGCTGAAGGCGACGGGCCGTGGCCAGCGCGCCCTGGCCGAGAATGACGATGGCCGGTGTGGAATGGGTCATCAGCCTTGCCACCGTTCGCCGGGAACAATGATCAGCGAGAAGTACGGCGACGACATCGGCTCGACCTCATCCAGCGGCACGATCTTCTGATTGGCCATGGTTGCGCGCTCGACGTACAGCGCACGCTCGGACAGGCCCAGTTCTGCCAGAACGTCACGCACTTTCGGGAAGTTGCGCCCCAGCTTCATGATCACCGCCGCATCGGCATCGGCCAGACGACGCTTGAGTTCTTCGTGAGGTAGCACGCCGGACAGCACCGACAGGCTCTGATTGCGATACACCAGCGGCGCGCCCAGCACCGAAGCACCGCCAAGCATCGAGCAAACGCCCGGCACCACTTCGGCTTCGTAACGGCTGGCGAGGCGATCGTGCAGGTACATGTAGGAGCCGTAGAAGAACGGGTCGCCTTCGCAGATCACCGCCACGTCGCGACCGGCATCCAGATGCGCGGCCACTTCCTCGGCAGCGTCATCGTAGAAATCGCTGATCACCTGTTCGTAGGACAGCGGCGCCGGCAACACTTCGGTGGTCACCGGGTACACCAGCGGCAGCAGGTTCTGCGCATCCTGCAGGTGCGCTTCAATGATGCCGAACGCGTTGCCCTTCTTGCCCTTGGCCACGAAATACGCCACCACCGGCGATTCGCGCAGCAGGCGCAGGGCCTTGACGGTAATCAGTTCCGGATCACCGGGGCCGACGCCCAGGCCAATCAAACGTCCTTTAGCCTGCATCATTCGATCTCCGTGGCGAGGGCATTGACGGCAGCGGCGGCCATGGCGCTGCCGCCGAGGCGGCCTTGCATGATCACGAACGGCACGCCACGGCTGTTGGCGGCCAGCTCGGCCTTGGATTCGGCAGCACCGACGAAGCCCACCGGGAAGCCGAGGATCAGCGCCGGTTTCGGAGCGCCGGCGTCGAGCATTTCCAGCAGATAGAACAGCGCGGTCGGCGCGTTGCCGATCACCACCACGCTGCCTTCCAGGTGCGGACGCCACAGTTCCAGCGCCGCTGCCGAGCGAGTGTTGCCCAGTTCACGCGCAAGCTCCGGCACGCTGTCGTCGCGCAGGGTGCAGATCACCTCGTTGTTGGCCGGCAGGCGCGCACGGGTCACGCCTTCGGAGACCATCCGCGCATCGCACAGGATCGGCGCGCCAGCGGCCAGCGCATCGCGCCCGGCCTTGCCCGCGCCTTCGGAGAATTGCAGCCCGTCGATGGCCTCGACCATGCCGCAGGCGTGAATCACCCGCACCGCGAGTTTTTCCAGGTCGGTCGGGATGCGCGAGAGGTTGGCCTCGCGGCGAATGATCGCGAAGGAGTTGCGATAGATCTCCTGACCGTCGCGGATGTAATCAAGCATCAAGGGGGCTCCGTGAGCGGGCGGCGAGCAGGGTCGCGGCCGCTTCGATAGTAAGGTTGTGGGCGTGCAGCGCGCCGAAACCCGGCAGAGCTGCATCGCGAAAATAGAGATCGTAGTGACCGGGGCCGACCGCCAGCAGAGTCACCGCCGCCCGGTGTGCGGCGGCGCAGGAACGCAAGCAGCCGGACAGGTGCACATCCACGGCGTGTGGCAACAGCGTAGCCAGCAGGCGGGCATCGTGTTTGGTGTCGGCCAGGCCTTTGCCGCAACCGTTGGAGCCGGTGCAGGCGATCAGGTGTGACAGCGGGTCTTCGGTCTGGGTCAGCAGGTTCAGCTTGCTCAGAGCATCAAGCACTTGGACTGAGTCCGCTTCCCGCACATTGGGCAGCAACAGACTTTGCCAGGGTGTGAAACGGAGGCTGCCGTCGCCAAAGGTTCTGGCCAATTGCGCGGCACCTCGCAGCATGTCCGGATCGTGACGACCGAGCGCCGGTACAGCACCGACATAGACCTGACCTGCCACTTGCTGAGGATGAATGCCGATGTGCAAGCCTTCCTGCACGGCTCCACGTTGCCAATCACCTACAGCTAGCAGGCTGATCCGCTGACCGAGTTTTTCGAGGAACATCGGCGCCGGGCATTCATCCAGCAGATGGCGCATTCGTGTCTGCTCCGGTCGGGCCAGTTCGAGGAACAACTCCAGCACCGCGACCACCAGCGCATGTCCATCCGCAAGCGTCACGGCGGCCAGCGGTCGATCCGTCGGGCAACCCGCCAGACCAAATGCCAACAGCGTATCGCCGCGATCTTCGTATGCCGACAACCACAGATCGTGGGGATGTTCGAGCATCGCCAGCGCTTCACCGCCATCCAGTTGCACGGCGAACTTGGCGCTCAACTCATGGAAACGCGGATGACGTTGCAGGGTCTCGAGGATCTGCCCGGCCAATGGACGGGTATCGAAGCGCATCTGCCGGTCGGTGCCGGCGGCCGGACTGAGCATCAGGTTGCGCACATCGTCGCCCGTCGCGGTTCGCGGCCCGAGCCCGGCGGCCAGCAGGCTGTCGATCAACGCGGCGGACTGATCGCCGATGCCGCGAATCTGCAGATTGCCCCGGTTGGTCGCCTCGATCGCCCCGCCGGCAAACCGCTCGGCGGCATTGGCCACCGCATCGGCCTGATCGACCGAGATCGAACCGCCATCGAGCTTGATCCGGCAGATACCGCCATCCAGCGCCTGGACGATACGCAGCAACCCCGGACAGGCCGAGGGGCGTATGGCGTTGGACATCGGGCGTTCGTTCAAGGGCTGGCAGCTCTGTGGGAAAGGCGCTTCGCGGGCGAAGGCGCGGTATTATGCCTGCTTTGTCCGACGGCATGAAAAGTCTGCCCGTCGGAACGGCGCGTTTGCGGACACTTTTTTGAGGGGCTACAGATGTCACCCTGGCTGACAGTAGTAGGAATCGGTGAAGACGGCTTCAAGGGCCTGGGCAAAAATGCCCGACGCGCCCTGATGGGCGCTTCGCGGATCATCGGCGGTCAGCGTCAGCTGGATCTGTTACCGGTGTGCATCCGTGGCGAGCGCCAGTTGTGGCCGAGCCCGTTTTCTCTGGCCCCGGTTCTCGAGCGCCGTGGCGAAGCGGTGTGCGTGCTGGCCAGCGGTGATCCGATGTTCTACGGCGTTGGCGCAAGCCTGGCACGACAGGTTCCGGACACCGAAATGCTGGTGCTGCCGGCGCCGTCCTCGTGTTCGCTGGCGGCCGCCCGGCTGGGATGGCCATTGCAGGAGGTCAGCATCCTTTCGCTGGTGGCCCGCCCGCTGGCGGCCCTCAATGGTCGGTTGTCCAGCGGCGTGCGCCTGTTGCTGTTGAGCAATGACGGACAGAGCCCGGCCGCCGTTGCGGCATTGCTGCGCGAGCGTGGATTCGGCCCCAGTCGCCTGAGTGTTCTGGAACATCTGGGCGGCAGCGCCGAACGCCGGATCGACGGCACCGCCAACGACTGGAACGACCCAGACATTGCCGATCTCAATGTGATCGCCATCGAGTGCCTCGCCGATCCGCAGACACCGCGTCTGTCGCGTCTCGCCGGCCTGCCGGATTCAGCCTTCAAACATGACGGACAATTGACCAAGCGCGACGTGCGCGCCATCACCCTCGCCCGCCTCGCCCCGACACCGGGCGAACTGCTGTGGGACGTCGGCGCCGGCAGCGGTTCGATCGGTATCGAGTGGATGCGCGCTCACCCGAGTTGCCGCGCCCTGGCCATCGAAGCCGATGAAGGCCGACAACAACTGATCGAACACAACCGCGATGCGCTGGGGGTTCCCGGTCTGCAACTGATTCGCGGCAGTGCACCGCAAGCCCTCGCCGGGCTGGAACGTCCGGACGCGATTTTCATCGGCGGCGGCGTTACCCGCGAAGGCGTGCTGGAAACCTGCTGGGAGCAACTGAAACCCGGCGGCCGACTGGTGGCCAACGCCGTGACCCTGCAAAGCGAAATGACCTTGATGAGCTGGCGCGAACGCCATGGCGGCGAGTTGACCCGCATCCACATCGCCCAGGCGCAGCCGCTGGGCGAGTTCGACACCTGGCGTCAGGCCTTGCCGATCACCCTGCTCGATCTGGTCAAACCCCTCGATGCGTGACGAAACCGCCGAACAACCTGCGCCCCTGCGCAGCGGCCTGACCACCGGCAGCTGCGCCACCGCCACCAGCCTCGCCGCCGCGCGCCTGTTGCTCGGTGGAGTGGTGGCGGACGCCGTGCAGATCGTATTGCCCAAGGGCAAGCAGGTGCAGATGCGCCTGGAGTTCTGTCGGCTGACCGAGAACGGCGCCGAAGCCGGAACCCTCAAGGACGCCGGCGACGACCCGGACGTGACGCATGGCGCCCTGCTCTACTCCCGCGTGCAACTGATGGCCGAGCCGGGTATCCGCTTCATCGCCGGCAAAGGCGTCGGCACCGTCACTCGGCCGGGGTTGGTGCTGGCCGTCGGCGAACCGGCGATCAACCCGGTGCCGCGAAAAATGATCAGCGATCACCTGACATTGCTCGCCGAAGAAACCGGCTATCGCGGCGGCTTCGAGGTGACGGTGAATGTCGAGGGCGGCGAAGCCCTGGCGCTGAAAACCATGAACCCGCGCCTGGGGATTCTCGGCGGCCTGTCGATCCTCGGCACCAGCGGCATCGTCCGGCCGTTTTCCTGTGCGGCGTACATTGCCTCGATCCATCAAGGCATCGACGTGGCAAAAACCAACGGCTACCTGCACATCGCCGCCTGCACCGGCAACGCCAGCGAAGACACCATGCGCCGGGTCTACGACCTGCCGGAAATCGCCCTGATCGAAATGGGCGACTTCGTCGGCGCCGTACTCAAGCACCTGCGCAAAGTGCCTGTGGATAAACTCAGCCTGTGCGGCGGCTTCGGCAAGATCAGCAAACTGGCGGCCGGGCACATGGATCTGCACTCGCGCCATTCGAGCATCGACCTGCCGCAACTGGCCGAATGGGCCGCGGCGATTGGCGCTGACGATGCGTTGCAGCAAGCCATTCGCGAAGCGAACACCAGCCAGCAGGCATTGGCGATGGCCAGTGCGGCTGGCGTTGCCCTCGGCGATGAAGTTTGCCGCCACGCCTTGGAGTTTGCCCGCAGCGTGGTGCCGGCTCAGGTGCAGGTCGAGGTGTTTGCGATTGATCGTCAGGGCGGCATCGTTGGCCATGCGGGGGCTTTTGTATGAAACGGATTTTGTTGCTGGGCGGCGTGACTGAAGCGTTGACCATCGCGCGCACTTTGGGGCCGGAACACATTTACAGCCTGGCTGGAGTGGGCCGGGTGCCGACCGATCTGACGTGCCAGGTACGCGTCGGCGGCTACGGTGGCGCCGAAGGTCTGGCGCAGTTCATTCGCGACGAAGGCATCACACTTTTACTCGACGCGACCCATCCGTACGCCGCACAAATCAGTCAGAACGCCGCCACCGCTGCACAACTCACCGGCATCCCCTGCTGGGCCCTGCGCCGCCCGGCGTGGCAACCGCAACCCGGCGATGACTGGCGCGAAGTCGCCGACTGGGCCGAACTGATCACCGCCCTCGAACCCTTCCGCCGCCCGCTGTTTACCCTTGGCCGCGAACCGCTTCAGCACCTCGATGAAATCCCTGCGCACCAGTTCTGGACCCTGCGCGCCCTCGACGTCTACCCCGGCAACGAACGCTGCGAAGTGATCGGCGCCCGTGGGCCGTTTCTGCTGGAGGATGAGCGGGCACTGTTCGAACGGCGGCAGATCGACGTGCTGATCAGCAAGAACAGCGGCAGCACCGCAACCGAGCCGAAACTGGAAGTGGCGCGGGAGCTTGGGGTGCCGGTGATGGTGTTGAAGCGGCCGGAGTTGGCGGGGGTTGATCGGGAGTTCATGAGCACGTCTGAAGTCCTGGAAGCCCTCTCTACGTCAGATAATTCCTGATTTCGAGCTAATCCTTGATTTGACCGGCAAATTTTCAGGAAGCATCTGACTGTTCGTTCTTGCCACCTCACCCCAAGATTTCGATTCCTTTAATCCCCACAGATTTGCAGCGAGCAAATTCTTGAAGCGCACTGCAGCGCTCAAGAAAAATGCGGCTTGTCAGTCTGTATCCCAAGGAATACGATTTCGACATGATCGAATTTGAACGATCCCCTGCATTTGCCGATTGGCTCGACTCGATGAAAGACACCAATGGCAAAGCTCGAATCATCGCCAGAATTCGAGGTGCAGAGCATGGAAACATGGGTGATTGCGAGTTCGTTGGCAGTGCCGTTTATGAAATGCGTGTTCATTACGGTCCCGGCTACAGGATGTACTTCACACGTAAAGGTGACGTGATTTATCTGCTACTGCTGGGGGGCGACAAGTCGACACAAAAACGAGATATCAAACGCGCCATCCGGATGGCGCAAAGCATCGGTAATGAGGAGTAAGTCATGACCGAAAAATTCACCCGCTTCGACGCTGCAGAATTTCTGAAAACGCCCGAGGAAATGGCGGCTTACCTGGACGCTTGTTTTGACGAAGATGCTGGCGATGGCGTTCTCATCCGTGCAGCGCTTAATGACATTGCCCGCGCCCAAGGCATGACTCAGGTTGCGCGAGATGCAGGTCTGGGTCGTGAAAGCCTTTATAAAGCGCTGAGCAGCACTGGAAATCCGGAATTCGCGACTATCATGAAAGTCATGAAGGCGCTGGGTTTGCGGCTGCATGCCGTAGCAGGCTGAATCCTCTGCGACACCAAACCGCACGACGCTTTTTTACTTATCGGCCCTGATCAGGCTAAATAGCCGCGCCTGATCGCCCACCCTACGGACCTGTCCCATGAACCGACACCGGCTCGCATTTGCCTGGATCGCCTGCTTCGCAGTGCTGTTCAACATGCTCGCCATGCCGTTGACGGGTGCCATGGCGCAGGCGGCGCAAACGCCGGCCGAACAGTTGCTGTGGAGCAGTTTCTGCACCGGCAGCGGGACGAAGATGGTGGCGATCGACATCGGCAGCCTCGATCAGAAAGCACCGCAAAGCGGTGACAATCATTCGACCATGCAGCATTGCTGGTGCTGTTCCGGATCGGCGCCGGTGGTGGCGTTGCCGGGGCATTCGCCGCAGCTGTACTTCGCCCGATACGAAAGCAATCGCAGTGTGGCGCCCGCCTTGCTGCAATCCCCGACACCGCGCCAGCAATGGCCGAGCCTCAATCCCCGCGCCTCTCCTCTGGTTTGATTTGTTCCCGCATTTGACCTGCGTTTCAAATCGTTCTGGAGAACTGCCATGTTGAACAAATTCATCGTCATCGCTGCGCTGTTGCTGCCTGCGTGCTTCGCCCATGCCCACGAATACAAGGCCGGCGAGCTGGAAATCGCCCACCCGTGGTCGCAGGAACTGCCGCCGAATGCGCCGACGGTTGCCGCGTATTTCATCATTCACAATGGCGGCAAGACCGCTGACCGTCTGCTCAGCGTGGATTCGCCCATCGCCCCGACTGCCGAACTGCACGAACACGTGATGCAGGGCGATCTGATGAAGATGCAACAGGTGCCGAACGTGTCGATCCCGGCCGGCGAAAGCGTGACCTTCGCGCCGATGGCCTATCACGTGATGCTGATGAATCCGACCGACCGCAGTCTGTTGACCGATGGCAAGCGCTTCCCGCTGACCCTGCACTTTGAAAAGGCCGGTAACGTGACCGTCGAAGTGGCCGTGCAGAAGAAGCCACCGCAAGACATGCCGGAACACGCGCACGCCCAGTAACCCCTTCGGCAGACTCCGCCCATGCGCCCGCGCAGCGCCAGGTCGTCCGTGCAACGCCGTCAGACTGAACACCTGACACGCGGCAGCTGGATTGCCCTGTTCGCCATGTTGATGATCTTCATCGGCCCGCTGATTTCTCAGTCGATGCCGATGGATCAGCACGCCTCGACTTCGATGCCGATGAGCATGGACATGTCGATGGACATGGCGGGCATGGATCATTCCGCGCATGAAGCGAAACCCTCGGCCGAACACTGCTCGCCGCAATCGTCGCACCATGTGTTGTGGGAAAAATGCGGCTATTGCAGCCTGCTGTTCAACTGCCCGGCACTGACCGGTGGCGGCAGTTTTGCCACGTTCAGCATCGCCCACGTCAACACCTTCACCACGCCCTCCCCACGTCTGGGCCATGCCCGGCAAACGTTCTTCCCTGGCGCCCGCACCCGCGCCCCGCCCGTCGCAGCGTAAACACCCACCTCTGATTGCACACGGTTGAGAAGACAGCTTCAGGCTGCCGGCCGTGTCGTTTACGACTGTTTGATGGAAATTGTCATGTCCAGGTTTTCTGCTGTCCCACGCTCGGGTTCTGCCCCGGAGTCCTTCGCCCTGAACGAATCGCGTATCCGTTTCAGGCACGCTACCGCCGTCCTTTGCGGCGTTCTGCTGTCCCCGCTGGTCCACGCCGATGAACACGCCGGCCACACAGAAGAACTGAGCCCGACGGTGATCACCGCCATCGCCCCGAGTTCGCCGCTGACCATCGTCACCAACCCGAAAGACCCGCGCCAACCGGTGCCGGCCAGCGATGGCGGCGACTATCTGAAAACGATTCCCGGCTTCGCGCTGGTGCGCAACGGCGGCACCAACGGTGATCCGGTGCTGCGTGGCATGTTCGGTTCACGTCTGAACATCCTCACCAACGGCAGCATGATGCTCGGCGCCTGCCCCGGCCGGATGGACGCGCCGACCTCGTACATCTCGCCCGAGACCTACGACAAACTCACCGTGATCAAAGGCCCGCAAACCGTACTCTACGGACCGGGCGCATCGGCCGGCACAGTCCTGTTCGACCGCGAGCCAGAGAGCTTCGGCGAACTCGGCACCCGCGTGAATGCCAGCGTGCTGGCCGGCTCCAACGGACGCTTCGACAAAGTCGTCGATGCGGCGGCCGGCGGCTCGCTGGGTTATGTGCGCGTGATCGGCAACACCGCGCATTCCGATGACTACCGCGATGGCAACAACGACACCGTCGCCTCGCGCTATGACAAGTGGAACGGCGACGTGGCAGTGGGCTGGACCCCGGATGCCGACACCTTGCTGGAGCTGACCGCCGGCAAGGGCGACGGCGAAGCGCGCTACGCCGGGCGCGGCATGGACGGCTCGCAATTCCTGCGTGAAAGCCTCGGCCTGCGCTTCGAGCAATCCAACATCACCGATGTGCTGGAGAAGCTCGAAGCGCAGGTCTACTACAACTACGCCGACCACGTGATGGACAACTACACCCTGCGCACACCATCCGGCACCGGGATGATGGCAGGTCCCATGGCGTCCAACGTCGACCGCCGCACCCTCGGTGCGCGGATCAAGGCGACCTGGCGCTGGGCCGATATCCAGCTGATCACCGGCCTCGATGCGCAGACCAACGAACACCGTCAGCGCGCGGCCATGGGCATCGACGCCTACAAGGATCTGCCGCGCAACAAGGACGCCGACTTCCATAACTACGGGGTATTCAGCGAAATGACCTGGTACGCCGCCGACCGTGACCGCCTGATCACTGGCGCCCGGGTCGACCGTGCCTCGGCCAAGGATTATCGGCAGACCACCGGATCGGGAATGATGTCCCGCCCGAACCCGACCGCAGGCGATACCCGCGCCGACACCCTGCCGAGCGGTTTCATCCGTTACGAGCATGACCTGGCCGACAGCCCGACCACGCTCTACGCCGGTCTCGGCCACGCCCAGCGGTTCCCGGATTACTGGGAGCTGTTTTCGCCCAAGTCCGGCCCGGCCGGCTCGGTCAATGCGTTCGATTCGATCAAACCGGAAAAAACCACTCAGCTCGACTTCGGCGTGAACTACAAGGACGCTGACCTCGAAGCCTGGGCCTCGGGCTACATCGGCGTGGTGCGCGACTACATCCTGTTCGACTACACCCCGACGATGATGGGCATGAGCACCTCCCGCGCCGAGAACATCGACGCGCGGATCATGGGCGGTGAACTCGGTGCCGCTTACAAACTCACCGACCACTGGAAAGCCGATGCGACCCTGGCCTACGCCTGGGGCAAGAACAGCAGCGACGGCAAGGCACTGCCGCAAATGCCACCGCTGGATGCACGTTTCGGCCTGACCTACAGCGAAGACAACTGGAGCGCCGGCGCACTGTGGAGGGTGGTTGCCGCGCAAAACCGTATCGACCAGAACAAGGGCAACGTGGTCGGCAAGGATTACGACAAGAGTTCGGGCTTCGGCGTGTTCTCGCTCAACGGTGCCTATCGGATCAACAAAAACTGGAAGGTCAGTACCGGCGTCGACAACCTGTTCGGCAAGGCTTACGCCGAACACCTCAACCTGGCGGGCAACGCCGGATTCGGCTACCCGGCCAACGACCCGCAAGCCATCAATGAACCGGGGCGCACGCTCTGGACCAAGGTGGACATGAGTTTCTAACCCTCAAGGGCACTCGCTCTCCTTGAGGGAGCGAGTGACAACAGACAACTAGAAGATCCAAGCCAAGCGGAGCACTCGTGATGAAACAGCCCAAACCGAATTTCTACAACCTGGCCTGGCGTTGGCATTTCTACGCCGGATTGTTCGTCGCGCCATTCATGGTGATGCTGGCCCTGACCGGCATCATTTACCTGTTCAAGCCGCAACTCGATTCGCTGATGTACAGCAGCCTGCTGAACGTCCCCGCCGGGCATCACACCGTGCCGGCCGATGACTTGCTGCAAAAGGTCAAAAGCGCTTATCCACAAGGCCAGGTCACCCAGTACCTGCCGCCAGCGAACGCCGAGCGCAGCGCGCAATTCGTGGTGAAGAACGCCGGCCATGAGCTGAACGTGTTTGTCGATCCGTACCACGGCGACATCCTCGGCGAGCAGGACGCCAAGCAGAACCTGCAAGCGCTCGCCCGGGCGATCCACGGCGAATTGATGATCGGCACCGTCGGTGACCGGCTGATCGAACTCGCCGCCGGCTGGGGCGTGGTGCTGGTAGTGTCCGGGGTTTTCCTGTGGTGGCCGCGAGGTCAGGCCGCCGGAATACTGTGGCCACGCCTGAACAGTCGCGGTCGCGTTCTGTGGCGTGATCTGCATGCCGTTACCGGGTTCTGGGGTGCGGCATTGCTGCTGGTGATGCTGCTCAGCGGCATGACCTGGACCGGGTTCTGGGGCAAGCAATACGCCCAGGTGTGGAACGTGTTCCCGGCGGCGATGTGGGACAACGTGCCGACCTCCGACGTCGAAGCCGGCAGCCTCAACAACGCCGCGCGCCAGACCGTACCCTGGGCCATGGAAAACACCCCGATGCCGATGTCCGGCGACCACGCCGAACACATGGCCCACGGCGGCATGCAACACGGCCCCGCCGCGCCGATCATCAGCCTGCAGGACGTGCAGAACATCGCCATCGAGCGCAAGGTCGAGCCGGGCTACAGCATCACCCTGCCGACCACCGCCACCGGCGTGTTCACCATTGCGGTGTTCGCCGACGACCCACGCAACGATGCGACCCTGCACATCGATCAGTACACCGGCAAGGTTCTGGCTGACGTGCGTTTCGAGCAATACGGCGCCGTCGCCCGGGCCACGGAAATCGGCGTGATGCTCCACGAAGGCAAGATGTTCGGCACCTTCAACCAGATCATCGTGCTGCTGATCTGCTTGATGATTCTGCTCAGCGCCGTCAGCGGCGTGGTGATCTGGTGGAAGCGTCGCCCGCAAGGAAAATTCGGCGTACCACCGCTGCGCCACGATCTGCCGAAATGGAAAACCGGCGTGGCGATCATGCTGGTTCTGGCGGTGGTGTTTCCACTGGTGGGCGCTTCGCTGGTGGTGGTGTGGTTGCTGGATCGGCTGCTGTTGTCGCGTCTGGGCCGGCAAGCTGAATCTGCCTCAACTTCATCATGAAACAGGCGAGATGCGCGACCTAGACAGATCTTTAAACTGCCGGGGCTTAAACTCCGGCAATTTTTAGTGTTACTGTATAACACTAACTTGCTGCTCTGCCCGCAGCCATGCATTGCCATGAGCCTGCGGGCTTTTATTTTGAAGAAGTGATTCACCGCCCCGATGAACAAGTACCTCTTGTCCAGCCTCTGCCTGTTCGCCCTGAACAACAGCGCCCACGCCGATAGCGCGCCGCTGACGCTGCCCACCGGCACCATCACGGCTCTGGCCAATGACGACCAGACCGTCAGCCTGACCACGCCGACCAGCGCCGGCTCGCGCCTGAACCTCAGCGCGATGGAAACCCCGGCCAGCGTCGAAAGCCTGAGCGGCGAGCAAGTCCGCGCTCGTGGCGACCGCAGCGTGCAGGACGCGGTGTCGCGCAGCACCGGCATCAGCCGAACCGGCACGCCGGGCGATGGCGGCACTTCGTTGCAGGCCCGGGGCTTTACCGGGCAGAGTTCGGTGATGCAGTTGTATGACGGCAACCGGATGTACACCGGCATGGGCACCGTGACGTTCCCGGTCGACACCTGGTCGGTGGAGCGCGTCGACGTCCTGCGCGGCCCGGCCTCGGTGCTGTACGGCGAAGGCGCGACCGGTGCGGTGGTCAACGTGATCCCGAAGAAACCGTTCGAAGGCGAAATCGAAAACCACGTGCGCGTCGGTTACGGCTCGTTCGACAGCCAGCAACAGGCGTTCGACAGCGGCGGTTCGCTGACCGACACCCTGAGCTATCGCCTCAACCTCAACCGCCTGCGCAGCAACGGCTGGATCGATCGCGGCGACTCGTCCAGCGACTTCATCAGCGCCGCCCTGCGCTGGCAGGCCACCGATGATCTGACCTTCACCCTCGCCCACGATTACGGCGACCAACGCCCGCAGAACTACTTCGGCACACCGCTGATCAACGGCCAGTTGAAGGACAGCCTGCGCAACAAGAACTACAACGTGCGCAACGACAAGCAGCACTACAACGATCAATGGACACGCCTGACCACCGATTGGCAGATCAACGACGCGGTCAACGCCAGCAACGAGCTGTATTACCTCAAGGCTCAGCGCCGCTGGCAGAACGCCGAGAACTACAACTTCGACGCTGGCAGCCAACAACTCAGCCGCAGCGGTTACTTCGGCATCGGCCACAAACAGGAACAGGTCGGCGACCGCCAGACTTTCACCTTCAAGCATTCGCTGTTCGGCCTCGACAGCCAGACCGTGACCGGCGTCGATTACAACCGCATCCGCTTCCAGCTCAACAGCAACTCGCCGTTCAACGACGTGTTGCCGAACGGCCAACCGCTGGATCTGTACCACCCGCAAACCGGTTACTTCGAGAGCGCCGACCCGTATCGCGATCAGTTCGACAGCACCACCAGACAGATGTCGGTGTTCGCCGAAAACCGCACGCAACTGAGCGAGCGCTGGTCGCTGGTGACCGGCGTGCGCCGCGACTACGTGCACGTGGATCGCAACAACCTGGTCGACGGCAGCCAGAGCGACAAGACCCTGACCGGCAACAACTGGAAGGCCGGGCTGGTGTTCGCGTTGACGCAGGACACCTCGTTCTACGGTCAGGTCGCTACCAGCACCGATGGCATCGGCGGTTTGATTTCTCTGAGCCCGAGCCAGCAGCAATACGACTTGTCCACCGCGCGGCAAACCGAGATCGGCATGAAGCAGCTGTTCTGGGATCAACGTGGCGAATTCACGCTGGCGGCGTATCGCATCGTGAAGAAGAAGCTGCTGACCGACGATCCGGGCAACCCGACGCTCAAGCAGCAGGTCGGCCAGCAATCGTCGAACGGCCTGGAAGCCAGCTTCGATCTGCAACTGCCAAACGCCTGGCAACTGCAAGCCAACGCCGCCATCGTTAAAGCCAAGTACGACGATTTCGAAGAGGTGGTCGGCGGCGTGCCGGTGTCGCGCAACGGCAATCGCCCGGTGGACGTGCCACGTCGCACGGCGAACCTGTGGCTGAGCAAGGCGCTGACCGATGACCTGAAAGCCGGCGCCGGCGTGCGTTATGTCGATGCGCGCTACGCCGACATGGCCAACCGCAACGAACTGCCGAGCTACACCGTGGTCGATGCGACGCTGTCGTGGAAAGCCCTGCGCAACACCACGCTGGGGTTACAGGTGAACAATCTGTTTGACCGGACCTATGCGCAAAGCCAATACAATGAGGGGCAGCAGTGGATTCTGGGTGAGCCTCGTTCGTTCTTTGTCACAGCTGACTACACCTTCTAGAACAGGAACGAAATGACCTCCCTGACCCTCACCGACCTGAGATGGTCCCCACTGGGCCACGACCACTGCCATCACCAGTTCCAGCTGCGTGACGCCTCGTTGCAAGTGGCCGCCGGTGAGTTCGTCGGGCTGATCGGGCCCAACGGCAGCGGCAAGACCAGCCTGTTGCGCTGCGCCTACCGCTTCAGCCAGCCGGAGCACGGTGAGGTCAGACTCGATCATCACAACGTCTGGAAGCAATCTTCACGCTGGTGCGCGCAACGCATCGCCGTGGTCTTGCAGGAATTCCCCGACGCCTTCGGCCTGACCGTCGAAGAAGTGGTCGCCATGGGCCGCACGCCGCACAAAGGCCTGTTCGATGGCGACACGCTGGAAGACCGCCACCTCGCCACCCAGGCCCTCAAATCCGTGGGCCTCGATGGTTTCGAAGACCACGCATTCGCCACGCTGTCCGGCGGTGAAAAACAACGCGTGATCCTCGCCCGCGCCCTGACCCAGCAACCGCAACTGCTGATCCTCGACGAGCCGACCAACCACCTCGACCCGCGCTATCAGCTGGAGCTGCTGCAACTGGTCAAGCGCTTGCAGATCGGCACCCTGGCAAGCATTCACGACCTGAACCTCGCCGCCGCGTTCTGCGACCGTTTGTATGTGATCAACCACGGTCGCATCGTCGCCAGCGGCACCCCGCAAGAAGTCCTCACGGTTGAATTGCTGCGCGACGTGTTCGGCGTCGAAGCACTGATCGATTCCCACCCCCTCCACGGCTACCCGCGAATCACCTGGATAACCCGACCATGACTGTGCGCTCCCTGCTTTGCCTCGCCCTGTTGCTGGGCACCACCCAAGCCTTCGCCGAGGCCACCAAGTACCCGCTGACGATCCACAGCTGCAACCGCGAAGTGACCTTCAAGGAAGCGCCGAAACACGCGGTCAGCCACGACATCAACATGACCCAGATGATGCTCGCCCTCGGCCTCAAGTCGAAGATGGCCGGCTACAGCGGCGTCAGCGGCTGGAAGTCGGTAACGCCTGAAATGCAATCGCTGCTCGATGGCCTGCCGGAACTGGCGGCCAAATACCCGTCGGTGGAAACCCTGCTCAACGCCAACGTCGACTTCTTCTTCGCCGGCTGGGATTACGGCATGCGCGTCGGTGGCGATCTCACCCCGCAGACCCTGCAACCGCTGGGCATCAACGTCTATGAGCTGACCGAATCCTGCGCCTTCGTGATGAAGCGCCCGGCCGCCACGCTGGAAGACACCTACAACGACCTGCGCAACCTCGGCAGAATCTTCGACGTGCAGGACCGCGCCAACGCACTGATCGCCGACATGCAAAGTCACGTCGCCGACATCCGCAAAGACCTGCCCGCCGAGAAGCCACGGGTGTTCCTGTACGACAGCGGCGAAGACCGCGCCATGACCTCCGGTCGCCTCGGCATGCCGCAAGCGCTGATCGACGCTTCTGGTGGGCGCAACATTCTCGATGACGTCGATGCGAGCTGGACCCGGGTCAACTGGGAGACCGTGGTCGAGCGCAATCCGCAGGTGATCGTGATCGTCGACTACAGCGAAATCACCGCCGAACAGAAGATTGAATTTCTGCTGAAGAACAAGGCGCTGCAATCGGTGGACGCGATCAAGAACCAGCGTTTCATCGTCATCCCTTACGTGCAGGCCACGCCGGGGATCGACAACGTGCTGGCGGTTGAAACTCTGGCCAAAGGGTTCCACGGCGAATGATCAATCGTCGTTACGCCTGGCTGCTGATCGCTCTCGGCGCGGTGCTGCTGGTGTCGTGCGTGGTGTCGCTGGGCTTCGGCCCGGCGCGGGTGCCGGTGGACGTGGTGTGGCGGATTCTGCTGCACAAACTGCTCGGCCTCGGCGTGCCGGACTGGAGCGCCGGCCAGGAACACATCGTCTGGCTGATCCGCGTGCCGCGCATGTTGCTCGGTGCACTGGTCGGCGCCGGGCTGGCGTTGATCGGTGCAGTGCTGCAAGCGGTGACGCGTAACCCTCTGGCCGACCCGCACCTGCTCGGCGTTACCTCCGGCGCGACCCTCGGCGCAGTGATCGTGGTGCTGCACGTCGGCGAAATCGTCGGTCTGCTGACCTTGCCGATTGCCGCGTTTATCGGCGCGTTGTTGAGCATGTTTCTGGTACTGGGCATCGCCAACCGTCACGGACGACTGGACAGTGATCGCCTGCTGCTGTGTGGCGTGGCGGTGTCGTTCGTGATGATGGCGATCGCCAACCTGCTGCTGTTCATGGGCGATCATCGCGCCAGTTCGGCGGTGATGTTCTGGATGCTCGGCGGCCTCGGCCTGGCGCGCTGGGAGTTGTTGGCGGTGCCGGCGCTCAGCGTGTTGCTCGGGCTGATTCTGCTGCTGGGCATGGCTCGGCCATTGAACGCTTTGATGGCTGGCGAACAGACTGCCGTCACCCTTGGCCTGAACGCGCGGGCGGTACGTCTGCGGGTGTTCGTGATTGCTTCACTGATGACCGGGGTACTGGTGTCGATCAGCGGCTCAATCGGGTTTGTCGGGCTGATGGTGCCGCACATTGCGCGGCGCTTGATCGGTGCCGAGCACCGGCGTCTGCTGCCGGTGTGCGTGTTGCTCGGCAGCGTCTTCCTCGTTTGGGTGGACGTCGCCGCACGCACGCTGATCGCCCCCGAAGACTTGCCCATTGGTGTTGCCACCGCTGCCCTCGGCGGATTGTTCTTCATCGGCCTGATGCGCCGCCGCTGAGCCTGCTTTAGACTGCGCCCCCGATTTTTTCTCAGGATGAGTGTCATGTTGAAAGCAGCTGTTGTCGCGTTGCTGTTTGTGGGATCCAGCGCGGTGCTGGCCGATACGACCGTCGATGTCTCGAAGATCTACGGCAAGATCCAGTTCGTCAACTCGTACCCGGATTACAAAGTAAAGATCGATAACTCCTGGCCAGATCTGAAAGTGAAGCAAGTCACTCAGTGGCCAGACTCGGTGGGCAAATGGCAGATCGTTGATCAGTATCCCGATTACAAGATTCAGATCGTCGACTCTTACCCTGATTTCACCATCAAGTACGTGGACTCCTGGCCTGGCGTGAACTGATCTGTCACGCATCCCCGCTGCCGCCTCGCGGCAGCACCACAATGAAGCACTTCCCCGCACCACACCCTGCCGTCTGTCCCCTCCTGGTGCGCCGCCCCTGCGCACAACCGCTCTAAACCGACCTTTTGCTGCCCGATCCCGACCGGGCACAGCCCTTGCAAAACACCCTTCAGTCGTTCGCATCTGCCAACCATAAAAAACTTTAACGTTCGTGGAGATCGCACAATGAAGCGTCGCAGTTTGATCAAGGCTTTCACACTCACGGCATCCATTGCCGCGATGGGCATGACCTGGACGGTACAGGCCGCCGAGACCATCAAGGTCGGGATTCTGCATTCGTTGTCCGGCACCATGGCGATCTCCGAAACATCGCTCAAAGACATGGCGTTGATGACCATCGACGAGATCAACGCCAAGGGCGGGGTGAACGGCAAGATGCTTGAACCGGTGGTGGTCGACCCGGCGTCGAACTGGCCGCTGTTCGCGGAAAAGGGCCGGCAGTTGCTGACTCAGGACAAGGTCGCGGTGGTGTTCGGTTGCTGGACCTCGGTGTCGCGCAAATCGGTGCTGCCGGTGTTCGAAGAACTCAACGGCCTGCTGTTCTACCCGGTGCAATATGAAGGCGAAGAGATGTCGCCGAACGTGTTCTACACCGGCGCCGCGCCAAACCAGCAAGCGATCCCGGCAGTTGAATACCTGATGAGCGAAGAAGGCGGCAGCGCCAAGCGCTACTTCCTGCTCGGCACCGACTACGTGTACCCGCGCACCACCAACAAGATCCTGCGTTCGTTCCTGCATTCCAAAGGCGTAGCGGATAAAGACATCGAAGAGGTCTACACCCCGTTCGGCCACAGCGATTACCAGACCATCGTCGCCAACATCAAAAAGTTCTCGGCCGGCGGCAAGACGGCGGTGATCTCCACCGTGAATGGCGACTCCAACGTGCCGTTCTACAAGGAGCTGGCCAACCAGGGCCTGAAGGCCACCGACGTACCGGTGGTGGCGTTCTCGGTGGGCGAAGAAGAACTGCGCGGCATCGACACCAAACCGCTGGTGGGCAACCTCGCAGCGTGGAACTACTTCGAGTCGGTGGAGAACCCGGTGAACAAGAAGTTCGTCGATGACTGGAAAGCCTACGCGAAGAAACACAACCTGCCGGGCGCCGACAAAGCCGTGACCAACGACCCGATGGAAGCCACTTACGTCGGCATCCACATGTGGGCGCAGGCGGCGGAGAAAGCCAAGTCCACCGACGTCGACAAGGTCCGCGAAGCCCTCGGCGGCCAGACCTTCGCCGCGCCGTCCGGCTACACCCTGACCATGGACAAGACCAACCACCACCTGCACAAACCGGTGATGATCGGCGAGATCCAGGCCGACGGTCAGTTCAACGTGGTGTGGCAGACCGAGGGGCCGATTCGTGCGCAGCCCTGGAGTCCGTTCATTCCGGGCAACGACAAGAAGCCGGAGTATGCGGTGAAGAGCAACTGAGTTAACCCGCTCAACCTGATCGTTCCCACGCTCTGCGTGGGAATGCAGCCGGGGACGCTCTGCGTCCCAAAAGCGGACGCGGAGCGTCCGTTGAGGCATTCCCACGCAGAGCGTGGGAACGATCAATACAGGAACGCCCGTTATGTCCACTGCCCTTTACCGCTTGGTCCTGGCCCTCGTACTTTTACTGCCGATGGCCGCACACGCCAGCGACGCCGAAGACTTCGTTGCCGCCAACCCGACGCAACAGGCAAAACTGCTGGAAGCCTGGGCCGCGCAGCCCGATCCGGCCCGTGTCGAACTGATCAACGCCCTGCAACAAGGCGAACTGACCGTCGACGGCCAACCCAAAACCCTGCGCCTGAACAACCGCCTGCGGGGTCTGATCGACACCGCACTGGCCAGCCACCAATTGCTCGCCGTCGACGCCAAAACCCGTCTGACTGCCGCGCAGCAATTGCAGAAAAGCGCCAAACCGGCGCAGCTGAAATTCCTCGACCAGCAACTGGCTGGCGAAAAAGACGAAAGCGTCCACGCCGCCCTGAGCCTGGCGCTGGCCAACCTGCAACTGGTCGACACTGACCCGGCAGTACGCCTCGCGGCCGTGCGTCTGCTCGGTGAAACCGGCGACCCGTTGGCCCGCACTCGCCTCGAAGGTTTGCTCGAACCCGGCGTCGAGGCTGACGCCAATGTGCGCACCGCCGCCGAAACCAGCCTCGCCCAGGTCAAGCGCAAACTGCTGATCGGCGAACTGCTCGGCCAGGCCTTCAGCGGCATGTCCCTCGGCTCGATTCTGTTGCTCGCGGCGCTGGGCCTGGCGATCACCTTCGGCCTGCTGGGTGTGATCAATATGGCCCACGGCGAGATGCTGATGCTCGGTGCCTACTCGACCTACGTCGTGCAGTTGATGTTTCAGCGCTACGCACCGCAGGCCATCGAGTTCTATCCATTGATCGCGCTGCCGGTGGCGTTCTTCGTTACCGCCGCCATCGGCATGGCACTGGAGCGCACGGTGATTCGCCACCTCTACGGTCGCCCACTGGAAACCCTGCTCGCCACTTGGGGCATCAGCCTGATGCTGATTCAGTTGGTGCGTCTGGTGTTCGGTGCGCAGAACGTTGAAGTGGCAAACCCTGCATGGCTGTCCGGCGGGATTCAGGTGCTGCCGAATCTGGTGCTGCCGTACAACCGCATCGTGATCATCGCCTTCGCCCTGTTTGTGGTGGTGCTGACCTGGCTGCTGCTGAACAAGACTCGCCTCGGTCTGAACGTGCGAGCGGTCACCCAGAACCGCAACATGGCCGCCTGCTGCGGCGTGCCGACCGGGCGTGTTGACATGCTCGCCTTCGGTCTCGGCTCGGGCATCGCCGGGCTCGGCGGCGTGGCGCTGAGCCAGATCGGCAACGTCGGCCCGGACCTCGGCCAGAGCTACATCATCGATTCATTCCTGGTGGTGGTGCTCGGTGGCGTCGGCCAATTGGCCGGCAGCGTGTTCGCCGCGTTCGGCCTGGGCATCGCCAACAAGATTCTCGAACCGCAGATCGGTGCGGTGCTCGGCAAGATCCTGATCCTCGCGCTGATCATTCTGTTCATCCAGAAACGTCCGCAAGGCCTCTTCGCACTGAAAGGACGGGTGATCGACTGATGAACCAGCCTCTACTCGTAACGGCCACGCAAAAGGCCGGCCCCAAAGTTTCCAACGCTGTCGGTGCCGTTGTTCTCGCGTTGCTGATCGCCCTGCCGCTGCTGTCGTTGTTGCCGGCAGACAGTGCGCTGCATGTCTCGGCTTACACCCTGACGCTGGTCGGCAAGATTCTCTGCTACGCCATCGTCGCCCTGGCGCTGGATCTGGTCTGGGGTTATGCCGGTCTGCTGTCGCTGGGCCACGGTCTGTTCTTCGCCATCGGCGGTTATGCGATGGGCATGTACCTGATGCGTCAGGCTGCCGGTGATGGCTTGCCGGCGTTCATGACCTTTCTGTCGTGGAGCGAATTGCCGTGGTACTGGAGCGGCACCGGCAACTTCCTCTGGGCGATGTGCCTGGTGGTGCTGGCGCCGGGGTTGCTGGCGCTGGTGTTCGGCTTCTTCGCCTTCCGCTCGCGGATCAAGGGCGTGTATTTCTCGATCATGACCCAGGCCCTGACCTTCGCCGGGATGCTGCTGTTTTTCCGCAACGAGACCGGTTTCGGCGGCAACAACGGCTTTACCAATTTCCGCACGATCCTCGGTTTCGGCATCACCGAACCCGGCACCCGCGCGGTGCTGTTTCTGGCGACGGTGTTGCTGCTGGTGGCGAGCCTGTTCATCGGCTGGCGGCTGGCGCGCAGCAAGTTCGGCCGGGTGCTGACAGCGCTTCGCGATGCGGAAAACCGCCTGATGTTCTGCGGCTACGACCCGCGTGGTTTCAAGCTGTTCGTCTGGGTGTTGAGCGCGGTGTTGTGCGGATTGGCCGGCGCGCTGTACGTACCGCAGGTGGGGATCATCAACCCGAGCGAAATGTCGCCGACCAACTCGATCGAGGCCGCCGTGTGGGTGGCGCTTGGCGGGCGCGGCACCCTGATCGGCCCGCTGCTCGGCGCCGGTGTGGTCAACGGCATGAAGAGCTGGTTCACCGTGGCGTTCCCCGAATACTGGCTGTTCTTCCTCGGCGCGCTGTTCATCGTCGTGACGTTGTACCTGCCCAAAGGCGTGATCGGTCTGCTGAAGAAACGAGGTGAATCATGAGAGTCACGGCGAGCGCTGAATTCATGCTGGAACCGGCCTTTTTCCCGGTGGAGCCCAACAAGGACGAAGGCACCAGCCGCGACTCGATCGGCCTCGGACAACGCGTCGGTCCGGGCCTCGACACCCGTCACGGCACGATCCTGACCCTGGAAGACATCAGCGTCAGCTTCGACGGTTTCCGGGCGCTGAACGCTCTGAACCTGTACATCGGCGTCGGCGAACTGCGCTGCATCATCGGCCCCAACGGCGCGGGCAAGACCACGCTGATGGACGTGATCACCGGCAAGACCCGCCCGAGTCATGGCAAGGCGTGGTTCGGCGAAACCCTCGACCTGACGCAAATGAGCGAAGTACAGATCGCCCAGGCCGGCATCGGTCGCAAGTTCCAGAAACCCACGGTGTTCGAAGCCCTGAGCGTGTTCGAGAACCTTGAGCTGGCGCAGAAAACCGACAAGTCGGTGTGGGCCAGTTTGCGGGCGAAGTTGAGCGGCGAGCAGAAAGACCGGATCAGCGAAGTGCTCGACACCATTCGCCTGACCACCTCGGTCAATCGCCCGGCGGGGCTGCTGTCCCACGGGCAGAAACAGTTTCTGGAAATCGGCATGTTGCTGATGCAGGACCCGCAACTGCTGCTGCTCGACGAACCGGTGGCGGGCATGACCGACGCCGAAACCGAATTCACCGCCGAGCTGTTCAAGTCGCTCGCGGGCAAGCATTCGCTGATGGTGGTGGAACACGACATGGGCTTCGTCGGCTCGATTGCCGACCACGTCACCGTGTTGCACCAGGGCAGCGTGCTGGCTGAAGGTTCGCTGGAACAGGTGCAAGACAACGAGCGCGTGATCGAAGTCTATCTCGGGCGCTGAAGAGGAATTCCAACATGCTGCAAGTCGACAAATTGCATCAGTACTACGGCGGTAGCCACATCCTGCGTGGCCTGAGCTTTGACGTGAAGATCGGCGAAGTCACCTGCCTGCTCGGCCGTAACGGCGTGGGCAAGACCACGTTGCTCAAATGCCTGATGGGCCTGTTGCCGGCCAAGGAAGGCGCGGTGAACTGGGAAGGCAAACCGATCACCACGTTCAAGCCACATCAACGGGTACACGCCGGGATCGCCTACGTGCCGCAGGGCCGGGAGATTTTCGGCCGACTGACCGTGGAAGAAAACCTGCTGATGGGCCTGTCGCGTTTTCCCGGCAGCGAAGCCAAAGAGGTTCCCGCGTTCATCTACGAACTGTTCCCGGTGCTGCTGCAAATGAAACAGCGGCGCGGCGGCGACCTGTCCGGCGGTCAGCAACAACAACTCGCCATCGGCCGCGCACTGGCCAGCCGTCCACGGCTGCTGATTCTCGACGAACCCACCGAGGGCATTCAGCCGTCGGTGATCAAGGAAATCGGCGCGGTGATCAAAAAGCTCGCCGCCCGAGGCGACATGGCGATCCTGCTGGTGGAGCAGTTCTACGATTTCGCCGCCGAACTGGCCGATCAGTACCTGGTGATGTCCCGGGGCGAGATCGTGCAGCAGGGCCGTGGCGAAAATATGGAAGCCGAAGGTGTGCGCGGGCTGGTGACTATTTGAGGTTACGGTCTAATCTGTAGCGTCCTAACGATAATCAGAAAACATGAACTTACCTTTAGCGACTGCCCTGTTTACCCCGAGCTGGCATGCCGAGCTTGAGCTGGCCTACGCCCGCTTCGGCGATTGCACGCGGCCGACCCGACGCCGACACCTCGGTCCGTTGCGGGTGCAAAAGCATCTGTATGCCGAAGGGCCCGAGGTCTGCCAGCACATCATCGTCCACCCGCCGGGCGGGATTGCCGGCGGTGACCGGCTCGACATCAGCGCCCGCGTCGAACAGGGCGCCTGGGCACAGATCACCAGCCCCGGCGCGGCCAAGTGGTATCGCGCGGCGGGCCCCGCTTATCAGTCGCTGGACCTGCACGTCGCCGCCGGCGCGACACTGGAGTGGCTGCCCCAGGAAACCATCGTCTACAGCGCCGCCCAGGCGGAACTCACGACCTCGATCGATCTTGAAGGCGATGCACGACTGTTCTACTGGGACGTGGTGGCGTTGGGTCGTCCGGCCAGTGGTGAACGCTTCGACCTCGGGCATTTCCAGGCGCATCTGGATATTCGCCGTGATGGACGGTTGTTGTGGCATGAGCGTCAGCGCATCGTCGGTGATGACGGCTTGCTCGATTCGCCGATCGGGCTGGATGGCAATCCGGTGTTTGCGACGTTGTTGGTGACCGGCGAAATCGATGCCGAACTGCTGGAGCGCTGCCGCTCGCTGGGCCACGACGTGCGCGGGGATCTGACGCAACTTCCCGGACTTTTGGTCGCCCGTTGTCTGGCCAGTGAAGCGTTGCTGGCGCGTGGATGGCTGATTGATCTGTGGCGATTGCTCAGGCCTGCGTTGCTCGGCCGTGAAGCTCAGCCGCCGAGAATCTGGAGTACTTGAGGGCCAGCCCCTCACCCCCCGCCCTCTCCCCGGAGGGGAGAGGGAGCCTGACCGAGCTGTCTGGAAAGAATTTTGCAGTCTCAAAAAATTACTGACTGACCCGGCCATAACAAACAACCGAGATCAGTCCCCCCTCCGGGAGAGTGAGGGAACCTGACCGAGGTGACCGCTGGAAATGTTTCAGACACAAGAATTCAACTGACTGAACTGGCCATTGAAAACAACCGAGATCAGTCCCCTCTCCCTCCGGGAGAGGGCTAGGGTGAGGGGCGGTTCCAACTGCCCCCCTCAAACCGAAAGAACCACACAAATCTGCCCAAATGGATTTAAAACGATGGACCTGACCCCACGCGAAAAAGACAAGCTGCTGATCTTCACCGCCGGCCTCGTTGCCGAGCGGCGACTGGCCCGTGGCGTGAAGCTCAACTACCCGGAAGCCATGGCTTTCATCTCGGCGGCGCTGCTCGAGGGCGCCCGGGACGGCCAGACCGTGGCTGAACTGATGCATTACGGCACCACCCTGCTGACCCGCGATCAGGTGATGGAAGGCATCCCGGAAATGATCCCGGAGATTCAGGTCGAAGCGACGTTTCCCGACGGCACCAAACTGGTCACCGTCCACCAACCGATCGTCTGAGGCCGCGCCATGACTTACACCATTCGCGATGCACTGCACGCCGACCTGCCGGCGATCCGCGACATCTACAACGACGCCGTGCTCAACACCACGGCAATCTGGAACGAATCCCCGGTCGATCTCGGCAACCGTCAGGCGTGGTTCAGCGCACGCCAGAGTCAGGGCTATCCGATCCTGGTGATCGTCGACGCCGACAACACCACCCTCGGCTACGCTTCGTTCGGTGACTGGCGGCCGTTCGACGGTTTCCGTCACACGGTCGAGCACTCGGTCTACGTGCGCAGCGACCAGCGCGGCAACGGCCTCGGCCCGCAATTGATGACCGCGCTGATCGAACGTGCGAAAACCTGCGGCAAGCACGTCATGGTCGCCGCCATCGAAAGCGGTAACGCGGCGTCGATCCGTCTGCACGAACGCGCCGGGTTCATCATCACCGGGCAGATGCCGCAGGTCGGCACCAAGTTCGGCCGCTGGCTCGACCTGACGTTCATGCAACTGACCCTCAACCCTGGCGCGGAGCCGCCGCTCGCCAACAAGGAGTGACACCGATGAACCCCGCCCAACTGCGACGCGTCAATGCTGAAAGTTTTGCGCACTATCGTCAGGGCCTGATCGACCTGCTGCTCGACGCCGTGGGGTATGGCGCCAGCGTCGGCTTCATGGCCGATCTGGATGCCACTCAGGCCCGCGCCTATTTCGATGAAGTGCAGGACAACCTGAACAAGGGCAACGTCTTGCTGTGGGTGGTGGTCAAGGACGAACAGGTGCAGGCCAGCGTGCAACTGGGCCTGTGCCAGAAGGCCAACGGTCTGAACCGCGCCGAAGTGCAGAAACTGCTGGTGCGCGAACACGCCCGGCGGCGCGGCCTCGGCCAGCAGTTGATGGAAGCGCTGGAACTGACGGCCCGCCAGTACAAGCGCGGCATGCTCTACCTCGATACCGAGGCCGGCTCCCCCGCCGAAGACTTCTACAAGGCCCTGGGTTACACCCGCGCCGGGGAAATTCCCGATTACGCCTGCGACCCGAGCGGCACGTATCGCCCGACAGCCCTCTACTACAAGATCCTGCAAGGAGCCCACTGATGATTCCCGGCGAATACCGGATCCAGCCCGGCGACATCGAACTCAACGTCGGTCGTCGCACGATCAGCCTGAAAGTGGCAAACAGTGGCGACCGGCCGATCCAGGTCGGTTCGCACTACCACTTTTTCGAGACCAACGACGCCCTGACCTTCGACCGCGCCGCCAGCCGTGGCATGCGCCTGAACATCCCGGCGGGCACGGCGGTGCGCTTCGAGCCGGGCCAGAGTCGCGAGGTGGAGCTGGTGGATTACGCCGGGCACCGGCGGGTGTTCGGGTTTGCCGGGCGGGTCATGGGTGACCTCTGAGTCCGTGTGTGCCGCTGCCCCAGCCCTCTCCCAGGGGAGAGGGAGCCAACCACCGATAACCGCCCCACCGCGATCAGTCCCCTCTCCCTCCGGGAGAGGGTTGATGGCTCACCGCGATTTATCTGAAGGACGCTAGATGAAGATTTCCAGACAAGCCTACGCCGACATGTTCGGCCCTACCGTCGGCGACAAGGTGCGCCTGGCCGACACCGAGCTGTGGATCGAAGTCGAACAGGACTTCACCACCTACGGCGAAGAAGTGAAATTCGGTGGCGGCAAAGTGATCCGCGACGGCCAGGGCCAGAGCCAGTTGCTGGCGGCCGAAGTGGTCGACACTGTCATCACCAACGCGCTGATCATCGACCACTGGGGCATCGTCAAGGCTGACGTCGGCCTCAAGGACGGGCGCATCGCCGCCATCGGCAAGGCCGGCAACCCGGACGTCCAGCCGAACGTGAACATCGCCATCGGCGCCAGTACCGAAGTGATTGCCGGCGAAGGCATGATCCTCACCGCCGGCGGCATCGACACGCACATCCACTTCATCTGCCCGCAGCAGATCGAAGAAGCACTGATGAGCGGCGTCACCACCATGATCGGCGGCGGCACAGGGCCGGCCACCGGCACCAATGCAACGACCTGCACTTCGGGACCGTGGCACCTGGCGCGGATGCTCCAGGCGGCCGATGCGTTCCCGATGAACATCGGCCTCACCGGCAAGGGCAACGCCAGCCTGCCGGAGCCGCTGATCGAACAGGTCAAGGCCGGCGCCATCGGCCTCAAGCTGCACGAAGACTGGGGCACCACCCCGGCGAGCATCGACAATTGCCTGAGCGTCGCCGACCAGTACGACGTGCAGGTGGCGATCCACACCGACACCCTCAACGAGTCGGGTTTCGTTGAAACCACCCTCGGCGCGTTCAAGGGCCGCACCATTCACACCTACCACACCGAGGGTGCCGGCGGCGGCCATGCGCCGGACATCATCAAGGCCTGCGGTTTCGCCAACGTGCTGCCGAGTTCGACCAACCCGACCCGGCCGTTCACCCGCAACACTATCGACGAACACCTCGACATGCTGATGGTCTGCCACCACCTCGACCCGAGCATTGCCGAAGACGTGGCGTTCGCCGAAAGCCGTATCCGCCGCGAAACCATTGCCGCCGAAGACATCCTCCACGACCTCGGCGCGTTCTCGATGATCAGCTCCGACAGCCAGGCCATGGGCCGCGTCGGCGAAGTCATCACGCGCACCTGGCAGACCGCCGACAAGATGAAGAAGCAGCGCGGCCCGTTGCCTAAGGACGGCGAAGGCAACGACAACTTCCGTGCCAAACGCTACATCGCCAAGTACACGATCAACCCGGCGATCACCCATGGCATCAGCCACGAGGTAGGTTCGGTGGAAGTCGGCAAGTGGGCGGATCTGGTGCTGTGGCGCCCGGCCTTCTTCGGTGTAAAACCGACGCTGATCCTCAAGGGCGGCGCCATCGCCGCGAGCCTGATGGGCGACGCCAACGCGTCGATCCCGACCCCGCAACCGGTGCACTATCGCCCGATGTTCGCCAGTTACGGTGGCTCGTTGCATGCCACCAGTCTGACGTTCATCAGCCAGGCAGCGCAGGAATCCGGGCTGCCCGAAGTGTTGGGCCTGAAGAAGAAAATCGCCGTGGTCAAAGGCTGCCGCGACGTGCAGAAAACCGACCTGATCCACAACGATTACCTGCCCAACATCGACGTCGATCCGCAGACCTATCAGGTCAAGGCCGACGGCGTGTTGCTCTGGTGTGAGCCGGCCGAAACCCTGCCGATGGCGCAGCGTTACTTTCTGTTCTGATGTCTGGCCTCGGTCGTCGAGCCTTTCGACGACCGAGACTGCCAGCGCTTCAGCGGTCTGAAGTGTCCATCAGATACCGTGAAGTACCGGGCCGCTCACCCTAAAGCCCGACCCTCACCGGCTCGCCGGTTTCCTGACGTGACAAGGCAATCAGTTGCTGGTTGCGCTCAATACTGCGTTCAACCTCGAGCATCTGCACCGCCTCCTGGTACGCCGCGCTGGTGACGTCTTCGTATTCATCCTCAAGTCGCTGCAATTTTTCATCCGAACTGCGCTTGAGCGCGCCGAGTTCATCCGGGTACTTCCCGGTCAGGTATTGCACCCAGTAATCACGGCTGATCAGTTCCTCATAAAACCCCTCGCCTTTTTCAGCCTTCACCACCGCCGCGCGAGCGGCTGCCAGATCCTCGCCCCTGATCGGCCGGGCAAACCGCATGTGGCTGGGTTGCCCAGGCAATAGCAGGCCATCATCCCAGCCGGAGGTCAGGCCGATTCGATACTGCAGGCGCACTTCCGCAGGATCGGCGTGACGGTCCATGCTGCGCGCCGCGAGTTTTTCCACCTCACCCAGGCGAAACAGTTGTCGCGACAAGTCGAGCAAGGCGCGCCCCTTCGCCGCAAGACCTGGCTGCAGGTGTCGCAAGGCGTTGTACTCATACACTTTGACCTCGATTTCGCTGAGCGCCAGTGTGCGCCCGTCGACGCAGGTCGTGTGCGTGGTTGCCATGGAAAACAGCGTATCGCGCAGCTCCTGGCTGCCATCGGCCGCCTCGACGACTTCCCAGACCCGTCGGGTCAGGTCGGCGCGAAACACCCGGAATTCCTCGGTGTCCGGCATCCGCGACAGCAGATGGAAGAAGGCCTCGTTGTCGGGCTCGACTGCCAACCGCTGCCACATCGCCCGATAACGCAAGGCGTCCTCCTGGGGGATGTTTTCAATCCATGGTGTCACTTGCTGCTCAAGGACCGCTTCGGCGAGTGCCGGAAGGACCTCATCGGGTTCACTGTCGATCCTCAGGTCTTCGTCATCGCTTTCGGTGGTGCTGTCCAGATCGTCGATCATTCGGTCGATATCGGCATACGTCATGCCCAGCGCGTCACGACGCCCCTGCGCATCAGCGTATTCACGCAGCCGAATGAGGCTTTGCTGCGACATTTCGTAGTTTTCCGAAAGATTGCTGCCGGCAATCAGCGCAGCATGGCTGCCGTCATACAGCTGCGTTGGAATTGACGATATTTCGTTGTTGCTCAAGTCGATCGCCTGCAAGTGCGGGGCTTGCAATACTCCCTCCGGCCAAGCCGTGAGCAGGTTGTCACGCAGATCCAGCCGCTCCAGTCGCCCGAGTCGAGCGACACTGAACGCGCGCAGGCTGTTATGGCTCAGATCCAGCCATTGCAACTGGGTCAAACCTTCAAGCGTTTGAAACAGCGCCGCGGAGTCCGCAAGGCCGGTGAACGACAGTTCCAGTCGCGCCAGCCGACGCATTTGCCCGACAGGTTCGGGGATAACCGGCAAGTGATTGCCACTGAGGTTGAGTCGGCGCACCTGCGTGAATGCCCTGAGGAACGCATTGGAACCATCGGTGGAAAGCTTGACACCCGCCAGGTTCAGGGTGCTCACCGCAGGAAACACGTCCGTCAGCTCGGGCAGATTGCCTACTTGCAGGCCGTCGAGGTTCAGCTCGCGATCAGTGACGCCATTCCAGTCGATCGTACCTTCCCGCCAACATTCGATGATGCGCTGCGCAGCAATCTGGCGGGTGCGCGACGACACGACCCAATCCATACCGCGGGTTTCGTGGGTGAACAACCAATCGTTGAGGCGCCGCGTCAGCGACTCGAATGTCTGTTCCCAAGCGTCGATTCGCGCACTGATCTGCACCTCGGTCAGCCCCGCGCCC
This sequence comes from Pseudomonas sp. FW215-R2, assembly GCF_058789255.1. NCBI lineage: Bacteria > Pseudomonadati > Pseudomonadota > Gammaproteobacteria > Pseudomonadales > Pseudomonadaceae > Pseudomonas > Pseudomonas sp. FW215-R2. The sequence continues at coordinate 89,763 of NZ_JBYTBO010000001.1, forward strand.
TGCATCCGTTCGATGGCCTGTTGTGCCCGAGTGTTGTCGTACTGCGGGCGCAGGCGGCGCAAGCGCGCGCCCCATCCGGCCGGCCCTTCAACAGCAGGCAACCGTGGCGGCAACGGCAACAGGCGCCGCGCGATGACCGAACCGCTTTCGGTGGGCGGTGTACGGTGACGCGGTTCCTCCAGCGCAAAACGCTGCAACGATCCGGGGGCCAGGCCTCGGGCGCCTTCGATCCTCTGCCGCGCAGTGGCGAGAGCGGCTTTGGCTTGCGGGTTCAACGGGGTGCCGGTCAGGCTGGTATCCAGCAACAATGCATCACGCGCCAGCAGCGTATCCGGCAGCGAGGTCAATTGGCTGTCGCTGAGATCCAGCCAGGTCAGTTCCGGAAGATCCTCGGCACCGGCCGGCCATTCGCGCAGGGCCGTCGAACTCAGGTCCAGCGCCATCAGGCGATTCATGCCGCGCACGTCGACACGCTCCAGAGGGTTATCGTGCAGGTTCAGGGTTTCGAGCGCCGGCAGATCGCTCGGTTCCAGCGGCAGTTCGGTCAAGCCACAATGGCTCAGGTCGAGGGTATCGACCCCGCGGAAGGTGCGGATGAAACCGCGCAACTGTTCGACCGGGGCCTGCAACCCGGCCAGATGCAGGCTTCTGACGTGGCTGAAACCTTCAGCAGACAAGACCGGCAGACTGTCCACGGGAGAACCCAGAATATCCAGCACCGACGGATCGGTGGGCAAACTGACGTACAGGTTGAAAAACACGCTTTCGGTGCGCGCGCCGTAGCGCTGGAACAAGCCACTGCGCCAATTGCTCCGCAAGGTTTCGGCGACTGCCGAGCGTGCGGCGCCGCCGTTGGCGATGGTCGGTTCGGAACCGACCCACTCTGTCAGCCGGTTGAGTTCGCTGAACTGTTCACTCAGGGCTTCGATGGCGACGAGCCGGCTCCCGGCATCTGTCCATTGCGTCTTGAAACCATTGCTCAGGACATCGAACAGGCTGGACTCCATGCCGACAAAACGCTTGAGCTCACCGCGACAGTAGTCGGCAACCATTTCGTCCAGATCGATCAGATGCCGAGGTTGACTGCGGACGAATTCGTAGATCGGTTTGAACACCCGGCGCGGGAACTTCGACCAGTCCAGCGACAGACCGGACAACAGTCGCTGATGACCTTCATAGATTTCCATCGGCAGCGCATTGATCGAGGTTGATCGCAGGTTCAGACGCTCCAGTCGTGGCAAATCCAGAACACCGCGCGGCCATTGATGCATTTGCGGGCTGCCGATTTCGAGCCTGCGCAGCTGGCGCATGCCGCTGAAATCAAGCTGCACCGGCACCACTGGGTTGGCGCCGCTGCCGGTACAGTGCAGCTCCAGCTCCTCGAGCCGGGTCAGTTCCCTGATCCTCGACGCCACGGCGCCCGTGAGGGGTGTGGCCAGTTTCAGCCGGGTCATGTGCCGCAGTGTCTTCAACGTTGTGAGGACCTTGTCGAATTCCGCGACGCCGGCGCTCATCACCAGTTTTTCAACGTTGGGGAACGCTGCAAGCGTGTCACCCACTACCGGGGCGCGCAGTGTCAGTTCGCGCACGTGAGAGAAATCCGCCGTCAATGGCGGCAGCGGAGCATCACTGATGATCGTGAGGCGCGCCGCCTGAGCATTGTGTTCGGCCAACGGTGCGTTGCGCCAACAGTCCTTGATGTTTAGCGCCACGCTGACGAATTCGTCACGGGCATTGCGCAGGCGCAGGTTCTGCGACATCAGCCATTCATCAAGCGTTGTTTCCAGCTCTCGCCATTCGCTCATTCGATTGTTGAGCAGATGAAGGATCTGTTGGTCAGTCTTGCCCAGCCGCCATTGCTCAAGAATGAAGCCGCGGGCCTGGACGTCGGTCAATCCCGGATAGACATTCTGCACGTGCCCGATCAACACAGGGTCTGGCCCCGGCCCATCGCCGCTGGCGGGATAACCGAGCAGTTTGGGGGCAATGCGTTGCGGCGGCTTGAACCAGGGTTTCTCGGCGGCGCCTGCGCGAAGAATCTGTGCCGACTGACTGCGCTCGGCAAGCGCCCGATCCATGATCGCGCCTTGCAACTCGACACTCTGCCCGACATTCGGCAGACCCAGCGCATGACGTGCCGGATCGGGCAAGGCATGCATCAACGAGGCGAAAAAGTTGTCGCCCCTGACCGGAATACTGTTAAGCGGCTCGCCTCGCTCATTGGCGGCTTGATAGGCGCCCCCGTACTTGACCAGATACTTGTGTTCGGAGGCCGTTTCGCTGCCGATGGCATCCAGCATCGGGCCGCTGATACTGCCCTCGCGGACTTCCAGACGCACGTCATTGGACCAGCCCGGTAGCCGTCCCAACGTCTGCAACGCGAGATGGCGGCTATCGGCAGAGGCCATGGTTTCACTGCGCAATCCGGCCAGGGCCCGGCTCAAGCGCCCTGCCTGGCCATACCAGCGACCGAGTTCCTGTAAATGCAAGGGGACCTTCGCTGCGCTGTCCAGCCGTGCCAGTTCCCCGGCATTGGCTTGCCCCAACACGGCTGCGGCCGCACGGTCGGTCAGGCCGGGGATCACTCGTTGCAGCTTTGCTGTCCGAGGCTCTACAGGCTCGGTTCCCTTGAGCAGGCTGTTGAATAACGCAGGCTGACGAGCGCTGGCGAAGTCGGCAATCTGTCGGGAGAACTCCTGCGCCCGTGCCGACCGAACGCGTGCAGGCTCGCCACCCAACAGGCGAATCGTCTCTGCTTCATCCAGCGCCGCGAGTATCCGGGTCGGCAGCTGACCGTTCAACACCTCGGCCCGGCTGATCCGGATCGGCGCCTTGCCGCCGCGCTTCGTCCCGTAACTGCGCGCCCTCCCCGAGAGTTCAGGGCTGTCGTAGATCTTCAGCACTCGTCCGAACGGCCAGCGTGGGATATCGGGAAGCAGCGCCAGCAGATGCAGAAAGCGACTGTCGATCGCCTGTGCACCGGCGGCCTGCCCGACGATCAGTCCGGCGTCACGCTCGGCGTTGAACAGGCGCATGGCGTCCGCCAGTTCCGGCGGCGGCAAGGCATTGTCCAGGTGCATCTTGCGCAAGGCGTTGTCGCTGACACCGGCGACATCGGCCATCGTCAGCAATTGTTCGTCAGCAAAGGGCTCGGTGCTGTGGCCGATGCGCCGCAACAGCGTCAATCGATCCCAATCCTGTGGGCGTTCCAGGGTATGCCGCCATGCGCCGGCGCCGTTGTGCGCCAGGGGCGGCTGATAGGCCTGCGGATCGCTCGGATGCTGGATGCGCCAGGCCTTGAGCGATTCGTCATAAGCCTGCTGGTAGGTCTTGCCGTCGAGCCGGATGCAGGTTTTTTCTCCGGCCTCGTATTGCCCCAGCGCATTCGGTATCGCGTGCGGATCCAGCCTAACCGGACTCTCGTAACCACGAAGGTCAGGCTTCCACAAACGGGTCGTGCCGTCGGGCAATTCCACCTGATGCAGGTTCTCGATGACCGGCACCGATCTGGCTGCCGCCAACCGAGCAAACCCCTTTCCCGCCCCCGCCATCAAGGCAATCAACGCGAGATTCTGCGCGACATCGATCAGATGGGCCTTGGCAGCCTTGCGATCACCTTCGCTCCACTCGATGGCGCCTTCAAAGGTTTCTTCGAACAGTTGCCCGGCCATCACTACCATCATCACTTCGCCCAGCACCGGCACGAACATCGAGACACCCATCAGCACCAGCATGCCGATGTTCAACAACGCGGCGAACTTCTCCGAGCGCACCCTGGCGTCGACATCCGCCGTGGGCACGGCATGGCTGCGGGCATCGGCGATCAACCGCTCACGATGCTGCTCGAACTGGTAATTCCACAGGTCGACATTGTCCGACCAGATCCCGCCCCCCTTGCGAGACAGGTCAACCGGGTTCAGATACGGCTCAACATTCGGCACCTGCTCGACCGGCGGCGCAGGCGGCAATTCGCGGATCCCTGTCAGCGCGGCGTTGATCGGGTTGAGTGCCTTGAAAAACTCGTTGAGCAGCGGCTCGTAGGGCGCCAGTCTTTGCGAGAACGTGCGGTTCGGCTTGTCGTCGGTGAATTGGTCGAAGTAGCGCGGCCGGTCGGCATAGGCGACGAACTGACTGAAAAAGCGCTGGTAGGCATTCGGTTCGGCGGGATGAGTTTGAGTCGCGTCGCGTGCGGTAAACCGCTGCTTGAACATTGCTGCGATTTCCCGCCCCTTGTAGCGTTTGAGCGGGTGGTAGGGATCACCCGGGATATACAGGATCGAGTCGTCGCTGTAGCGATACTTCTCGCAGATTGTGAACATCACGCAGCCAGTCATGCGCCGGCCCATCAGGCCCAGATCACGGAACCAGATCTGCCGACGGCCCTGACGCGGTACCAGTTCACCGTTGAGGATCGAGCGAATCGAGGCGTAGTCTTCGTGTCCGATATCACCTTTGACCAGTGCCAGTTCGGCCGCCGCACGCAGAGCGGTTTTATGCGCGGCGACGAATTTGTCGCGCAGCACGTGTTCGGTCACTGCGTCCTTGGGGCGCAGGAAATCCCTGAGGTACGCCTGATATTTCGCCCCGATGTCCAGTGAACGGCACAGACCGGTGAATTGCTCGACCGTCAGGGGCGTGCTCAACGGCGCAAGCGTGCCGGGTGTCGAGGTTTCCCTGCGAAATCCCGAGGTTTCATGAAAGGCGCCACGTTTACATTCACGGTCTTCGAAGTTGTGCAGGGCCGCTTGCAGCAAAGGCAATTTCAGGACTTCGAAGAAATCGATGTCGATGGCAAAAATCCCCATTTCCACCGGTTTGTTCAGCAGCAGCCAGGTCTTGTTGAGGTCCAGCGTCACGTTGAAGCGGTCCTTGAGGGCCTTGGTCAGCAACGGCGCGGCGAAGCTGTCGATGTCCTGGAAGCCCGACATGGCTTTGTCCAGGCGAGCCTGGGCAGCGAGGCTGGCAGTCACGGCGTCGCCCACCGCCTTGCGTTGATCGCGCGAGGCGCGCCTGTACCAGTCGGGCGTGGCGTTATCGGCACTTTTCAGCCCTTCCCGCTGCTGAACCGATGCGTTGATCAACCAGTCGGGGCTGGCCTGCTGGAGGAAACCGGCGTGCAGACTTTGCGTTACAACCGGCCCGGGAGGCGGTGCAGCCTTATCCGGCGAAGGTGGGGTGAGAGGGATTTCGGGCATGATTCGCTCCTTGAAATGGAGCGAAAGCAGACCATGGCGAACCTCCGTGGCTGCGGTATATATGTCTCGCAGTACGGCGTCTTGTCAGCGGAAATGTCAGGCTCGAGCGGCGCTATCTTTCCCGCGCAAAGGGACTAATATTCGAACGCCCCGCCTTGAATTTCCAGGAACCCGGACATGCGTTTATCCGAATTCATCAGGCAACACGCGGATCACATCGTCGAGGAATGGGAGCAGTTCGCCCGTACGATCACGCCGGCGGCCGACAATATGGATCAGACGGCGCTGCGCGACCATGCCAAGGCCATCCTGCTGGCCGCCGCGCGGGACATGGACACCGCACAAACCGCCAGCGAGCAAATCGCCAAGGCCAAGGGCGAAGGCCCCGAGAAAACCCCGAGCCTGGACGAGGCCGGCGCCAGCCACGGTGAGTTGCGGCATACGGTGGGGTTCGACCTGGTGCAGATGACCTCGGAATTCCGTCACCTGCGCGCCTGTGTGATTCGCTTGTGGGTCAACTCATTACAGTCGCCGGACATGACCTACTTTCAGGACATGATCCGCTTCAACGAAGCCATCGACGAAGCGCTGGCGGAATCCACGGCAGCCTACGCCGAGCAGGTCAACCGCTCGCGCGACATTTTCCTCGCCATCCTCGGTCACGACCTGCGCGCGCCGCTGCAAGCGGTCAGCATGTCGACCGAAGTGCTGATGCGCAAAACCACCCTGGAAGGCGATGCGCTGACCTGCGCGCTGAACATCAAGCACGGTGCGCGGCACATGGCGGCCATGGTCAGCGACCTGCTCGAACTGGTGCGCAGTCGCCTCGGCAAAAGCCTGCCGATCAACCCTGTCCCCATGGACCTGGCAGAAGCCGCGCGCCGGGCGATCGCCGAAGCCTGCGCCGGGAATCCGGAATGCGATCCGACACTGACCATCAGCGGCGATACCCGGGGTGCCTGGGATGCCGGACGGATCGATCAGCTGTTGCAGAACCTGATCGGCAACGCCTTGCAGCACGGCTCCGATCCCCGCGAGGTGAGCGTTGATCTGCGCGGCGACACCGACAACGTGTGCCTGAGCGTGCATAACGACGGCACGCCGATTCCCGAAGAGGCCATCGGCACGATTTTCGATCCGTTGGTACGCAGCGCCGACGAAGAACTCGGGCAGCCGTCGACCAGCCTCGGTCTGGGGCTGTTCATCGTCAAGGAAGTGGTGACCGCCCACGGCGGGACGATCGAAGTCAGTTCAAGCGAAGCCGACGGAACGCTGTTCAGCGTGACGTTGCCCAGACAGGTTTGAAGCGCTACTCGACCACCAGCCGCGCCAGACGCTGGCGCAGCATCCGGTTCTCGGCCCGCAATTCCTTCACTTCTTCCAGCAGGTCCAGCGCCAAGGCGACGCCTTCCCATTCCAGCTCCAGGTCGCGCCGCAGCTTGACGGCGCGTTTGGCCAAGGCCAGCTCGTAGTCGGTGAAGCGCCATTCCCGGGGCTGCGCGCCCTGAGGTTCGAGGATGCCGTGTTCGACGATTTCGATCACGTAGACGTCCGACAGGTCGGCCGCCTCACAGAATTCTGCCATGTCCAGTTGAACGATCAGGGGGCTGCTCATGATGGGCTACTCCGTCGCCGGGTTCAGAAGTTCTCTCGCGGGTTGAAGGCGGCTTTCTTCGCCAGTTCCTGCCACAGCGCCTTGACGTCATCACCCGCAGCCTTCGGCATCACGGCCTTGAGCTGGACGAACAGATAACCGCGCTCGCCGGCCTTGTTCTGCAGACCATGGCCCTTGGCGCGCATGCGCTGGCCGTTCTGGCTGCCGGCCGGGACCTTGAGGTTGATCTTGCCGGTCAGGGTCGGCACGGCCACTTCGGCACCCAGCGCCAGTTCCCACGGTGCCAGCGGCAAGGTGATGATCAGGTTTTCGCCTTCGACATCGAATTTCGGGTGCGGCGCGAAACGGATGGTCAGGTACAGATCGCCATTGGCACCGCCACCGATGCCCGGTGCGCCCTGGCCCTTGAGGCGGATGCGCTCGCCGTCGGTCACGCCCGCCGGGATCTTCACGTTCAGGCTCTTGCTGGTGTTGCTGACGTGCTGGCCGGAACCGTTGTATTGCGGCACCTGGAAGCTGATTTTTTTCGATTCGTTCGAAAGCGTCTCTTCGAGAAAGATCGGCAGTTCCAGTTCCACGTCTTGCCCTCGCCGTCCGGCGCTACGGGATTGCCGGCCTTCGCCGCCACCGAAACCGGGGCCGCGATTGCCGAAGATCGAACTGAAGAAGTCCGAGAAGTCACCGGTGTCGCCACCGCCGCCACCGAAGCCGCCACGGCTCTGCCAGCCCGGTGGGCCCTGGAACGGCTGACCGTGCTGCCCGTAACGGCGCAGGTCGTCGTATTCGGCGCGCTTGTCGGCACTTTTCAGCGCTTCATAGGCTTCCGAGGCATCCTTGAACTTGGCCTCGGCGTCTTTTTCCTTGCTGACATCGGGGTGGTATTTGCGCGCAAGCTTGCGATAGGCCGCCTTGATTGCCTTGTCATCAGCCGTCGGCTCCACGCCGAGTATCTTGTAATAGTCTTTGAAGTCCATTGAAGGAGTCACCATCCGTTATCGGTTTCGCGCCGCCGTCAGCATGCGCCGATTCGCGCGTGCCAGGTTGACCGATCTCAAACTTGTGACCGGGTGGCGCAGCAGAAGTTTATCGGCAGTGGACGGCGGTTCTTGCGACCGCCGGTATGTCTGCCGGCCCATGCCAGCAAGTTTGGGGCAAAGCGGCGACTTTCAAGCAAGCTTAGTCGTGAAATAGCAGATGACTGGCCTTCGAATCTGTCGCGCACTGGCATACACTGCGCGGCCGTTTTTTTGACCGGAACCGAAAGACCATGAAAGACGCCTCTCCAGCCCGTGCCTGCGGCATCGACTTCGGCACGTCCAACTCCACCGTCGGCTGGCTGCGCCCCGGCATGGAAACGATGATCGCGCTGGAAGACGACAAGATCACCCTGCCGTCGGTGGTCTTCTTCAACATCGAGGAGCGCCGCCCGGTCTACGGTCGCCTGGCGCTGCACGAGTACCTGGAAGGCTACGAAGGCCGGCTGATGCGCTCGCTCAAGAGCCTGCTCGGTTCCAAGCTGATCAAGCACGACACCAGCGTCCTCGGCACCGCGATGCCGTTCAAGGACTTGCTCGGTCTTTTTATCGGCCAGCTCAAGAACCGCGCCGAAGCGGCCGCCGGTCGTGAGTTCGAACAGGTGGTGCTGGGCCGTCCGGTGTTCTTTGTCGACGACGATCCGCTGGCCGACCAGGAAGCCGAAGACACCCTGGTGGAAGTGGCGCGCAAGCTCGGCTTCAAGGATGTGTCGTTCCAGTACGAGCCGATCGCTGCGGCCTTCGACTACGAGTCGACCATCGAAAAGGAAGAGCTGGTACTGATCGTCGACATCGGCGGTGGTACGTCGGACTTCTCGCTGGTGCGCCTGTCGCCCGAGCGTCGGGGCATGGATAACCGTCACGACGACATCCTCGCCACCGGCGGTGTGCACATCGGCGGGACCGATTTCGACAAGCAACTGAGCCTGCAAGGCCTGATGCCGCTGTTCGGCTACGGCAGCCGCATGAAGAGCGGCGCGTTCATGCCGACCAGTCACCACATGAACCTGGCGACCTGGCACACCATCAACTCGGTGTACTCGCAGAAATCGACCCTGGCCCTGGGCAGCATGCGTTACGACATCGAGGACACCGGCGGCATCGACCGTCTGTTCAAGCTGATCGAACAGCGCGCCGGGCACTGGCTGGCGATGGAAGTGGAAGAAACCAAGATCCAGCTGACCCACAACGACAGCCGCCACGTGCCGCTGGACCGGATCGAATCCGGGCTGAGCGTCGAGCTGACCCGGGCCTTGTTCGAATCGGCGATCGATACGCAGCTGGAGCGCGTGCGCGGCAGCGTCACGCAATTGCTGGCGGACGCCAATGTGGCGGTGGGTCAGGTCGATACGGTGTTCTTCACTGGTGGTTCGAGCGGTATCCCGGCGCTGCGCAACAGCGTCTCGGCGATGCTGCCAAACGCGCGGCATGTGGAAGGCAACATCTTTGGCAGCATCGGCAGCGGCCTGGCGATTGAAGCCATGAAACGCTATGGCTCGATGAACTGATCCAAAAGCGGCGGTTGATCGTTCCCACGCTCCGCGTGGGAATGCATCCCGTGACGCTCCGCGTCACAGCCTCAACAGCGGACGCAGAGCGTCCATGGCGGCATTCCCACGCAGAGCGTGGGAACGATCATTGCGGCTTCTAAACCATCCCGCCCAGCTTCAACTCACTCTTCAGATACGCGTAATAAATCGGCCCCGCCACCACCCCCGGCAGGCCGAACGCGGCCTCGAACACCAGCATCGCCAGCAGCAACTCCCAGGACTTGGCACTGATCTGCCCGCCGACGATGCGCGCGTTGAGGAAGTATTCGAGCTTGTGGATAAAGATCAGGTAGCCCAGCGCGGCAATCGCCACCCAGATCGACAGCGACAGGCCGACGATGGTGATCAGCGTGTTCGACATCAGGTTGCCGATCACCGGCAGCAAGCCGAGCAGGAACGTCAGCACGATCAGGGTCTTGGTCAGCGGCAGCTTGATCCCGAACAGCGGCAGGATCACCGCCAGGAAGATCCCGGTGAAGAAGGTGTTGAGCAGGGAAATCTTGATCTGCGCAAAAACGATATTGCGAAACGCCTGAACCAGCAGGTGCAGACGATCGAACAATGCGGCCGCCAGCGGCTTGCGCTTGGTGACGTCCGGTACGCGCTGCAGCGCGATGATCGCGCCGAGCACCATGCCGATCAGCAGGGTCACGAACATGTGCGCCGCGTCCTTGCCCACCAGTTGCAGGTCGGACAAGTGCTTGCTCAGCCATTCACCGATGGCCACGCGAAACTCCGCGGCACTGGCCGGCAGATAAGCATCGACAAACGGCGGCAGTTGCCCGCGCGCACGATCGACCACGCCCATGAATTTGTCGAGGGAAGCCCCGGGGTTTTCCGCCTCGTGCAGCAGGAAACTGATGGCCCCGGCAAAGATCAGCGCCAGCACACTCACCACCAGCGTGCCCAGCAACGCCACCGCCAGCCAGCGCGCGCGGCGGCCTTCGATCAGCCGTTGCAGTTGTGGGGTGAGCATGTTGACCAGCTCGAACACCAGCAGCCCGGCCAGCAGACTGGGCAACAAGCGCAGCGGCAGCACCAGCAGCAAACCGCCGAAAATGATGATGCAACTGACCCAGAACACAACATGACGCTCAGAAAACGTTGGCATACAGCCTCAAAACGAACGGCGTAAAAGGATTGGCAGTCTGCCAGCGATCCAGCGCCGAAGCGAGCGGATGCCCTGCCGCTCGCTGCGATCTGTCGATCTTATTTTTTCTTCAGGCAATCACTCATGAAGGTTTTGCGCGCATCGCCGGTCAGGGCCTTGGTCTTGGCGTCGGCATTACAGGTTTTCATCTTTTCCTGCTGCGGGGTCAGGGTCTTGGCGTCGTTGGCCGCCGGCGCTGCCTTGAGGCAAGTGCTCATGAAGGTCTTGCGCTCATCGCCTTTCAGGCTCTTGGCCGTGGCGTCGGCGTTGCAAGTGGTCATCTTGTTCTGTTGCGCCGTGGCGGCAAAACCCTGGGAGCACAGCAGCAGACCGATCATCAACAAAGGGACACGCAACATCTTCATGGAGTTTTCTCCTTGTTGCCGCATCGATGGAGGCGGCCTCCGGCTGAGTGTAGTCAAAGCTTGTTACACCTTCCTAGTCTCCAGATGGCTACGCCGGTATTGTTCCGGCGTACATCCGGCCTGCCGCGCAAACATGGCGATGAACGCAGACCCGCTGCTGTAGCCGAGATCGAAGGCGATTTCCTGCACGCTGCGCGAACTCTCCAGCGCCTCGATGGCCGCGAGATAGCGCAGCCGCTGGCGCCATTCGCCGAAACTCATCCCCAACTCCCGCACGAATTGCCGGGCCAGGGTGCGCTCGCTGACATGCACCTGCGCCGCCCAGTGCGCCAGCGGTTCATTGTTGCCGGGCTCGGCCTGCAGGGTTTCGAGGATGGTCAGCAACCCGGGACTGCTGGCGTATGGCAGATAACACTGATGAACCGGCGCCTGCCGCAACTGATCCACCAGCACCTGGGCCAGGCGCTGGTCGGCATCGAACGCGGGGATCTTCACATCCCGGGCGGCGAAGTCCTTGAGGATTGCCTTGAGAATGTCGCTGATCGCCAGGGTGCAAGCCTGCGCCGGTAAATCCGCGCACACCTCGGGCGCCAGGCACACCGCCCGATAATTGACCGGCTGATGACTGTAGAAACTGTGCTCGACCTGTGGCGGCACCCACACCGCGTACTGCGGTGGCGACATGAAGCGGCTGCCGTCGACATCCATGTGCAGCACGCCGTGGGCCGCGTATTCCAGCGTGCCCCACGGATGGCGGTGCGGCGCGGCGTATTCATGGGCGTTGAAGTCGGCATAGCGGAAATACACCGCCGACGGCAGTTCGCTGAAATCCAGCAGATCGATGTGTTTACTGTTCATGCTGTCCGGAATCAGAGGCAGGTTGTCCGGTTCGCAGTATAGGCCTGCATCCAGACAGGGGATAATCACCGTTCATCAACGTACTGGTTTCTCCTCCCATGCAATACGCGTTTCCCCTGCTGGCGATTTTCATCTGGGCCGGCAACACCGTGATCAACAAGCTTGCCGTCGGCGCGATTTTTCCCGCCGAGATCGGCTTCTACCGCTGGCTGCTGGCCGGTTTGCTGTTTACCCCGTTCATGCTCAGGAAGGTAATCGCGCACTGGCCGCAGATCCGCCCGAACCTGGGCAAGATTTTCATCCTTGGCGTGCTCGGCATGGCGGTCTATCAGAGCCTGGCCTACTTCGCCGCGACCATGACCACCGCCACCAACATGGGCATCATCCTGTCGCTGATGCCGTTGATGTCGCTGGCGATGGCAATCATCAGCCTCGGCCAGCGCCTCACCGCCGGCGCGCTGGTCGGTGCGGTGCTGTCTTTCGCCGGTGTGCTGGTGGTGGTGTCGTCCGGCAGCCTCGGCGCTTTGCTGCAACATGGCGTGAACCTGGGTGACGCAATGATGCTGATCGCCACCCTCGCCTACGCGATCTACAGCACTCTGCTGAAAAAATGGCAGCTGCGCCTGCCGCCGCTGGTGTTGCTGTACTTGCAGGTGCTGGTGGCGGTGGTGGTGCTGTTTCCGCTGTACGCCGTGTCGCCGAAAACCGGCCTGACCCTGCAGAACATTCCGCTGGTGCTGTACGCGTGCCTGCTGGCCTCGATGCTCGCGCCGCTGGCGTGGATGCAGGCTGTACAGCGTCTGGGGCCGAGTCGGACCACGCTGTTCTTCAACCTGTTGCCGTTGATCACCGCGCTGATTGCCGCGGTGGTGTTGAAGGAACAACTGGCGATGTATCACCTGGTAGGCGGTTTGCTGACCTTGGGCGGGGTGATTCTTTCCGAGCGCTGGACGACCGTCCTCGGCCGCTCCCGCACCCCGAGCGCCGCCTAGACCCCGGCGGCTTTCAACCGCGCCGCGTGCTCGACAAACAGCCGCACCGGGTCCGCGCCTTTGCCGACCAGTCCCAGTGACTGGTTGACGATGTCGAAGTGATCCATCGGGTAGTCATCACCGATGACCGTGCCCAGGTGCGAGCTGTAGCGTCCGACCATGCCGTCGCACTGCCCCGGCTCGCGCACGAAGGTCTTGGCAAACAACCGGCAACTGCGATTGGTACCGTCGAACAGGTTGCCGCCACGGTCGGTCTTGCCCGGCTGCAAGGTGCCGGACCACGAGTAATAACGCACCCCGTTGACCTCTTCCGGCCCCTGCCCGCCCCAGGTTTCCGGCAAGCCCTGTGGATAACGCTGGTTGAACAGCGCCACGCCTTCGGTGGTCAGGGAATGGTGTGAGGCGTGGATATCCACCGGCAGTTTCGGCCCGTGGTAACCGGTTTCCATGAGTGCCATCAACCAGCCGACAAAACGCAGCAGCGCCTCAAGAATGCGGCCCCGGGCACTGTCTGCCGGATAGTGTTTCGCCAGATAGTCGGCCAGTTCCGAACCGTGATTGGGTCCGGCCACCGACGTCACCGACGCCACCAGATCCGGGCGCTTCGCCGCCGCGTAACGCGCCGTCAGCGAGCCCTGGCTATGGCCGAACAGATTGACCCTGGCGGCGCCGGTCTCGCGCAGGATTTCATCGATGCGCGCCAGCAACTGCTCGCCACGCACTTCGGTGGAATTGAGCGGCGACACCTGCACCGCAATCACCGTCGCACCACCCCGGCGCAACGCGGCGATGATCCCGTACCAGTACGGGTACAGCACCAGCCGGATAAACCCGAGCATTCCCGGCACCAGCACCAGTGGATAACGTGTGGCCGAATCCTGCGACATGGGCAGACATCCCTGTGGTCGGTGGGTGGATGCATGACGTGCAAAACGCCCGCCAAGCATCCTCCTCGATGATGACAACTCCACGACCAGCCTACTTCAGCCCCACCACCCCCGCCACAATCAGCCCCACCGACAGCAACTTCACCAGCGTCAGGCTCTCGCCCAGCAGCGCGAAACCGAGAAACACCGTGCCGAGCGAGCCGATGGCGGTCCAGATCGGGTAGGCGATGCTCACCGGCAGCTCGCGCATTGCCAGGGTCAGGAAATAAATCCCGCCTACCGCCGCGACCACGGTAACCAGCGACGGCCACAGCCGGGTGAAACCCTCGGCGTACTTCATGCCCATGGCGAAGGTGACTTCGAACCCGGCGGCAATCAGCAGAAACAGCCAGGCCACTTAGAACTCCCGGGCCAGGTCGAGCAAACGCTGCTCGGCCTCGGCCACCGACACCGCGAAGGTGCGTTCGGCGGATTCCTCGCCCTCGGCTGCGACCACCGTGACGTCGTTGATGCCGATGAAACCCAGCGCCGTGCGCAACCATGGATCGGCGTGATTCAGCGCCTCCAGCTCGCCACCCGGGCCGAAACCGAAACCGCCGCGACTGGTGACGATCAGCGCTTTCTTGCCGCGCAACAGCGGCGTGTACTGGGCGATGCCATTGTCCAGGGTGTGATCGAACGTCAGGCCCAGGCGCACGATCTGATCGACCCAGGCCTTGAGGCCGCTGGGCACGTTGAAGTTGTACATCGGCGTGGAAATCAGCAGCAGGTCGTGCTCGAACAACTCGCCCACCAGTTGATCGCTGAGGGCCAGATCGGCCTGCATCGACAGCGGCCGCGCTTCGGGCTCCGGATAAAACGCCGCTGCGACAAACGCTTCATTCACCGCCGGGATCAGCGCCCGCCCGACTTCACGGCGGGTGACCTGAGCCTGCGGATGACGGACTTGCCAGGCGCTGAGAAAACTTTCCGCCAGGCGCCGCGAATGGGAGCGCTCACCACGTGGGCTGGCATGGATCGCAAGAATCTTGCTCATCTGAATCTCCTTGGGACTAGACTTGAGTGGCTGCGTGGCGCCAGATTGCTGCCATTCAGTCATCGCCTCAAATGAGCAAAAATCAGTCTGGCTGAATTGATTTCATCCATGGAGTTTTCATGTTCGCTTCATTGCCGCTGACCGCCCTGCGCGCGTTTGAATCCGCCTCACGGCTATTGAGCTTCAAGGCGGCCGCCGAAGAACTGGCGGTGACGCCGACGGCGATTTCCCATCAGATCCGCTCGCTGGAGGACTGGCTCGGCGTGGCGCTGTTCGAACGCCTGCCGCGTCAGGTGCGCCTGACCGAGGGTGGCGAGCGGCTGTTCCGCAGCCTGCACGGGGCGTTTCTGGAGGTGGCGCAAAGCGTCGACACCCTGCGCCCGCAACGCAGCGGCAGCAGCCTGACGCTGTCGACCACTGCCGCCTTCGCCGCGCTGTGGCTGGTGCCGCGACTGGGGCGGTTTTACGCAAAACACCCGAACATCAATGTGCGGCTGGACACCCATTGCGAAGTGATCGACCTGCATCAGGACGCCAGCGTCGACCTGGTGCTGCGCTACAGCCTCGACGATTACCCGAACCTCTACGGGTTGTGCCTGTTCGATGAGTCGTTCGGCGTGTACGGCTCGCCGGAACAGGTGGCGCTGGCCGCCCGCCGCACCCCGGCGCTGATCAGCGTGCGTTGGCATAACTCGAAGCTCTACGCCCATGGCTGGGAAGCGTGGTGCGCGCAGTCAGGCGAGAACTGGTTGAATCAGCACCCGGCCGTCCGCGAATACGACGAAGAACATTACGCGCTGCAAGCCGCCATTGCCGGGCAAGGGCTGGTGCTGGCGAGCAATATTCTGGTGTCGGAGAGCGTCGCCAGCGGTCTGCTGGTGCCGTACAAGGGCGAGGTGCAAGTCGATGGCGCCGGTTACAGCGCCCTGTGCGTTCCGGGGCGCGAGCGGCATCCACCGGTGAAAGCGTTTTTTGCCTGGCTGCGCGAAGAGGCGCTGCTGTCGGGACTGTCGCCGCGATCATAGCCTCGGCCCGAGGCTATGATCATTGGCGGTTTATCGGGTGGGTTTGACGGTCACCGGCGCCTTGCCTGCCTTCATCTGCTCCAGCAACGGCGCGCACTGATTCGGCTCGCCGCCGCTCGGCGCCACCAGCGCCAGCAGCCCCGCCGCCGGTGCGGCGATCACGCCCAGCGCCACCATGCCGGCCCCACGCAGGATCAGCGGCACCGCTTTCACCCCGGCATCAGGTTTGATGAACTTGCCGCGCACGTACAACGGCGAGCGCAGGGAGATCAGGCGCCAGCCCTTGGATTCCGGGGTCACGGTCAGGTCCAGTTGCTCGGTGGCCATGTTCGCCGTGCCGTCGATGTAGATGATCGCGTTCTCGGTATCGAACACGAACAGCCGCGTGGTCGCCAGCCCGGTCTTGATGTCGAAGTCCGCCGCCGCGCAGTTGATCTTCACTTCCTTGTCGCCAAAGACTTTACCGACCACGTAGTTGCCGACGTTGAGGCCCGCCAGTTCCATCAGCTCACGACTGATCGCGCCGTCATTGATCAGCATCTTCAGATTGCCGTTGGCACCGCCCAGCAGCTTGGCCACCGAGTTGCCGCGACCGCTGATGTCGGCATCGCCGTTGAGCTCGCCGAAACTGGTCTTCATCGGTTCGAAGGTCGGGAACAGTTGCTTGAGCTTGAACTTGCGCGCGGTCAGTTTTGCCCGGCCTTCCAATGGTTCAGTGCGGCCATTGAGGCGGATCTGCGCATCAAGGTTGCCGCCGGCCACGCCGAAGCGCAGCGGCTCCAGGCTCAGTTCGCCGTCGTTGAGTTTGAGGTGGATATAGAGGTCGGTGAACGGCAACTTCTCGCTGTGGACGATGCGTTTGCCGGTGAATTCGACGTCGGCATCCATATCGCGCCAGCGCTCGGTCTTGAACTCTTCCACCGGCAGCACTTTGTCCGTCGGTTGTTTGCTTTCACCGCCGCGGGCCTTTTGCTTGTCATTGGAGTCGGCACCGATCAACGGTGCGAGGTCGGCGAACAGCAGTTGATTGGACAGCAGCGCGCCACTCAGCTTGGGCCGTGGCTGACTGGCGACGTAGGCGAGATCGCCGTGAATGTCGCTGCCGCCGATCTTGCCGTTGAACTGTTCATAGCGGAACTGCGCGCCGTCCGGCTCATGCAGTTTGGCGATCAAATGACCGTCGGTGGCGTATGGCGGTGTATCCGGGAGGGTGACGCCGGTCAGCGGATAGAGATTGCCCAGGCTGGCGCCCGCCAGTTTCAGGCGCAGATCGAGGGCGCCCAGGTTCAGTGGATCGGTCAGCGTGCCGGCGAGTTCGATGCTGGTGTCGCCGATTTTTGCCTGGGCCTGCAGCGGGAACGGTTTGGCCGCGTCCTGCAAGGCCAGCAGGCCGCCGATATTGCCCTGGCCGGCGAGTTTCTGACCGTGGTACTGGCCGGTGACTTTCAGTGCGAAGGCATAATCCTGCGGTGCACCGCCTTTTTCCAGCGCGGTTTTCGCCGCTTTGTCGCCGACGATTTCGCTGAAGGGAATCGGTTTGCCCAGCGGATCGATCAACAGGTCGAGGTTGGTCTTGAGGGTCTGGTCGTCCAGAGTGACATGGCCCTTGTCGAAACCGATGGCGCCGATGTCCACCACCCAGTTCGAGGGCTCGGCGTTCAGGTCCTTGGGATCAAATTTGAAGGTCCAGTTGGCACGACCGTCAGCCAGACGCTGCAATTGCGCGTTGGGTTCAGTCAGGTCGATACGCGGGATCGTCACCCGTTGCGCCAGCAGCGCCAGCGGCGAAATGCGCAGTTCAACCCGCTTGAGGGTGACCATCTGCGGCTGCTTCGACCAATCCGGGTTGCCCAGGGTCAGGTCTTCGGCCACCACATGCGGCCACGGCACCCAAGCGCGCCAGCCACCTTCGTCGAGCTCGCGCCGCCAGACCACAGCGAGGTTGCCGTTGATGGCGAACGGTCGGTGCAATTCTTCCGAGACTTTGGCGTTGAGGGGCGGTTTGATCCGGTTCCAATCGAAGAACACGATGATCAGGACCAGCACCGCCAGCAACAGCAGGAGGGTGGCGAAGGTCCAGGCGAAGATTTTACGCGTGCGCGTCATTGCACAAAGCTCCTGAATACGACGGCGGATCGACACCGCTGAAACGACGGGCCTGATAGGGCCCTCATGAAGTCTACGACTGACAAACAGCCCGCAGGTTTAATCGAAAGCCCCATCAGGGCCAAAAAACGGTCGCCATTCTGACCGATCGGTCGAGTCGGCGTTACCGGCCCCGCACTTTTGCGAGGCGCAAGTGGGTGGAAAATACCCACTGCGGTGCAAAACCGCTCGCCTGAAACGCCCGAGCTAGAGCCTCCCAAGCGAACAATCAATTCTGTTGATTATTACCATTGTGTTTATGAACTTTTATATCGACTTATCGAGAGTAGCATTAGCTTCGTACCCACTTTATCGCCCTCCCAAGGAGCAACCCATCATGAAACGCCAACTTCTGTTCAGTCTTACCCTCTCGATGCTGGCCAGCACCGCTTTCGCTCTGCCAGCCGCCGACCAGGCTACCCCGCAAGTGAAATCCAGCCACTCGGTGTTCAGCCAGACTGTTGCCGCTGACGGTTCTGACCGCACTCCACAAGGCCAGACTCTGGCTGAAAACGGTCGTAACCGCCTGGAAGAAAAAGGTCTGGTTCAAGATGGCTATGACAAGACCCCACAAGGTCAAACCGTAGCTGAAGGCGGCCGTGATCGTCTGGAAGAAAAAGGTCTGGTTCAAGACGGCTCGGATCGCACTCCACAAGGTCAAACCCTTGCTGCCGATGGTTCCGATCGCACCCCACAAGGCCAGACCCTGGCTGCTGATGGTTCCGACCGCACTCCACAAGGCCAAACCCTGGCTGCAGATGGCTACGACAAAACCCCACAAGGTCAAACCCTGGCCGAAGGTGGTGGTGACCGCGTGATCGAACGCAACAGCGCTTTGAGCTAAGCCCGTGGCGGCCTGGAAAAAAAGCCCAATCCCCGGATTGGGCTTTTGACTTTTCAGCAGCCTGTATAAAGAAGTCGCGATTTCCCGCTTCCATCTCCCCCGCTGCCGTTCGACGCCGACAAAGCCGATTTGCTAGAGTGCGGCGCTTGTCTTGCCTAAGAACACACCCTTGCGATGCTGCCCCGCGCCGAACAGAAACAACAGACCCGCAACGCCCTGATGGACGCTGCCCGCCACTTGATGGAAAGCGGCCGAGGATTCGGCAGCCTGAGCCTGCGTGAAGTGACGAAAACCGCTGGCATCGTGCCCACCGGTTTCTACCGGCATTTCGCCGACATGGACGAACTCGGCCTGGTACTGGTCAGCGAAGTCGGCCAGACCTTCCGCGAAACCATCCGCCTGGTGCGCCATAACGAATTCGTCATGGGCGGGATCATCGATGCGTCGGTGCGGATCTTCCTTGACGTGGTCAGCGCCAACCGTTCGCAGTTCCTGTTTCTGGCCCGTGAGCAGTACGGTGGATCGCTGCCGGTGCGGCAGGCGATTGGCCGTTTGCGTGAAAACATCAGTTCCGACCTGGCGGCGGATCTGGCCTTGATGCCCAAGCTGCAGCATCTCAATCGTGAGGGCCTGAGTGTGATGGCCGACCTGATCGTCAAATCGGTGTTCGCCACCCTGCCGGACATCATCGACCCGCCGGCCGAAGCCCTGCCCGAGCATCTGACGCCCCAGGCGAAGATCACCCAGCAGCTGCGCTTCATCTTTATCGGGTTGAAGCACTGGCAAGGGCTCGGGAGTACCGAGTAAGCAGACCAAAATCGCAGCCTGGAGCTGCGATTTTTTTTGCGCCGTAAATTGGTGCATGTAAAAACCTTCATGCACCAAAACACCTCACAATCCTGCAACATCTTGAAACATCCGCTAGGCTCCGACAGGGTTTTCCTACGTCTCGTCCGATTGGCAAGCCCCTTGCTCTAGCCTGAGCATTGTCCATAGCAGGAAGCTTTCCGATGCTGGTGATTCATCGCAGAATCGACCCTCAACCCGTCTGGGCCGCCGAGTTGCACCTGACTTTCGAAGCCCGGAGCAAAAGCCGCCTGCGCTGTTTCAGTGCCGAAGGCGAAGACGTCGGATTGTTTCTGGAGCGCGGCCAGCCGCCGCTGCATGACGGCGAATGCCTGCAAGCCGAAGATGGGCGGATCGTCCGGGTCTGCGCCCGCCCCGAACAACTGCTGCACGTCACCTGCGCCAACGCCTTCGAACTGACCCGCGCGGCCTATCACCTGGGCAATCGCCACGTCGCGCTGCAAGTCGGTGACGGATGGTTGCGTCTGCTCGACGATTACGTACTCAAGGCGATGCTTGAACAACTGGGCGCGCAGGTCGAATCCATCGAAGCCCCGTTCCAGCCGGAACACGGCGCCTACGGTGGCGGCCATCACCATTCGCGACACGGTGACGAGGACTTCAACTACGCGCCGAAACTCCACCAGTTCGGCGTCCGTTTGTGAACCCGGCCTGGGCGCTGCTGCGCCTGGCCAGTCCGCAACTGCCGATTGGCGGCTACAGCTATTCCCAAGGCCTGGAGATGGCGGTGGATAACGGCCGCGTCGACAGTCCGGACAGCGCCCGGCGCTGGATCAGCGATCAATTGCTGCTCAATCTCGCGCGGTTCGAAGCGCCCATGCTGCTTGCCCACTGCCAGAGCGCAGCGGACGAAAACTGGGATGAATTGCGCAAACTCTGCGAAAGCCACCGCGCCAGCCGCGAAACCCGCGAACTGCATCTGGAGAGCCGGCAGATGGGCTACTCGTTGCAGCAATTGCTCAACGGCTTGCCCGAACTCGATCAGGCAGCGCGGGACTTTCTCGAACACTGCGCCGAACCGCACCTTGCCCTGTGCTGGGCACTGGCGGCCCGCGCCTGGCAGATCAGCCCGCAGGACGCCCTCGCCGCGTGGCTGTGGAGCTGGCTGGAAAACCAGCTCGCGGTGCTGATGAAAACCCTGCCGCTGGGCCAGCAAGCCGCCCAGCGCCTGACCAGCGAACTGCTGCCGCTGCTGCAACAGGCGCAGCAGGACGCCACCCGAATCAATCCCGAACACCTCGGCAGCGCCGCGTTCGGCCTGTCCCTGGCGTGCATGGCCCATGAGCGCCAGTACAGCCGCCTGTTCCGTTCCTAGGGCCTTTTATCTGGAGAATCACATGAACACACAACCCCTTCGCGTCGGCATTGGCGGCCCGGTCGGTTCCGGCAAAACCGCGTTGACCCTGGCCCTGTGCCTGGCGCTGCGCGAACGCTACAACCTGGCGGTGGTCACCAACGACATCTACACCCGCGAAGACGCCGACTTTCTGGTTCGCAATGAAGCGCTGGCGCCGGAACGCATCATCGGCGTGGAAACCGGTGGCTGCCCGCACACGGCGATTCGCGAAGACGCCTCGATCAACCTTGAAGCGGTGGATCAACTGAACCGGCGTTTTCCGGGGCTTGACCTGATTCTGGTGGAGTCCGGCGGCGACAACCTTTCCGCCACCTTCAGCCCGGAACTGTCCGACCTGACCATCTACGTGATCGACGTGTCGGCCGGCGACAAGCTGCCGCGCAAGGGCGGGCCCGGCATTTGCAAATCCGACCTGCTGGTGATCAACAAGATCGACCTCGCGCCGCTGGTCGGCGCCTCGCTGGAGATGATGAACAGCGACACCCAACGCATGCGCAACGGCAAGCCGTTCGTGTTCAGCAACCAGAAAACCGGTCAGGGCCTGGAAGACATCATCGCCTTCATCGAACGCCAGGGCCTGCTGACTGCAGCCTGATTCATTGATCAACACGGAAGCTTATTTATGACACTCAAACGCATTCTCGGCGCCGTCGCGCTACTGCTGACCCCGGCACTGGCCTTCGCCCACCCCGGCCACGGCGACTCTGGCCTGGTGGCCGGTATCAGCCACCCGATCGGCGGCCTCGACCATTTGCTGGCGATGGTGGCCGTCGGTCTGTGGGCGGCGCAGCAGCAAGGCGCGGCACGCTGGGCGCTGCCGTGCACCTTCGTCGGCACCATGCTGATCGGCGGCCTGCTCGGGTTTGAAGGGTTGGAGTTGCCGGCGCTGGAAAGCGGGATTGCTGCCTCGGTGCTGGCGCTGGGTCTGGCGGTGGCGCTGGCGGTGCGTCCGCCATTGGTGATGGCGGTAGCGGCTACGGCGCTGTTTGCGCTGTTCCATGGCGTGGCTCATGGCCTGGAGTTGCCAGACATGTCGAGCCCATGGGCGTATGCCGCCGGTTTCGTGGTCGCGACGGCTGCACTGCATGCAACGGGCTATGCGGTCGTGCGTTTTCTGCCTCAGGCGGCCGCGCCGCTGGTGCGACTGGCCGGAGCAGCTTCGGCGGTGACCGGCGCGTGGTTGCTGGCCGGCTGAATGGCACCTCTGATCGTTCCCGCGCATGGCGCGGGAACGATCGATCGCCACTCTCTGCTACCATGTCGCGCAATCGCCCCTGCCGTGACGACGTCCGCCCATGCCCCACGCTTCCCGCTCCACCTCCCTGCCTGAATTGACCACCCTGTTCGGTGAAGTGCAACAGCACTTTCTGGACGTGATCGTGCCCCTTTGGCAAGGACCGGGCTGGAACGCCGACATGGCGTTGCCTTACGAGGCGCTGGACGCCGCGCATCAGCCGCTGCCACCGCAGCGCTATCGGGCCATGGCCTGCGCACGGCAGCTGTATCTGTTTTCCAGCCTGATCGGGGTTGTGGATAACGCCGAAGCTCGGGCGGCCGCGCTGTTCCGTTCCCTGCAACGGCACTTCCACGATGCCGAGCACGGCGGCTGGTTCTACAGCATCGATCCGCAGGGCAAACCGCTGGATCAGCGCAAGGATCTCTACACCCACGCCTTCATCCTGTTCGCTTGCGCGCATTACTGGGAAAAGTCCCGCGAGCCCTTGGTCGAATCGACCCTGAACGCTGCGCTGGAAGTCATCGGCCGACGTTTCGCCACCGGTGACGGCCTCTATGAAGCCTGCCTCGACCGTGACTGGATTACCCTAGAAACCGGCCCGCTGCAAAACCCATTGATGCACCTGGCCGAAGCCTTCCTGGCCACGCTGGCCGTGCGCGAAGATGCACAGGTCAAGCAAGCGCTGAGCGAGTTATGCACAGCCATGCACAAGCGTTTCGTCGATCCGCAACATGGCGTGCTGATGGAAAAACCGCTGGGGGCTGTGGATAACTGGTATGAGCCGGGCCATCAGTTCGAGTGGTATTTCCTGCTGGAGTCCTCGCCCCTGCTGCGCGGTTCGAAACTGCATGCCGCCCTGGACCGGGCCTTTGCGTTCACCGAGCAGTTCGGTGTGGTGCAGCCGTCCGGTGCCGTGCGGGCCATGCTCGATCTGAATAGGGACGGACGCCCGAAAGATTCGACCCAGCGCATCTGGGCCCAGGCCGAATATCTGCGCGCGCTGACACTGCGTCCGGACAGCGAAACCGCCGTGCTGCGCCAGTTGCAGGCGTTGCAGCAGCGCTTCCTGCATGCGGGTGGCTGGAACGAGTGCCGCGACGAACAGGGCGAGGTCAGCCGCAAGGACATGCCGTCGACCACGCCGTATCACTTGGCGACCTGCTATCGCGGCCTCGCCGACTATCTGAGCTGACAGCCGTGGCGAGGGAGCCAGCTCCCTCGCCACACAACATCAGGCAATCCACTTCCTGTCGCCAGTGAAGCTGATGGTCAGCCAGCGCGCCGCATCCGGTTTGCCCAGCTTCGCGGAAATCGCCTCACGCAGCACATCCAGCTGGCCGACGCTCTGCAGTCGGTAATCCGCCGGCAACACCACATGAATCTCGATGAACCGCGCCCGCCCGTGCTTCTGCACGTAAGACACGTAGTCATCAAAACCATGTTCGACCTTGGCCGCGTCCATTACCTGACGGACTTGGTCGTCCAGCGTGTCCGGCGCAATACCGAGCACGTCACGCAGCGCCGGGCCAAGGATCTTGAAGGCCGGCGGCAGCATGGTCAGGGCCAGCACGATGAGAATCAGCGGGTCGACAAATTTCGCCCACTCGCCATAACCCTGGGACTTGAGCAGCAGCGCCGCGAGGAAACTGATCAACAGGCCCACCGACAGCATCGCATCCACCAGCCAACTGATGTTGTCGAACTGGATCAGGCTCGACTTGAGCTTGCGATTACGGTGGCGCACGTAGAAGAAGTAGGCGAACTCGACAACGGTAAACACCGCCGCGTAGATGATCACCAGGCCCAGCTCGATTTCACGACCGCCGTTGATGATGCCGAACACGCCGTTGAGAAACGCATAGATCGCGATCAGCAGCAGGAAACTGCCCTCGATCAGCAGCACCATTGGCTCCAGATGCCAGAAACCGAACTGGAAGCGCTGGTTGCTTTGCTTGGCGATGAGCTTCGCCGTGATCAACATCAGGACTTTGATGAACGTTGCAATCAACGAAAAAAAGCCATCGAACAGGATGGACTGGGAACCCGAAACAAAACCGGTGACGATCCCGGCGATCGCCACGGCGAACATCAGGATGGT
Organism: Pseudomonas sp. FW215-R2; assembly: GCF_058789255.1. NCBI lineage: Bacteria > Pseudomonadati > Pseudomonadota > Gammaproteobacteria > Pseudomonadales > Pseudomonadaceae > Pseudomonas > Pseudomonas sp. FW215-R2. The sequence continues at coordinate 114,018 of NZ_JBYTBO010000001.1, forward strand.
CGATTGTTTGAGCAGCGACTGCTCACCTCGGTTACTCACTTGAACTCCTCGAAAAACCTTGAAAACCGCAGGGTGCGGCGGGGTTGTTGAGGGATGAGTCTACCTTACTGCCAGATTCTGGCCGATTTGCCCTCTTCGCCAGCCCGCTGGCGAAGAGAACAAAACCGTATCAAGCCTTGTTACGCTCGATGGCAAAACCCGCCCAGGTCTGGCTCACCGGCATCAGCTCCAGGCTGTTGATGTTGATGTGCGCCGGTGCGTTCAGCACCCAGAAGATGGTCTCGGCAATGTCCTGCGGCTGGATCGGCTCGGCACCGGCGTAGGTCGCGTCGTAACGCGCCTGATCGCCCGCGAAACGCACCAGCGAGAACTCGCTCTCGCACAGGCCCGGTTCGATGTTGCTGACGCGTACGCCGGTGCCCTGCAAATCGCAGCGCAGGTTCAACGAGAACTGCTTAACGAACGCCTTGGTCGCACCGTAAACGTGGCTGCCTGGGTACGGGTAGTTACCGGCGATGGAACCGAGGTTGACGATACCGGCGCCGCGACCGTGGGCGATCAGGCGTGGCAGCAACAGGCGAGTGCTGTACATCAGGCCTTTGACGTTGGTGTCGACCATGGTGTCCCAATCGTCGAGGTCGCACTTCGGTGCAGGGTCCACGCCCAGCGCGAGACCTGCGTTGTTGATCAGGCCGCGCAGCTTGGCGAAGGACGGCGGCAGGTTGGCAATCGCCTCCTCCATCGCCTTGCGATCACGCACGTCCAGCACCAGGCCATGCACTTCGGTCTGCTTCGACAGCTCCGCACACAGCGCGTTGAGGCGTTCTTCACGACGACCGGTCAGCACCAGTTTCCAGCCGGCCTCGGCAAAACGACGGGCACAGGCTTCACCAAAACCGGACGTCGCGCCGGTGATAAACAGGGTGTTGGACATCGTGTTCTCCTTGCTTCGGCCACCCGGGGCAGCCATTGGAATAGAAAATCAGCAGGCAGCATGCCCGGCCCCGCATTCACGAGCAACCACCGACTGGCGTGCATTTCTGCTCATAATTTGATCAACCCTCGCAACGCCTTGAGTGGCGTGGCCTGTAGCCACATGCACGCACGTTATCCACAAGCCCTTCCACAGTTTCCGGGGGCAAGTGGAAATGCGCAAAGCCACGCCACACAAGGCTTTGCGCCGCAAAAGCAAAGTTTTTTGCTTGACCCTGATCCGCCGATTGTGCCGGGCAAGGCATTTTGCACGACCGACCGGTCACCGCCGTGATTGCGCAGGGCCAGTAATCACGGCCCTTAGCGCAGTCTTTCCAGAGTTTAATCACAGACTTATCCACAGGCTTGCGCTCATGCATTCGCCTGTTTTGCCGTGGCCATAAAAAGGTTGACAAACGAACCCTCAGCAACTGGTAAAAGGCCTGTTCAAAAAACAACCACAGGCCTGCAAGCCACGGTTTGAAAGGCTCTCAGCCAGCTACTCCCACGTTATTCACAGCCGGCTCCACAGCAAACGGGGACAAGTCAAAACTGTGGAAAAACAGCGATTTGCAGCGTCTATATGTCGCGCTTTGGCAGGTTGGGGATTTTGTTTTCCACAATTTCGGGAATGGCGTGGATCGTGATGGATTCTGGATACAAAAAAGCCCCGGGACTGGCGTCTCGGGGCTCTGTATCGCTGTGGAAAACCTGAAAACTCAGTGCCCGCCGAGATAGGCGTTACGCACCTCTTCATTCACCAGCAGTTCCTTTCCGGTACCCGTCAGGCGGATCTCGCCGTTGACCATCACGTACGCCCGGTCGGACAGTTTCAACGCATGGTTGGCGTTCTGCTCGACAAGGAAAATGGTCATGCCGGTTTTCGCCAGTTCCCGCAGGGTTGCGAAGATCTGTTTCACCACGATCGGCGCCAGCCCCAGGCTCGGCTCATCCAGCAGCAACAGCTTGGGACGGCTCATCAGCGCCCGGGCAATGGCGAGCATCTGCTGTTCGCCGCCGGACATGGTCATTGCGCGCTGAGTGCGACGCTCTTCAAGCCGCGGGAACAGCTCGAACATGCGCTGCATGTCTTCCTTGGCGTACTTGTCGCCAATCGGGATGGTGCCCATCAGCAGGTTTTCCTCGACGGTCATGTCGGGGAACACCCGCCGCCCTTCCGGCGACTGCGCGATGCCGTTGGAGGCGATGTAGTGCGATGACTTGTGGGTGATGTCCACGCCTTGATAAACGATCTGTCCGCCTGCCGCCCGTGGCTGGCCGAAGATCGACATCAGCAGCGTCGACTTGCCCGCGCCGTTGGAGCCGATCAGGCTGACGGTTTCCCCTTCGTTGATCTGCAGCGAAACGCCTTTGAGGGCCTGGATCGGGCCGTAGAACACGTCCAGATCCTTGAGTTCGAGGATGGGTTGCGTCATACGACTTCCTCTTCGTCGGCGCCCAGGTAAGCCGCAATCACCTTCGGATCGTGGCGGATAGCCTCCGGACCGCCCTCGGCGATGACGATGCCGTGGTCCAGCACCACGATGTGATCGGAAATGCTCATTACCATGCCCATGTCGTGTTCGATCAGCACCACGGTCAGATCGTGCTCGTCGCGCAGCAGCCGGATCATCGCGCTCAGCGCTTCGGTTTCCTGAGGGTTGAGGCCGGCGGCCGGTTCGTCGAGGCAGATGATCTGCGGCCGAGTGCACATGGCCCGGGCAATCTCCAGACGGCGTTGCTGGCCGTAGGACAGTTCACCGGCCAGACGGTTGGCGCAGTCCACCAGATCCACCACTTCCAGCCAGTAGAACGCGCAGTCCAGCGCATCGCTTTCGGCCTTGCGATAGCCCTTGGTGTTGAGGATGCCGGCCAGCATGTTGCGGTTGACCCACATGTGCTGGGCCACCAGCAGGTTTTCCAGCACCGACATTTCCTTGAACAGGCGAATGTTCTGGAACGTCCGGGCCAGACCCGCGCGGTTCACCAGGTGGGTGCCGCCGAACATCTTGTAGTACAGACGACTGGCAAAGTTTTTCGGCGAGACGAAGTCGGTCGGCTTGAACGACTCGCCCAGCAACTTGATGACGTTGGTCTGCTGGCCACGCACGTTGAGTTCGATCTTGCCGCCAGAGGCCTTGTAGAACCCGGTCAGGCAGTTGAACACCGTGGTCTTGCCGGCGCCGTTGGGGCCGATCAGGGCGAAGATCGAATTGCGTTTGACCTTCAGGCTGACGTCGCTCAAGGCCTTGATGCCACCGAAGTGCATCATCAGTTTTTCAACAGAGAGTACGACTTCACTCATGGCGCAGTCCTCTCATAGTGAATGGCACCTTTGCGTGGAGTGACCCCGGTACGGCTGATGCGGATCAGCCCGCGAGGTCGCCAGATCATCATCAACACCATCAGGATCCCGAACAGCAGCACGCGGTATTCGGCGAAGCCGCGCAGCAGTTCCGGAGCAACGGTCAGCACGAACGCTGCGATCACCACACCGATGGTCGACCCCATGCCGCCGAGCACGACGATGGCGAGGATCAGCGCCGATTCGAAGAAGGTGAACGAGGTCGGGTTGACGAAGCCTTGATAGGTGGCGAAGAACACACCTGCCAGACCGGCGGTGGATGCACCGATAGTGAACGCCGAGAGCTTGACCAGCACGTGGTTGAGGCCCATCGAGCGGCAGGCGATCTCGTCTTCACGCAGGGCTTCCCAGGCGCGACCGACCGGCATCTTCACCAGACGATGCTTGATGTACAGCACGGCCAGCACCACCAGGAACAACACCGCATAGATGAAGTAATACTTCACGTCCGGGTTGTAGGCGATGCCGAAGAACTCGTGGAACGGCACCCCGCCATCCTTCGCCCGCTTGCCGAATTCCAGGCCGAAGAAGGTCGGCAGTGGTGCCGGCATGCCGTTCGGACCGCCGGTCAGGGACAGCCAGTTGTTGAGGATCAGACGGATGATTTCACCGAAACCGAGGGTCACGATCGCCAGGTAGTCGCCGTGCAGTCGCAACACCGGGAAACCGAGGATGCATCCGGCCAGCCCGGCGGTGATCGCCGCCAGCGGCAGCACGGTCCAGAAGCCCAGGCCGAGGTACTGATAACCGAGCGCCAGACCGTAGGCACCGATGGCGTAGAACGCCACGTAACCGAGGTCGAGCAGGCCGGCCAGACCGACCACGATGTTCAGTCCCAACCCCAGCAACACGTAGATCAACCCGAGGATGACCACGCCCAGCAGGTAGGAGTTGGAAACGAACGGCACGGCCACGGCCAGCACGATCAGCAGCGGGATGATCCAGCGCAGCCTGGATTTGTGATCGGCGGGCAGCACATGCACGCCGGAACCGGTGCTCTCGAATCCTTCGAGGATTTTCAGGCCCTTGGGGGTTTGCAGGAACAGGCTGAGGGCAAACCGGCCGGCCATGACGATGGCAATGATCCACGCCACGCGGGTCGGTTCGAGGTTGAAGCTGTAGCCATCGAGAACGACGCCGACAATCGGCCCGAACACGATCAGGGCAATCAGACCGGCGAGAATCGCCTCAACCAGGCTTTTTTTGACATCAATGGATTTTGTAGTGGTTGAAGACATCGCTTACACCTTCGACACAAGAGGACGGCCCAGCAGGCCCTGAGGCCGGAAGACCAGAACAAGTACGAGCAGCGAGAAGCTGAACACGTCTTTGTAGTCGGAGTTGACCAGGCCCGAGAACAGCGACTCGGAGATCCCGAGGATGATCCCGCCGAGCATGGCGCCAGGCAGCGAGCCGATCCCGCCGAGCACCGCAGCGGTGAACGCCTTGATGCCGATGACGAAGCCTGCGTAGAAGTCGAACGTGCCGTAGTTCATGGTGATCAGCACGCCGGCCAGGGCCGCCATCGCTGCACCGATGATGAACACGTAGGAAATCACGCGGTCGGTGTTGATCCCCAGAATCGAAGCCATCTTGCGGTCTTGCTGGGTCGCGCGGCACATGCGGCCGAGCTTGGTGTACTTGATCACGTAGGTCAGCAGGCCCATCCCGACGAACGCCGCGACGAGAATGAAGATCTTGGTGTAGGTCAGCTGGACGAAGCCCGAGCCGACGTCGATGCGCCAGGCACCGGTGAGCAGCGTCGGAACACCCTGTTGACGGGCGCCCTGACTGATCTGGGCATAGTTTTGCAGAATCAGGGAGATACCGATGGCGCTGATCAGCGGTGCCAGTCGGGTGGAGTTGCGCAGTGGTTTGTAGGCGATGCGTTCGATGACCCAGCCATACACCCCCGTGACGACGATGGTGAAGACCAGTGTGCCGAGCATCAGCAGCGGGAAGGATTCGATACCGAAGTAAGCCAGCAGAGCCAGACTGATTGCCGCGAGGTAAGCGGAAATCATGTAAACCTCGCCGTGGGCGAAGTTGATCATGCCGATGATGCCGTAGACCATTGTGTAGCCGATGGCGATCAGGCCATAGACCGACCCGAGGGTCAGGCCGTTGACCAGTTGCTGCAGGAAAATACCATCCATAACGCAATCTCACGCAGTGAGAACCTGCACACCCTGGGGCGCGCGGTTCTTCTAGGAAAAATACAGATGTACGTCGGAGCAATGTCAGCCACGACCGGGCTGGCCCCCACAGAATTTCTGCAGAGGTCAGCCGATCGCGTCAGCCCTTACTTCTGTTTTTCCAGCTGGTGATATTTGCCGGTCGCGTCCCACTGGTAGACCACGTAGTCGGACACTTTCAGGTCGCCCTTGGCGTCCCAGGTCTTCTCGCCCATCACGGTTTTCACAGGGTTGGCTTTCAGCCATTTGGCAGCGTCTTCGCCCTTGTTGGACTTGGCGCCGTTGAAGCCCGCAGCCAGTGCCTGAACCGAAGCGTAGGCGTACAGGGTATAGCCTTCAGGCTCGGTGCCGGCCTTGCGGAAGGCATCCACTACAGTCTTGCTTTCCGGCAGCAGGCGCGGATCGGCGCCGAAGGTCATCAGCACGCCGTCGACGTATTGCGGGCCGCCAGCGGTGGTCACCAGTTCGTCGGTCACGATGCCGTCGTCAGACATGAACTTCACGTCTTTCAGGCCTTCTGTACGCAGTTGCTTGACCAGTGGACCGGCTTCCGGGTGCAGGCCGCCGAAGTAGACCACGTCGGCACCGGCCGCGCGGATCTTGGTGACCACGGCGCTGAAGTCTTTCTCGCCACGGGTCAGGCCTTCGTACAGCACCGGCGTCACGCCGCGCTTGGTCAACTGTGCCTTGGTCGCATCGGCCAGGCCCTGACCGTAGGTGTCCTTGTCGTGCAGCACGGCCACTTTCTTGCCCTTGAGCACGTCGACGATGTAGTCGCCGGCGACGATGCCTTGCTGGTCGTCACGCCCGCACATACGGAACATGGCGCTCAGACCGCGCTCGGTCACTTGCGGGTTGGTGGAACCCGGCGTGATCGCAATGATGCCGGCTTCGTCGTAGATCTCCGACGCAGGAATGGTGGAGGACGAGCAGAAGTGGCCAACCACACCGGCGACTTTCTGGTTGGTGAGGTCCTTGGCGACCGTCACCGCCTGTTTCGGTTCGCAGGCGTCATCGCCTTTGACCAGGACGATTTTCTCCCCGTTGACGCCGCCCGCCGCGTTGACCGCATCGGCCGCCGCTTGTGCCCCCTTCATGTACTGCTCGCCAAATGCCGCGTTGGCGCCAGTCATAGGGCCCGCCACACCGATTTTCACATCAGCTTGTGCAAACGCAGAAACACCCAGCGCAGTAGCCACTGCGAGGGCCAGAAAGCCTTTCTTGTAAAACGTCTGGGACATGAGGTGGTGCTCCAAGGTTTTTTTTAGTTGGCACTGCGACTTCACTGGATTGCTCAGAGCAAGGGCCGTGCCATCGGTTTTTTATTCTTCAAAAAGTCGCTGCTTTCTTGTTATTTCGACTGTTTCGTTCCCATTTTCATTGGGCGTGCAACCGTCTAAACCGCGGAAGGTGAAACCATTTATTTTTTCAGGCGCAACCCGCACGCGCCATCATTGCAACCGCGGCGCCAAACGACGTGCAACCAGCCTGTAACAGCCCGCGTCACCGAACTGCACACTGCTGGTGCGGGACTGCTACAACCCGCACCATTACAGGCTAGTCGCTACGCCGAAAAGCGCCGCTTCACGCAACATATTTCAACACTCAAATGACAATGCGCAGGCACTGGCCCGCGTGATACAGCGAGAACCCGGCCTCGTACAGACAACTGCGCAAACCCACGCCCGCCAGGGGCTGCATCGGTGCAAAGGGAATCGGCAACGCCTGAGGATTTCCGTTACACAGGTAGTCGGCGAAGGCTTTGCCGACCACGGTGCCGGTGGTCACGCCACGGCCGTTGTAACCGGTGACGGCCACCAGTCCCGGCGCGGGCTCGAACAGGCGCATCAAATGATCGGGAGTAAAAGCGATGCGCCCGGTCCAGGTGCATTCCCACTCCACAGGCTTGAGGTTGGGGAAGTAATGCTGCTGCACCCGGTCGGCCCAGGCCTTGAGGAACCAGGTCGGTTTCTGATTGCCGTTGCCAAGGCTGCCCAGCAACAGACGCCCGTCCTTGTCGCGGCGGATGCTGCTCAGCACCTGGCGGGTATCCCACGAGCCCTGCCCGCCCGGGAGGATTTCCTGGGCAGCGTCTTCGGTGAGCGGCACCGAAGCGACCTGATAGTAGTAACCGGGGAAGAAATTGCGTTTGAGTTCGGTCCAGTCGCCTTCGGTGTAGGCGTTGGAAGCGATCACCACTTGTTCGGCGAGCACCGAACCCTGCTCGGTCTGCACCGACCATTGCTGACCCTGACGCTCAAGGCGCGTGACCGGGGAGTGATCGAACATCTTTCCGCCAAGGCTGATGACAGCGTTGGCCAGCCCGGTGACATAAGCCATCGGGTTGAGCGTGCCGGCACGCCGGTCGAGCAACGCGGCGGCAATCTTCTGCGTCCCGGTCGCCTGTTCACAGGCCTTGCCGGTCAGCAGTTCGACCGGCGCACCGCGGCGTTTCCACTGTTCTTCGCGACTGCGCAGATCCGCCTCACCCTTGGCGTTGTGCGCCATGTGCAGGGTGCCTTCGCGGCGCAACTGGCAATCGATGTTGTATTTATCCACGAGGCTGAACACCAGCGCCGGCGCCGCACCGAGCATGCGGTTGAGCTGACTGCCGACGGCCTCGCCGAACCCGGCCTCGATCTCGTCCGGCGGAATCCACATCCCGGCGTTGACCAGCCCGACGTTGCGCCCGGATCCGCCATGCCCGGCGCGATGGGCTTCGAGCACGCAGACGCTTTTGCCCTTCTCCAACAGATGCAGCGCCGCCGACAGCCCGGTAAACCCGGCGCCGATCACGCAGACATCGACTTTGACTTCGCCCCTGAGCGCCGTGTTATCCGGTCGTTGCGGCGTGAGTTTTTCCCACAGACATTCTTCGCGTAACGGCATTGCCAGACTCCAACAGAAACCTGCCAAACACACCAAAATGACCGTTCCCACGCAGAGCGTGGGAACGGTCGATAGCTTTGAGAAAACTGTCAGTCGAACGTAATGCCCTGCGCCAGCGGCAACTCCAGCGAGTAGTTCACGGTGTTGGTCTGGCGGCGCATGTAAGCACGCCACGCATCCGAGCCCGACTCGCGCCCACCACCCGTCTCTTTCTCGCCACCGAACGCGCCGCCGATTTCAGCGCCGCTCGGGCCGATGTTGACGTTGGCGATGCCGCAGTCACTGCCGACTGCCGACATGAATTTCTCGGCCTCGCGCACATCGGTGGTGAAGATGCACGACGACAGGCCTTGCGGCACCGCGTTGTTCAGGCGCAGCGCCTCTTCGAAGTCGCTGTAGCCAACCACGTACAGGATCGGCGCGAAGGTCTCGCTGCACACCACGTCGCTCTGCTCCGGCATTTCAACGATGGCCGGCGACACGTAGTAGGCATTCGGGAATTGATCTTCCAGTTGGCGCTTGCCGCCGAACACCCGGCCGCCCTCGCTCAGCGCTTGTTCCAGCGCGTCCTGCATGTTTTCGAAGCTGTGTTTGTCGATCAGCGGGCCGATCAGGTTGCCTTCCAGCGGGTGACCGATACGGACCTTGGAGTACGCGGCTTTGAGACGGGTGACGATTTCTTCTTTCACCGATTCATGGGCGATCAGGCGACGCAACGTGGTGCAACGCTGGCCGGCGGTGCCGACGGCGCTGAACAGGATGGCGCGCACGGCCATGTCCAGATCGGCGCTCGGGCCGAGGATCATTGCGTTGTTGCCGCCCAGTTCGAGAATGCTGCGGGCAAAGCGCGCGGCGACTTTCGGCGCCACTTCGCGGCCCATCCGGGTGCTGCCGGTGGCGCTGATCAGCGCGACACGCGGGTCATCCACCAGCGCTTCGCCGGCATCGCGACCGCCGATGATCACCTGACAGAGATTGGCCGGCGCATCGCTGAAGTTCTTCACCACACGATCAAACAGCGCCTGACAGGCCAGTGCAGTCAGTGGGGTTTTCTCCGAAGGCTTCCATACCACCGGGTTACCGCAGACCAGCGCCAGCGTGGTGTTCCACGCCCACACCGCGACCGGGAAGTTGAACGCACTGATCACGCCGACCACGCCCAGCGGATGCCAGGTTTCACGCATGTGGTGGCCCGGGCGCTCGGAAGCGATGGTCAAACCGTACAACTGGCGGGACAGGCCGACGGCGAAGTCGCAGATGTCGATCATCTCCTGCACTTCACCCAGGCCTTCCTGAGTAATCTTGCCGGCCTCCCAGGAAACCAGTTCGCCAAGATCATTCTTGTACTCGCGCAGCACTTCGCCGAACTGACGCACCAGCTCGCCGCGACGGGGGGCCGGCACCTTGCGCCATTGTTCGAACGCATGATCTGCGCGACTGATGTGCTGCTCGACTTCGGCCGGGCCTTCCCAGTTCACGGCGGCGATGCGGCTGCCGTCGATGGGCGAATGCACCGGCACTTTGCCGTTTTGGTACAGGGCCGGGTTCACACCAAGACGATCAAGCAATGCGGCAACCATGGGTCACTCCTCAAGCAAAAAACTGAATGTGTGCGGGCGCGTTTTCACGACCGGGCAGACCTTTAGTTGTAGCGTCAGGAAGGCTGTGCAACAAACGACCTTTACGCGAGATATCATTCCGTTTATTCATGCTGCGCAGAAAGACAAGAAAAGGATCGCCCATGCTGAACAAACGCCACTTGCCGTCGATCACCGCGTTGCAGTGCTTCGAGGCCGTGACCCGGCACCTGAGTTTCACCCGGGCCGCCGAGGAACTGAACCTGACCCAGAGCGCCGTCAGCAAGCAGGTGGCGCAACTCGAAGAATTGTTACAGCACTTGTTGTTCCGTCGGGTACGCCGCCGTTTGCAGATGACCCCGGCCGGCGATCTGTACCTGGTGGAAGTCAGAAAAATCCTGACCCAGGTCGAGATGTCGACCCATTACCTGCGTTCCTACGGCGGCGAGACCGAAGTCCTGCGCGTCTCCACACCCTCGACCTTCGGCGCACGCTGGCTGGTGCCGCGCCTCAAGGGCTGGCGCCTGCGCCATCCGTCGATTCATCTGGACCTGTGCAACGAGCAGGAGGCCGATGACTTGCTGCAAGGGCGCAGCGACCTGGCGTTCTATTTCGGCCAGGGTTCACGCCCCGGCACCGAATGCCTGAAGTTGTTTGGCGAGGAACTGGTGCCGGTCTGCGCACCGAGCAGTCTGCCGGACACTCCGTTGACTGATCCAACGCAACTCACCGATCTGGTCCTGCTGCAGAATGCTTCGCGCCCACAGGCGTGGCACGACTGGTTCGACAGCCAGGGCTACCAGACCGAACACAGCTACCACGGCCCGCGTTTCGAAACCTTTTATATGTGCATCCGCGCCGCGCAGGTCGGCTGCGGCGTCGCCCTGTTACCAAGGTTTCTGGTGGAAGAGGAATTGGCCGACGGCAAACTGGTCATTCCCTGGCAGCATGCAATGCCCAGCACCGATGCGTATTACCTGGCCTACCCGGAACACGCGGCGGAAGTACCCAAGGTGCGGGATTTCGTGAAGTGGATGCTGGAGCAGATCGACAGTCCTGAGGCGGTCTGAGGCTCAGCGCAGGGATAAAAATCGCTGGCAATCCACACCCCGGATATGAGCCACTAGCGCCATTGATTGATACCGCGCCAATGCGCGGTCCGCCTGGAGACCCCGTTATGAGCGAGAGTGTGTTTGCCGATCGCATCGTGCAGAACCTGCTCGACACCGACTTCTACAAACTGACGATGATGCAGGCGGTGCTGCACAACTACCCCAACGTCGAAGTCGAATGGGAGTTTCGTTGCCGTAACAGTGAAGATCTGCGCCCCTATCTGGCGGAGATCCGCTTCCAGGTCGAGCGTCTGGCCGAGTTGAGCCTGAGCGCCGATCAGTTGAGTTTCCTTGAGCGCATCAGTTTCCTCAAACCTGACTTTCTGCGATTCCTCGGCCTGTTCCGCTTCAACCTGCGCTACCTGCACACCGGCATCGAGAACGGCGAACTGTTCATCCGTCTGCGCGGGCCGTGGCTGCATGTGATTCTGTTCGAAGTGCCGCTGCTGGCGATCGTCAGCGAAGTGCGCAACCGCTATCGCTACCGCGAAACCGTCCTGGAACAGGCCCGCGAACAGCTTTATCGCAAGTTCGACTGGCTGACGGCCAACGCCTCGACCGAAGAATTGTCGCAGTTGCAGGTCGCCGATTTCGGCACACGCCGGCGGTTTTCCTACCGCGTGCAGGAAGAAGTGGTGAACGTGCTCAAGCATGATTTCCCGGGGCGTTTCGTCGGCACCAGCAACGTGCACCTGTCCCGCGAACTGGACATGAAACCGCTGGGCACCATGGCCCATGAATGGATCATGGCCCACCAGCAACTCGGCCCGCGTCTGATCGACAGCCAGATTGCCGCACTCGATTGCTGGGTCCGCGAGTACCGCGGCCTGCTGGGGATCGCCCTGACCGACTGCATCACCACCGATGCCTTCCTCGGCGATTTCGATCTGTTCTTCGCCAAGCTGTTCGACGGCTTGCGTCATGATTCCGGGGATCCGGTGCAGTGGGGCGAAAAATGCATCGCTCACTATCACAAGCTCGGCATCGACCCGATGAGCAAGACCCTGGTGTTCTCCGACAGCCTGACGCTGCCCAAGTCGCTGGAGATCTTCCGCGCGCTGCGCGGTCGGATCAATGTCAGCTTCGGCATCGGCACCAACCTGACCTGTGACATTCCGGGTGTCGAACCGATGAGCATCGTGCTTAAAATGACCGCCTGTAACGGCCAACCGGTGGCGAAGATCTCGGACGAGCCGGGCAAGACCCACTGCAAAGACCCGAATTTCGTCGCCTATTTGCGACACGTTTTCCAGGTTCCTGCCGTTTCCAGCCTTTCTAGCAAGGAGTGAATTCATGCAAGCCGTACAGCGTGAGATTGCTGAACAGCTCAACGTTCAGCCGCCGTTCGCCGATTACCAGGCCCTCGAAGCGGAAGTCGCCCGACGCATCACCTTCATCCAGGACTGCCTGACCAATTCCGGGCTCAAGACCCTGGTACTGGGCATCAGCGGCGGCGTCGACTCGCTGACCGCAGGCCTGCTGGCCCAGCGCGCCATGCGTGAACTGCGCGAGCGCACCGGCGACAACGGCTACAAGTTCATCGCTGTGCGCCTGCCGTACGACGTGCAGTTCGATGAACACGACGCCCAGGCCTCGGTGGACTTCATCGCCCCGGACGAACGCCACACCGTCAACATCGGCCCGGCAGTGAAATCCCTGGCCGGCGAAGTCGCAGCCTTCGAAGGCAAGCACGCAGTGTCGGTGGATTTCGTGCTCGGCAACACCAAGGCGCGGATGCGCATGGTCGCTCAGTACACCATCGCCGGCGCGGCCCATGGCCTGGTGATCGGCACCGATCACGCGGCGGAAGCGGTGATGGGTTTCTTCACCAAGTTCGGTGACGGCGCCTGCGACCTGGCCCCGCTCAGCGGTCTGGTGAAAAATCAGGTCCGGGCCATCGCCCGCAGCTTCGGCGCGCCGGAATCGCTGGTGGAAAAAGTGCCGACGGCGGACCTGGAAGACCTGTCGCCGGGCAAACCGGACGAAGCCTCCCACGGCGTGACCTACGCCGAGATCGACGCCTTTCTGCACGGCGAGCCGGTGCGTCAGGAAGCGTTCGACATCATCGTCAACACGTACAAAAAGACCCATCACAAACGCGTCATGCCGTTTGCGCCTTGATGTCATGTGTAAAAGTGAGGCGCTTGTTCAAAGCGCCTCACTCAGCACAGGTCAGAAAGCTCGCTTCGATTACAAAAGCCACCGCTGAACTCTGTCACACGATATATACAATCCAGCTCTGCGAACGCTTTCCGTCAACCTCCGCCTGAAAGTAACGCTCACCCTCCGGCAGTTCTTCCAGCGTTACCTTCCATTTCCCTGCTGGATCCGTGGTCACTTTCCCACGGGGGAGAAAATCATCTTCGATGGTTACTTCCGCTAGACGATAGGCTTCGCCATAGACAATCAGTGTCCGATCAGAGGTTTTACCCTCCTGTTCGATCAAATTGTCCTTCAAATCCGTGACTTTGGTAATTTTCAGCTGAACGTTATCGGTCATGACCATCTCCTTCTTTCTCATGTCGCACGACAAGCACGACGTCCGGAGATTTGAGCCTCGAAGCAAACCTGCGTCTACTGTCAGAACTAACAGGTTCAGAGCAGAACCCGACAAACGGTTCAGACATAAAAAAAGCCACTGTAGCGAACTACAGCGGCTTTTTGCTGACAGGTGGCTCTGAAACTTACCTCAGGGTCACGGTGCCTTTCATCATCGAGATGTGGCCCGGGAACGAGCAGAAGAAACCGTAATCGGTGCCGGCTGCCAGTTTCGATACGTCGATGGTCAGCGAATCTTTCTCGCCGGCGCCAATGATCTTGGTGTGGGCGATGACGCGCTCGTCACCGTCCTTCAGGTAGTTCTTGTCGATGCCCGCGGCCAGGCCGTCAGTGGCAATCGGCTGCATGTCAGCGGTCTTGCTGACCACCAGGTTGTGGCCCATGACGTTCTTCGGCAGGCTGCCGGAATGGGTCAGTTCGACGGTGAAAGTCTTGCAGCTCTTGTCGATCACGATCTCCTTGGTGGTGAAGGACATCTGGTCGGTGGAGTCAACGGTGGTTTTGCACTCGGCAGCCATCAATTGGCTGCTGGCCAGCGCCAGCAGGGATACCGCAACAACTTTGGAAAACATGGTGAATCTCCAAGGCAGGGTTAACAAAAACACGAATGGGGGAAAGACTGCCTGAAATCTTCGCAAGTTCCTATGACTTGAGTCAAAAATTGTATACAACTTTCAGGCTATGACACTCATCGAAACAATCTAACAGCCAGACGATTGGCCGGGCCGTATCTTCAGGGCTCAACTCTCATCTGGAGCATCAGTCATGTCCTTCAACAGTCTGTTGTGCAGCCTGCTCGCCGCCTACGCCTGTGGCGCCAGCGGCACCTATGAAACCCCGAAACGCGAAGTCTAGCCCTTGGATCAAGGCGTGCCAGCCATTACCCTGTGACGGATTGACCCAGGAGGAAGGCATGTCTCTCACATCCGTTTGTGTATTTTGCGGTGCCAACGCCGGCACCACCCCGGCGTACACCGAAGCCGCCATCGCCCTCGGCAAAGCCATTGCCGAGCGTAAACTGACGCTGGTCTACGGCGGTGGCGCTGTCGGCCTGATGGGGATTGTCGCGGATGCCGCACTGGCGGCCGGCGGTGAAGTGATCGGCATCATTCCGCAGAGCCTGATGGACAAGGAAATCGGTCACAAGAGCCTGTCGCGCCTGGAAGTGGTCGACGGCATGCACGCCCGCAAGGCGCGCATGGCCGAACTCAGCGATGCGTTCATCGCCCTGCCAGGTGGCCTCGGCACGCTTGAAGAGCTGTTCGAAGTCTGGACCTGGGGCCAACTCGGCTACCACGGCAAGCCGCTGGGCCTGCTGGAAGTGAACGGTTTCTACAGCAAACTCACCGAATTTCTCGATCACATCGTCGGCGAAGGCTTCGTTCGCGCACCGCACCGTGACATGCTGCAAGTGAGCGAATCGCCGCAATCGCTGCTCGATGCTCTCGACCAGTGGCAGCCGACCGTCACGCCAAAGTGGGTCGACCAGAAACCCGGTTAACCCCCGGGCACCGATACAGGGCAGAATACGCGCCGCTCAACCTCACCTTCGACCCAAGAGGATCGCCCATGGCCAAACCCAATTACTCCTTCGCCAAGCGTCAACGTGACCTGGCCAAGGAACAGAAGAAAGAGGAAAAGCTTCAGCGCAAGAAGCAGATGGCTGAAGAAGCGGCACTGAACCCTGACGGTGAAGTGGCGACCGATGATGATGTTGATGCACCGAAAGACCCGGCGCCCGACGCCTGAGCAACACCGCAGGACCACTGAACGCAAAACCTGCAGGAACGGACTTGCCCGCTCCTGCAGTGTGTTTCATGACTCATTCAGTGGCATCACCGTGACCCTGACCTCGGGATCATGACTCCCCCCTCCCAGAATCACCCCGCGCAACGGCGACACATCGGAGAAATCCCGGCCCCAGGCCAGGGTGATGTGCTCCAGTGCCGGTTGCACATTGTTGGTCGGATCGAAATCCACCCAGCCCAGCACCGGGCAAAACACCGACACCCAGGCATGGGACGCATCGGCGCCGATCAATCGCGGCTGCCCCGGTGGCGGTCGTGTCAGCAGATAGCCGCTGATGTAGCGCGCCGCCAATCCTCGGGAACGCACGCAGGCCAGCATCAGGTGGGCAAAGTCCTGACAGACTCCGCGCCGCCGCTCCAGCACCTCGACCAGCGGAGTCGCGACTTGCGTCGCCTCGGCATCGAAGGTGAACTCGTCGAAGATCTTTTCCATCAACGCCTGCACGCCCAGCAGCAACGGTCGCCCAGGCGGAAAACAGCTTTCGGAGAACTCGACGAAACTGCGTTTCAAGTGAACGTAGGGTGACTGAAACCGGTAGCGACAAGCCTCCAGCAGCTCAGCGGACAACGGTTGACTGCTGTAGGTCAGCGCATTGCGCGTCAATTCCCAGGCCGGTGACAGATTGAAATCCAGCGCCGGCCGCGCCAGCACCTCGACCGTCAGCCGTGCGTTGACCTGCAATTCATCATGAGGCCGTTCGAACGCCAGACGTGTCAGCGGATTGCCGAACACATCCTGTTCGTCACGACGTGCGGTCGGCTCCGGACTGATCAGTAATTGCTGCTCGGTGCAGCGCTGCCAGGCACATTCCCGGGGCCACAGGTGCGCGAGCTGCTGTGCCAACGAGACCGGGCTGTCGTAGTGATAGCAGGTGTCGTGAAGGATCTGGTAGTGGGCATTCATCAGACGGACACCGTGCGCTGGCTGACATCATCGACATGGGCGAAATGGCGCAGGGCCAGACGATCGGACACCTGACCGCTGGCGTCGGCGATGTCTTGCAGCAGATCCGCCAGCCCGTCGAGGGCCGCACGTACGCTGGATTCGCCGAACAGGGGATTTTCCAGACACCCCAGATCGAAGCGTGCCAGACGCTCGACCAGTTCTGGCAACCCGGCCTCCCTCGGCACACCGAAATCATCGTTCAGACGCTTGAGGGTGCGCGTCACCAGTTTCAACTGGAACAACACCGCATGGGGGTTCTGCTCGTCCAGCAGCAACAGGTCGAGCACCGGAATCAACTGCGCCACCGCCAGATAGCGCGAACGATAGGTGATGCTGCTGTTGCCTAGTTCCAGCAGCCACTCAAGCCCCGCTTGATCGAACGCCCCGGCGCCGCGCAGGAAACCCGCGAGACTGCTACTGAGAAATTGCAGACGCTCGATGCGCCGGCCGATCATCAGGAAGCGCCAGCCTTCGTCGCGGGTCATGTCGTCGAGGGCAAATCCGGACAGCGCCGCCAGCGACATCACCAGCCGGTTGAGAAAATCCAGCAGCTCGCCAAAGTCCGGCTCGTCGGTGTCCAGTTCCGTCGCCTCGCGCTGCAACTCCACCAGCGCCTGCCAGTTCTCCCGCGAGAGCTTGCCGCGCACCTGCGACGCCGCCCACTGCAAGCGTTGCAGGTTGGAACGCAAGCTGAACGACCAGTCCTCGCCGAGCAAAGCCGCGAGCAGGCGCTCCGGCAACTCGCCTTCGTCTGGCAGCAGCATCAGCCGCTCACCGAGCTCCACGGCAGCCTGCAAGGCTTGTGGATCGTCACCGTCGACGTAACGCGCCAGCATGATCCGCAACAACCGCGCGCTGTCGTCGCAACGCTCGCAGTAACGACCGAACCAGAACAGGTTTTCCACCACCCGCGACGGCAGATAGGGATCGCGCCGCACCAGATCAGGCACACCGATGTTGCGCTGCGCCTTCCATTGTTCACCGCTTGGCGGCCGGTCACCCAGCACCCAGGTGTCCTTGCTCGCACCGCCGCGCTGCATCGACACCACTTCGGCATCGGCTTCGGCCGCCACCCGGGTCAGACCACCGGGCAGCACTCGATAGCCGTCGCGACTGGCCACCGCGTACATGCGCATGCCGATGGCTCGCGGTTGCAACTGGCCGTCCTCGGGCTGCCAGATCGGCGCGTGGGACAGTTGCGCGAGTTCTTGCGCCACATACGCATAAGGCCGGGCCTGCATGCGCTCGGCGAGACTCTGGCGCTGTTTTTCACTCAGGTCACGCCCGAAAACGGGGGCGAAGCTCTGGGAGGGAAAGGCCGGTTTTATCAGCAACTCCGGCAATTTTTCCAACGCCTGGGCCAGTACCGGCGCCTCCCCACACCACCAGGTGGCGATGGAGGGCAGGATCAGTTCTTCGCCGAACAGGTACTGATTGATCTTCGGCAAGAAACCCAGCAGCCCCGGCGACTCCAGCACGCCGCTGCCCAGCGCGTTGGCCACCAGCACCCGGCCCTGACGCACGGCCTCAAGCAGCCCGGGAACGCCCAGCGCCGAATCCGTGCGCAGTTCCAGCGGATCGCAGAAGTCATCGTCGAGCCGACGCATGATCGCGTGAACCCGGCGCAGGCCACTGAGGGTTTTCAGGTAGACCGTGGCATCGCGCACCGTCAGGTCACCGCCCTCCACCAGCGGATAGCCGAGCTGGCGCGCGAGATAAAGATGTTCGAAATAGCTTTCGTTGAAACGCCCCGGGGTCAGCAACACCACCAGCGGCGCGTCATCGTCGCAGGGTGCCTGACGGGCCAGCGTTTCCTGCAAGGTACGGAAGAATCCGGCCAGATGCTGCACCTTCAGGTCCCGGTACAGCTCGGGGAAGGCCCGGGACACGATGGTGCGGTTTTCCAGCGCATAGCCGGCACCGGACGGCGCCTGGGTTCGATCCGCCGTCACCCACCAGCGCCCGTCCGGTGTGCGCGCCAGATCCACGGCATACAGATGCAGAAAGGCCCCGTCCGGTGGCGAGATACCCTGACAGGGCCAGAGGAAGTTGTTGTGGCCGAACACCAGCTCCGCCGGCAGCAACCCTTCGCTGATCAGCCGCTGCGGACCGTACAGATCCGCCAGCACCGCATTGAGCAGGCGCGCGCGCTGGGCGATCCCGGCCGACAGCTGTTGCCACTCGTCAGCGGCGATCACGTGGGGCAGCAGGTCGAGTTCCCACGGACGATCCGCGCCCTTGGGGTCGGCATAGACGTTGTAGGTGACGCCGTTTTCCTGAATCTGCCGGGTCAGCAATGCCTGACGCTGCACCAGTTGCGTCGGGGTGCTGCGCTGCAATTGGTCGAACAGCCGCTGCCAGTGCGGACGCACCGCCCCGCCAGCATCGAGCAGTTCGTGGTAAGTGCCCGCCGTCAGCGGGTAGCGGTCAAGCAGGTCAGGCATGGAAAGCTCGGCAGCCAGCAAGGAACGGTCAGACTAACGCAGGCACATGACGCCCGGATATACGAAAAATCCGGGCGTCGCGTACGATCTAAAAGCGTCGCAAATCGAGAGTCATCGGTAGCTCGTCGTTCGTTTCGACAATGGGTACAGGAAGTTTCCCCGGCGTGTGCCCGATGCGGAAGAAACGCGCCATGCGCCGGCTCTCCGCTTCGTTGGCGTTGACCGGCAACGTCTCGTAATTGCGCCCGCCCGGATGCGCGACGTGGTACTGACAACCGCCCAGCGAGCGCTGCATCCAGGTGTCGAGCAGGTCGAACACCAGCGGCGCATGCACCGGGATCGTCGGTTGCAGGCAGTTGGCCGGTTGCCACGCACGGAAACGCACACCGGCGACAAACTCGCCGACCCGCCCGGTCGGTTGCAGCGGTACCGGGATGCCATTGCAGGTCAGCAGATAACGCTGCGGCGGCAGCCCCGTGAGCTTGACCTGCAGACGCTCCAGCGATGAATCGACGTAACGCACCGTGCCACCCGCCGCGCCCTCCTCGCCCAGCACATGCCAGGGCTCAAGGGCCTGACGCAACTCCAGCTCGATGCCGTTGACGGCGTAATCGCCGACCTTGGGAAAGCGGAACTCCAGATGCGCAGCGAACCATTCGGCACGCAGCGGATAACCGGCATTGTTGAGTTCGACGATGACGTCGGCAAAGTCCTGCTCGATGAAGTGCGGCAGCAGGAAGCGGTCATGCAACTCGGTGCCCCAGCGCGCCAGCTTCGGCGGTGCATAGGGCTCGCGCCAGAACCGCGCCACCAGTGCCCGCAGCAACAGCTGCTGAGCCAGGCTCATGCGCGCATGGGGCGGCATTTCGAATGCACGCAACTCCAGCAGACCGAGACGCCCGGTGGCGCCATCCGGTGAATACAGTTTGTCGATACAGAACTCGGCGCGGTGGGTGTTGCCGGTGACGTCGATCAGCAGGTTGCGCAGCAAGCGATCCACCAGCCATGGCGCGCACGCTTCTCCCGGCGCCGGCATCTGCGCGAAGGCGATTTCCAGCTCGTACAGCGCATCGTTGCGCGCTTCATCGACTCGCGGTGCCTGAGAGGTCGGACCGATGAACAGACCGGAAAACAGGTAGGACAGCGACGGATGGTTGTGCCAATAGCTGATCAGGCTGCGCAGCAGATCCGGGCGGCGCAGGAACGGGGAGTCCGCCGGCGTTGCTCCGCCGAGTACGAAATGGTTACCGCCACCGGTGCCGGTGTGTCGCCCGTCGATCATGAATTTCTCGGTGGACAGTCGGGTCTGGCGCGCCTCCTCGTACAGGAACTCGGTGCGCTCGACCAACTCATCCCACGTCGCGGACGGCTGGACGTTGACCTCGATCACGCCGGGATCCGGCGTAATGCGGAAGTTGCTCAGGCGCGGATCGCTCGGCGGCTCGTAGCCTTCCAGCAGCACCGGACAGTGCAGTTCCTCGGCAGTGGCTTCGATGGCGGCCACCAGCTCCAGATAATCCTCGACCCGCTCCAGCGGCGGCATGAATAGATACAACCGGCCTTCCCGTGCCTCGGCGCAGAACGCGGTGCGGGTCAGCCAGTCGGCGGACTCGTCGATCTTCGGCACCCGTTCATCCGCCGCAGCCGGCGCATCATGGCGATTGAGTTGCGCAGTGTCGGGCAGTTCGGGGAAGTCCTGATTCGGGTCGTTCGGATGAATGAACGGATACTCCGCCGCTTTCACCCAGGGCTGCGAACCCAATGGCAGGCGATAGCCCAGCGGTGAATCCCCCGGCACCAGCCGGCAATGTTCATCGCGCAGATACCAGCGCCCGCTCTGCCATTGATCGCCCTTGGCGGTGCGTGCCAGCGGCAGCACCTGACCGATGACCTTGTCCAGCCCCTGACTGAACACCTTGCGCAGTCGCGCACGTTCCAGCGGTTCCTCCAGACGCGAGTCTTCGGCGCTGACGTTGCCCGGCAAGGCGCCCTCGCGCCAGAGGTAATAGAAATTGTCTTCGTAGGCCGGAAACACAAAACGTGTCGGCAGTTTCAGGCGTTCGGCGACACTCGCCAGAAAGCGCCCAGCCAATGCGCCATCGGCGCCGTAGTCCTGCTGCTCATCGGCGATCAACGCGGTGTTGTGCCAGATCGGCACACCGTCGCGGCGCCAATAGCAATTCAGCGACCAGCGCGGCAGTTGCTCGCCCGGATACCACTTGCCCTGGCCGAAATGCACCAGCCCTTTTGGCGCGTAGTGTTTGCGCATGCGCTGGAACAGTTCGGCGGAGAGCCGGCGCTTGTCCGGGCCCAGCGCGGCGGTGTTCCATTCGGCACCATCCGGGTCGTCGATGGACACGAAGGTTGGCTCACCGCCCATGGTCAGCCGCACATCGCCTTCCAGCAGATCGGCATCGATCTGCCGGCCCAGCGCCTGGATCGCCAGCCATTGCTCATCGGTGTAGGGCTTGGTGACCCGAGGTGCTTCCCAGATCCGCTCCACGGACATTTCGTGGCTGAACTCACATTCGCAAGGCTCTACCAGACCGCTGATCGGCGCCGCCGAGGACGGATCGGGACTGCAGGCCAACGGGATATGCCCTTCCCCGGCGAACAGCCCGGAGGTGGCATCGAGGCCGATCCAGCCGGCGCCGGGCAAGTACACCTCGCACCAGGCATGCAGATCGGTGAAGTCCACTTCGGTGCCGGAGGGGCCGTCGAGGCTTTTCACGTCGGCGGTCAGTTGAATCAGGTAACCGGAGACGAAACGCGCCGCCAGCCCGAGATTGCGCAGCAGTTGCACCAGCAACCATGCCGAATCGCGGCAGGAGCCGGAGGCGTGTTCGAGGGTGTACTCCGGGGTTTGCACGCCCGGTTCCATGCGGATCAGGTAATTGATGTCCTCGCTCAGGCGCTGGTTGAGCGCCACGAGGAAATCCACCGCCGGCAGCGGCGTGCGGTCGATGGCGTCCAGGTAGGCCTTGAGTTTTGGCGTCAGCGGCAGGGTTTCGAGGTACGGCGCCAGTTCCTTGCGTTCATCGGCGGCGTAGGCAAAGGGGATTTTCTCGGCGTAGGGCTCGAGGAAAAAGTCGAACGGGTTGAACACCGCCATCTCGGCCAGCAGGTCGACCTCGATCCGCAGCTCGGCGGTTTTCTCGGGGAACACCAGTCGTGCGAGGTAGTTGCCCTGAGGGTCCTGCTGCCAGTTGATGAAGTGCTGCTCGGGCGAGACTTTCAGCGCATACGACAGAATCCGCGTGCGGCTGTGGGCAGCCGGGCGCAGACGCACGATCTGCGGGCCGAGTTCGACAGCGCGGTCGTAGCGGTAATGCGTGACGTGATGCAATGCGACATGAATCGACACGGCGTGCCTCCTGCGAGCCTAAGCGTATTCGAAAGCGCGCAAGACTTATGCCATGCAGAGGCTTGGGCGCTTTCCCGGAATGCTTAGGGCAGTACAGCACCAAAATCGGGCGATGCGGTGAAATGGTTTGGCACAGTTGCACGCAAATGTTGCGAAGAAGCCCTCCCCCTGACCCTCTCCCGTGATCGTTCCCACGCTCCTGCGTGGGAATGCAGCCCGTGACGCTCTGCGTCACTGGACGCGGAGCGTCCCTGGAGGCATTCCCACGCAGAGCGTGGGAACGATCAGCGAAATGCAAAAACGCCAACCCGAAGGTTGGCGTTCTCTTTAGCGCGGTACGACCGGCTTGCGTGCCGGTTTCGGCCCTTTGCCTTTCGCGGCTTCCTTGCGCTCCTTGGCGGCCTGCTGGTTGCGGGCGAATGCCGCGGCCTTGGCCTGTTCACGCTTGTCCCAAGGGTTGCCGCCGTCGCTGGCGCGTGGAGGCAGACCGGTGTGCTGGGTGAGGATCTTGGTGGTCTTCTCTTTCACATCCTTCGCCACTTTATGGCTGCCGGACGGCGTCGAGTTCTTGCGACGGGCACTCTGATAGCTGTCGGTGGCCGGCTGATGCGTCGGAATCAACTGGTTCTTGCCCGGCCCGATCAGGTCAGCGCGGCCCATGCGGATCAGCGCTTCACGCAGCATCGGCCAGCCTTTCGGGTCGTGATAACGCAGGAACGCCTTGTGCAGACGACGCTGCTCCTCGCTCTTGACGATGGTCACGCCGTCGCTCTTGTAGGTGACCTTGCGCAGCGGGTTCTTGCCCGAGTGGTACATCGCGGTGGCGGTGGCCATCGGCGAAGGATAGAACGCCTGCACCTGGTCGGCACGGAAGCCGTTGCCCTTGAGCCACAAGGCGAGGTTCATCATGTCTTCGTCGGTGGTGCCCGGGTGCGCGGCGATGAAGTACGGAATCAGGTACTGCTCTTTCCCGGCTTCCTTGGTGTACTTCTCGAACATGCGCTTGAAGCGATCGTAGGTGCCGATCCCCGGCTTCATCATCTGATTGAGCGGACCTTCCTCGGTGTGTTCCGGGGCGATCTTCAGGTAACCGCCGACGTGGTGGGTCACCAGCTCTTTGACGTACTCCGGCGACTCGACCGCGAGGTCGTAACGCAGGCCGGAGGCGATCAGGATCTTCTTCACACCCGGCAACGCACGGGCGCTGCGATACAGCTGGATCAGCGACGAGTGGTCGGTGTTCAGGTTCGGGCAGATGCCCGGGAACACGCAGGACGGCTTGCGGCACGCGGATTCGATTTCCGGGCTCTTGCAGGCGATGCGGTACATGTTCGCGGTCGGGCCGCCGAGGTCGGAAATGACGCCGGTGAAACCCGGCACCTTGTCGCGGATCTCTTCGATTTCGCGAATGATCGACTCTTCGGAGCGGTTCTGGATGATCCGGCCTTCGTGCTCGGTGATCGAGCAGAAGGTGCAGCCGCCGAAGCAGCCACGCATGATGTTCACCGAGAAGCGGATCATGTCGTAGGCCGGGATCTTTTCCTTGCCGTACGCAGGATGCGGGATACGTGCGTAAGGCATGCCGAACACGTAGTCCATTTCTTCGGTGGTCATCGGAATCGGCGGCGGGTTGAACCAGACGTCGACTTCGCCGTGTTTTTGCACCAAGGCACGGGCGTTGCCCGGGTTGGTTTCCAGGTGCAGCACGCGGTTGGCGTGAGCGTACAGGACCGCATCACCACGCACTTTCTCCATCGACGGCAGGCGGATCACAGTCTTGTCACGCGTCATCTTCGGGCTGGCCAGGATCTGCACGACCTTGGCTTCTTCCGGATCTTCAACCGGCCCCTTCTCTTGCTCGATGGCGCAAGCCTGAGTGTCCTGGGTGTTGACGTACGGGTTGATGATCTTGTCGATCTTGCCCGGACGGTCGATGCGCGTGGAGTCGACTTCGTACCAGCCCGCAGGGGTGTCACGACGGATGAACGCAGTGCCGCGCACATCGGTAATGTCTTCGATCTTGTGACCGTAGGACAGACGCTGGGCGACTTCGACGATCGCGCGCTCGGCGTTGCCGTACAGCAGGATGTCGGCGCTGGCGTCGATCAGGATCGAGTTGCGCACGCGATCCTGCCAATAGTCGTAGTGGGCGATGCGGCGCAGGGAGGCTTCGATGCCGCCGAGCACGATCGGCACGTGCTTGTAGGCTTCCTTGCAGCGCTGGCTGTAGACCAGGCTCGCGCGATCCGGACGTTTGCCGGCCATGCCACCCGGGGTGTAGGCGTCGTCGGAACGGATTTTCTTGTCCGCGGTGTAGCGGTTGATCATCGAGTCCATGTTGCCGGCCGCGACGCCGAAGAACAGGTTCGGCTCGCCAAGCTTCATGAAGTCGTCTTTGGACTGCCAGTTGGGCTGGGCAATGATCCCGACGCGGAAGCCTTGCGACTCCAGCAGCCGGCCGATGATCGCCATGCCGAACGACGGGTGATCGACGTAGGCATCTCCCGTCACAATGATGATGTCGCAGGAATCCCAGCCGAGCTGATCCATCTCCTCCCTGCTCATCGGCAGGAATGGCGCCGGCCCGAAACATTCGGCCCAGTATTTTGGATAGTCAAATAACGGCTTGGCTGCTTGCATGTCGATGACCGGTGTTGAGGTGAAAAATCGCGGGCGCGGAATATAGCACAAAAAATAACCAATTCCGACGGCTGTGGTCGGAAATATCAGGAGCACTCAGACGACGGAGCGCTTACTCGTCGTCGTCGAAGTTATAGCTGCCCGGCGCAAGGTTTTCGAAGCGTGTGTATTTGCCGATGAAGGCCAGGCGGATGAAGCCGATCGGGCCGTTACGCTGTTTGCCGATGATGATTTCGGCGATGCCCTTGTGTTCGGTTTCCGGGTGATAAACCTCGTCCCGGTACACGAACATAATGACGTCGGCGTCCTGCTCGATCGCTCCGGATTCCCGCAAGTCGGAGTTCACCGGACGCTTGTTGGGACGTTGTTCCAGGGAACGGTTGAGCTGCGACAGGGCAACCACCGGGCAGTTGAATTCCTTGGCCAGGGCTTTCAGGGATCGGGAGATCTCGGAAATCTCGTTGGTCCGGTTGTCACCGCTGGAGCCGGGAATCTGCATCAGCTGCAGGTAGTCGATCATGATCAGGCCGACATCGCCGTGCTCGCGCACCAGACGCCGGGTCCGGGCGCGCATCTCCGACGGGCTGATGCCGGCGGTGTCATCGATGAACAACTTGCGGTCGTTGAGCAGGTTGACCGCCGAGGTCAGGCGTGGCCAGTCGTCGTCTTCCAACTGACCGGAACGCACCTTGGTCTGGTCGATACGACCGAGGGACGAAAGCATACGCATGATCAGCGATTCACCTGGCATCTCGAGGGAGTACACCAGAACCGCCTTTTCACTGCGTAGAACGGCGTTTTCCACCAGGTTCATCGCGAAGGTGGTCTTACCCATCGACGGACGGCCGGCGACGATGATCAGGTCGGACGGTTGCAGGCCGCTGGTCTTCTCGTCGAGGTCGGTGTAGCCAGTGGACAGGCCGGTGATCGCGTCGGCGGTGTTGAACAGGGTGTCGATGCGGTCGATGGCCTTGGTCAGCAACTCGTTGACGCCCACCGGGCCGCCGGTCTTCGGCCGCGCCTCGGCAATTGCGAAGATCTGCCGCTCGGCTTCGTCGAGGATCTCTTCGGCGGTACGGCCTTCAGGGTTGAAGGCGGCGTCGGCGATGTCGTTGCTGATGCCGATCAACTGGCGCAACGTCGCACGCTGGCGGACGATTTGCGCATAAGCCTTGATGTTGGCGACGGACGGTGTGTTTTTCGCCAGTTCGACCAGATACCCAAGCCCCCCGACTTGCGAAGTCTGACCTTCCTTGTCCAGTTGCTCGGAAAGGGTCACGACGTCGATCGGCGAGTTCTGATCGGCGAGTTTGGCGATCGCACGGAAGATCAGACGGTGGTCATGCCGGTAGAAATCGCCGTCGGAGACTTGATCAAGCACGCGTTCCCAGGCGTTGTTGTCCAGCATCAGACCACCGAGTACAGCCTGTTCGGCCTCGATGGAATGCGGCGGCACCTTCAGGGATGCGGTTTGCAGATCGTATTGCTCGGGAGCGGAGATTTCGTTCATGGCCACTTTTTTATTCAGGAAAAGCAGGGATTACAGAAAGACAAAGGGCACGACCTGTAAACAGGATCGTGCCCGATGTTAACCGTCTGACGGGCAGGCCGCCAGCCGATCAGGTGTTGCTTAAGCTGCTACCACGACAACGCGTACGGTGGCTTCAACTTCGGCGTGCAGGTGCACAGCCACGTCGAATTCACCCACGTTGCGGATGGTGCCGTTCGGCAGACGAACTTCGCTTTTCGCAACTTCAACGCCGGAGGCGGTCAGTGCGTCAGCGATGTCGTGAGTACCGATCGAACCGAACAGCTTGCCTTCGTCGCCAGCGGTGGCAGTGATGGTCACTTCCAGCTCGGCCAGTTGGGCAGCACGGCTTTCAGCCGATGCTTTACGGTCTGCAGCAGCTTTTTCCAGCTCGGCACGACGCTCTTCGAACGCAGCAATGTTTGCTGGGGTCGCGGCGGTAGCCTTGCCGTAAGGCAGCAGGTAGTTACGACCGTAACCGGCCTTAACGTTCACTTTGTCACCCAGGTTGCCCAGGTTGGTGACTTTTTCCAGAAGGATCAGTTGCATGTGAAAATCCTCTTAACTTTTAACCTTCACCGTTCGCGCTATCGGTGTCTTTCGACACGTGACGACCGCGAAAATCAATCAGGCTGTCGACGATGGCCAAGACCACCAGTAACGGACCGAGCAAGTGCATGAAAGGCACGAGCGTCACGTATATCCCCACCAGCCAGAAACCGGCCAACCGCTTCTGCGCCACCAGCCCGTGAACCAAGGCCAGGCCTGCGAAGAACAGCGGCACGCTGCACAACGGCAACAGGACCAAGGCATGCAGACCGAAGAACGGTGCCACACACATGACGGCCAGAAGCGACAGCGCAACGCTTTTCGGCAGTCGGATGGCGCGAAACTCGCGACCGAAACCGCCGGGGTTATACAACAACGCCTGCCAGTAGCGCCCAAGAATCAGGCACAGCACGCTAAAAACCTGCAACGACACCGCTGTCGAAATGATCGACAGTGGGACCGCCAATGCAGTGAGAATTGCCTTCTGATCTGCCGAGAATTTCTCGTAGACCTCACCCATCGCCAGCGGCAAGACTTGCTCAAACGTCTGCGCCAGAGTCTCGGTGAAGGAACTGAATACAGTCCCCAGGCTCACGGCAATCAACAATCCCACGGCCACGCTGACCAGCAGCGCGCGATTCCAGGTGTGGCCGGCGCGTAAAACCAGCGCCAGACCACAGGTCCCGAGCAACACAATCAGTGCCGTCGGGTCTTTCAGGTAGTGCCAGCTCACTAACGCTGACAACACTCCCACACCCAGGACGCTCAAGGCGTCCGAACCGCGCCGCAGGAGCACAAGGCAACCTGCAGCGGCACTCAACCAGAACAACAGCGGCAATGCCGCAGATCCGGCCACGACCAGCGTGGCCTGCATACGCCCCCGCATGATGAATTCAGCTAAGGCACGCATGCATTCGATCCCTTACTTACTTGTCGACTACCCGGTCTCAGCGGCCGTGGCTGTCGGTGTAGGCCAGCAGGGCCAGGAAGCGGGCGCGCTTGATAGCGGTGGCCAGCTGACGCTGATAACGAGCTTTGGTACCGGTGATGCGGCTTGGAACGATTTTGCCGGTCTCGGATACGTAGGCTTTCAGAGTGTTGAGATCTTTGTAATCGATCTCCTTCACGTCTTCAGCGGTGAAGCGGCAGAATTTACGACGACGGAAGAAACGTGCCATTTGATAGGCTCCTTAAAAGGTCCGTGGATTACTCGTCAGCGTTATCGCTGTTGTCGCTGTCGCTATCGCTGTCATCGCCATCGGCGCTGCCATCGTGCTCAGGACGTTCGCGACGCTCACGGCGCTCACTGCGGTTTTCTTCAGCCTTGAGCATCTCGGACTGGCCGGTAACGGCTTCGTCGCGACGGATGACCAGGTTACGGATCACTGCATCGTTGTAGCGGAAGTTGTCTTCCAGCTCGGCCAGGGCCTTGCCAGTGCACTCAACGTTCAGCATCACGTAGTGAGCCTTGTGAACATTGTTGATTGCGTAGGCCAGTTGACGACGGCCCCAGTCTTCCAGACGGTGGATTTTGCCGCCGTCTTCTTCGATCAGCTTGGTGTAACGCTCAACCATGCCGCCGACTTGCTCGCTCTGGTCAGGGTGGACCAGAAAGATGATTTCGTAATGACGCATGAATGCTCCTTACGGGTTGTAGCCTGCCGCTCAAAAACGGTCAGACAAGGAGTGAATGACACTTATGGACTTGCCGGCGCGGGGCACATGCGTGCCTGCCGTCACAGCAAGGGGCGCAATTGTAGAGAAGGGACAGAAGAGGTGCAAGGCAATTGGTGATTATTTGAACAGCCACCAAAACTTCGCCCTGCCATAAAACGCTGCGGGAGCGCAGTCTGCTCGCGATTGGGTGAAACACTCAACAATGATGCCGAATGTAACTCCGCTTTCGCGAACAGACTCGCTCCCACATTTTGGACGGCGTAAGGCTTAAGGCTTCTTGGCAGCCGCCTTGGCCTTGGCCCCGCGCTGGCGCTGGGCCTCGAACAGGCACACGCCCGTCGCAACCGACACGTTGAGACTGCTGACGCTACCGGCCATCGGCAGGTTCACCAGGTAGTCGCAATGCTCACGGGTCAGGCGACGCATGCCTTTACCTTCGGCGCCCATGATCAGGATGGTCGGGCCGGTCAGATCCTGGTCGTAGATGCTGACCTCGGCCTCACCCGCCGTGCCGACAACCCACAGCCCGCGCTGCTGGAGCTTTTCCAGGGTGCGCGCAAGGTTGGTGACGGCCACCAGCGGAATCACTTCCGCCGCACCGCAGGCCACTTTACGCACGACAGGCGTCAGGGTGGCCGATTTGTCTTTCGGCACGATGACCGCCAGCGCACCGGCAGCGTCCGCCGAACGCAGGCAGGCGCCGAGGTTGTGCGGATCGGTCACGCCGTCGAGCACCAGCAACAGCGGCGCACCTTCGGTGCGATCAAGCAGCTCGTCGAGCATCGCTTCGCCCCAGACCTGGCTTGGACTGACGTCCGCCACCACACCCTGATGCACGCCTTCGACCCAGGCATCCATTTCACGGCGCTCGGCCTGACCGATCTGGACCCGGTTTTCGTTGGCCAGCTCGATCAACGTCTGCACCCGCGGATCGTTGCGGCTTTCGGCCAGCCAGATCTGCTTGACGCGCTTAGGGTGGTGACGCAGCAACGCTTCTACCGCGTGAACGCCGTAGATTTTTTCCAACTGACTCATGACTTCGCCTTCGGTTTACGTGCCCCGCCGCTTCTGGCTGGAGCGGAACCCGCTTTTGGCGGGCCCTTGCGGTGTTTGCTCGGTTTGGCTGGTTTGCCGCCGGAGGCCTTTTCAGGCGCCGACCGCCCGGTCTTTCCCCCGGACGCCGCTTTACCACCGTTTTTGGCGTCGGCCAGCAAGGCCTTCTTCATTTCACGGCTTTTGCGCAGTTCGGCGTTTTTCGCCACGGCATCGCTCGGGCGATAAGCCTCGGCCACCTTTTCCTTGGCCGGACGACGGCTGGCGGTTTTTGCCGGAGCCTTTTCTTCCACAGCCTTGGCCGCTGGAGCAGCCGTTTCGGTGCCACGCTTCTTGCGGCCGATTGGCGCGCTGATGGTTTTTTCGGCCATCTCGAAGTCGATCTTGCGCTCGTCGAGATCGACGCGCATGACCCGCACTTCAACGGTATCGCCAAGACGGAAGCTGCGACCGGTGCGCTCGCCCGCCAGGCGGTGATGCACAGGGTCGAAGTGGTAGTAATCGCCCGGCAGCGCCGTAACGTGCACCAGACCTTCGACGTAGATATCGGTCAGCTCGACGAACAGGCCAAAACCGGTCACGGCAGTGATCACGCCCGGGAACGACTCGCCCACGCGATCCTTCATGAACTCGCACTTGAGCCAGTTCACCACATCGCGGGTTGCTTCGTCGGCACGGCGCTCGCTCATCGAGCACTGCTCGCCGAGCTGTTCCAGGGCCGCCTCGTCGTACGGATAGATGCGCGCCTTCGGAATGGTCATCGCGCCGGCACGGCGAACGTGCGGGGTGTCCTGTTTCGAATGGATCACGCTGCGGATCGCCCGGTGCGTGAGCAAGTCCGGGTAACGGCGGATCGGCGAGGTGAAGTGGGTATAGGCTTCGTAATTCAGGCCGAAGTGGCCGTCGTTCTCGGCGCTGTACACCGCCTGGCTCAGGGAGCGCAGCATCACGGTCTGGATCAGGTGGAAATCCGGACGGTCCTTGATGCTGGCCAACAGGGCCTGATAGTCCTTTGGCGACGGGCCGTCCTTGCCTTTGTGCAGGGACAGACCAAGCTCGCCGAGGAACGCGCGAAGTTTTTCCAGACGCTCTGGTGGCGGGCCGTCGTGGACACGGTACAACGCAGGGATTTCGTGCTTTTTCAGGAATTCGGCGGTGGCCACGTTGGCCGCCAGCATGCATTCCTCGATCAGCTTGTGCGCGTCGTTACGAGTGGTCGGGCGGATTTCGGCAATCTTGCGCTCGGAACCGAAGATGATCCGGGTTTCCTGCGTTTCGAAATCGATCGCGCCACGTACGTGACGGGCAGCCAGCAATACCTTGTACAGCGCGTAGAGCTGTTTCAGGTGCGGCAGGACGTCGGTGTATTCGCCGCGAAGCTTGCGACCTTCAGTCGCTTTCGGCGTTTCCAGCATCGCGCTGACCTTGTTGTAGGTCAGGCGGGCGTGGGAGTGGATCACCGCCTCATAGAAGCAGTAGTCGGTCATTTCGCCGGATTTGGAGATGGTCATCTCACAAACCATGGCCAGACGATCGACGTGCGGGTTCAGCGAGCACAGGCCGTTGGACAGCTGCTCCGGCAGCATCGGCACCACGCGCTCGGGGAAGTACACCGAGTTGCCGCGCACCTGGGCTTCGTTGTCCAGGGCCGAGCCGATCTTCACGTAGCTGGAAACGTCGGCAATCGCCACGTACAACTTCCAGCCGCCGGAGAACAGGCGCAGCTTGCCTGGCTTGGATTCGCAGTAGACCGCGTCGTCGAAGTCGCGGGCATCTTCGCCGTCGATGGTGACGAACGGCAGATGACGCAGGTCGACGCGTTTCTCTTTGTCTTTCTCTTCGACTTCCGGCTTGAGCTTGCCGGCTTCCTTCAGAACGGCCTCAGGCCAGACGTGCGGAATGTCGTAGGTGCGCAGGGCGACATCGATTTCCATGCCCGGCGCCATGTAGTTGCCGACGACTTCGACCACATCGCCTTGCGGCTGGAAGCGCGGAGTCGGCCAGTGGGTGATTTTCACCTCGACGAACTGACCGATCTGGGCATTGGCGTTGCGGCCCGGGGTGACCAGCACTTCCTGCTGGATCTTCGGGTTGTCCGCGACAACAAAGCCGATACCGCCTTCTTCGAAATAGCGGCCGACGATGCTTTCGTGGGCACGGGACACCACTTCGACGATCACGCCTTCGCGGCGACCGCGACGGTCCAGGCCGGAAACACGGGCCAAGGCACGGTCGCCATCGAACACCAGGCGCATTTGCGCCGGGCTCATGAACAAGTCGTCGGAACCGTCATCCGGCACCAGGAAGCCGAAGCCGTCGCGGTGACCGCTGATGCGACCGAGGATCAGGTCGAGCTTGTCCACCGGCGCATAAGTGCCACGACGGGTGTAGATCAGTTGAGCGTCGCGCTCCATGGCGCGCAGGCGGCGGCGCAGGGCTTCGATCTGGTCTTCTGTGGTCAGACCAAATTCTTCGACCAGTTGCTCGCGGGCAGCAGGCGAACCCCGATCAGCAAGGTGCTGAAGGATCAGTTCGCGGCTGGGAATAGGGTTTTCATATTTTTCCGCTTCACGAGCGGCCTCGGGATCGAGGGACTGCCAATCGGCCATTAGAGAGTTTTCACCTTGTCTATATGCGGGTTAGTTTGGCATAGGCGCCATCAAACGGGAAATTTCCGACTCTATAAGGCGCGTCTTGAGCCTTGTATCGACGTCTGAAAGGCGTTTTGAACACCGCTGGTAAAAAAAACCATTTTTTTTGCTGGCAGGGGTTTACAGTTAAAAAGACGCTCCGTATAGTGCGCGCCATCGACGACGTACACACGTTGCCGAGATGCCCAGATGGTGAAATTGGTAGACACGCCAGCTTCAGGTGCTGGTGACCTTACGGTCGTGGAAGTTCGAGTCTTCTTCTGGGCACCAATTCAAATTCAAGGTCACGATCTTGAATCTCACAAAAACCCGCGAAAGCGGGTTTTTGCGTTTCCGGGGTTTGGAAAAGCCCGAGACACAGCACCTACCAGACACACCCTCTCCCCCGCAAGGAGCATTTGAGAAACGATATCGTTTATCATTGTTGCAAGTTTTTGCAATGCGACAGTGAGGAACCCTGCGAATGATGTTTCGAAATACCCTGCGCCGCGGCTTGACCTTCACCCTGCTCGGCCTGGCACTCGCCACTCCCCTCACCCAGGCTGCCGACGCGGTTTCCCTGACGCTCTACAACGGTCAACACAAGGAAGTCGGCGATGCGATCGCCAAAGCCTTCGAAGCCAAGACCGGCATTCACGTCAATGTACGCAAGGGCAGCAGCAACCAGCTCGCCAGCCAGATCATCGAAGAAGGCGACCGCTCCCCCGCCGACGTCATCTACACCGAAGAATCCCCACCGCTGAACAACCTCGGCGAACAAGGCCTGCTGGCCAAGGCCGACGATGCAACCCTGGCCGTTCTGCCAAAAGAATACGTCGCCGGCAACGGCACCTGGATCGGCGTCACCGCCCGGGTTCGCGTGGTGGCCTTCAACCCGAAACTGGTCGATGAAAAGGACCTGCCGAAATCGGTCCTGGATTTCGCCGATCCGCAATGGCAAGGCAAGGTCGGTTTCGTGCCCACCAGCGGTGCGTTTCAGGAACAGGCCGTCGCCATCATCAAAAAGCACGGTCGCGAAGCCGCCGAAGAATGGCTGACCGGCCTGCGCGCCTTCGGCAAGACCTACAGCAACAACATGGTCGCCCTCAAGGCTGTGGAAAACGGCGAAGTCGCCACCGTACTGGTGAACAACTACTACTGGTTCGCCCTGCAACGGGAGAAAGGCAAGCTTGACTCCAAACTGCATTACTTCACTGGCGGCGATGTGGGCGGTTTGATTACCGTCTCCAGCGCAGCCGTGCTGAAATCCAGCAAGCATCCAAAAGAAGCCCAGCAATTCCTCGCGTACATGGCCAGCGAAGAAGGCCAGCGTGTGATCACCCAGACGACTGCCGAGTATCCGCTGCACAAAGGCATGGAGTCGGATCGCGGCCTCAAGCCTTTCAGTGAACTGGAAGCGCCGGACGTCACGCCCGCCGACCTGGGCAATGCCGAAGAAGCGCTGGACCTGGAACGCGAAGTTGGCCTGAACTGATGACCGCATCGCTATCCGCCTCCGCCGCTCGCGGGGGTTACGTGCCACGCCGCAAGCGGCCATCGATCTGGCTGGTGCTGCCGGTGTTGCTGCTGGTGGTCATGAGTCTGCTGCCGCTGGCCTACGTCGGGCTCAAAGCCTGGCAGGCCGGCTGGAGCGAAGCGCTGCACTTGCTGTGGCGCCCCTACGTGTTCGGCCTGCTGCGCAACACGCTAGCGCTGATGGTTGGCGTAACCGTAACTTGTGGCGTGATCGGCCTGTCGCTGGCCTGGCTGCTGGAGCGCAGCAATCTGCCGGGCCGGCGCCTGTGGGGCGTGATTCTATGCTTGCCGTTCGCGGTGCCGGCCTTCGTCAGCAGCTTTACCTGGGTTTCACTCAGCGCGCAGTTCGAAGGGCTCGGCGGGGCGATTCTGGTGATGAGCCTGTCTAAATACCCGCTGATCTTCCTGCCGGTGGCAGCCACGCTGCGCAATCTCGATCCGTCCCTTGAAGAGTCCGCCCGAACGCTGGGGCAGAATCGCTGGGGCGTGTTTTTCCGCGTCACCCTGCCGCTGCTCTGGCCGTCTTTGCTGGCGGGCTCATTATTGATTGCGCTGCACATGTTGGTGGAATTCGGCGCACTGTCGATCATTGGTCTGCAAACCTTCACCACCGCGATCTATCAGCAATTCGAACTGGAATTCAGCAATGCCAACGCGGCGATGCTGTCAGCGGTGCTGCTGGCGTTGTGTTTGATGCTGTTGTGGCTGGAACTGCGAGTGCGCGGCAAGGGCCGTCATGTGCGTACCGGCCAAGGGGCTGCGCGTCGCGCCGAGCAAGTGCAATTGGGACCGTGGGCCGCTGCGGGTCAGCTGTACTGCCTGATGCTGGCGATTGTCGGCAGCGGGATTCCACTGGGGATGCTGGCGTACTGGCTCGCCGTGGGATCGTCAGCGGCGTTTCCGGTTGCAGCGATCACTGAAGCTTTGCTGTCTTCATTGGCGCTGTCTCTGGGTGGCGCAGGATTGTGTCTGGTGCTGGCGGTGCCGGTCGGGTTGCTGGTCGTACGTTACAAAGGCCAATTGGCGATCTGGGCCGAGCGCCTGCCTTATCTGCTGCACGCGCTGCCGGGGCTGGTGATCGCCCTGACACTGGTGTATTTCGCCCTGCATTATGTGCCGGCGCTGTACCAGACTTCCGCGCTGTTGCTGATCGCTTATGCGCTGCTGTTTCTGCCACTGGCTCAAGCGCCGATCCGCACGGCGCTGAACAAGGCAGCACCACAACTGGAAGAGGCCGCCCGCACACTGGGCGCGTCTTCGTTCACCGCGTTTTGCCGCGTGACTTTACCGATCATCTTCCCGGCACTGGGCGCGGCGTTTGCGCTGGTGTTTCTGGATGCCATGAAGGAACTGACGGCGACGCTACTGCTGAGTCCGACCGGGCTCAACACCTTGGCGACCGAAGTCTGGGCACACACCGCGAACGTCGAATTTGCCGCGGCAGCGCCTTATGCAGCGTTGTTGATTGTGGTGTCGGGCTTGCCCGTCTACCTGCTGACAACCCGGATGTATTTGAGCCGATAAAAAAATCGCAGCCGAAGCTGCGATTTTTTTTGCCCGCAATATATCAAGCCCGGAACTGACCCAGACTGGCCTTGAGCTGCGCCGCCAGCCCGTCCAGCACCTTGCCGCTGGCCGTTGTTTCGACCACCGCCTGAGCGGCTTTCTCGGCCTGGGCATGAATCGTCTCGACGCGCCCACGCACAGCCTGCGCGCCCTGCGCCTGATGCGCCGCGGCCTGAGTCGCCAGACCAATCGCCGCATGCACCTGCTCGACCGACGCCTGCACCGACTGCTGCAGTCGCGCGCTGTCACGCAGCACCAGCAAACCTTCGCTGGCCTGGCGCCCGGCCTGCCCGATCGCCTCAACCGCCTCACGAGCGCCCTGCTGCAAGGCCACGATGTGCGCCTGAATGTCGCCAGTGGAGCTTTGGGTCTTGCTCGCCAGCGCACGGACTTCATCCGCCACCACCGCAAACCCTCGTCCGGTTTCACCAGCCCTGGCCGCTTCGATGGCGGCGTTGAGCGCCAGCAGGTTGGTCTGCTCGGCGATGCCGTGAATCACGGTCAACACCACTTCGATCTGCTCACTTTGCTGCGCCAGGCGCTCGATGACTTTCGCGCCGGTATCAACCTGCCCTGCCAGCGCCTCGATCAGGCTGCCGACCTTGGCCGACGTGCGAGTGTTCTCGTCAGTGGCCTGACGAATATCCACCACCTGCTTCAGCGCCGCCTGCATCGCATGGCTTTCCGACTGCGCCTCATCAGCCATTTGCGACAGCGCGCGCAAGCTCTCGGCCACTTCATCACGCTGCATCCCGGCCGCCGCGTCGGCACCGGCATTGCGCAACGTCATCGCGCCGATTTCCACACCGGTACGCTGAGCCACATCCCCGGCCTCGCGCACGATCGGTTGCAACTTATCCACAAAGCGGTTGACCGCCGAAGCCATGTCGCCGATTTCGTCTTTGCTGTTGATCTGCACACGCTTGGTCAGATCGCCCTCACCCGCCGCGAGATCATCCATGGCGGCGTTGAGCATCTTCAAGCGGTTGACCACACGGTGACCGAGTACAACGGCCAGCAGCAACAGCACGCCGGCACCGACCAGCGCCAGGCCCATGCCGATGCGCCAGCGCAGCGTCGCGGCGGCGTCCTGTACGGTGCTGGTCGTGTTGGCTTTCATCTCGGCAGCCGTGGACTGCGCCGATTGCAGGCGCGCGCGCATGGCCGTGGCACTGTCGGCAGCAGCACCCTTGAGGCTGTCGCCGACCAGTTGATCGCTGCTGGCGATCAGCGCCGAGAAGCGTTGATCGAGCGCCGCCAGATCGGCATCCACCGAGGCCGTCGAGACGCCCATCAGCACCTTGCCGATTTCGACTCCGTTGGGATTGATCGACGCTTCGAGGTAATAGACCGAGGGATCGTTCTTCGCCGCATCCAGCACTTTATCCAGCGCCCGCTCACCCTGGCCTTTTTCCAGAAGGGCCTTGTTGATCGGGTTTTCGCGGTTGAGATAGCGGGTCAGATGCTGGCCGGTGGCGTCGTCATAAACCACGAACAGCACGTTGGGATTGCGCTGGGCTCGGCGGGCGAATTCGGACAGGGTCGGCACGTCGCTGTCCCACATGGCGCGAGGCGCTACGGACGCGAGCAACTGGGCCATGTCGTTGGCCGAGTCCTTCAGGTCTTTTTCCAGGGTCGCACGCAGTTGTGCCTGCTCGTCCTTCAGACGCGAGGACAGGCCGGCAGTCAGCCGCTGACGAGTATTGGTGGATAGCGTATCGAGGCTCGACGTGACTTCCCGCCCGGCCTGCTCCAACTCACCGGACAGCTTCTGGCTGTCGACGCCCAGGCGAGCACCGAGATCGGCCTCCAGCGCGGTGACGGTGCTCCGCGTCAGGGCGACGGCCACCAACACTTGCACCAAAAGGGCGATACCAAGGGTAACGAATACGGGCCGCAACAAACGGCTTTGTAACAGTGAGAGAACGGCCGACACTGTGAATCCCTCTACTTCTGACGCCATTAATTTGATGGCACTCTTGTAGACAGATTCACAGCAAAGGTCATGCCGTCCAACAGGCATAAACGACAAAGGCCCCGATGAAGGGGCCTTTGTGTTTTTACATCAACGACTTATCAAGCGAACGGATGACGCAGAACGATGGTTTCGTTGCGGTCCGGGCCCGTCGAAATAATGTCGATCGGCGCGCCGATCAACTCTTCAACGCGTTTGATGTAGGCACGAGCGTTGGCCGGCAGCTCTTCCAGGGTCTTGGCACCCACGGTCGATTCGGTCCAGCCCGGTACTTCTTCGTACACAGGCTGCAGGCCCACGTAGCTGTCAGCGTCAGTCGGCGCAACAGCGTTGCCTTGCGCGTCTTTGTAGCCGGTGCAGATGTTGATGGTTTCCAGACCGTCGAGTACGTCCAGCTTGGTCAGGCAGATGCCCGAGATGCTGTTCACATCGATAGCGCGACGCAGGATAACGGCGTCGAACCAGCCGCAACGACGGGCACGGCCGGTGGTCGCACCGAACTCGTGACCTTGTTTGGCCAGGTGTGCGCCCACTTCGTCGAACAGCTCAGTCGGGAATGGACCCGAACCTACGCGAGTGGTGTAAGCCTTGGTGATGCCCAGGATGTAGTCCAGGAACATCGGGCCAACGCCCGAACCGGTCGCCACGCCACCAGCGGTGGTGTTGGAGCTGGTCACGTACGGGTAGGTACCGTGGTCGATGTCGAGCAACGAACCTTGGGCGCCTTCGAACATGATGTCTTTGCCGGCGCGACGCAGGTCGTGCAGCTCGGCAGTGACGTCCAGCATCAGCGGCTTGAGCAGCTCGGCGTATTCCTTGCACTCGGCCAGGGTCTTTTCGAACTCGATGGCAGGCTCTTTGTAGTAACCGACCAGCATGAAGTTGTGGTAGTCCACCAGTTCACGCAGCTTGTCTTCAAAGCGCGGCATGTTGAGCAGGTCGCCAACACGCAGGCCGCGACGTGCAACCTTGTCCTCGTACGCCGGGCCGATGCCGCGACCGGTGGTGCCGATTTTCAGCTCGCCACGGGCCTTTTCACGGGCCTGGTCCAGCGCCACGTGGAAGGACAGGATCAGCGGGCAGGACGGGCTGACACGCAGGCGCTCGCGCACCGGTACGCCTTTCTCTTCCAGCTTGGTGATCTCGCGCAGCAGGGCGTCGGGTGCAACCACCACGCCGTTGCCGATCAGGCACTGCACGCCTTCGCGCAGCACGCCCGACGGGATCAGGTGCAGGACGGTTTTTTCACCGTCGATCACCAGCGTGTGGCCAGCGTTGTGGCCACCTTGGTAGCGCACTACGGCGGCAGCATGTTCGGTCAGCAGATCAACGATCTTGCCTTTGCCCTCATCACCCCATTGGGTGCCCAGGACTACGACATTCTTACCCATAACACTTGTCCTCATTCGCGCAAACTTGGTGCCGGCGGTGGCCGGCAGGAAAACTCAAGAAGCCAGTGGCGATACTTGCCAAAGCCCGTTCTGCTGGATCAATTGCCGGTCGCAGTCCGCATCACGGGCGGCGGCCAAAGGTTGTCCAGGCAACGCCTGAACGACACGCTGACCCTCACTGCGCAACTGGCAAACCTGCTGCCAGAGTGCCGCATCCGTACTGTCAGGCATCCAGATACCGCCAGACGGTAGCTCGATCTCAGCACGCCCCAGGGTCACCAGGGTTTTCAAATCGGTGGAAAAGCCGGTGGCCGGACGGGCGCGACCGAAGTCGGCGCCGATGTCGTCGTAACGACCGCCCTGAGCGATGGACTGACCAACACCCGGTACGAACACCGCAAACACCACACCCGTGTGGTAGTGGTAACCGCGCAACTCGCCCAGATCGAAGTACAGCGGCAGCTCCGGGAAGCGCGCCGACAGCCGCTCGGCGATCGCCAGCAAATCTTCCAGCGCGGCCAGTACCGGCGCCGGCGCATTGGCCAGACGCTCACGGGCAGCGCTCAATACTTCACGGCCGCCGCACAGGTCGACCAGCGCACGCAGCATGCCGGACAGATCGGCCGGCAGGCCTTCGGTCAAGGTAATGACCTCGTCGATAGCCTTGCGTTGCAACGCATCGAACAACTGCTGCTCGACCTCACCCGACAGACCGGCCGCCTGGGCCAGACCGCGGTAGATGCCGACATGCCCCAGGTCCATGTGCACGTCCGGCACATCGGCCAGTTGCAGCATGGCCAGCATCAGGCTGATGACTTCAACGTCGCTGCTCGGGCTCGCATCGCCGTACAACTCGGCGCCCAACTGGATCGGGCTGCGCGAGGACGACAAGGCACGCGGCTGGGCATGCAGCACGCTGCCGGCGTAGCACAGACGGCTCGGGCCTTCGCGACGCAGGGTGTGCGCATCGATGCGCGCCACTTGCGGCGTGATGTCGGCACGGAACCCCATCTGCCGGCCCGATTGCGGGTCGATGACCTTGAAGGTACGCAGATCCAGGTCCTGGCCCGCGCCGGTCAGCAGGGATTCCAGGTACTCGATATGGGGAGTCACGACAAACTCGTAACCCCAGCTCTGGAACAGATCCAACACCTGACGACGCGCGACTTCAATGCGCGCCGCTTCCGGTGGCAGTACTTCTTCGATGCCATCTGGCAGCAGCCAGCGGTCTACCGTTGCCATTACGCCATTCCCCTTAGATCCGGGCGGCCAGCCCGAGGGCGAGCCTTGAGTGAAGCAGAAAATGACCGGCCCGTTCAAAACGCACGCGCATGAACGACGCGGCGAAAGGCCTGTTACCGGCTTCGCCCATCACTTTCCTCGAAAAACTGTCGGGTCATTCAACCCGATCTTCTGCAACAAAAACAGCAATCAAACGTGCAGACGCAAAAAAGCCGGGAATTTCCCGGCTGCCGCATCATACACACGTTTTCCCAAAGGATCACCCCGCCCGAGGTTTTAGCCGCCGGGCGGAATGATTCAGGTCAACGTCGTATCAAGGCTTGGACTTTTCCAGGTAACGGAAGAAGTCGCTGCTTGGGTCGAGGACCAGGACGTCGGATTTGTTCGCGAAGCTTTCACGGTAGGCACGCAGGCTACGGTAGAAACCGTAGAACTCCTGATCCTGGCCGTAGGCCTTGGAGTAGATCGCAGCAGCCTGGGCGTCACCGTCACCGCGAATCTCTTCGGATTCACGATAGGCTTCAGCCAGCAGCACGCGGCGTTGACGATCGGCGTCGGCACGGATGCCTTCGGCCAGCTCGTTACCCTTGGCGCGGTGCTCGCGAGCTTCACGCTCACGCTCGGTGCTCATACGTTCGAACACACTGCGGTTCACTTCTTTCGGCAGATCGATGGCCTTGACCCGGACATCGACCACTTCGATACCCAGCTCTTTTTCCGCCATCTTGTTCAACGACGCCGTGATATCGGCCATCAGCGCATCGCGCTCACCGGACACCACTTCGTGCAGGGTACGTTTACCGAACTGGTCACGCAGGCCCGATTCCAGACGACGGGACAGACGCTCGTCGGCGATCTGCTTGAGGCCGGAAGTCGCGGTGTAGAAGCGCTCGGCATCCTTCACGCGCCACTTGGCGTAGGCATCGACCATCACGGCTTTCTTTTCCAGCGTCAGGAAGCGTTGTGTCGGTGCATCCAGCGTCATCAGACGTGCGTCGAATTTACGCACCTGGTTAACGTAAGGCACCTTCACATGCAGACCAGGCTGAACATCGGCCTGAACCACACGACCGAACTGCAGCAACACCGCACGCTCGGTCTGAGCCACGATGTAGAAGCAGTTCCAGCCGACCAGTACCACAACAACGCCAACGATCAGGGCGATCAGCGATTTATTGCTCATCAGCGGGTCTCCCTTGTGCGCGACTGCGGCAGGTCAGTGACATGCGGCGTGACGTCCGTGTTGTTGCTGGCGGCAGCCGAGCCGGTGACCGGTGCATTGCTGCCCGAACTGTTCTGAATCATTTTGTCCAGCGGCAGGTAAAGCAGGTTGCTCTGGCCGTTCTTGTTGCCGGTCACGAGTACCTTGCTGGTGCTGCTGAAGACTTCCTGCATGGTGTCCAGGTACAGACGCTGACGCGTGACCTCGGGCGCCTTGCGATACTCGGCAACCAGCTTGGTGAAGCGATCAGCCTCACCCTTGGCGCGCGAGACCGTTTCGTCGCGGTAGCCGTTGGCATCTTCGAGGATGCGCTGGGCCTGACCACGGGCTTCCGGCACCACGCCGTTGGCGTAGGTTTCAGCCTGGTTGCGCGAACGCTGCTCGTCTTCACGGGCGCGGATCACGTCATCGAAGGCTTCCTGCACTTCACGCGGTGCAGCTGCGCTCTGTACGTTGACCTGAGTGACGGTAATACCGGTGCGATAGGTATCGAGGAAACGTTGCAGACGCTCCTTGATCTCGCTGGCCATCAGCTCACGACCTTCGGTCAGCACCTGGTCCATCGCGGTGGAACCCACCACATGGCGCAGCGCACTGTCGGTCGCATGTTGCAGGCTGATTTCCGGCTGGTCGACGTTCAGCACGAAGTCCTGCAGGTTGCTGATCTTGTACTGCACGGTCAGCGGCACTTCGACGATGTTCTCGTCTTCGGTCAGCATCTGGCCCTGCTTGGTGTAGGCACGCTCACGCGTGACGTTTTCCATGTACTTCTTGTCGATCGGCGGGAAATAGATGTTCAGGCCCGGGCCGACGGTCTCGTAGTACTTGCCGAAGCGCAGCACCACGGCTTGCTCCTGCTCGTCCACCACGTACACCGCGCTGTACAGCCACACGGCCGCCAGCACGACGAGGCCGATGCCGAGCAGGCCGCCGAAGCCGCCACTCTTGCCCGAACCACCGCCATCGTCACCCCGTTTCTTACCACCACCGAACAACCCGTTCAGGCTTTCCTGCAGCTTTCGGAAGGCCTCGTCGAGATCTGGTGGTCCCTTGCGGTCGCCGTTATTGCGGCGCTTGCCACCCCAAGGATCCTGATTGTTCGAGTTGCCACCCGGCTCATTCCAAGCCATAGCGCTCTCCATCTGATAAAGCAAAGACGCACCCACGGCGCGCCGACCAATGCTACAGAATGCCTGCCGTTGCGGCACAACCGCTTTTTCAGGCTTTTATTGCAAAGTGTGTTGCTCGATGAACTCCGTCGGCACAACGCCTTCACGACTGACCAGTCGATTGAGCTCCGAGCGTGGCAATCGAATGGCCAGCAAGCTGACACCTTCTTCGTCGTATTCTTCTTTCTGTACCGCGCCCAGCTCAAAGAACTGTGCACGCAGACGCGCAAACCGCTGGGGCAAACGCAAGGTTCCGACAAACAAATCACTGCCCAGCAATTCGGCAATGGCTTGCTCAAGCAATTCCAGACCAGTGCCATCCCGCGCCGACAGCCAGACCCGTTGAGGCCTGCCATTTTCGTCGCGCTGGATTTGTGGCTCAACGCCTTCAAGCAAATCGAGTTTGTTATAGACCTCGAGGATCGGCAAGTCCTGGGCACCAATCTCGCCCAGCACCACCATCACCTGCTCGATCTGCAACATGCGATCCGGTTCGGCCGCATCGATCACGTGCAACAGCAGGTCGGAATTGCTCGACTCTTCGAGCGTAGACCGAAATGCCTCGACCAGCTTGTGCGGCAAATGACGAATGAAACCCACGGTGTCGGCCAGGACAATCGGCCCCAGGTCGTCCAGTTCCAGACGGCGCAGGGTCGGGTCCAGCGTGGCGAACAACTGGTCCGCCGCGTACACGTCGGATTTCGTCACGTTATTGAAGAGCGTGGATTTGCCGGCGTTGGTATAGCCCACCAGAGACACGGTTGGGATATCCGCACGCGAGCGGCCGCGACGCGACTGTTCGCGCTGGCTGCGCACTTTTTCCAGCCGCCCCTTGATCTGGCGCAGGCGAACCCGCAGCAGTCGCCGGTCGGTTTCGAGCTGGGTTTCACCCGGACCGCGCATGCCGATACCGCCACCCTGACGCTCAAGGTGAGTCCAGCCGCGAACCAGCCGGGTGCTCATGTGGTCAAGCTGGGCCAGTTCGACCTGGAGCTTGCCTTCATGGGTGCGGGCGCGCTGGGCGAAAATATCGAGAATCAGACCGGTACGGTCGATCACGCGACACTCGAAAACACGTTCGAGGTTACGTTCCTGACTGGGCGTGAGGACGTGATTGAAGATCACCAGATCGGCTTCTTCGGCGTGGACCAGGTCGCGCAGTTCCTCGACCTTGCCGCTGCCAATCAGGAATTTGGCCGTTGGCCGATGACGCGGCACGTTAAAAAACGCAACGGTCTCGGCGCCGGCCGAATTTGCCAACTCCTGAAACTCCTGCGGATCTTCGCGCGCCTCAGGGTCCTGTCCATCCAAGTGAACGAGGATGACTCGCTCACCACCACCGTGGCGCTCAAAGAACAAAGGAGACTCCTATCAGGCGTTACCTGGCTCAGCGTCACCTGCTTCGGATTCGGTTGCGCTTGGCAGACGAATTGGACGAACCGGCACGACTGTAGAGATAGCGTGTTTGTAAACCATCTGGCTGACGGTGTTCTTCAGCAGGATAACGAACTGGTCGAACGACTCGATCGTGCCTTGCAGTTTGATACCGTTGACCAGGTAGATGGAAACCCCAACTTTCTCTTTACGTAAAGTATTCAAGTAAGGGTCTTGTAGCGAATGCCCTTTTGACATGTGCCGCACTCCTTTAAGGATTCAATATAAAAAATAGGTAATCAGATGGCTTTTGCCGCCACACCCCCAAGGATAGACGGCAATTGCAAGGACTCAGCTCAATATGGAGATGGTCCCAAGGTATTTCAAGGCGCGTGGCAGATTGTCGCAATCCAGACTGTCGAG
The DNA here is from genome assembly GCF_058789255.1 of Pseudomonas sp. FW215-R2. Taxonomy (NCBI): domain Bacteria; kingdom Pseudomonadati; phylum Pseudomonadota; class Gammaproteobacteria; order Pseudomonadales; family Pseudomonadaceae; genus Pseudomonas; species Pseudomonas sp. FW215-R2. The sequence goes on from NZ_JBYTBO010000001.1 coordinate 158,224, forward strand.
CCAGTGTAAATCGTCCCAGCTGCGCAGCCAGGTAAACTGGCGTTTGGCCAATTGGCGCGTGGCAATGATGCCCCGCTCCTGCATTTCAGCCGACGTCAGCTTGCCATCCAGGTAATCCCAGACTTGGCGATAGCCTACCGCACGTATAGACGGCAACCCGGCATGCAGGTCACTTCTATTACGCAGGGCTACGACCTCGTCGATGAATCCCTGTTCCAGCATATTTGTGAATCTTTGTTTAATGCGGTCGTGCAGTACCTGACGATTTGCCGGAGCAATGGCCAAGTTCGCGACAGTATAGGGCAATTGTTGCAGTCCCGATGCCGCAGCTTGGGTACTTTGTTCAGATTGTTTCAGCCGCAGTTCAGTCATGCTCTGACCGCTGACCCGATAGACTTCCAGCGCACGACTCAGGCGCTGAGGATCATTCGGGTGAATACGCGCCGCCGATTCCGGGTCGATCACTGCCAACTGATCGTGCAAGGCTTGCCAGCCAAGGCGTGCAGCCTCTTCCTCGATCTGCGCACGAACCTCGGGATCCGCCGCCGGCATATCCGCCAGACCTTCGACCAAAGCCTTGTAATAGAGCATCGTGCCGCCTACCAGCAGCGGAATTTTTCCGCGTGCGGTGATTTCGGCCATGGCTTGCAGGGCATCGCGGCGGAAATCGGCCGCCGAATAACTCTCGGCCGGGTCGAGAATGTCGATCAGCCGATGAGGATGTTCGGCGAGCAGTTCTTTGGACGGTTTGGCCGTGCCGATGTCCATGCCGCGATAGACCAGTGCCGAATCGACGCTGATCAACTCGCACGGCAGCACCTTGGTCAGCTCGATGGCCAGGTCGGTCTTGCCCGCAGCGGTCGGGCCCATCAGGAAAATCGCTGGAGGAAGCTGGCTCATCAACGACCGCGCAGAAACAGTTTGTCCAGATCGTCCAGGCCCAGTTGGGTCCAGGTCGGTCGGCCATGGTTGCATTGACCGCTGCGCTCGGTGTTTTCCATGTCGCGCAGCAGACCGTTCATTTCCGGCAAGGCCAGGCGGCGGTTGGCGCGGATCGCGCCGTGGCAGGCCATGGTGCCGAGCAGTTCATTCAGGTGCGCCTGGATCCGGTCACTGGTGCCGTATTCCATCAAGTCCGACAGTACGTCGCCCACCAGACGGTTGGCCTCGGCCTGTTTGAGCAGGGCCGGAATCTGGCGGATCGCCAGGGTTTCCGGGCCCAGACGCTGCAATTCGAACCCGAGACGCTGGAACCACGCCGCATGCTCTTCGGCGCAATCGGCCTCGCGCTGACTGACCGCCAGCGACTCCGGCACCAGCAACGGCTGGCCACTCAGGCCTTCGCTCGCCATGGCGATCTTCAGGCGTTCGTACATGATCCGCTCGTGAGCGGCGTGCATGTCCACCAAAACCAGGCCCTGAGCGTTCTCGGACAGAATATAGATGCCCTTGAGCTGTGCCAGCGCGTAGCCAAGTGGCGGAATATCTTCCTGACCGGCCGGTAGCGCATTGGCATTCGCCTCGGGCAGCGGCGCGAAAAACTCGCGGTACGCAGCCTGAGCTTCAGCGGCCGGCGGCACCGCAGATTGCGGACGCGGCGTGTATTGATACTGATAAGCGCCACCAGTGCTGGCGCCCGACGAGGTATTGAAAGTCGGTTGTGCCTGCGGCTGCTCCAGCAGCGCATTGGCGGCCAGACGCATTTCACCTTGCGGGCCAAACTCACCGGCTTCGAGGCCGGTTGGCCGCACGATTGCGGTAGTGACCGAACCGGCAAGCTGATCTTCCGGTCGCACATCGCCGAGGGCACGGTGCAAGGTGCCATACAGGAAGTCATGCACCATGCGCCCGTCACGGAAGCGCACTTCGTGTTTGGTCGGGTGCACGTTGACGTCGACCGCTGCCGGATCGACCTCGAAAAACAGCGCGAACGTCGGATGCCGGCCGTTGAACAGCACATCGCGATAGGCCTGACGCACCGCGTGGGCCACCAGTTTGTCGCGCACCGCACGGCCGTTGACGAAGAAATACTGCAAGTCCGCCTGACTGCGGTTGAACGTCGGCAGACCGACCCAACCCCACAGATGCAAGCCATTGCGCTCGATCTCGATCGGCAAGGCCTGTTCAAGGAAGCCCGAACCGCAGATCGCCGCCACACGCCGGGCGCGGGCCGCGTCATCGTGAGCCTCGTGCAGGCTGAGGATGGTCTTGCCGTTATGGCGCAGATGAAACGCCACGTCGAAACGCGCCAGCGCCAGACGCTTGATCACTTCTTGCAGATGATCGAATTCGGTTTTTTCGGTCTTGAGAAATTTGCGCCGTGCCGGGGTGTTGAAGAACAGGTCACGGACTTCCACCGAGGTGCCGACCGGATGCGCCGCCGGCTGCACGCGGGGTGCCATGTCGCGACCTTCGGTCTCGACCTGCCAGGCCTGATCGGCATCGCGGGTACGCGACGTCAGGGTCAGGCGCGCCACGGAGCTGATCGACGCCAGTGCCTCGCCCCGGAAACCCAGGCTCATCACCTGTTCGAGGTCTTCAAGGTTGCGGATCTTGCTGGTGGCGTGACGGGCCAGCGCCAGCGGCAGGTCATCGGCGGAAATGCCGCTGCCATCATCACGCACCCGCAGCAGCTTGACGCCGCCCTGCTCGACATCGACGTCGATGCGCCTGGCGCCGGAGTCGAGGCTGTTTTCCAGCAATTCCTTGATCACCGAGGCCGGGCGCTCAACCACCTCGCCAGCGGCGATCTGGTTCGCCAGCCGTGGGCTGAGCAGTTCGATGCGGGCCGCGTTCAGAACCTGATTCATTCTTTGGACGCCAGTTCGGTACCAGGAATGGTCAGGTGCTGACCGACCTTCAGCTCATCGCTGCTGAGGTTATTGGCACTGCGCAAAGTGGCTGGCGACACCTGATAACGCACGGCAATCATCGCCAGGGTCTCGCCCGGGCTGACGCGGTGATCACGTGGCCCCTGGGCGATCTTGCCCGAATCACGCAGCCAGGCAATGTAAGTGCCCGGTGGCGGGTTCTGCTGGAAGAACTGGCGTACGCCGCTGCTGATCGAACGCGCCAGCGCCTGCTGGTGGCTCGAGGCCGAGAGCTTGTTCGCTTCGTTGGCGTTGGAGATAAAGCCGGTTTCCACCAGGATCGACGGGATGTCCGGCGACTTCAGCACCATGAACCCGGCCTGCTCAACGCGTTGCTTGTGCAACGGCGTGACGCGACCAATGTTGGTCAGGACTTTCTGGCCGACGTTGAGGCTGGAGGTCAGCGAGGCGGTCATCGACAGGTCGAGCAGCACGCCGGCAAGCATCCGGTCCTTGTCGTCGAGGCTGACGTTGCCGGCACCACCGATCAAGTCAGAACGGTTTTCACTGTCTGCCAGCCAGCGGGCGGTTTCCGAGGTGGCGCCACGGTCGGACAAGGCAAACACCGAAGCACCGAAGGCCGCCGCAGACGGCGCGGCGTCGGCGTGGATCGAGACGAACAGATCGGCGCCTTTCTTGCGGGCGATTTCGGTACGGCCACGCAACGGGATGAAGTAGTCGCCGGTACGGGTCAGTTCGGCGCGGAAGCCTTTCATGCCGTTGACCTGACGCTGCAACTCACGGGCGATCTGCAGCACCACGTCTTTCTCGCGCTGACCGCGTGAGCCGGACGCGCCCGGGTCTTCGCCGCCGTGGCCGGCGTCGATCACCACAATGATGTCGCGCTTGCCGGCCGGGGCCGGAGGCAGTTTGATCGCCGGTTCTGTCGGGGTGACCGGCACGGCCGGAACGGTCGCAACTGCCGGTGTCGGCGCAGGTGTGGGTGGTGGCGGCGCGGCATCGGCCGGGTTATCGAACAGGTCGACCACCAGACGGTTGCCATACTGCGCGTTTGGCGCCAGCGAGAAACTCTTCGGGGTGACGGCTTTTTTCAGGTCGATGACCACCCGCAGGTCGGTCGGCGTACGCTGGGCCGAACGCATCGCAGTGATCGGCGTATTGGCGGTGGAGACTTTCAACGGTGCGCCGAGGGTGGCGCCATTGATGTCGATGACCAGACGGTCCGGCGACGTCAGGGTGAAAACGCTGTGCTGCACCGGACCGGTCAGGTCGAACACCAGACGCGTGTTGTCCGGCGCCCGCCACAGGCGCACGCTGTTGACCTTCGTGTCGGCCACAGCGTTGACGGTTACTGCCATCAACATCAGTCCAGCGGCAGCCACCAACGCGCGAAAGCGCATACCTAACCCCATCATTTAATTGGTTTCCAATGCCAAAGCGGCACACCAGGCCTCGCCACGCGAGCCCTGGGACAAAATAGTCAGCGAACGCCCGCTGTCTTGCGGGCTAATGGTAATGGTCAGGTCAGGCTTTGGCAAAAAGCCTGCACCTTTATCGGGCCACTCGATCAGGCACAGGGCGTCGTCTTCGAAATAGTCGCGAATGCCGAGAAACTCCAGCTCTTCCGGATCGACCAGACGATACAGATCAAAGTGGAAGGCGCGGATGTCACCGATCTCGTAGGGCTCGACCAGCGTGAAGGTCGGGCTTTTCACCGCACCGACGTGCCCCAGCCCGCGAATGATGCCCCGCGACAGCGTGGTTTTACCCATGCCGAGGTTGCCTTCGAGGAAGATCAGGCCATGCCCCCCGGTCACGCGGGCGATCCGTGCGCCAAAGTCGCTCATCGCCTGTTCATCGGCCAGGTACAGGGTTACTTCAGACACGGTGCATGCTCCTCCAACAACTGACGAATGGCTGGAATCAGATCACTGGCCGCCAGCCCACGGCCGAATTTACCTTGTTGCGCTCCTGCGCTGGCGTGCAGCCAGACCGCCAGGCACGCCGCATCGAACGCATTCATGCCCTGAGCCAGCAACGCACCGACCAGACCGGCCAGTACATCGCCGAGCCCGGCGGTGGCCATGGCCGGATGGCCTTGATGACACAACGCCAGACGCCCGTCGGGGTGAGCGATCAGACTGCCCGCGCCCTTGAGCACCACCACCGCTGCATATTTTTTGCTCAATGCCAGTGCTGCCGCAGGACGATCGGCCTGCACCTCGGCGGTGCTGATCCCCAGCAAACGCGCCGCTTCACCCGGATGCGGCGTGATCACACAATCTTTGGGCAGAGTGACAAATCCGGACGCCAGCAGATTCAACGCGTCGGCATCCCACACTTGCGGCAGCGGTGCATTGGCGGCGGCCGACAGCAGTGCCCTGCCCCAACTCGCTTGCCCAAGCCCCGGACCTACTACCAGCACGGACACTTTTTCCAGCAGCCCCATCAGTTGATTGGCCGACGAAGTGCCCAACGCCATGGCTTCAGGAACCCGGCTCAACGCTGCCGGGACATGTTCCGGGCGGGTCGCCAGCGACACCATTCCGGCTCCGCTGCGCAACGCACTTTCGGTGCTGAGAAGAATCGCGCCGCCAAAGCCGTGATCGCCACCGATCAGCAGGACATGGCCAAAACGCCCCTTGTGCGTAGCCGGCAATCGAGCAGGCAGGCGCGGCAGATTACCGGCATTGAGCCGGCGGGCGGCGACGGCAATGTCACTGTAGGTTTCGGCAGGCGCTTGCAGATCGTTAAACAGCAGGTCGCCGACGTGATCCGCCGCGCCCCCGGTAAACAGGCCGAGTTTCAGCCCGATGAAGGTCACGGTCAGGTCAGCGCGCACCGCGCTGCCCAGCACATGGCCGGTATCGGCACACAAACCGGAAGGGATATCGACCGCCACCACCGGCAGGCCGCTGGCATTGATGACTGCGATGGCAGATGCATACGGCTCACGCACATCACCGCTCAGACCGGTGCCAAGCAGCGCGTCGACAAGAATTCCGCGCAATTCACTGGAAACATTCCAAACAGCAATCGCAACGCCTTCAGCCACTGCTTCGGCATGCGCCAGGGCCGCATCGCCCTGCAAGCGTTGCGGATCGCCGACGGCCAGCACCTGCACCGTCCACCCCGCACGCCGGGCCAGCGCAGCCACCAGATAACCATCGCCGGCGTTGTTGCCGTGCCCGGCCAGCACCGTCAATTCATTCGCGGCTGGCCATTGGCGCACCAGTGCACGCCAGGTGGCATGGGCGGCACGCTGCATCAATTCGAAGCCCGGCGTGCCGGCGGCAATCAGCCGTGCGTCGAGTGCCCGCACTTGCGCGGCGCAGTACAGCGCGTCGGGTAATTGATCTTTAGTGTGCGGCATGCGTCTTCGGGCTCCGATGTCTGGCAGAATTATACGCACCTCAGCTCCGGTTTCTCTCGCCTCATGTCCGCCATCACCACAGATCTTCCCGCCCTCGCCCAATCCATCAAGGACTGGGGCCGCGAGCTGGGCTTCCAGCAAGTCGGCATCAGCGGTCTGGACCTGGCCGAGCACGAGCAGCATCTGCAACGCTGGCTCGAGGCCGGCTACCACGGCGAAATGGATTACATGGGCGCCCACGGCAGCAAACGCTCGCACCCCGAAGAGCTGGTGCCGGGCACCTTGCGCGTGGTGTCCTTGCGCATGGACTACCTGCCGGGCGACACGCAAATGGCGCAATTGCTGGCCAAACCGGAAAAGGCCTACATCTCGCGTTATGCCTTGGGCCGCGATTATCACAAATTGATCCGTAAACGCGTGCAACAACTGGCGGACAAGATTCAATCCGAAATCGGCCCGTTCGGCTTCCGCGCCTTCGTCGACAGCGCCCCGGTGCTGGAAAAAGCCATCGCCGAACAGGCCGGCCTGGGCTGGATCGGCAAAAACACCCTGGTGCTGAACCGCAAGGCCGGCAGTTACTTCTTTCTCAGCGAGCTGTTCGTCGACCTGCCCCTGCCGGTGGATGACCCCCATAGCACCGAACATTGCGGGCGCTGCACCGCGTGCCTCGACATCTGCCCGACCAACGCTTTCGTCGGGCCGTATGTGCTGGATGCGCGGCGCTGCATTTCTTACTTGACCATCGAGCTGAAGAACGCCATCCCCGAAGACCTGCGACCGTTGATCGGCAATCGGGTGTTCGGCTGCGACGACTGCCAGATCTGCTGCCCGTGGAACCGCTTCGCCCGCCCGTCCGGCGAAAGCGATTTCAAGCCACGGCACAATCTGGACAACGCCGAACTGGCCGAGCTGTTTCTGTGGGATGAAGACAAGTTCCTCAGCAGCACCGAGGGTTCGCCGCTGCGCCGCGCCGGCTATGAGCGCTGGCTGCGCAATCTGGCGGTGGGACTGGGTAACGCACCGTCGAGCATTCCGGTGCTGGAAGCGCTCAAGGCGCGGCGCGAATACCCGTCAGAGCTGGTGCGCGAGCATGTGGAGTGGGCGCTGAAACAGCACGCCGACCGTCAAGGCGCGTCGTTATAGACGAACTTCGGCATTTCCCAATGGAAGCGAATCGCCAACAGCCGCAATAGAAAGCCACCGAACAGGGTGATCAGAATCGCCTGCTCGCTCGGCACGTTCAGGAACAGGCACAGCATGTAGCACCACGCCGCGGCGAACGAGACGCTGGCGTAGAGTTCGCGGCGAAAGATCAGCGGGATGTCGTTGCAGAAGATGTCGCGCAGGATGCCGCCGAACACCCCAGTGATCACGCCACTGACCGAAGCCACCAGCATGCCGTGACCCATTTCCAGCGCGGTCATGCAGCCGATCAGAGTGAACGCCACCAGACCGACCGCGTCGAGCACCAGAAACAGCGAGCGCAGATGGCGCATCCAGCGTGCCGTGAACACGGTGATCATCGCCGCGACCGTGGTCAGCACCAGGTATTCCGGGTGTTTGACCCAGGTCAGCGGGTAGTGCCCGAGCAGCACGTCGCGCACCGAACCGCCGCCCAATGCCGTGACGCAGGCGATCAGCACCACGCCGAACCAGTCCATGCCGCGACGGCCCGCAGACAGGGCGCCGGTCATGGCTTCGGCAGTAATGGCGACGAGGTAGAGCATCAGCAACATGGTGGCGATCCTGGCAGGAAGGCGCGCAGTCTACTCACTTCGCCGGGGCACCAAAAGAGGGCGCCTCGGCGTGGGTCGCCGATCTCAGAACTTGATGAAATGCTTGCGGTAGTGCTGCAGCTCGGCGATGGATTCACGGATGTCGTCCAGCGCCAGGTGAGTGCTGCCCTTTTTGAAGCTGTCGCGCACGTCCGGCGCCCAGCGCGCGGCCAGTTCCTTGAGCGTGGAAACGTCGAGGTTGCGATAGTGAAAGTAGCTTTCCAGCGACTTCATGTGGGTATAGAGGAAGCGGCGATCCTGGCAGATGCTGTTGCCACAGATCGGCGACTTGCCCTTCGGCACCCACTGCTCGAGGAAGGCGATGGTTTCGGCTTCAGCCTCGGCCATGCTGACGCGGCTGTCGCGCACGCGTTGGGTCAGGCCGGAGTTGCCGTGGGTGCGGGTGTTCCACTCGTCCATGCGGGCCAGCACTTCGTCGCTGTGGTGGATGGCGATCACCGGGCCTTCGGCCAACGTATTCAGGTCACTGTCGGTGACGATGGTGGCCATTTCGATGATGACGTCGTTTTCCGGATCCAGACCGGTCATTTCCAGGTCGATCCAGATCAGATTCTGCGGGTTTTGCATATTTCGGCTCCTAGGCAATGCTGCGCAGTTTAGCCTAGGGCGGTGCCCGGGCGTGCTAAACTCGCGGCCGTTTTACCTAATCGCTGCATTCTTCAGACGGAACACCCATGGCCAAACGCCAACTCAATCGTCGTCAAAACTGGCGCATCGAAAAGATTCAGGGCGAGCGCGCCGCCCGCGCCGCCAAACGCGAGTCCTCGGCTGTCGAGGCGCTCGAAGGCGGCGATCTGGGCCCGGAACAGCACGGCCTGGTGATCGCCCACTTCGGTGTGCAGGTCGAAGTCGAGGCTGTTGACGGCGAACTGGCCGGCCAGGTTTTCCGCTGCCACTTGCGGGCCAACCTGCCCGCGCTGGTGACCGGCGATCAAGTGGTCTGGCGCGCCGGCAACCAGGGCATCGGCGTGATCGTCGCGCAACTGCCGCGCACCACCGAGCTGTGCCGGCCGGACAGCCGTGGCCAGCTCAAACCGGTGGCCGCCAACGTCGACATGATCGTCATCGTGTTCGCCCCGCTGCCCGAGCCCCATGCGAACCTGATCGACCGCTATCTGGTCGCGGCCGAACACGCCGGCATCCGCCCTTTGCTGCTGCTGAACAAATTCGACCTGATAGACGAGCAGAATGCCCCGGCGCTGAATGCACTGCTGGCGGTGTACCGCACGCTGGGTTATCCGGTGCTGGAAGTGTCGGCGCACCACGGCAACGGCATGGAGCAATTGCAGAAGCAGCTCGACGGGCGCATCAGCGTGTTCGTTGGTCAGTCCGGTGTCGGCAAGTCGTCGCTGGTCAACAGCCTGCTGCCCGAGGTGGAAACCCGCGTCGGCCCGCTGTCCGAACTGTCCGGCCAGGGCACCCACACCACGACCACCGCGCGCCTGTTCCACTTCCCTGGTGGCGGTGAGCTGATCGACTCCCCGGGTATCCGCGAATTCGGCCTGGGCCACGTCAGCCGAGCCGACGTCGAGGCTGGCTTCATCGAGTTCGACGACCTGCTCGGCACCTGCCGCTTCCGCGACTGCAAGCACGACCGCGAGCCAGGATGCGCCCTGCTCAAGGCCCTGGAAGATGGCCGCGTGCAACAGCAGCGAATGAACAGCTACCGCTCGATCATCGCCAGCCTGCCTGAAAACGGCTACTGAACAAGATCGCCAGCAACGCTGACTTTGGGAATGTCCCAGCCAAACAAAAGCCGCAGTCATCTGCGGCTTTTGTTTGTGGATCCACTCCAGCGACCACCTCAATATCAGTCAGCCGGTAGCTTCGGCGCCTGCTTTGCGATGCTCCTTTCCTGTGATTTAACCCGACGTTCAAGCTTGCGAATATCCTCTTCCGCAGGGAGTTCCTCGGGTTTGATACCACGCTGGTCCAGCATGTCGCGCACGCTCAAATTGTTCTGGACATGCTCGCTCGCAATAGCCGACTCACCCTGTAAATCAACCTGAAGCACATTGTGATTGGTCATCTCAGTGGCAAGATTTTTCGCAGCAATAGTCAATGTAGGCAGAAAATCAGCAAGTGGCCGACTCTTGATGATGCCGTAGCGATCTTTCATCGCTTGAGTCGTTTTCCCACCGAAAAGCGCTGCATCTCCCCGGGAGCGGATACGAGCAAACCCCTCATCATCCACGCCACGTTCGTAAATATTCTGCGACAGTTCTTTTTCCGACTCGCGCAAGCGATCACGAGCATCAAAGCGGGCCAGCAGGCGCATCCGGTCTTCAATCAACTCTTGCTTGCGCGTTTGTAGCGCGAAATAGCTCTGAGCAAAGGCAATGGGCCGTTTACGCGGATCGCCATTCTGCGCAATCAAGTAACAGGCATAGCGCGTAAGCATGAAATCGTCGGTAGCTCGTTGCCCACCTTTGCCAATCTCGATCATTTTCGTAACGCCACGAAAATGATCGAGAGCATCCACACCGGTGGCTTCACACGAGGCTATTGCACGCTGGACAACGGTGAGAAAGTTTTCCCAACGTGCATAACCCAAAGGCTCCTGCAGTTCGCGAGCGAACCAGAACTCGATACCCTCGCCAGGCACCCGTTGCGCTAATTCGTCAAATTGCTGTTGCAGCAAAAAGATTGTCTGATTTTCCATCGTCACGACTCCCTGTGGTTCAGAAGGATTTGAATTCATTGCTGGCCATTTAAAGCAAAACACCCGTGTGCGCTGATCGGGGATTATCCGTGAGAGGCTGATCAAAAAAGCGCCCAGTCGTCGCCGGATACAAAAAAGCCGACATCACTGTCGGCTTTTTTGTGGGTCACTGCTTGGACGCGGGCGCCGGGGCAGTGGCGGGTGCAGCGGGCGCCGGGGCTGGCGCCGCGCCAGCCGGCGCGGCTGGCTTCGGCGCCGCGTCGTCAAACAGGTTCAACCGTTCGCGCAGTTCGTGCGCCGGCACTGGTTGCTGATCCGCCGGCAAGGCGTTCGGGTCGACCGGTGTGGCCGGGGCCGCACCGTTCTGACCTTGATCTGCCGGTTTCGACGGTTCGGTACCTTGCGAACCTTCGATGGCCGCCTGGGCCTTCTTGGTCAGCACCACGATGTCGATGCGACGGTTGACCGGGTTGAACGGGTTCTCCTTGTCGAACAGCGCCGACGAGGCGTAACCCACGACCCGCGCCACTTGCCCGTCCGGATAACTACCCGCCACCAGCGCACGCCGGGCGGCGTTGGCACGGTTGGCCGAGAGCTCCCAGTTACCGAAGTCACCGGTGCCGGTGTACGGCTTGGCGTCGGTGTGGCCGCTGATGCTGATCTTGTTCGGCACCGCTTTGATGGTGTCGGCCATGGCCAGCAGGATGTCTTCGAAGTACGGCTTCAGGCGTGCAGAACCGGAGTCGAACATCGGACGGTTCTCGGCGTCCATGATCTGGATGCGCAAGCCGTTCGGCGTGATCTCGAACAGGATCTGATCCTTGAACTTCTGCAGCTGCGGATTCTCGTCGACCTTGTTCTGCAGTTCTTGCAGCAACAGTTCCAGACGTTCCTTCTCGACCTGCTCGGCCATGCCTTCAACCTGCTCGGTGTCGACCGTGACCTTGTCCGGTTGCGGCTGCGACTTCACTTCAGGGTTGAGGGTGTTTTCCGGCGCCAGGGTCGGCGTACCGCCCAGGTCGATGATGTACGGCGTGCCGCTCTCGGAGAAACCGACCGGGTCCTTGAAGTAACCGGCGATGGCGATCTTCTGTTCCGGGGTCGCGGTGGACAGCAGCCACAACACCAGGAAGAACGCCATCATCGCCGTCGCGAAGTCGGCGAAGGCGATCTTCCACGCCCCGCCGTGATGCCCGCCGGCGATGCGCTTGACGCGCTTGATGATTATCGGCTGGTTATTTTCCATGACTTAACGACCGCGAACGGCTTGTTCCAGCTCGGCAAAGCTTGGACGGTGAGCCGGGTACAGAACCTTGCGACCGAACTCGACAGCCAGCGATGGCGGCATGCCGGACGCCGAAGCTACCAGCGAGGCCTTGATGGCTTCGTAGACGTTCAGCTCTTCCTTGGCATCGTGCGCCAGGGAGTGCGCCAGCGGGCCGAAGAAACCGTATGCCGCGAGAATACCGAAGAAGGTACCCACGAGTGCCGCACCCACGTGCAAACCGATGGACTTCTGATCGCCTTCACCCAACGAGGCCATGGTCACCACGATACCCAGTACCGCCGCGACGATACCGAAACCCGGCATGGCGTCGGCGATGCCGTTCACCGCGTGGGACGGATGCTCCAGGTCTTCCTTGAGGCTGTACAGTTCCATGTCGAACAAGCCTTCCAGCTCGTGCGGCGCCATGTTGCCGGACGACATGATGCGCAGGTAATCGCAGATGAACGCGGTCATGCGTTCGTCTTTCAGTACCGCCGGGTACTTGGCGAAGATCGGGCTCGCAGCGGCATCTTCGATGTCGCCCTCGATGGCCATCATGCCTTCACGGCGGCTCTTGTTGAGGATCTCGTAGATCAGGCCCAGCACTTCCAGATAGAACGTGTGGCTGAAACGCGAACTGAACATGCTCAGAGATTTCTTGAGCACGTGCATCGTCATGTAACCGGGGTTGGCCTGGAGGAATGCTCCGAGTGCCGCACCACCGATGATCATCACCTCGAAAGGCTGGATCAGGGCGGCAATCTTGCCGTGGGAGAGCACGTATCCGCCGAGCACGCTCGCGAATACGACGATGATGCCGATAATTTTAGCCATAGGTAGAAAGTACTTATTTAAGTCGGGTTCAAGGTCATATTCGGAAGTTAAAAAATCTCTTCTTCTACTTATCGGCAAAACTGCGCCAGACTATAGCCAGTTCAGGCGAAAAGCCAATTTAGCCCATGCCGGGCGCGTCTACAGTCAGTGAAGATCTCGTCCAGACATGGCTAATGAAACGAACGTCCCACACGTAAAACCCACCACACTCGATGGCTGGGTGAAGCTGCTCGACGGCGTACGCCTGCCGGTGCCGCAAGAAGCCCACGATCGTGTCTGCCGCGCCATCCGCGATAATCGCAGCTCGCTGCGCGACATCGCCGACCTGATGCAGGACAGCCCGGCGCTGGCGCTGAGCATCATTCGCGAAGCCAATCGCCACACCCAGGGCAGCATGACTGCACCGGCGGAAAACCTTGAGGTCGCGATCAATCGCCTTGGCCTCGCCCGCACCGAAGAACTGCTGGCTCGCCTGCCCGCCGAACCGCAGGCACAAATTCCCCAGGCCTTGCGCCAGATACAGATGATCAGCCAGCACGCCACGCAACAGGCCAACGGCTTTTTTGCCAGTCGCCTGGCGCGGCTGTGGCAGGACATTCATTGGGGCAGTCTGTTGTTTCTGTCGCCGCTGTGGCCGCTGGCACTGACCTTTCCCAAACTGCTCGAAGAGTGGGAAGTGCGGGTTATCCACAAGGGCGAATCGGCCCGCGACGTGGAAAAGCAATTGTTCGGCGTGCGCCTGCTGAAGATCGGTGAGGCGCTGGTCGAAGTCTGGCGATTGCCGATCTGGGTGCAGCAGGGCTATCGATTGCTGCTCACCGAGCAGCGCGAACTGGTCAAGGTTTTGCGCATCGCCCGCGATGTCGATCACCCGCTACGCCAGCAGAATCGCCTCGATGACGACCCGACCCTGCGCCACTGGCTCAATCAGCCGGCCAACACCGTGCTGCTGGCCAACGGCCTGGCGCTGTCGGCACAACAGGCCTGGGACAGTCCGCACAGCGAGCGCTGGCAATACCTGACCAGCCTCTATCTGCAAATCTCGATGGACGAGGTGCAACAACAGTTGCACCAGCAGGCCGCCAACAGCGCACGCCGGCATTCGATGCCGGATCTGTGGCACCCGGCGGTTTCCCTGTTGTGGCCGTGGGGCACCCATCGCCTGCCCGCCGGAATGCTGCCGGCCGCCGCACCCAATGCCGACGACCTCGCCAAGTGGCGCCGGCAATGCGCCGAACTGCTGGCCGAGCCGAGCCGTTTCACCAATGCCATGCACTTGACCATTGCCGCTCGCGACGCGCTGGTGGCCAGCGGCATGCGCCGGGTGATGATCCTGATGGCCGACCGCACACAGTCCAGTCTGCGCGTGCATCAGATTTCCGGCCTGCCGAAGGAAGCCGCTGCGCTCAACTTCGTCGTCAGTCAAAGCACCGTGCTGCAACGCTTGCTCGCGCAGCAGGCACAAGTGCGGATCACCCCGGACAACAACGCCCAGTTTTCCGCCCTGCTGCCGCCCTCGCTGCGCACGCTGTTCCGAGGCGAACACCTGTTCCTGCGCTCGCTGGTCCACAACGGCCGCGTCATCATGATCGTGGTGGCCGACCAAGGTGGCGGGCCGTTCGCCGACATCACCGTGCAAGCCTTCGGCAAAACCGCGCAGTGCATCGAGAAAGCCCTGCACAGCTTTAGCCAGCGCGGCCAATGACAGCTACAATCCTTCCCCTTTGTGCTCTGGAGACCTCACATGTCTGACTTCTCTGGCCTGGCGCTGGTGATCGAGCCGAGCGACCTGCTCCCTCGCCTCGAAGCCCGCAACCTGATTCTGGTGGATCTGACCAGTGCCGCCCGCTATGCCGAGGGTCACATTCCCGGCGCACGCTTCGTCGATCCGAAGCGCACCCAGCTGGGCCAGGCACCGGCTCCGGGCCTGTTGCCGACAAAAGAAAAACTCGAAGAGCTGTTCGGTGAACTGGGTCATCACAAGGACGCGGTCTACGTGGTCTATGACGACGAAGGCGGTGGCTGGGCCGGACGTTTCATCTGGCTGCTCGACGTGATCGGTCACGACAAGTACCACTACCTCGACGGCGGCCTGCCGGCGTGGCTGGCGGAAGGCTCGCCGATGTCGATCCAGATCCCTCCTGTCGTCGGCGGTCCGGTAGCCCTGACCCTGCACGACGAACCGACCGCCACCCGCGAATACCTGCAAAGCCGCCTCGGTGCCGCCGACCTGGCGATCTGGGATGCTCGCGGGCCACTGGAATACTCCGGCGAGAAAGTGCTGGCGGCCAAGGGTGGGCACATCCCCGGTGCAGTCAACTTCGAATGGACGGCAGGCATGGATCAGGCGCGCCAGCTGCGCATCCGCACCGACATGCCGCAGATCCTCGAAAGCCTCGGGATCACGAAAGACAAAGAAATCATTACTCACTGCCAGACCCATCACCGGTCCGGTTTCACTTATCTGGTGGCCAAATCCCTCGGTTATCCGCGGGTCAAGGGCTACGCCGGTTCCTGGGGCGAATGGGGCAACCACCCCGACACCCCCGTCGAG
Organism: Pseudomonas sp. FW215-R2; assembly: GCF_058789255.1. NCBI lineage: Bacteria > Pseudomonadati > Pseudomonadota > Gammaproteobacteria > Pseudomonadales > Pseudomonadaceae > Pseudomonas > Pseudomonas sp. FW215-R2. The sequence continues at coordinate 173,541 of NZ_JBYTBO010000001.1, forward strand.
CTTTAAGGATTTTTAAGGACAGTCATGAAAGAGCGTTTGTTTATCATCAGCCAATACCTGCTGCCTCACCACTTGCTGTCGCGCCTGGCCGGCTGCATTGCCGAGTGCCGCGTGCGCTGGTTCAAGAATGCCTTCACCACCTGGTTCGCCAAGCGTTATCAGGTGGACATGTCGCTGGCGCTGGTTGAGGACGTGACCGCTTACGAGCACTTCAACGCCTTCTTCACCCGCGCCCTGAAAGACGGCGCCCGTCCTCTGGACGAGACACCGGGCGCGATCCTCAGCCCGGCCGACGGTGCGATCAGCCAGCTCGGCCCGATCGAACACGGTCGCATTTTCCAGGCTAAAGGCCACAGCTTCAGCGTGCTGGAACTGCTGGGTGGCGACGCGGCCAATGCTGCGCCGTTCATGGGCGGCGAATTCGCCACCGTTTACCTGTCGCCGAAGGACTACCACCGCGTGCACATGCCGCTGGCCGGCACCCTGCGCGAAATGGTCTACATCCCGGGCCGGATCTTCTCGGTCAACAAGACCACCGCTGAAAACGTCCCTGAGCTGTTCGCCCGCAACGAGCGCGTAGCGTGCATCTTCGACACCGAGCGCGGGCCGATGGCCGTGGTGCTGGTGGGCGCGATGATCGTGGCGTCGATTGAAACCGTGTGGGCCGGTCTGGTCACGCCACCGAAGCGCGAACTGAAAACCTTCCGCTACGACGAAGCCGCCCGTGCGCCGATTCATCTGGAAAAAGGTGCGGAACTGGGTCGCTTCAAGCTGGGTTCGACCGCGATCGTGCTGTTTGGCCCGGATCAGGTGAAATGGGTTGAAGAAATGAAAGCCGGCTCGCCGGTACAGATGGGCCAGGCCCTGGCATTGCCGAACGCCTGAACCTGTTGATCCGCCCTTTCGCACGTCTGCGAAGGGGCGGACACGACCTGGCTGGCGCCGTTACTCTATCTGCCCACGGAAGCCGATCGGCCCTTCGTTGGCGTAGGTATTGGTGCCGCTGAGGTTTTTCCCGCCGTCACTCGACGTGACACTCAACGCGATAACGTTCTGGTTATCCCGACCGCCGATCACCCATTTGCCACCTGGGTGCCACGGGGCATCGTTGCCACCCCACTGGTTCTCGACGTTGTACTGGTTCTGGCCAGTGCGCTGAGCCTTGAAGCCAATAGGGCCTTCGCCGGCGTAGGTCATGGTGCCGGTGAAGCTTTTGCCGCCGTCGCCGGACTTGATCTCGATCGCGACGACTTTCTGGTTGTCCCGCGCGCCCAGTACCCAGGTTCCACCCGGATGCCAGGGTGCCGAATTACCGCCCCATTGATTTGCCACTGCGTATTTAGACATGAACCTCATCTCCTTGAAGTTGTTCAGAGACCTGCCCGACGTGTGCGGCAAGCCGTGCAACCGTGCGTTTCCGATCGCACGCCAAAGAGCCTAGTAGCGCCTGCCGAAATGGCACCAAGCCAGCAGACCAACGGTAAAAAAGCCTGACAAACGCCTGCGAAACAGACCACAACTGCTAGAGTTTTTGGCATCGTCCTATTCGCCGCCGGAGCGGGTCACGGCATGAGTGAGCCTCGATCCCAACCACCACTGAGCGCCCCGACGCCGACTCAGTTGCGCCTGTCGTTCTGTGAAGCGACTCCGCGCGATCTCAAGCGCTGGATCGCCGGCCTGCCGAAAGCCAACATCGGCGAAACCGCGCGCCAGCTTTATCAGGGCCTTGGCGAACTCAATCAATTGCTGACGCCCAGTGACAATCGTCTGCATCTGCTGGAACTGCTGCGGCCCGAGGTGTACTTCGTCTGCCAGCACCTTGAGCGGCACTTTCTGCATCAGGCGATCATGCTCGATGAGCGTTCACGCAAGATCAGCAACCTGTGCCAGGCGCTGCAAAGCCAACTGGCCATCGGTTACAAACAGATCGTTCTGCGGATCGCGCCCAAATACACAAAGGATCGGGCGACTCTGCTGAGCGAGGCGCTGCAACGCGCCACCCATGCGCTGAAAGGGCAACTGGTGCGCGCCACGCAGTTGTACAGCCCGGCGCCGGAACAGCTGTGGTTTGAATTGCACCAATTGTTTCGCTGCGCCTGCGACTTGCAGCTGCAACACCGTCGGGTCCGTGATGACCTGGCCAGCCTCGCCGGGGAACTGAGCGTCGAACAGACCTACATCGCCGCTCTGCTGCTGGGCAGCGCCCGCTGCAATCAACTGCGCCAGAACCCGATCGCCCAACTCGCGCAGGTGCTTGAGCCGTGGAGTGCCTGGTTGAAACTCCATCCCGGTGCCTCGGGCGAAGGGCTGTTTGCCATTTCTGCGGAGATCGACGCAGGTCCGCGCTATCGCAGCAAATTTCGCAGCGAACAACAGCCGGGACTGCTGGGATTCGATCCGCAACCGCTGGTCGATGCCATCGAAGCCCACTTGCTGCATCAGGACACCTCGACACCGCTGCCAGTGCCGGCCGGCCTGACACTCGACACCCTGCAACATCTGCATGCCACCTGGGGCGAAGCCGCCGAGCGCAGCTTCCAGCGCACCGTCGGCCAGGGCAACCTGACCGTATGTGTGGGCATGAGCGCCCTGCACTTCTATCTGGGTGGCGAACGCACCTTCAGCGAACTGCTCCGGCATCCCGGCTCGCGCGCCGCAAACTTCAGCCGCGCAGTGGCCCAAGGCGAAAAGGACAGCTGGAGTCAGGCATTCGATGCAGCCCCACAGAGCAAGTCCGACGAGTTTTTGCCTTACGAAGAAATCCGCTACGAACCGCTGGCCGACGACGAAGGCGACGCTGACAGCCCGCCGCATTACCCGACCTATGCGTTGCCCGTCATCAACCACAGCCCCGGCGGTTATTGCCTGGCGTGGCCAAAAGAAGTGCCCGCCGAATTGCAGACCGGGGAGATGGTCGGCATCCAGGACACCACGAATCAGGGCTGGAGCATTGCCGTGGTGCGCTGGATCCGCCAGGTGCGCGGCGCCGGGACGCAAATGGGCATCGAACTGGTGGCGCCACACGCCCAGCCCTGCGGCTTGCAACTGGTGCGCACGCGGGACGATCACAGCCATTACCTGCGGGGCTTGTTGTTGCCGGAAATCAGCGCCATCGACTTGCCCGCGACGCTACTGGCGCCACGACTGCCGTTTCAGGAAGGCAGTAAAGTCATGATCAACACCCAGGGCGAAGAGCACCGCGCCGGGCTGGATCGGCGGGTGGCGAGCACCCACAGTTTCAATCAGTTTGCCTATCGCTCGCTGGAGGCCGCGCAGAATGGCGGGAGCGAGGAGGATTTCGACTCGTTGTGGAAATCCCTTTGAGCCAGGACCGCATCCGGGAGCTGCGATCCTGTGCCGTTGTCAGAGCTGCCCGTCGCGATCCCGGAAGCCCAGCAGGTACAGCACGCCATCCAGGCCGAGGGTGGAAATCGCCTGTTTCGCCGACTGCTTGACCAGCGGCTTGGCGCGGAACGCCACACCCAGACCGGCAATCGCCAGCATTGGTAGGTCGTTGGCACCGTCGCCCACCGCGATGGTCTGCTCCAGACGCAAACCTTCTTTTTCAGCCAGCTGTTTCAGCAGATCGGCCTTGCGCTGGGCATCGACGATCGGCTCGATCGCCACGCCGGTGCATTTGCCGTCGACCACTTCCAGTTCGTTCGCAAACACGTAGTCGATGCCAAGCTTGGCCTGCAATTGCTTGGCGAAGTAGGTGAAGCCGCCGGACAGGATCGCGGTCTTGTAGCCCAGGCGCTTGAGTTCGGCGAACAGGGTTTCGGCGCCTTCGGTCAGGCGCAGCGAGGCACCGATCGAATCGAGTACACCGACATCCAGGCCCTTGAGCAGCGCCAGACGCTCTTTGAAGCTGGCGCGGAAGTCCAGCTCACCGGCCATTGCCCGCTCGGTGATTTCCGACACCTGGTCGCCAACGCCGGCGGCCTTGGCCAGTTCATCGATGACTTCGGCTTCGATCAGGGTCGAATCCATGTCGAACACCGCCAGACGACGGTTGCGACGGAACAGCGAATCTTCCTGGAACGCGATGTCGACGTTCAGCTCCTGGGCCACGCTGAGGAATTCGGCGCGCAGGGCCTGCGGATCGGCAGCTTCGCCGCGCACGGAGAATTCGATGCAACCCTTGCCCTTGTCCGCCGGCGTGTCCAGCGGCATGCGACCCGACAGACGGTCGATATGGTCGATGTTCAGGCCATATTTGGCGGTGATCGAGCTCACGGCCTGCAACTGGCCGGCAGTGACCTTGCGGGTCAGCAGGGTGACGATGTGGCGTTTCTTGCCCTGATTGCCCACCCATTGCTGGTAATCCTCTTCGGACACCGGGGTGAAGCGCACCTGCTGGTCGAGCTCGTAACCCTTGAACAGGATGTCCTTGAGCACCGACTTGCCTTGCTCGGAGTCGGGGATTTCCACGAGGATGCCGAACGACAGCATGTCGTGGATCACCGCCTGACCGATATCGAGGATGTTCACACCACCCTGGGCCAGAACACCGGTAATGGCCGCCGTCAGACCGGGACGGTCGACTCCCGTGATGTTAATCAGGACGATTTCGCGCAACGCGCACCCCCGCAACTGGAAAAAAACCGCATTCTACCCACTTTCAGTGACCATCGGGCACCGCCAGCGCTTTGCCGGTCTAGGGCCTGTCGCTATACTGCGCGTCAACTTCACGGACAAAAGAGCCGAGCTCAGTGAACCGGCCCACGCCAGTTAAAACCGATAACTTCTTTCTGCTGATCTTCCGTGCACTGCGCCACCGCCGTGTACCGATTGCATTACGCATTGCCAGCCATAACGTGATCCTGGTCGCCCTGGCCCTGGTGATCTATGCCTGCGTGATGGGCTTGCAGTTCAAGCAGGCCATGCACGAGCAGGCCGATGCGCTGGGCGAAAGCCTGACCACGCAGACCGCCACCTCCGCGACCGAGCTGCTGGTGTCCAACGACATCCTCAGCCTCAACGTGCTGCTCAACAACCTGACCAAGAACAAGCTGGTGGCCCACGCCGCCATCTACAGCGTGGACAACCGCATCCTCGCCGAGTCCGGTCAGCGGCCCAAGCACAGCCTGCTGGGCGAAGCCGAGGGCATGTACGAGAGCAAGATCACCTTCCAGGACGTGACCGCCGGGCAACTGCGCATCAGCCTGGACATGGATCAGTTCCAGCAGCCGATGACCATCAGCCTGCAAAGCATGGGCATTCTGAGTGCGATCCTGCTGGCACTGTCCCTGGCCCTGAGCCTGCGCCTTGGCCGGCACATTTCCACGCCGCTGCTGCAATTGCGCGTGTGGCTGCGCCGGATCGACGAATACACGCCGGGGATCGAGCGTCAGGACGAGATCGGCGACCTGGCCCGTCAACTGCACGCCAGTTACGCCCCGGAACCAACCATTCCCGAGCCTGAGCCGGAACCCGAGTTCGAGGACGATGACGTCGAGCCGGAATTCGAAGTGCGCAACCTGCGCGATCCGAGCTTTGACGAGAGCCGCCCGATGGCCGCGCAGAAGCCTGCGCCGCGCCATGTGGTCAGCACCGTTGAAGACGACGATGACGAAGACCCGTTTGCCGATCTGCGTGACGAATCGCTGAACGAACCCGCGCAACCTGCCGTTCGCAAGCCAACCCCGAGCGTGCCGCAACACACCGCGGTGCTGGCAGTGCAACTGGGTTCGCAGGAGCAACTTCGCCGCCTGCCGCGGGCACGTCTGGAAGAGTTGCAGGAGCGCTATCGTGACTGCCTGGAGCAGGCGGCTTCGCTGTATCAGGGTGAAATCGAAACCCTGAACGATGGCAGCACGCTGATGCTGTTCCACACCGAAGACAGCGGCGACGATTACCTGACCAACGCCATCTGCTGCGGCGAGCTGCTGCGAGCGCTGGGCCACCAGTTGCAGATCGAAGTCGCCGACAGCGGCATCACCCTGCAATTGCAGCTTGGCCTGACCCTGGGCGACGAACTGTTCGGACTGAGCCAGATCGACCTGCTGCTGACCGACTCCGCCCAGGACGCCCTGGCGCTGTCGCAACACAGCCGCAACCTGCTGCTGGTGGAGCGCAAGATCGGTGATGACGCGCTGATTCGCCAGCGTGCGCGGATCCGGCCGATTGCCAGCCCTGAAGGGGCTTGCTGTGTGGAGCGATTGATGGAGCCTTATCCGTCGATGCTTGAGCGGCAGCTGGCGCGGATGCATGAGCGTCGGGCCTGAGGCCTTGATGTGAAGAAGCCCGCAGACGAGTGATTGTCTGCGGGCTTTTTTGTGTGTGGCGTTTTCGTGATCTCGCCAGGCTTTGGAGTCCCCTCACCCTAACCCTCTCCCAAAGGGAGAGGGGACTGATAGGGGGATATTCGGGATCTACACCGACCTGAACATGCTGTGCCGAATCCATAATTGTGAGACCGCTCTGCGCCAAATCCATAATCGCCAAGACTTCGCAGGTCGATGAATGACGCAAGACACCTCGGTCAGTCCCCTCTCCCTCCGGGAGAGGGTTAGGGTGAGGGGAGCTTTTCGAGACAGGCATCAATGCATGTACCACCAACGCCCAGAAACGACAAAGCCCGCACAAGGCGGGCTCTGTCCTGACTCGATCCAGCCTTAGAAGCGAAACACTTCCATATCGGTGCGAATCGGCGAAGCCATCGGAATCTTCGGTTGTTTCTCGGCTTCTGCCGCCGGCGCTGCCGGTTTCGGTGCCGGTTTGCGTGGCGCTTCGGCAACCGGTGGCTGGTTGGCCAACGGCTTGAGCGCTACAGAGAGCTGCTCGGCCAGGCGTTGCAGCAAGATGCCTTGCGCCTGAACCTGCGAAGCCGTGCCGCCACTGTGCTGCTCTTGCAGATGCACGATGCGGTTGTCACGCACCTGGCCACGACGGTCGATCAGACGCCATTGAGCATCGAGAATCGCCGGCTGCGACACGCCGGAATCCAGACGCGTGATGGTCAACAGCACCTGCACATCCGGGGTGAAACCCAGAGTGGCCGGCGCCAATACCACACGCTGGCTGTCCAGATGGCCGGCGACCTGACGCAACAGCAACTGATCGATGTCCGAAGACAGGCTGCCGGCCCAGCGGCCGTCGATCGATGCCTGCAGGCTGCCGTCCGGTTGACGCTGCAACAGGGTTTCACGTTGCAGGTAGTCGGCAACTACCACAGGGCCCAGCAAAACTGCCATGCCCGCGCTTTGCGCAGGCTGAGCCGGACTTCCGCTGTCCAGCTGATACAGCGACACCGGCTGGTGAACGCTGCAACCCGCCAGGCCAAGAACGCCGGCGAGCAGGAAAATAAGGGGGCGCAGAGAAGTCATCATCCCGTCCAGGTGGCCGCCACAAGGCTGACCACAGTGAAAATACTCAAAAAATATGAAGAACGCTCGGCCACGCCGGCGCTTGGAAAGGCCATATCATCCGTGAATATGCGTTCCGACTCCAGCGCCAAAGCGCCGATCTACGGGTTAAATCGAAGATCGGGCGCTCTAGAGAGGCGTTCTCAGTCATTTTTCCCGAAGGAGAAATGAGTGCGAACGCTTCCTGGCCGCTTAATTGAGGTTTTCGACGAGCAGCGCATCCACTCGCTGGAAGCCCCGTGGCAGTTTATTGCCACGGCGACCACGCTCACCCTTGTAGTGTTCGAGGTCGTCGGCTTTCAGCGACAAGGTACGTTTTCCGGCCTGCAGCACCAGCGTGGCGCCTTCCGGAAGAACGGCGATGTCCGTGACATATTCTTCGCGACTGGCCACTCGTTCACCGGAAATGCCGATGATCTTGTTGCCTTTGCCCTTCCCTAATTGTGGCAGATCGCTGATTTTGAAGATCAGCAGGCGACCCTCGGTCGTCACCGAAGCCAGCCAGTTCTGCTCGCGATCGGCCACCGGACGCGGCGCGATCACCTTGGCGTTGTTCGGCAGGCTCAACAGGGCCTTGCCGGCCTTGTTCTTGGCTTGCAGATCTTCGCCCTTGACCACGAAACCGTAGCCGGCGTCAGAGGCGATCACGTACAGCGCATCGTCTTCCGGCATCAGCACGCATTCGAACGTAGCGCCAGGCGGCGGCGTCAGACGGCCGGTCAACGGCTCGCCCTGGCCCCGTGCCGACGGCAAGGTGTGTGCGGCCACCGAATAACTGCGGCCGGTGGAGTCGATAACCACGGCTGACTGGTTGGAGCGCCCCGCCGCCGAGGTCTTGAAGCCGTCGCCGGCCTTGTACGACAGGCCGGTGGCGTCGATCTCGTGGCCCTTGGCCGAACGAATCCAGCCTTTTTCCGACAGCACAACGGTCACTTTCTCGTTCGGCAGCAGATCGTGCTCGGTCAGCGCCTTGGCTTCCGTGCGCTCAACGATTGGCGACCGACGGTCATCGCCGTAGGTTTCAGCGTCTTTCAACAGCTCGGTGCGCACCAGTTTCTTCAGCTTGGCTTCGCTGCCCAGCAGGGCTTGCAGCTTGGCCTGTTCCTTGAGCAGTTCGTCCTGCTCGTCGCGCAACTTCATTTCTTCCAGTCGCGCCAACTGACGCAGACGGGTATCGAGGATGTAGTCAGCCTGGATTTCGCTGAGGGCAAAACGCTCGATCAGCTTGGCTTTCGGGTGCTCCTCGGTGCGGATGATATGGATCACTTCATCCAGGTTGAGGTAAGCGATCAGCAAACCGTCCAACAGGTGCAGGCGACGCTCGACCTTGTCGAGGCGGAACTGCAGGCGGCGACGCACGGTCAGCACGCGGAATTCCAGCCACTCCACCAGCAACGCACGGAGGTTTTTCAGCTGCGGCTTGCCGTCCAGACCGATGATGTTGACATTGACCCGGTAGGTCGACTCCAGCTCGGTGCTGGCGAACAGATGCTGCATCAGCGCTTCGTGATCGACACGGCTGTTGACCGGGATGATCACGATGCGGCATGGGTTTTCGTGGTCGGACTCGTCACGCAGGTCGGCGATCTGCGGCGCTTTCGACGGTTTGGCCTGCATCAGCGCGGCGATCTGTTCCAGCACCTTGGCCCCGGAGACCTGGTGCGGCAGCGCGGTAACGATGATGTCGCCATCCTCGACGTGGTACACGGCGCGCATGCGCACCGAGCCCTTGCCGGTTTCGTACATTTTCAGCAGGTCGGCACGCGGGGTGATGATTTCCGCTTCGGTCGGGTAGTCCGGGCCCTGAATGTGTTCGCAGAGCTGTTCGACCGTGGCTTTCGGCTCATCGAGCAGACGCACGCACGCGGTGGCGACTTCGCGCAGGTTGTGCGGCGGCACGTCGGTGGCCATGCCCACGGCGATACCGGTGGTGCCGTTGAGCAGGATGTTCGGAAGACGCGCAGGGAGAACCAGCGGTTCCTGAAGGGTGCCGTCGAAGTTCGGGCCCCAGTCTGCGGTGCCCTGGCCCAGTTCGCTGAGCAGCACTTCGGAATAACGCGACAGCCGCGCTTCGGTGTATCGCATGGCGGCGAAGGATTTCGGATCGTCCGGCGCACCCCAGTTACCCTGGCCGTCCACCAGCGTGTAGCGATAGCTGAACGGCTGGGCCATCAGCACCATCGCTTCGTAGCACGCCGAGTCGCCGTGGGGGTGGAACTTGCCGAGCACGTCGCCGACGGTACGCGCCGACTTCTTGTGCTTGGAATCGGCGTCCAGCCCCAGCTCGCTCATGGCGTAGACGATACGCCGCTGTACCGGTTTCAGACCGTCGCCGATATGCGGCAAGGCACGGTCCATGATCACGTACATGGAGTAGTTGAGGTAGGCATTTTCGGTGAAGTCAGCCAGCGACCGGCGTTCTACGCCATCTAAGCTGTCTGCAAGGTTGTCGCTCATGCGGGCCTCATCGGTTCGTTGTCTGGCGCAACAGCATGGTGCCGCCGCGCTGAGTAAATTCAAGTTTGTTCAGGGCGCTCATGCCGAGCAGCACCTGGTCGCCATGCAGCCCCGGCGCCACCAGTGCGCGGACGTCCCGCAGCACGATGTCGCCCAGTTGCAGGCGGTCGATACGGGTGCGATAGCCCTGGCTCAGGCCGTTGGCCGTGCTCAGGGTCACACCGAAACCTTCTTCCAGCTTCAGGCTTTTCGCCACCTCCGCCGGGATTGCCACGTCGGTCGCGCCGGTGTCGAGCATGAACTCCACCGGCCGACCGTTGATCAGGCCGCTGACGACAAAATGTCCCTGGGCGTTGCCGATCAGTTTCACTTCGATATAGCCGTTGCCCTGCTGCGAAGTCACCTCTGCATTGGGATTACGCTGGCGGTCTTCCCACTGGCCGAAAAACCGCGTGGCCAGAAACAGCGCCGCGCACCAGGCCAGAATCATCAGCACACGCCCGGCGCGCTTGCCCGGCGGTTGCTGACTCATGGCTTGGCGCTCCAGCCACCCTCAGGCGCGGCAAAGCGCCAGACAATCGGGCGGACCTCGCCATCGGCGCGAGGACCAAAATTGTTGTCGACGCCGATCCAGGCGCCTTGAGCATCGACGACCAGCGCCTCTTCCAGACCGAAGTTCTGCGCGTAACGACGATTGCCCTGCAACAGCTCGGCCGCGTACGACCAGCAAAGCTCGACCTTGGCCGTCTGCGGATCACGGCGACAGATCTGGTAGGCGTTGCGCTCAAGGGTAAACAGTTTGCCGTTGAACAATGACAGGTCGGAAAAATCCCGATTGACCGGTCTGGCCTTGGGAAACTGCGGCGGCTGCATTTCCATCCCGCCTTCGCTCAGCAACACGCAGCGACCGTCACAGTCCCACACCGTCTGTTGGCGCTTGATCAGCAACAAACCACGGCTTTGCCGTTCGGCGGCCAGCCACATCTGATCGCCCGCCGGATTGATCGCCAGGCCTTCGAAAATCGCATTGAATTGCAGCAGCAGGCCACTGGCCCGCGCTTCGCGCACCATCATCGGCGAAATTTTCAGCCACGACGACGGCCCCTGCGGCGGCACTTGCAGTACGGCTGCATGGCCTTCGCTGACAATGTAGCGATTGCCGGCGCTGTCGCAGGTGATCCCTTCGAAATCCAGGTCTCCGCCGCGAACGAACGACGCCGCCCAGGTCCGTGACTTGATGCCCCACGGCAAACCGCTGTCGGGGACTGGCGGCGGGTCGATGCGTACGGCAGTCGCCTGCCAGACGGCATCGCGAGTATCGAGACGGTAGATCTGATCATCATCGCGATCCGACACTGTCCACAGCTCGTTGCCGCACAGGGCCAGCCCCGACAGGTTGCCGCCGCGCATGCCTTCGACCGGGTGTTCGGCGAGCACGCGCAGTTCTTGCACAGGCTCCGCCGACGCCGTCATCGACCCCAGCAGCAACGCACCCGCCAAGGCCCAGCCAAACCGCATCAGGCCAGGACCTCGGCGAGGTTGCCCTTGGACTCGAGCCAGGTCTTGCGGTCACCGGCGCGTTTCTTCGCCAGCAGCATGTCCATCATTTCCGAGGTTTCGGCGAAGTCGTCCCCGAGGGTCAACTGCACCAGACGCCGGGTGTTCGGGTCCATGGTGGTTTCACGCAGTTGCGGCGGGTTCATTTCACCCAGACCCTTGAATCGGGTGACCTGCGGCTTGCCGCGCTTCTTCTCGGCCACCAGACGGTCGAGGATCCCGTCGCGCTCGGCATCGTCCAGGGCGTAGAAAATCTCTTTACCCAGATCGATACGGTACAGCGGCGGCATCGCGACGTAGACGTGACCGGCATCCACCAACGGGCGGAAATGCTGGACGAACAAGGCGCACAACAACGTGGCGATGTGCAGACCGTCGGAGTCGGCGTCGGCGAGGATGCAGATCTTGCCGTAACGCAGCTGGCTCATGTCCTCGGCGCCCGGATCGACACCGATGGCCACGGCAATGTTGTGCACTTCCTGGCTGGCCAGCACTTCGCTGCCGTCGACTTCCCAGGTGTTGAGGATCTTGCCGCGCAACGGCAGGATCGCCTGGAATTCCTTGTCCCGCGCCTGCTTGGCCGAACCGCCGGCGGAATCACCTTCCACCAGGAACAGCTCGGAACGCATCGGGTCCTGCCCGGCGCAATCCGCCAGTTTGCCCGGCAGTGCCGGCCCCTGGGTGATGCGCTTGCGCTCGACTTTCTTGCTGGCTTTCAGGCGACGGCCGGCGTTGCTGATTGCCAGCTCCGCCAACGCCAGACCGGTTTCCGGGTTGGCGTTGAGCCACAGGCTGAACGCGTCCTTGACCACGCCGGAGACAAACGCCGCCGCTTCACGGGAGGACAGACGCTCCTTGGTCTGGCCGGAGAATTGCGGCTCCTGCATCTTCATCGACAGCACGAAGGCGATGCGTTCCCAGACGTCTTCCGGCGCCAACTTCACGCCGCGCGGCAGCAGGCTGCGGAATTCGCAGAACTCGCGCATCGCATCGAGCAGGCCCTGACGCAGACCGTTGACGTGGGTGCCGCCCTGCTCCGTCGGGATCAGGTTGACGTAGCTTTCGGTGACCGAGGTGCCGCCTTCCGGCAGCCAAAGCAGGGCCCATTCGACCGCTTCCTTGGTGCCTGCCAGGTTGCCGCAGAACGGCGCGTCCGGCAGACGCTCGAATTCACTGACCGCGTCTACCAGGTAGGAACGCAGGCCATCTTCGTAATGCCACTCGACCTTTTCGCCGGTGCCTTTGTCTTCGAAGCTGATCAGCAGACCCGGGCACAGCACGGCCTTGGCCTTGAGCACGTGCTTGAGGCGGCTGATGGAGAACTTTGGCGAATCGAAGTATTTCGGGTCCGGCGCGAAGTACACGCTGGTCCCGGTATTGCGCTTGCCGACGGTGCCGATCACTTGCAGATCGGTGGCCTTGTAGCCGTCGGCGAAGGTCATCTCGTATTCGTTGCCGTCACGCTTGACCCGCACCCGCACCTGGGTCGACAAGGCGTTGACCACGGAAATACCCACCCCGTGCAGACCGCCGGAGAACTGGTAGTTCTTGTTGGAAAACTTGCCGCCCGCATGGAGCTTGGTGAGGATCAGCTCAACACCCGACACACCCTCTTCCGGGTGAATGTCGACCGGCATGCCGCGACCGTCATCGCAGACTTCCAGCGAGTGGTCGGCGTGGAGGATGACCTGGATCGATTTGGCGTGGCCGGCCAGGGCTTCGTCGACGCTGTTGTCGATGACTTCCTGGGCGAGGTGGTTCGGCCGACTGGTGTCGGTGTACATGCCGGGGCGTTTGCGCACCGGGTCGAGGCCCGAGAGGACTTCGATGGCGTCGGCGTTATAGGAGCTAGCGCTGGGAGTGGCCATAAGGTCTCGTCGTCAGTGTTCGGTGAATAAGGAATTAATGGGGCAACCGCTCACAGCGCGGTGAAATCGATTGCCTGAAACAAATCGGCGCCAATGCCGGCAAAACTCAGCAACGCCGGCAATTGCCCGGCAAACCCCTGGAAACTATGGTCGCCGCCGGCCTGAATGCGCAAGGCACAGGCCCGGTAATACTGCTGGGCATGGCGATAGTCCAGCGTTTCGTCCCCGGTCTGCAACCACACCTGATACCGCTGCGAATCCTGCGGTGCCGGCACTTCCAGTTCGGCCAGGGCCGTCACATGGTCGTGGGTCAATTCCCATGTTTCGTCGGTGTACAGGTTTTTCTGCGTCCCCAGGTATCCGTCGAACATCCGGTGCGGACTGACGGCCGGGTTGACCAGCAGGGCTTTCAGGCCATGGCGCTCGGCCAGGTGAGTCGCATAGTAGCCGCCGAGCGAGCTTCCCACCAGCAACGGCCGGCCGAGTTCGGCGATTGCCTGCTCCAGCTGACCGATGGCTTCACGCGGGTGGTGATGCAGCGCCGGGACACGCAATTGATCGCTCAAACCCAACCGCTCCATCACCTCGACCAGCTGACAGGCCTTCTTCGAGGCCGGTGCGCTGTTGAAACCGTGGATATAGAGGATCGAACCGGACATTTGAGCTCCCTGGGTGTCGGCTAAAGAAAGCGGAGTTTACAGGGAGTCAGGGGGTGTTGGGCCAGCACCCGAGGAAATCAGCGCCGCGCCCCTGAATCAGTAGCCGTTGGAGCCGTAATCGACGGTGAACCGGAAATCGGTGACACGCTCCACGCCCGTCTCGATCCGCCCGTCCGGCAACAGCCGCAACCAGCGATAGCCCGGTGACTGCTCGCCGACCTTGAAGTCGACACTGCCCGGCTCGAACTGAATGCAGGTCGACGGCGAGGCGATCAGTCGCACGCCGTTGCGTTCGCGGTCGATCTCCTGATGCACATGTCCCCACAACACGGCGCGGGCCTGCGGGAAACGGTCGAGCACGTCGAAAAACGCTTCGGGATTGCGCAAGCCGATCGGCTCCATCCAGGCACAACCGATCGACACCGGGTGATGGTGGAAGCACACCAGGTGATGCCGATCCGGCGCCTCGCTCAGCGAACGCGCCAGCAATTGCAGTTGGTCATCCTGCAAATACCCCGGCACCGAGCCCGGCACCGCCGAATCGAGCAGGGTCACGCGCCAATTGCCGACATCCACCACTGGCTCCAGCAATGCACTTTGTACCGCGGCCATTTGCATGATCTGCGGTTCGTCGTGGTTGCCGGGGATCCAGCGCGCAGGTGCGTCGATCTGCGCCGTCATCTGACGAAATTGCTGGTAGGACTCCAGCGTGCCGTCCTGGGACAGATCACCGCTGGCAACGATCAAGTCGATCTGCGGCTGCTGCTCGAGCACCAGTTCGATGACTTTCTGCAGGCTCTCGCGGGTCTTCATGCCCAGCAGCGTACCGTCCGCTTCGGCGAACAAATGACTGTCGGACAGTTGCACCAGCAATGCCGCATCGGCGGTGGTCAGAGTCGATACGCTCGGCAAGGCGTTCTCCCAAGGCTGGATCGCCGGGTCGGAAAGGTTCGCAATTATGCTGGGGGAAGGCCCCGGGAAGAAACCGCCGAACCGGACGCAGTTCACAACTTGCCGCTGTTATCACAGCTATCGAAGCTATCGAACGGCGGCGTACTCGTGACCGCAGGCCAGACAATGACTCAGCCATTCTCCGAGGAACAGATTGAGCTGGGCCTTTTCGTCCGGCTGATGCATGGCCGCGTTGGGGTAAGGATAGATGCCGCGAAAGCGTCGTGCATGTTCGGCGCTGATCACTTCGGCCATGCGCGCGTCGTGATAGACCTGCACTTCCAGTTGCGGCACCGGCAGCCAGGGCAGGCTGTGTTCCTGACGCACTTGCAGAGTCGTGGTGTACGGACAGGCCTGCAACACTTCGATGGCCAGCACGCCGAGCATCTGGTCGCCCTGGGTCACGGCGATGCGCCGCGCTTCAGGTTCGCGGCGCATGTCCGGCAACAGTCGCATCAGGCGCGCGTAGTTGGCCTCGCAGGCGGCTTGCAGGCCTACGAGGTCGACACGATAGCGATCGCGCAGTTTGTTTACGACCATAGCCCCCTCACTTCGGCGCGATTGAGCGCCAGCCACTGCAAGGCGATGATGCTCGCCGCATTGGCAATCCGTCCGTCGCGTACAGCCTGCAGGGCATCTTCGAAGGCCCAGACCGTGACGCGGATATCTTCTGCCTCTTCCTCCAGCCCGTGCAGGCCGCCAACGCCTTCGGTGCTGCAACGCCCCAAGTACAAATGCACGAACTCGTTGCTGCCCCCCGGCGACGGGAAATATTGCATCATCGGCCACAGCGCCTTGATGTCCAGTCCAGCTTCCTCCTGCGCTTCGCGGCGAGCAACTTCTTCCGGCACTTCTTCCTTGTCGATCAGACCGGCGACCAGCTCCACCAGCCAGGGATTGGTGGTCTTGCCCATGGCGCCGACGCGAAACTGCTCGATCAGCACCACTTCATCGCGCTGCGGATCGTAGGGCAGCAGGCACACGGCGTCGTGTCGCACGAACACTTCACGATTGATCTCGCGGCTCATGCCACCGGCGAACAATTCATGGCGCAAATGCACGCGATCGAGCTTGTAGAAGCCCTTGTAGCATTGCTCGCGTCGCACGATGTCGATGGCGGACGGAATGGCTTTGGCAAAATCGGTCATGAGCATCCTCGTTTACTGCAAATCCTATACGAGGTTCATTTTTGCTACCTGCAACCTCGACTTCGCGCCATCCTAACGCGCCCGTGACGTTTGATGCAGCCCCTTTACCGTCAGCGGGATGGACGGTGGAGGTGAAACCCACTCTAATTAGCTTAGTGGCGAACTGACTGCTTCGTAGAGAGTCGAAGCGGTAACTTTTTGCCTTCCCCTGTTTCAGAAAGGACGCCCATGTCGCTTTTCAAAATTGCCTCCGTGGCCGCCATCGCCCTGACCCTGGGCGCTTGCGCCAGCCTGTTCCAGCCCAACTACCGGACGCCGCTGGAAACCACCCGCGACGCCTCGGAAACGCTGAAACCCGGTTGCTCCAACCCTGACTGCCCACTGGTGAACATCGACACTCTGCACTTCCCGGCAGAGCCTGCACTGGATGGCATCATCGAAAAACGCCTGCTGCAATTCACCCGCACATCGCCGGATGCACCGGTGGCGCCAACCCTGGCCGCCTATCGCGAGCAGTTCCTGCGCACTGCCGGCCCGCGCAACAGCAGCTATTTGCAGGCGAAAGTACGCGAGCAGCATGACGGTCTGGTGATTGTCGAAGTGTCGAGCTACCTGGATACCGGCGGCGCCCATGGCACACCGGGTCGTGGCTTCATCAACTATTCGCGCCAGCAGCACAAGGTGCTGAGCCTGTCGGACATGTTGGTGCCGGGTCAGGAAGAAGCGTTCTGGAAGGCTGCGCAAGTGGCGCATAACAGCTGGCTGATCAGCACCAAGCTGGATCAGGAACCGGAATATGTGAAGAACTGGCCGTTCGTCAAAACCCCGCACGTGGCGCTGACTTACGGCGGCGTGATCCTCAAGTACGACGTGACCACTATCGCGCCTTATGCGCTGGGCCACGTCGAACTGAAGATCCCTTACCCGCGCCTGAACGGCATCATCAAGCCCGAGCTGTTTCCCGGCCGTAACTGAAAGCCCGACCGAGCACCAGCTGCAGCAGCCCTGCCAGGACTAGCGCCGGCAGGGTTGCGCCGACATCCGGATACAGATTGGCCAGCAGATGATAGGTGCTGATGCCACCCAGCCAGGCCAACAGCGCCGGCCAGCGCAATGCGGCCGAAGCCACCTGGCCACTGCGCTTGCGCAGGATGAAGTGATCCACCAGCACCACGCCGAACAGCGGCGCGAACACCGAGCCGATCAACAGCAGGAAGTTCTGGTATTGCGCCAGTGGCGCGAGCAAGGCGATCAGGGTGCAGATCACGCCGATAGCCAAAGCCAGATGCTCGACTTTCAGACGCAACAGAATCCCGCTGGAAACCGCTGCCGAGTGAATGTCGGCAAAGGCGTTTTCCGACTCGTCCAACAGGATCAGTAGCAACGGAATCCCCAGACCGGCGCCGGCCAGCGCCAGCAGCAACGCGTTGACTTCACCGCTCGGCGCAAAGGCCAGGGTGTAGGCAACGCCCAGGCTCATCAGCCAGAAGTTGCCGATGAAGAAACCGATCGCCGTACCACCGAACACGTTCTTCGCCTTCTTGCCGAAACGCGAGTAGTCGGCAATCAGCGGCAGCCATGACAGCGGCATCGCGATGGCAATGTCAAAGCCCACGGCGAACGGCATAGAACCATCCCCGGCCTGTGCCCACAAGGCGCCCAGATCGGCCTTGGCGAACAGGTTCCAGGTCAGCCAGATGCACGCGGCCAGAATCAGCCAGATACCCCATTTGCGCAGGATCCTGCGCACGAACGTCAGCGGACCGCTGACGGCGAGCAGCGTCGCCAGCGCACCGAAGCACAAGGTCCACAACATCGGACTGGCCCACAGCGAGCCTTCGCTGAACGCACGGGTGCCGAGCAGACTGGCAGCGTCACGCATGACGATGATTTCGAATGAACCCCAACCGATCAGTTGCAGCAGATTGAGCAGCGCCGGCAGGCTCGCGCCCTGGCGGCCGAGGCTGAGTTTCAGCGCGGCCATCGACGACAGGCCGGTGTCGCTGCCGATCACGCCAACGGCGGCCAGCAACAGGACGCCGACCAGCGTGCCGAGGAAGATCGCCAGCAGCGATCCCGACAGGCCCAGCCCTGGCGCCAGCAACGCACCGGTCTGCAATACCATCAGGCCGATGCCGAGGGAGAACCACAGGGAAAACAGATCGCGACCGCCGAATACACGCTTGTCGGCGGGCACGGCGAGGTCGGGGGAATAAGTACCGGGTTGAATGCTCAAGGGTGTTATCTCAGAGGGACATTTGTTGTTTTTTTGATCGTCATCGCGGCGGCGCGAACGCCGCCCGACTCAGGTCAGATCAAACCTTCTTGTACAGCTGACTGCCTTCCTTCTTGAACCGCTCGGCCTGTTCCGCCAGGCCCTGGGCGACGTCCACGTCGACCGCGTCGATCCGCTGGTTGGCCGCGTATTCGCGGACTTCCTGAGTGATCTTCATCGAGCAGAATTTCGGCCCGCACATCGAACAGAAATGCGCGACCTTCGCCGAGTCCTTCGGCAGGGTTTCATCGTGATACGAACGGGCGGTGTCCGGGTCCAGACCAAGGTTGAACTGGTCTTCCCAACGGAATTCGAACCGCGCCTTGCTCAAGGCGTTGTCGCGGATCTGCGCGCCCGGATGCCCCTTGGCCAAGTCCGCGGCGTGAGCGGCGATCTTGTAGGTGATGATCCCGGTCTTCACGTCATCCTTGTTCGGCAGACCCAAGTGCTCCTTCGGCGTCACGTAGCAGAGCATCGCGCAACCGAACCAGCCGATCATCGCCGCACCGATACCGGAGGTGATGTGGTCGTAGCCCGGTGCAATGTCGGTGGTCAGCGGGCCGAGGGTGTAAAACGGCGCCTCGTCGCAGCACTCCAGCTGCTTGTCCATGTTCTCTTTGATCAACTGCATCGGCACGTGGCCCGGGCCTTCGATCATGCATTGCACGTCGTGTTTCCAGGCGATCTTGGTCAGCTCGCCGAGGGTCTCCAGTTCGCCGAATTGCGCTTCATCGTTGGCGTCGGCAATCGAGCCCGGACGCAGGCCGTCGCCCAGCGAGAAGCTGACGTCGTAGGCCTTCATGATTTCGCAGATTTCGTCGAAGTGGGTGTAAAGGAAGTTCTCTTTGTGGTGCGCCAGGCACCACTTGGCCATGATCGAACCGCCACGGGAAACGATGCCGGTCACACGCTTGGCGGTCAGCGGCACGTAGCGCAACAGCACGCCAGCGTGGATGGTGAAGTAGTCGACGCCCTGCTCCGCCTGTTCGATCAGCGTGTCACGAAACAGCTCCCAGGTCAGGTCTTCGGCCACGCCGTTAACTTTTTCCAGTGCCTGATAAATCGGCACGGTGCCGATCGGAACCGGCGAGTTACGGATGATCCACTCGCGGGTTTCGTGAATGTGTTTGCCGGTGGACAAGTCCATGACGGTGTCCGAACCCCAGCGAATGCCCCAGGTCAGTTTCGCCACTTCTTCTTCGATAGACGAACCCAGTGCGCTGTTGCCGATGTTGCCGTTGATCTTCACCAGGAAGTTACGGCCGATGATCATCGGTTCCAGTTCGACGTGGTTGATGTTGGCCGGGATGATCGCGCGGCCACGGGCGATTTCTTCACGCACGAACTCAGGGGTGATTTCTTTCGGGATGCTCGCACCGAAGCTGTGACCGGCGTGCTGCTGCTTCAACAGGCCGGCGGCGCGGGCCTCTTGCAGCTTCATGTTTTCGCGGATGGCGACGTATTCCATCTCGGCGGTGATGATGCCTTGGCGGGCGTAGTGCATCTGGCTGACGTTGGCCCCGGCCTTGGCGCGGCGCGGGTTGTTGACGTGGGCGAAACGCAGTTTGGTCAGTTCGGCGTCGGCAAGGCGTTGCTGGCCGAAGTTCGAGCTTAGGCCTGGCAGGCGCTCGGTGTCGCCACGGTCGTCGATCCACGCCGAACGCACATCGCCCAGACCTTTGCGTACGTCGATCACCACGTTCGGATCGGTGTACGGGCCAGAGGTGTCGTAGACGGTGACCGGCGCGTTGATTTCGCCGCCGAAGTCGGTCGGGGTCACATCGAGGGTGATTTCGCGCATCGGCACGCGGATGTCCGGGCGGGAGCCCTGAACGTAGACTTTTTGCGAACGGGTGAACGGTTGAACCGACTGTTCATCGACCTTGGCCGAGTCACTCAGGTTGATCGCGTTTTTAGATTTTGTAGTCATCACGGGCTCTCCAGACAGCATCCAGGCAGTGGATTGTCGGAGCAGAACCTGAAAGGCACGGACGCACCAGGACTGGTGCTGTGCATCGTCGTCGAGCGTTCGATTGTCGAACAATTTCCCGGACGAAGCACAAGAGGACTCGCCGGGTGACGAGAAATCTTGTTCCCTACGCAGGCGCTAACCTGATCAGGTTCAACGGGATCCGAAATTATTCGATCTCAGCCTCATAGCAAGGCACCCCGACAAGAACCCGGCCAGTCTAGACACAACCGGCAAAGAACGCCAACACCGTGGCAAACACCATGATGAATGGCGCAATTGCGGCGGCCGACAGGATTGTGAGCGCCTCAATGCACAACTACACTCGCCTTGCCCTGCCGCGCCTTGGCGCCAAGCCTTGACGATGCAGTGCCCGCGCCCTACCTTTGGCGCCCGGATTATTTCCATAATATTCATGCTAGGGATCGCCTCATGCTGCGCAAACTCTCACTGGCTGTTGCCGTGTCTTGTGCGTCCAACGCAATGGTCTGGGCAGCAGAAGCGCCCTTGTCGACCAAGACCGATCTGGTCAGCGTCTATCAGGAAGCGGTCGACAACAACGCCGATCTGGCCGCCGCCCGCGCCCAGTACGGCGCCCAGAAAGAAGTGGTGCCACAGGCCCGCGCCGGATTGCTGCCGAACCTCTCCGGCGGCGCCGAAACCGCCAATGTGCGCACCTCGATCGACCAGCCTTCGGCCACCGCCAACCGCAGCGCGCATTCCTATCAGGCGACGCTGGCACAGCCGCTGTTCCGCGCCGATCGCTGGTTCCAGTACCAGGCCGCCAAGGACGTCAACGAGCAGGCCGCGCTGCAACTCTCGGCCACCGAGCAGAACCTGATCCTGCAATCGGCCGAAAGCTATTTCAACGTGCTGCGCAGCCAGGACAACCTGGCCTCGACCAAAGCCGAAGAAGCCGCGTTCAAGCGCCAGCTCGACCAGTCCAACGAGCGCTTCGACGTGGGCCTGTCGGACAAGACCGACGTGCTGCAATCGCAAGCCAGTTACGACACCGCACGCGCCAACCGGATCGTCGCCCAGCGTCAGGTCGATGATGCGTTCGAAGCGCTGATCACCCTGACCAACCGCCAGTACAACTCGATCCAGGGCATCGTCCACACCCTGCCGATCCTGCCGCCGGCGCCGAACGACGCCAAGGCCTGGGTCGACACCGCCGCGAAACAGAACCTCAACCTGCTGGCCAGCAACTTTGCGGTGAGCTCCGCCGAACAAACGCTGAAGCAACGCAAGGCCGGCCACTTGCCGACCCTCGACGCCGTGGCCAAATACGAAAAAGGCGACAACGACGCCCTCGGGTTCGCCAACCCGAATGCCTTCGGTACGCCGTACAGTGGCAACGTCGAGCAGAGCACCGTGGGCCTGCAACTGAACATCCCGATCTACAGCGGCGGACTGACCAGCTCCCAGGTGCGCCAGTCTTACGCGCAACTGGATCAGAGCGAGCAGCAGCGCGAAAGCCTGCGCCGGCAGATCGTGGAAAACACCCGCAACCTGCATCGCGCGGTGAACACCGACGTCGAGCAGGTGCAGGCGCGCCGCCAGTCGATCATCTCCAACCAGAGCGCGGTGGAAGCCACGGAAATCGGTTATCAGGTGGGGACGCGCAACATCGTCGACGTGCTCGACGCCCAGCGCCAGCTCTACACCTCGGTGCGCAACTACAACAACACCCGTTACGACTACATCCTCGACAACCTGCGCCTGAAGCAGGCCGCGGGCACCTTGAACCCGGGCGACTTGCAGGACCTGACACGTTATCTGAAGGCCGACTACAACCCGGACAAGGATTTCCTGCCGCCGGATCTGGCCAAAGCTGCGGAAGCACAGCTCAAGGCCCGGCCTTAAACAAAAAACGCAGCCCTGAGGCTGCGTTTTTTTATGGGCGGTCGATCAACCTTCCCAGGCCATCAAGCAAGCGCTGCAACGCGCCCTGATTGCGGCGCATCACGCTCAATCCGGCTTCGGCCATGCGCTGTGCGTCGCGCGGCAGTTCGAACAGGCGCTGCACTTCTGTCGCCAGACCTTCGGCGTCATCCACTTCGGCCAACGCCCCGGCGCTGCGCAGTTGTGCGGCGATGTCGAGGAAGTTGAACAGGTGCGGGCCGCTGATCACCGGTTTCGCCAGCGCTGCCGGTTCCAGCAGGTTGTGTCCGCCGTTGGGCACCAGGCTGCCGCCGACAAATGCGCTGTCGGCCAGGGCGTAGAGAAACAGCAACTCGCCCATGGTGTCGCCGAGCAGCACCGACGTTGTGGCATCGACGTTGACACCGGTCGAGCGACGCACCGTGGCGAAACCTTCGCGCTGGCACAGTTCGAACACCGAGTTGAAACGCTCCGGATGGCGCGGCACCAGAATCAGCAACGCATCGGGATGGTTGGCCAGTAAACGGCGATGGGCGTTCAGCACCACCTCGTCTTCGCCTTCATGGGTGCTGGCGGCGATCCACACCGGACGCTCCTGCGCCTGCCATTGGCCGCGCAGTTCAGCGGCGCGTTGCAACAGCTGCGGGTCGATGGTCAGGTCGAACTTGATCGAGCCGGTGACTTCGACTGTCTCAGGGCGTGCGCCCAAATCGCGGAAGCGCTGCGCTTCAGCTTCGGTCTGCACGGCGAACAGGCTCATTTCGGCGAGCATCGGCGCGGTCAGTTTGCTGAACCGGCCATAACCTTTGGCCGAACGCTCGGACAAGCGTCCATTGGCCAACGCCACCGGGATCCCGCGTTTGGCGCATTGGTGAATGTGGTTCGGCCAGAGTTCGGTTTCCATGATCACCGCCAGCTTCGGCTGCACACGATCGAGAAAACGCGCCGCCGCGCACGGCAAATCGTAAGGCAGGTAGCAGTGCTGGATGCGCGGTTCGTCGGCGAACATCGCATGGATGCGCTCCGACCCGGTCGGCGTCATGCAGGTCACGGTGATCGGCAGCTGTGGATAACGTTGCAGCAGCGCGCGGATCATCGGCGCGGCCGCGATGCTTTCGCCCACCGACACCGCATGGACCCAGATGCCGCCAGGTTGCAGCGTCGGCATCCCATAGGAGAAACGTTCGCCAATCCGCTTGGCATACGCCGGCGCCTTGCGCGAGCGCAGCCATAGCCGAATCGCCACCAATGGCAGCCCCAGGTAAAACAGCGCGGTGTAGAGAGTTCTATTCATGGCGGCGGAGTTTATCGGCTTTTGCCGCCGATCGCCCGCAGGTGTATGGCAAATCGCTCCGCCAGCCAGCGCGCCGCTGGTCCCAGGGGTTCGTCACGACGCCAGACCAGCTCCACCACCAGCGCCGGCGGCGTCCATTCGCTGTCGAGTTCCACCATCAGGCCTTGATACGCCGAATACTGCACCACATGGCGCGGCAGCCAGGCCCAGCCGAGGTCGCGCACCAGCCATTCGGCCATCACGTAAAAACTGTCGGCGCGCCACACCTGTGGGCTGGCCGGTTCACTGCCGGGGTAGACGCTGGTCTGGGTCGACATCAACAGTTGCCGATGTTGCGCAAGCTGCTGACAGTTGACCCGCGATTGCGCGGCCAGCGGGTGATTGACGCCACACACCGTGACCATCTCCACGCTGCCCAGCACCCGGCGCTCCAGTGCCTCGGGAATTTCATCGTGATAGAACAACAGCCCGAGATCGGCCCGGCGCTCCACCAGTTTGCGCGAAACTTCGCCCTGGGCGGCGCTGGTCAGTTGCACCTCCAGGCTCGGAAACTGCTCGGCCAGCGCGCCGAAGCTTTCCACCAGCGCCTGATAGGGCATCGCCTCATCCTGGGCGACCCGCAATTGCGCCTCCTGACCGCGCAACATGGCCATGGCCCGGCCGTTCAGGCGCTCGCACTGACGCAGGACTTCCCGCGCCTCTTCGAGCAAGGCTTCACCCGCTTCGGTAAGACTCGGCTGGCGACCGCTGCTACGCTCGAACAGACTGACACCGAGGTCGTCCTCCAGCATCGCGATCGCGCTACTGATTGCCGACTGCGCCTTGCGCTGCTGGCGCGCCACAGCGGAGAACGAGCGTTGTTCGGCGACCGCGACGAACACGCGTAACTGATCCAGATTCCACTGCATGCTCATCGGCCAACCCATCTCATAAACAGATAGGTAATGACTTTACCCCATCTGGGGAGTCACTAGAATGCCGCCTCAGAAAGCAACGCTTCACACGAGGATTTGAACATGAACGCTTACGTCTACCTGGCCATCGCCATTTGCGCCGAAGTGATCGCGACCGTTTCGATGAAAGCCGTCAAAGGTTTCAGCACGCCTTTGCCATTGGTGCTGGTCATCGTCGGCTACGGCATCGCGTTCTGGATGCTGACGCTGGTAGTGCGCAGCGTGCCGGTAGGCGTGGCCTACGCGGTGTGGGCCGGCATGGGCATCGTGATGGTCAGCATCGCGGCGCTGTTCATCTACGGACAGAAGCTGGATATCCCGGCGATGCTCGGGATGGGCTTGATCGTGCTCGGCGTGGTGGTGATCCAGCTGTTCTCGAAAACCGCCGGCCACTGATAGGTCGATCCAGATCCCTGTGGGAGCCAGCGTGCTCCCACCGTGGCGGGTGCCTTCCCTCTGTTGATCAGCAACAAATCCCCTTTTCCCCGAGTCTGTATACTGCGCCCTCGTCTTGAACACTGAGGTCGTTGCATGCCATCTCCAATTTCCACCGACGTGCTGATTGTCGGCGCGGGTGTCGCCGGTCTCTGGCTGAACGCGCGCCTGCGCCGCCAGGGTTTTTCGACCGTGCTGGTGGAAAGCGCCAGCCTCGGCGGCGGGCAGAGCGTGAAGTCCCAGGGCATCATCCACGGCGGCGCCAAGTACGCGCTGCACGGTGCGCTGACCGGCGCCTCGGAAGCCATCGCCGACATGCCGCGCCGCTGGCGTGAAGCCCTGGCCGGCGACGGCGAACTGGACCTTAGCGGCGTGCGCCTGCTGTCCGAAGCCCATTACCTGTGGTCGCCGGGCACCCTGGCCGGCAACCTCACCAGTTTCTTCGCCAGTAAAGCGGTGCGTGGCCGGGTCGATCAGGTCAAGGGCGACCAATTACCGCCGGCCCTGCAGGACAAGCGCTTCAAGGGCAAGGTTTACCGCCTCGCCGAGCTGGTGGTCGATGTGCCGAGCGTGATCCAGCGCCTGGCCGACCTGGCGGGCGACGGTCTGCTCGCCGGCCAGAACATCGAGCCGTTGCTGGAAAGCGGCGTGCTGGTTGGCTTGAAAGTTGATGGCCGAGAGATTCGTGCCCAGCGCATTGTCATCAGTGCCGGTGCTGGCACCGCAGCGCTGCTGGAAACCCTCGGCCTGACTCATCCGGCCATGCAACGCCGGCCGTTGCACATGATCATCGCCAAGGGCCCCGGCCTGAAGCCGCTGTACGCTCACTGCCTCGGAGGCGGCACCAAGCCGCGCATCACCGTCACGACCCATCCGGCAGCGAATGGTCAGTGGGTCTGGTACATGGGTGGCGACATTGCCGAAAGTGAAGGCGTTGCCCGCGAGCCGGCCGAGCAGATCGCCACTGCGCAAAAGGAAATCGCACAGTTGTTGCCGTGGATCGATCTCAGCACCACGCAGTGGGCGACCCTGCGCGTCGACCGCGCCGAACCGCTGCAAACCGGCCTGACCCGCCCGGACAACGCCTTCCTTGCGGAAGAAGGTCGTCTGCTGGTGGGCTGGCCAACCAAACTCGCCCTGGCGCCGGACTTCGCTGACCGGGTAATCGCGTCCCTCGAGCGCGACGGCATCCAGCCGAGCCACGCTGCCCCGCTGCCAGAACTGCCAAAACCACCGATGGGCGTTCCGGCCTGGGAGCAACTGCTGCCATGAGCCTGCCGACCCTCCACGATCTGCATCGCCCGTTGGGCAGCACCGGCCTGAAGGTTTCGCCACTGGGCCTGGGCACCGTCAAACTCGGCCGCGACCAGGGCGTGAAATACCCCAACGGCTTTCAGATCCCCGACGACGACGCCGCGCGCATGCTGCTCAAACAGGCGCGAGAGCTGGGCATCAACCTGATTGACACCGCACCGGCCTATGGCCGCAGCGAAGAGCGCCTCGGCCCGCTGTTGCGCGGCGAGCGCGAGGATTGGGTGATCGTCAGCAAGGTCGGCGAAGAATTTGTCGATGGCCAGTCGACCCACGACTTCAGCGCCGCTCACACGCGAATGTCGGTGGAGCGCAGCCTGCAACGTCTGGAAACCGATTTTATCGACCTGGTGCTGGTGCACTCCGATGGCAACGATCTGGCGATTCTCAATGACAGCGAAGTCTACGCGACCCTCGCGGCGCTGAAGGCCGAGGGCAAGATTCGCGGCTTCGGCTTTTCCGGCAAAACCGTCGACGGTGGCCTGAAAGCACTGGAGCAAGGCGATTGCGCGATGGTCACCTACAATCTGAACGAGCAAAACGAGAAGGCAGTCATTGACTATGCTGCTGCCCACGGCAAAGCCATTCTGGTGAAGAAGGCGCTGGCCAGCGGTCACGTGTGCCTGAGTCCCGGCGTGGACCCGGTGCGCGCCAGCTTCGAGTTGCTGTTCGCCCAGCCCGGTGTGGCCAGCGCCATTGTCGGGACGATCAATCCGCTGCACCTCGCCCATAACGTTGCGACCGTTGCCCAGGTCCTTCGTGGTCAATGACGCCGCCCCGCGGCCTTAAGCAGGAGCCGACATGCCGCGTACGCTCATCAGAAAGAACCCGAGCAACTTCAAGACGCTGCCGCTGTTCGTCGAAGCGACGCCCGAAGGCCTGACCTACCAGAGCGTCGGCATGCCGCTGAATTTCGCCCAGACCCTGCAACGGCGCAAACCGGTCAGCGTGGCGGATGCCGAACGCTTTGCGCTGGAGCTGGCCAACCTCGGCGTCTCGGTGCGCCTGACCTTGCACTGGCAGAATCGTGATTACTGGGTGCTGGTGCGCCAGCGGCGGCAGGATCGCGGCGATGTCGTGCTCAAGCTGATTTCCGGCTACGTGCCGGCGCATGAACTGAACATTCCGCTGCACACGGCGATCCAGGAGATCGCCGAGGAATGCCTGCTGGAAACCCCGGAAGGCTGGCTCGGCGGGCGCTTCAACGACACCTGGCTGCCAGCGCCGTACGCATCGGCGCTGCATTACCGCGAGGCCCTGCCCTTTCGCCTGACGCCGCTGTCCGGTTCGGCCCGACCGGTGCGCTGCGCCAACCTGCAATTGCTCGAACGGCCACAGGCCTACGTGCACTTGCCGACCGCGTCCCTGCAATTGATCTACGACCTGCGGCTGGACGTGCCCAAGGAAGCCAAGAGCCTGAGCCTGTTCCATGTCGATGAACGGCTGGAAGGCGATCAACTGGTCGCCCGGCTCGACCGCAAACGCCCCGATCTGTACTTGATGCCGTTGCAGGACGGCGAACCGCTCCCTGAGTTGTATACGCTGAAGAAAGGTCATCTGTACCCGGCGGGAACCCGTGGTCTGTATCTGGCGGAAAGCTTCGCCCGACAGGACGGCTGGCTGGTGCGTGAGGAGCGGATTCGCTGGAAGGACTGGCTGCGGCAGCAAGGTTTGACGCCGCCGCCCAAGGACACGGGGCTGGCGCGCTTGCGCGGCAAGGCGAAACAACTGCTGAAGAAGATCGTGCCGCGCAAGAAAGTGAACTCCTGAACGGCAAAAGACCGCGCCTGCGAGTGACTCCAGAGAGTCGTCGCAGGCGCGGTCTTTATGTTTGCATCACTCGGACTTGCGGATTTTTTCCACAATCGCCGTGGTCGAGCTGTTTTCCACCAGCCCCAGCACTTTAACGGTGCCACCGTAGGCCTTGACGATGTCGGCACCGACAACCTGGTCGATGCCATAGTCGCCACCCTTCACCAGCACGTCCGGCTTGACCTCGCGCAACAGGTTTTCCGGGGTGCCTTCGGCGAAGCTGATCACCCAGTCCACCGCACCGAGACCGGCGAGAACCGCCATGCGCCGATCGACGCTGTTGATCGGCCGGCCCGGGCCTTTCAGGCGGCTGACCGAAGCGTCATCGTTGATCGCAACGATCAGGCGATCGCCCTGGGCCCGCGCCTGCTCGAGGTAGGTCACGTGGCCGGCATGGAGGATGTCGAAACAGCCGTTGGTGAACACGATCCGCTCGTTGTGCGCCCGGGCATCGGCAACCGCCAGCAGCAGTTGCTCCAGACCCAGCACACCCCGCTCGGAACCTTCCTCGCGCTGAATCGCGCGGCGCAGTTCCGGAGCGCTGATCGCCGCCGTACCCAGCTTGCCGACCACGATGCCGGCCGCCAGGTTGGCCAGCGCCACCGCGTGCGGCAGTTCTTCGCCAGCGGCAATCGCGGCCGCCAGGGTGGAAATCACCGTGTCGCCGGCACCGGTCACGTCGAACACTTCACGGGCCCGGGCCGGCAGGTGCAGCGCCGGATGATCCGGACGCAGCAGGGTCATGCCGTGCTCGCCGCGGGTCACCAGCAGTGCGCCGAGCTCGAGGTCGTGCATCAGCGTTGCGCCCTTGCTCACCAGTTCGTGCTCATCGGCGCAACCGCCGACGATAGCTTCGAACTCGCTGAGATTCGGGGTGATCAGGCTCGCGCCACGGTAGATCGAGAAATCCTTGCCCTTCGGGTCGGCCAGCACCGGAATGCCTTTGGCACGGGCGGCCTGGATCAACGCCTGATGGTTTTTCAGGGCGCCTTTGCCGTAGTCGGACAACACCAGCACCTTGATGCCTTCCAGCAGGTCGTCGACCTGGGAAGCAAGGGCCAGGGCATCAGTGGCGAACGGTTCTTCGAAGTCGATACGCAGCAGTTGCTGGTGCCGGCTCATGACCCGCAGCTTGACGATGGTCGGCTGGTGCGCAATGCGCTGGAACAAGGCGCGCACGCCCGCACCCTTGAGGCTGTTGCTCAGGCTGTCGGCGGCTTCGTCGTCACCGGTCACACCGACCAGCGACGCCGGCGCGCCCAGCGCGGCAATGTTCAAGGCAACGTTGGCGGCACCGCCCGGGCGGTCTTCGATTTGCTCGACCTTTACAACCGGAACCGGCGCCTCAGGGGAAATCCGTGAGGTACCACCATGCCAGTAACGGTCGAGCATGACATCGCCGACCACCAAGACAGGGGCTTGATCGAATCGCGGCATGGACAACTTCATGGAGCAACCCACATACAAAATGAACAGGGGCGCGATATTAACACAGGGTTGGCGAAGGCTTGTGCGGTGGCTGCAACAGGATGAAACGACAGGCTTTTTTGCTCATTTTTTGCACAGGAACGCGGCCAGTCGATGGCAGGCATCGGCCAGTTCCACCTCATCGGTATCGATCCGGCACTCGGCCGCCAGCGGCGCCTCGTACGGGCTGTCGATCCCGGTGAAGTCCTTGATCCGCCCTTCTCGCGCCGCCCGGTACAACCCCTTCGGGTCACGTCGGGCGCAGACCTCCAGCGAGGTGCTGACATGCACTTCAATGAAATCGCCTTCGGCAAACAGCCGGCGCGCCGTATCCCGCTCGGCACGAAACGGTGAAATGGCGGCCACGATCACGATCAACCCGGCGTCCACCATCAACCGTGCCACTTCGGCGGTGCGCCGGATGTTCTCGCGCCGACAGGCCTCGGTCATCCCCAGATCGCGACAAAGACCGCCGCGCAGGTTGTCGCCATCGAGCAGGAACGTATGCAGCCCGAACTGATGCAGATGCAGCTCCAGTGCATTGGCCAGCGTCGATTTGCCGGCCCCGGACAACCCGGTCAGCCACAGGCAGCGCGGTTGCTGCGACTTCTGCTCGGCGCGAGCCTGGGCGGGCAGTGCCAGGGCATAGGGGCGGATGGCCGGTGGCAACAGGGAAACGGACTGTGCTTCATTCATAGCCGAGCATCTCGTAGTCACGTTCATAGACCCGCCGAACCAGGCGTCGGGTGCGCTGCGTGCAGAAATCACGCGCCGGCAGCGGACGCCGCTGCCGGGAAACGTTGACGTGCTGCAATTGACTCGTCAGCCCCAGGTGCTCGCACACCAGGCGGAAGTCCCGCTCCAGATGCTCCTGATAGCCGACGAAATCCAGCGCCAGGCGCCCCAGCGAATCGGTGAGAAAGTCGGTTTGCGCGGCAAAGTGCAATTGTCGCGCAATGGTGTCGGCATGTAGCCAGCGTGCAACAAAATCGTCGAAGTCGCGGTAATGCCTGACCATTTGCTGCGCTGCGTGATCACGCTCGCTCAGTTCGTTGCCCCGCAGGAACGCGTAGGCCGAATAGGCACGCTCCAGCGGATCACGCACGAAAGCGAACTTGTAGGCAGCCGCAAACTGCGCGGGAAACTGTTCTTCATACCAGTACAACGGCAGATGGCCCGGCCGCCAGCCGTCGAACATCGCCGCGCACACGCTGCTGCCGGCGCATTTGGGCACATGAATGAACAGACAGGAATGCTGCTCGAAGGCTTTGGGAAAGCGCAGGTTGGCCGACATCGACTTGTTCACCACTTGCCGGTCGACCACCGACAGGCGCCCAAGCAGGAAGGTTCGCTGCGACTTGGGCAACAGTTTCCACAGATAGCGTTGCAGCATGAGAGTACCCGCGCGACGGGGATAGCCCCTTCGTTGGAAGTCAGAGTTCAGTCAGGAACCTTAACAAGCGCGATGCCGGGTTTTATGCAGGTTTGGTCAAGAAGGGTAAGGATTCTGATACAAATGGCCGGGCGCATTGCGCGCCCGACCTTCACAAGGCTGGATCAGGCGATGTCTTCGGCCGGCGCATCGAGGCCCATGGCGTTCAGACGCGCGTAGTAGCCGTTCTGCGCCAGCAGGTCGCCGTGAGTCCCGCGCTCGACGATCCGGCCCTGATCCATGACCAGAATCAGATCGGCCTTCTCGATAGTCGACAGACGGTGAGCGATCACCAGCGTGGTGCGGCCTTTCATCACCTGGTCCAGAGCCGCCTGAATGTGCCGCTCGGATTCGGTGTCGAGAGCCGAGGTGGCCTCGTCGAGGATCAGCAGCGGCGCGTTCTTGAGCAAGGCACGGGCAATCGCCAGGCGCTGGCGCTGACCGCCGGAAAGCAGCACGCCGTTCTCGCCGACCTGGGTGTCCAGGCCTTCCGGCAGTTGCGCGATGAAATCCATCGCGTACGCATCACGCGCCGCTTTCTCGATGTCTTCACGCGGTGCCCCGGCCAGGTCGCCATAGGCAATGTTGTTGGCCACGGTGTCGCTGAACAGCGTGACGTGCTGGGTCACCTGGGCGATGTGGCGGCGCAGGTTGAGCAACTTGTACTGCTCGACTTCCACGCCATCGATCAGGATTTCACCCTTGTCGTGGTGATAGAAGCGCGGGATCAGGTTGGCCAGCGTCGACTTGCCGCTGCCGGAGCGCCCCACCAGCGCCACCATCTGCCCCGGCTCGACCGAGAAGCTGATGTTGTCGAGTACCTGACGTTCGGTCCCAGGGTAGGTGAAGCTCAGGTTACGCACATCGAGACGACCGCTGACCGCATCGCGCTCAATCGTGCCGGTATCGATTTCCGGTTCGACATCCAACTGCTCGAAAATGCTTTCGGCACCGGCAACGCCCTTCTGGATGGTCGAGCTGACTTCGGACAACTGGCGAATCGGCTTTGGCAGCAAGCCGGCCAGGGTGATGTAGGCCACCATGTCACCCGCCGAAGCGTCACCGCGCAGGAACAGCACCAGGAACATCAACACCGCCATGGCGCTGTAGATCACCAGTTGCAGCATCGGCGTGTAGATCGCGCCGGTGCGGGTCATGCGCAGTTGTTTGTCGGTATTGCTCTGACTGGCGTTGAGGAAGCGTTTTTCTTCGTAGGTTTCGCCGCCGAAGCTGCGCACCACGCGATAACCCTGGATGGTTTCCGAGGCCACGTGTGTCACGTCGCCCATGGCCGCCTGGATCTTCTTGCTCTGCTTGCGGAATTTCTTGCTCGCGGTACGCACCATCACGGCGATCAGCGGCAGGATGGCGACCATCACCAGCGTCAGCTTCCAGTTCATGAACAACAGGGAGGCGAACAGGAAGATCACCGTCATGCCTTCACGGATTACGACCTTGATCGCATCTGTTGCCGCCCCCGT
Source organism: Pseudomonas sp. FW215-R2 (assembly GCF_058789255.1). NCBI lineage: Bacteria > Pseudomonadati > Pseudomonadota > Gammaproteobacteria > Pseudomonadales > Pseudomonadaceae > Pseudomonas > Pseudomonas sp. FW215-R2. The sequence continues at coordinate 205,861 of NZ_JBYTBO010000001.1, forward strand.
GACCATGGTCACGTTGAAGGTGATACGTGAAATCAGATGGCCGGAGTTATGCTTGTCGAAATACCGGTTCGGCAGCACCAGCAGGTTGTTGAACAGCTGCACCCGCAGATCGTGCACCAGGCCCAGGGAGACCTTGGCCAGGAAGTAGTTGCCCAGATAGGATCCCAGGCCCTGCCACGCAGCGATCAGGATGATCAGCAGCGGTACGGCCTGCAACAGTTGCAGATCGCGCAGGTACGGCACGGTGGGAAACAGCACTGCCTCGGGATTGGACAGACCGTCGACGAAATACTTGAGAATGTAACCGAGCATCGGCTGGGTCGATGCGAAAATCAGAAAACCGACGATGCTGATCAGGAACAGACTGATATACGGCCGGACGTAGCCGAGCAGGCGGAAGTAGATTTTCAAGCTCGAAGGGCTTGCGGCGAGACTGGAGTCGGTCATATCACGCGAGAGTCGATAAAAAGGACGCTGACTTTAGCACAGCTTCTTCAGGGTTCTGGCAATCGGGCAAAGGCTGTTATTGTTAGGCATCTTTTTCAGCATCAAATAGCCATCAATGAAATGGCCGATCAACTTCAGGATTGAATCTCACAGCATGCAACTTCGCGGCTTCAGCAGTACGTCCAATCGAATCTTCGATTTCATCAGCCTGTGGATACTTCCCGTCGGCTTCTTCCTGCTCTTGTGCGCGCTGTTCTTCCTGCCGGGTCGCAGCCTGCATCACAAACTGTTTTATGGTCTGTTCAGCATTCCTGCACTGATCGCCCTGTGCCTGCGCCCGCGGGAGTTGAAAGAGCTGCTGGGCGAACCGGTGGTTCTTGCGGTGCTTGCGTTCATCGCCTGGGCGTTGCTCAGTCTGTGCTGGGGCCCGCCCGATGGCGAATCGTTCGGCGGCATGCTCAAACCCCCGCTGCATACCTTGCTGCTGTTCGTCGGTTGCTACCTGGTGGTGCGCTACCGCAGTGACATTATTTCGCCGATGCTGTTCGTCGCGGCCGTGGTTGCCTTGATCGCCACGATCTGTTTCCTGATCCCCTTTATCCATCATTACCAGCCAGGTGCGCGTCTGGTCGGCGGCGGGGCGTTCGACAACCCGCTGCTCAGCTCCCATCTGTTCGGTTTTTTCTGCGCCTACTGGCTCAGCGTCAGCATGTCCTGCAAACATGGCCGCCTGCTCTGGCTCAGCCTGCCGGCGATGCTGATCATGTTCGCGGCGGTGATCTCGACCGGTTCCAGAACGCCGCTGGTCGCCTTGACCATGGCGGCCTTGTGGCTGGCCTTCATCTGCTGGAACCGGCGTTCGCTGGTGATGCTGGGGTCGCTGGCGGCCGTCGGCATCGCCGTGGTCGCCCTGTTCTCGAAGATGATCACCGAGCGCGGCGACTCCTACCGTTTCGAAATCTGGCAGATTGCCCTGCAAAAAATTGCCGATCACCCCTGGATCGGTCATGGCTACAACGCCGATCTGGCGATTGACCCGGGCGTTGGCTACAGCTTTCAGGAACCGCACAGCTTCGTCCTCGGCGTGCTTTATTACGTCGGCATCCTGGGCCTGCTGCCGTGGCTGTTCTTCCAGGGCTGGAGCTTGCTGAGCAGCTGGCGTCAACGCGTACAACCCTTGCTGATCATCGCTTCCACCTGGCTGGTGTTCGGCATCGGTGCCGGGCTGACAGAAGGTGGCGGCATCATTTCGCGCCCCAAGGAACACTGGTTCCTGCTGTGGATTCCGCTGGCGCTGATTGCTGCGATCAGCATCAATCAGCGGGCCCGACGTCTGCTGGCAATACCGGTGCAGAAACTGTCGGTCTCCGGCCTGCAACAACGCTGCGCCGATGCTCAGGTGATCGAAGAGGACGGCCTGGGTCCAAAGGTCCTGCGCCTGACCGATGGCAGCTTCCTCAAGCTGTTCCGTCGCCGCCGCTGGTACACCTCCGGCAACTTCAACCCGTACTCCGAACGCTTCGCCATCAATAGCGAACAATTGCGCCGGATGGGCATCCCGACCCCGCAGGTGCTGAATCTGTATCGCCTGGACGATGGCAGCAGCGCAGTGCACTACGCTCCGTTGCCGGGCCACACCTTGCGTCAGGTGCTGCAGGGCATCCCCGCACCAGCGGTGCGACAGGCGCTGGTCGAACGTTTCGGCAAGTTCATGGCCCGGCTTCATGAGCAGGGTGTCTATTTCCGCTCACTGCATCTGGGTAACGTGCTGGTGCTGGAGGACGGTGAGTTCGGGCTGATCGATCTGGCCGACCTGCGCATCTATCCATCACCCTTGAGCCTTTCATTGCGCCAGCGCAATTTGCGCCACATGCAACGCTACACGGAAGACAAGCGCTGGCTGTTCGAGGATCACTTCGATGCCCTGCTCCAGGGGTATTCGGTGACGGCCTCCAAGGCTGCCGTCGACAATCTGCACCGGCAAGTGCAACAGGGAGGTCGCCCGGCTCGGGCCCACTGATCATGACGGATACAAACCCAGTCTTTGCCGCGATAGCGTATCTGCTCGCTATCGCGACGTCGGTAATGTTCCTGCGTCTGATACCCAAAGCCGCCCAGCACCTGCGTCATAGCGGCGAAAGCCGCTATAACAGCATTGACGGCTTGCGCGGCTATCTGGCTTTTGGCGTGTTCATTCATCACGCAATCATTACCTGGTTCTACCTGCGCACTGGCGTCATCGACTTTCCGCCCAGCAATCTCTACTCCCAATTGGGCCAGGCCAGTGTCGCGCTGTTTTTCATGATCACCGGTTTCCTGTTCTGGAGCCGCCTGCTCAAACAGGGTCGCGACCATGACTGGCAGGCATTTGCGGTCTCACGGGTGTTTCGGCTTTATCCGCTTTACCTGCCGCTGATGCTGATCGTGTTTGTCACCGTCTTCCACCTGCAAGGCTGGGAACTGAAAGACTCCGGCACGCAGCTGGCCGGGCAGATACTGGCCTGGCTGACGTTCGACCGACCCGACATCAATCAGTACCCCCATAGCGGCATGTTGATTTCCAACGTGACCTGGACGCTGGCCTATGAGGTGTTTTTCTACCTGGCGCTGCCACTTCTGGGGCTGATATTCATCTACCGCAAGCACTGGCTGCAGGTGGTCCTGTGCCTGATCGGGATCTATGCCCTTTATCAGGTGGTCGGCTGGGAGCATTCGCTGAAAAAGCACTTTCTGGCGAGTTTCCTGGGGGGGATCGCCGCGGCTTACTGGGTGAGACGTCCCCATCTGGTGGCATGGAGCCAGACACGGTTCGCCACCTTCATTGCCCTGCTGGCCCTTGTTCTGGTGATGACGCAATACAAACGCGCCTTCAGCCTGATGCCGCTGCTGTTGCTGGGCGTGTTTTTCGTCATCGTGGCATCGGGCAACGCGCTATTTGGCGCCTTGCGCCTGCGTAGCGTCCGCTGGCTGGGAGAGATCAGCTACAGCACCTATCTGCTGCACGGCTATGTGCTCTGGATGATGGTGCAGCAACTGCCGCACCTGGTTCCCTTCAATCCACAGAACCCGATCCTCTATCTGCTGTTGATGGCCGTGTGCAGTTGTCTGCTGATCGTGATCGCCAGCCTGACATTTCTGTACATCGAGAAACCGGGCATCGAAGCAGGCAGGAAGTTTCTGCAATGGTTACGCCAGAAGCAGGCGCCGAAAAAACTGGCCGACAAAGCCGTTCAGGACCACTGAGCGGCTACACCGGCTGACGTTGGCGGGCATAACTCAGGAAAGCCTCGATGTCATCGCTGCAGAGCTTGTCGACCAGCCCGCGCAGTTCGGCTTCCGGCCAATCCCACCAGGCACTCTGCAACAACTCCTGACGCTGCTCCTCGGGAAACCGCCAGCGCAGGAACTTCGCCGGATTGCCGCCCATGACCGCATAGGGTTCGACATCCCGTGTGACCAGTGCACCGGCAGCGATGATCGCGCCACTGCCGATCGTGACACCCGACAGGATTGTGCAGTTGGAGCACAGCCAGACATCGTTGCCGATTATCACGTCCCCGTGAGTACCGCTGTAATCGCAGATGCCAGCGGCCTCCGGCAGCATCGCCGGAAAGGGAAACGTGGTCACCCAGTCCGCCCGGTGATGCCCGCCAAGAAAGATCTGCACACCTACGGCAATCGAACAGTAGGCACCGATCTTCAGCGTCGAGCCTTCCTTCCAGTCATGAACGATCGGCAGACCATAACTGCCCCGGCCAAAGCTGTAGTCAGGGTAAGCCCGGGCGAACCGCGCCGCGCCGCGTTCGATCTTCGGCAGCTTGCGAATCGCCCGTTTGGCGCGCTGCTCACGCCAGCGCTGAAGCCAGCCCATGGCTCAGTCCTTTTCCAGCGGTGAAAACAGCAACCGGCCCAGACCGCGCCAGGTTTTCTTGTTCCAGGCCTTGAGCGGAATCTGTGCCAGCAGCTCCCGCGCCAGTTTGCGGTCACGGTTGGCGGTTTTCAGGAACATCGAGTTGAGCGACTTGTAGCGCACCTCGTCGTACAGCGGGTGATCGCTGAACAGCGCGTAGGTACGCAGGATGTTTTCGATCATGAAACGGTGGTTCTTGTACGAGTTCGTGGCGTGTTTGCGATAGCGCGCCATCACCACGTTCAGGCCGTCGATGAAATACCCGGCACGGGTGACTTTCAGCTCGATGTACAGATCCTCAAGACGAATCGTCGGATCGAACCCTCCCACCTTGTCCAGCGCCTCGCGGCGGATCATCAGGGTCGGCGCCGGCGGATACGGCTTGCGCTCCAGGAACATGTCATCGAAATCCAGGCGACGGAACGGCACGTCCCGACGCTGGCGCTTTTCCGGGTAGAGGTTGCCGTCGGCGTCCATCAACTCGATGTTGCCGGCGCAGATACCCACTTCCGGCTTGCCGTCCATGTACGCGACCTGGGTGGCGATCCGGTCCGGGTACATGATGTCGTCGGAGCCGAACGGCACGATCAGGCTGCCCCTGGCCCGCGCAATCGCGCCGTTCAACGTATTGGTCAGGCCCTGGTTCTGCTGCACACGGAAGTCGAATCCGTGCTTTTCCTGCAAGGCTTTGATGCGCTCGACGCTGTCATCCTTCGAGCCGTCGTCGACCACCAGCAGCTCAATGTTCTTGTAGCTCTGGTTGATGACGCTGAGGATGCTTTCCTCGATGTACGGTCCGTGGTTGTAGGACGCGATGATCACGGTGACGATGGGTTGTGCATCGCTCAGGGCGGTGACCTCACTCATGGCTGTTCCTTGCGGGCCTGCGCCAGGCCGGAGTCGATCAGGGTCAGGTATTCCTGACGGAAGACCTCGATGTCGTGTTGTTCCTGCAAATAGCGATAGGCCTGCTCGCCCTTGGCCTTGAGCTCGTCATCCGACAGCCCGAGGTAGGTATCCAGCGCCGTCACCAGGCTCGTCACGTCCTTGGGGGTGATCGACAGGCCACCGGCACCTTCGATCAGCGGCAACATGGCCGGCACGTTCGACGCGATCACCGGCAGATGCCCGCTCATGCCTTCCAGCAAGGCCAGGCCCAGGCCTTCGGCCAGCGACGGCATGGTCCAGATATCGAACGCACGTACGTATTGCAGAGCGTTTTCCTTGAAGCCCAGCAGGTGCGCGCGGCCGGTCAGACCCAACTGTTCGATCTCGGCCGCCAGCGGCGCTTGCAGGCGCCCGGCACCGATGATTGCCAGTTGGGTGTTCGGGTATTTGTCTTTCAGTTGGGCGAAAGCCTGCAACAGGTAAGTGTGGCCCTTGACCGACACCAGCCGGCCCAGCGCACCGATCAGGCGCACCTTCGGGTCGATACCGAGCAGCTCACGAGCCCGCTCGCGGCTGTGCTGCAAACCTTCGGCCTGCTCGATGTCGATGGCGTTGGTGATCGCGTACGTATTCTGATCGGTGAAACCGCAATCGCAGTCCAGCAGGTACTGCTTGACCGCCGGCGACACACCGACAAAGCGCCAGTGGCGATCGATCAGACGCTGGGTCTGACGACGGCGATAGAAGCGATCGTACTCGCCAAAACCGTGGGAAATGCCGATGCACAACGGCACTTTCAACCAACGGTTGAGCGTCAGCATCATGTTCACCGGTTTGAACCGGTTGCAGATCACCACATCAAACTTTTCCCGCCGGCAGAACTTGTACAGCTGCCACATCGCCCGCAGGCGCATGCCTTTGAGGGACTTGTCGGAAAACTCGAAATACACCGAACGGTCGGCCCGGCTGACGGCCTCACCCGGCCCGGGCTTGCCGCGCAGGAATGCTGCTGTCACCTCATAACGATCCGTCGGCAAAGCCTTGACGATCTGTTCGGCGAGGTCGGCGAAATCATGGGATTTGACGTTGTAGTCGGGCTGCAGCTGCAGAACCTTTGCGCGTTGACTCATGACTCTCCCCGTTGCGAACCCGTCGCGCCTGTTTCGCTCTGCTTCAGCACCCAGAACAACTCCTGGCGCCTGACCGCTTTGCGGAAAAATTCGTTCTCGCCGTAGACCGACGGCATACGACCGGCCAGCAGTCGCTGAAACAGCCGGCGCAGACGCCGCTTGAACGGTGCCGGCGGCTGCAGGTCATGCATCATGCCCAGCGCCATGGCCTTGTCACGTTGCAGCTCGATCGGCAGCGGCAGGCACAGCGGTTGCATCGCCACGTTTGCATCGAACGTCGGCGGCAAGGCGATGCCCTGCCCGCTGTCGCCCATCGGCCAGCGATCGTTGTCGTGCAGGTGGTTGGCGTAACCGAGCAGGGTCGGTTGGTAATCGAGACCGCGCAAGGCTTCCAGTACGGCCTCCTGGGCGCAGATATGGTCGGGATGCGGATCCAGCGTCGGGTGCGGCAGCACGATCACATCCGGACGCGCACGAGACAGGACGTCACGCAGGTCGGCCAGCAGATTGTTCCAGGTCGGCGCGCCGTCGGCATCGCCGGGCAAGGCAAACGGATTCAACTGACGAAACATCCGCGTGTCGCTCAGATCAGCTTCCCGCGAACCCACCGGTTGATTCGGCGCAGCCTGCATCGCCGCCAGTTGCAGGCAGAAATACCCGAGCTGCACGCAGTGTTCCTGCGGCACACCGGCCCAGCGCGGCACGGCGAGGCTGTCCCAGGCCCGCAAGCGGCCCTTGAGTCGCGCCGCCTCGACCTTGTTCAGGCCCATTTGCTGATAGTGTTCGGCTTCGATCTCGCCGGCGGTCAGGGTAACGATCCAGGCCTCATCGGCCTGACTGTACAAACCGTAAGCGGCCAACTCGGCATCATCGGCGTGCGGCGCGATCACCATCACCCGCTGATGGCGGTAATCCGGTTGTTCCAGCGCCCATAGCACCGGCTCGCCGGTCACCCGGCAGAAACGTCCGCGCAGGCGCAACAGGCCTTGCGACAAGGTCTGCGCCTGACCGCTGAGGTTCAGATAACGCAGGCCGTTGACGCCACGTTCGAAGGTCTGTGCATCCGGATTCGCTCCGCCCGCAAGCTCCACGCGTGGATCGAAGAAACGTCCCAGCCAGGTGCTTTTCACCCGCACGGCGAGGATCAGCGTGGCGTCGTCCACCAGCATCACGCCCTCGTCGAGGCGCAACTGCTCACCGCTCAAATGCACTTTCGGCTGCGGTGTGAACGGCGGAAAGCTGTATTGGTAGTCGTCTTTCGGCGAGTAGAACAAATGATCGGCGAACCACGCTTCGTGAGCGATCCAGCCAACCACCGCCAGCACCAGCGGCAACCACCAGGCCACCAGCACACCGAGGGCGATCAACACGATCAGCGCAATCAACAGGCCGATACGCTTATTGCGCCGGTGACGCTTGAGCAGTTGCTGTTTGCGGCTCATGGGCTGACTCATACGGTGAAGACCGGCACAGGATTGCACCAGCGATCCTTGTATTCACGGTCGGCACGACCGAAGGAAAAGCGTAGCGGCTTGTTCAGCGCCCGGGCGTGCTCCCACGCCGATTGCGTATTGAGGAAGCTCAAGACACTACCAGGGCTGAATTCACGGGTTTCGGGGTCGACGCCGCCGTTGATGTATTCGACGCTGATCCACTCCGGCGCTTCGACGCGATACACCAGTTGAATGGCGATCGGCGCATCGTTGAGGAAGATCACCGAACCGATCAACAGCTCGCGCAACAACTCGATGACCTCGGCCATGCGTGCCGCGCCAGTGGCCGGGAATCCCCAGCGACGCTGGAACAGGTCGCAATAAATGGCTGCCAGTTCCGCACTCGTGAACTCGCTGACCGGCCGTACGACACCGCCCGCCTCTTCAAGCAGGCGCAACTCACGACGCTGGTTGTAGCGAAACTTCTTCGACAGTTCTTCCGGGGTGCGGGCCATGGCCAGTTGTTCGGTCTGCAACTTGAGACCGCTGAAGCGGTTTTCGTTGAGCGCCGACAGGTATCGCCCGCGATGGCGCAGCGGGGCCTGGGCATCGACGGCGGCCGGCAGGATCAGCTCGGCGTTGCCGAGGTCGAACAGGCCTTTCTTGCCGTTGCGCTTGAGCACGTCCTTGGACAAGGCCAGATCGCGGCCCCAGGTCGGGATCGCCGCTTTGACTTCGCCCTGCTGCTCCCAGGCCAGATAACGCACCGGGATGCCGGCCAGATCCGCCAGACGCTCGACGACCAGCGGATGAGTCGCGACGCTGCCGCCAAAACGCTGCCAGGCCTGTGCATAAGTTGAGGCGTCAACGGGCGACCAGCCACGTTCGCGCCAGCCTTGAAATCGGTTGAGCATCAGCCCCTCGGTGCCAGATCGGTAACTTGCGGCAAATGCCAGAAGGTGTCGCGTACGGCGCGGTCGGAGAAGCGCTCGCGCAGGCGATCGAACATCATCTCGGCGCATTGACGGCGTTGCTGCTCGTCCATGCCGGCCAGATGTTTCAGGCCCTGGGCCAGATGTTCGGCATCACCCAGCGGGAACAGAATGCCCACGCCTTCGACCACTTCCTTCGCCCCGCCGCACGCAGTCGCCAACAACGGCACGCCAGCGGCCATGGCCTCCAGCAGCACCATGCCGAACGGTTCGTGGTCGGAACTCAGGGCAAACACATCGAATGCACGGAAATAATTGCGCGCGTCCGGCACCTGACCGAGAAACAGCACGCGATCACCGACGCCCAGTTCGCGGGCCAGGGCCTTCAGATCATCCTCAAGACGCCCCTTGCCGAGAATCACCAGTTGGCTGTTGGCCGGCAGACCGGGCAGCGCCGCGGCAAAACCGTGCAGCAGCGTGGCCTGATCCTTGTCCGGGTGCAGGCGACCGACGTTGCCGACAATGAACGCATCCGCTGAAAGACCGAGGGTCTCGCGGGCTTCACGGGCGGACACCTGACTCATCTGCAATGCCGAAACATCGATGCGGTTGTAGAGGGTCTGGATGCGCGTCGCCGGCCATTTCGGCAGGCAGCGGCGCATGTCGTCGCGCACCGCGTCGGACACGCCGAGCAGGCTCAGGCGCTTGCGGACAATGTGCGCGAACAGCTTGCGCGTGCCGCGTTTGTAATCGCCAAACGCGTGGTGCACGCCAATCACCGGCAGCGAAGTGCCGAGCAAGGCGATGTAGATCGGCTTGAAGCGATGGGCGATGCAGAAACTGAAATTGCGTGAAGCGGCGATCTTGCGCAGATCGCCGATGGCGCCCAGCTTCAGGCCACGAATGGCCTTGGAGCTGTATTCCATGAACAACACTTCGTCGGAGGCGCAGGCCGCAGCCACCTCGCTATCGGCCGCCCCGGTCAGAAAGACCGTGGTGACCCGATAACCGGTGCCCGCGAACAGGCTGGCGTACTGCCGCGCGCAGTCCAGGAACGGCCCGTCATAGCCGTGGCAGAACTGCAGCACATGGCGTTCAGCCGAGCGTGTCATAAGCGTTTGCGCCTTCTTTGACCACCAGGATGTCTTCCATGATCAGGTACTGCAGATCGGAGCCGAAGAACATGTTCAGGGCGTCGGTCGGCGAGCAGATCATCGGTTCACCACGGCGGTTGAGCGAGGTGTTCAGGGACACGCCGTTGCCGGTCAGCACTTCCAGCGCCTTCATCATGTCGTAGTAGCGCGGGTTGTATTCGCGCTTGAGCACCTGGGCCCGGGAAGTACCGTCTTCGTGGACGACTTCCGGCACGCGGGTCTTCCACTCTTCCGCCACTTCGAAGGTGAAGGTCATGAACGGCGCCGGGTGATCGATCTTGATCATCTGCGGCGCAACGGTGTCGAGCATCGACGGGCAGAAAGGCCTCCAGCGCTCGCGGAACTTGATCTGGTGGTTGATGCGGTCAGCCACGCCAGCGACGCTCGGGCAACCGATGATCGAACGACCACCCAGAGCACGCGGACCGAACTCCATGCGGCCCTGGAACCAGGCCACCGGGTTGCCATCGACCATGATCTTGGCGATTTGCTCCGGCATGTTGTCGAGCTTGCGCCAGGTCGGCTTGTTCTCGTGACGGGCGCACGCGGCGATCACGTCTTCGTTGCTGTACGACGGGCCGAGGTAGACGTGTTCCATCTTCTCGACCGGTACGCCACGGGCGTTGGACACATAGGCCGCTGCGCCGACTGCGGTGCCGGCGTCGCCGGATGCAGGCTGCACGAACAGTTCCTTGACGTCGTCGCGGGCGATGATTTTCTGGTTGAGCTTGACGTTCAACGCACAGCCACCGGCGTAGGCCAGTTTGCCGGTTTCCTTGAGCACGTCGCCCAGGTAGTAGTCGATCATCTGCAGCGCAATTTTTTCGAACAGCGCTTGAATGCTGGCGGCGTAGTGGATGTACGGCTCGTCGGCGATGTCGCCTTCGCGCTTCGGACCCAGCCACTCGATCAGCTTCGGCGAGAAGTAGTAACCCTTGCCCTTCTCTTTATAGCGACGCAGACCGATCACGTTGGCGTAGTCGGTGTTGATCACCAGCTCGCCGTTCTCGAACGAGGCCAGGCGCGAGAAATCGTATTTGCTGGCGTCGCCGTACGGCGCCATGCCCATGACCTTGAACTCACCGTCCAGCATGTCGAAACCGAGGAACTCGGTGATCGCGCCGTACAGGCCGCCGAGAGAGTCCGGATCGAAGAATTCCTTGATCTTGTGGATCTTGCCGTTTTCGCCATAACCGAAGAAGGTCGTGGCGTACTCGCCCTTGCCGTCGATGCCGAGGATCGCGGTTTTCTCTTTGAAACCCGAGCAGTGGTAGGCGCTGGAGGCGTGGGCCAGGTGGTGTTCGACCGGTTCGATCTTGATTTTCTTCGGATCGAAGCCCAGTTGCTCCAGGCACCAGACGATCTTGTTGCGATAGCGCTTGTAGCGGCGGTTACCCATCAGGATCGCGTCGAGTGCACGGTCCGGGGCGTACCAGTAACGCTTGGCGTACTGCCAGCGGGCCTTGCCGAAAATGCTGATCGGGGCGAACGGAATCGCTACCACGTCAACGTCGGACGGCTTGATGCCAGCCTGCTCCAGGCAGAACTTCGCCGATTCGTAGGGCATGCGGTTCTTTGCATGTTTATCGCGTACGAAGCGCTCTTCCTCAGCCGCCGCGACCAGCTTGCCGTCGATGTACAAGGCTGCTGAAGGATCATGGCTAAGGGCGCCGGACAGGCCAAGAATCGTCAATGCCACAGGGGTCTAGCCTCTTTAGTCTGCATTCAGGCGCGATGCGCCTTGAAAAATGATGTGCCCTCGCACCGGGCGAGAGACAGCTAAAGGGCGGGATTATAGCTTAAAAGCGCCGACAAACCTCTAGCGGAACTGGCCGGCCAGTGCGTTGACACTCGAGTAGCATCGACATAGACTCCAGCGCAAATGGACTGGGAGATCCCGGTCGGCGCTAATGCCTCGGTGAGATCATCGGGGCTTTTCGCTTTCTGGGGATGGGAAAAGCTTCAAACCCCAATTCTCGAAACCCTCTCCAACTTTGCTCCGCCCTCCGCTGCAATAGAATTTGCGCTTGAGCACGTCAAAAGCACGGTTTCCCTGACCCGCCCTCAAAAAGCTCATGCCAATGGGCCTCGCAACAAGATCGGCTAGCTGCAAGCCGGTGGAGTTCACCTGCTTGGTTGCAAAAACGATGTCAAACGGCAGTTGAATACCCCATCGATTCGCCCCACCACACATCCTGCGAAACTCCAACTCAAGCTCGTTATCCTCTCGCTTTCCTCGGCGCTCGAAAATCACATGCGTCAGTGCCCCTTGTTGATTCTTCTCCTGCAAAAATTCATAGAGCGTTTCCAGACAAAAGCCGAGAGCGAGGTGATACGGATTATGCCCTGTGCCTTGTTTCTCACGAAGAGAGGCCTTGTCTACCACGCAACTGATCAGAACGAAGTTGCTAGCTTCAATGATGCAAGTCAGTTCCTCAAGAAAAGCATTCTTGTGCTCTCTGGACATGAAGAGGCCAGAAAACGCTCCTTTTTCTTTACGAATTTCGAGTTCATGCAGACCAATCAGATCGTGCCCCATATGGGTGAACTTGAAATTCTGCAGTGCCGGAATGACCTTCTCGCAGTAATGCCTCTTATGAAAGGCACAAAACGCGAGCACAAAGACTGGATAGTTGCGATCCAGTGTTTGCATCCCATGATCACCACTCTCATCGACATAAACGATGAAATTGCTGTACTTACTGGTCGAGGGCAAAGTATTTACCCACGGCTCGGCCGCCAATAAACACTGATATTCCCGTCCACCGCCTGACGATAGATCGTATAAGGCAGGCAAGCCGTGTCGAAGACGCCGGACAGGGTCAGGTCGAGCAGGACAACCGGCACCAGAATGCCGGTGGGGTCGGGCGGCGCGTGCAGCAGGCAGAAGTCGTGGGCGAGGCCGCTGTAGATGCGCGGAATGGACTGGCAGTAGGTTTTCTGTTTGCGCAGGCCGCGCGTGGCGTCCTCGTCGTCCTGCAACACTGTGACGGCGGTGCCGCAGCCGGATAGCGCCAGGGAAAATGCGCCAATGGTGATAGCCGTTTTGATGGTCAAGGTTTGCCCTCCGGGAACGTCGGGGCAAACTAGCATCGGGGCTTTATGCGGGGCAGTTCATGGGTTCCGGGAAGGCCGTAGGACAAGTCACAAGGATTTGTCGCCACATGCCTTACCCGAATTCAACTGCAGAAACCTCTTACGCGCTGGCGAAAATAATCACGCAGCGCCCGATGCATCCTTGGGCAAACGCTGATCAATCACCTGATACAGCGCACTGCTCTCAGGCCAGTTGCGCATGAACCGCGCACGATCCTTGGCATAAGCCGGAGCAAAGCTGCCCGCCGAGCCGTGCTGGCACATCGAATCCAGATCGATCAGCGCCCAGCGGTCCTCGTGCCAGAACAGGTTGTGGCCCTTGAAATCGCCGTGACTGATGCGCTCGGCAATCAACCGCGCAAACAACTGATCCAGCGCCTGCAACTCGGCTTCCGGCGCTTCGCCGCTTTCAACGTACGGTGCAAAACACTCGATGATGTCCGGCCCGGCCAGGTACTCGGTGATCAGGTACGCCTTGCTGCGCAACCAGAAGAAGCGTGTTTCCAGCACCGCCAGCGGTTTGGGCGTAGCAATGCCGAGAAACGCCAGGCGATTGCCTTCGCGCCACGAATGCCAGGCACGGCTCGGGCGCCAGAAGCGCTTGAGCCAATGGGCAAAATTCTTGATGTTGTAACGTTTGATCACCAGCGGACGCCCGGCGACTTCGACCTTGCCGACGCTGGCCGCGCCGCCGGTCTTGTACAGGTGCCCCTGATCGAGCAAGGCATCGGCCTGCTCCAGCACCGGCAGCATCGCGGGTTCTTCCTCGCGACGGATCGAACGCAGGCCAAAGGCTCCGCGTCGCACGCTGAACAACGTGCATTCACGACCGACTTTGATCAGGAAATCCTTCAACCGCCAGGCGCGCACCTTGTCGATCTGCTTCTGCAAGGCTTCCAGCGGCAGCGCGTGTTCGCTGTTGCTCAGCAGGTAATACACCAGCAATTCTTCGGTGAACGGCTCGAGCGACTTGGGCAACTGGGCGAAAAACACCCCGAGGTTTTCCAGCACTTTCTGCCGGGACAATGGCTGGCCAGCGTTTTCCGCACAAATGCCGGCGCCATCGATCAGGTACAACTGACCGCCGTGGCGCAGCAGGTTGTCCAGGTGCAGGTCTTCCTGCCACAGGCCTTTGCCGTGCAACTGGCCAATGGCGCCGAGGGCCTCGGCCAGCACCGCCGACTGTTCGTCGGCCAGCACCGGCAAGGACTCGACCTTGTTCCAGGCATCACCGAGGCTTTCGGCGCCTTCGAGAAACTCGAACAACAACCAGCCACCCTCGCCATCCTTCAGACCATCGGCCAGCATCAGCGGCGTAGTCATGCCTTGGGCGGCAAGCAGTTTCACCCCTTCCAGTTCACGCTGAAAATGCCGTGCAGCCTTGCTGCCAACCAGCAATTTGGCCAACACCGGACGCCCGCGCCACACGCCGGCACCGACATAGCGCTGCCCCGGCAACACCCGCAACAGGCTGAGCAACTGCAAATCGGCGGCACCCGCCGCATCGGCCAACGAAACCGTCAGCGGCAGGCTCGGCGTACGTCCGGCGTGTTTCAGATCGGACAACTGCATCAGCGCGTCTCCTTGCGACTGCGCCGCGCGGTCAGCCGCGTGACCCAGCTATCGACCAGTGAACTGTCGACCGACTGATCGAGATAGGCCGCCAGCAACTCGCGCAGTTGAGCTTCGTTCCACTCCGGCGCACGACGCAGCAGCGGCTCAAGATCCTTGACCCGATCACGCTGGCCGAACAGCAGGGGTCGGGTCTTTTCCAGGTCGATCAGTTGCGCCTGATACCCGGTACCCTCGGCACGCAGAAAAATGTGCTTGGGATAGAAGCAGCCGTGCACCTGACGTACACCGTGCAGGCGCCGCGCCAGCTGGCCGCAGGCCTTGAGAATCGCCGAATGCTGCGTGACTTCCAGGCTAGACCAGCGCTGCAGCAACGAATCCAGATCATCCCAACCGTCGAGGGCTCGGGTCAGCAGGATCGCGCGCACTTCGCCGTTGACTTTGCGCTGGCCGAAAAACGCCGCTTGCAGCGCCGGAATGCCGAGCTGGTTGTAACGACTGATGTTGCGAAACTCCCGGGCGAACGTCGGCTCGCCAAACGGCGCGTGCAGGGTGCGGGTCAGGTAGTTGCTCTGACGCTTGAGGTAATAACCGTGGCCTTCGAGTTCGAGCCGGAACACACTGCTCCAGCCGCCGCCGTCGGTGTTCGGTTCATCCACAGCATCGAGTTGCTTGTCCCACAACGCGTCGAACGTGCCGAGGCCGTGGCGCTCCAGCAGCGCACGGTCTTCAGCGGCGAGAAAATCAGTCATTCGCGTCCCTCGAAAAATCTCACCACGTGGCGAATCCGTTTCTTGTCGGCGGCATTGAGCCGGTCACGCTGGCGGTATTGCAGGTAGAAGCGCAGGCGCTGGGTGTTCGACAGGTGATATTTGGCAACCTTGTCGAGACAGGCCAGGTCCTTGGTAATCCGGTATTTGAGCCAGAAACCGCGCCAGAAATCGCCGTTCGGGCAGTCGATCAGAAACAGCCGCGCCTGATCGTCGATCAGCAGGTTGCGCCACTTCAGATCGTTATGGGTGAAGCGATGGTCGTGCATTGTCCGGGTGTAAACGGCCAATTGCCGACTGATGCCGTCGACCCAGCTGTGATTCTTCAGCTTGGGATCGTTGCGCTCGGCCAGCGCCGAGAGGTCCTCGGTACGCGGCAGTTCGCGGGTGATCATCGCCCCGCGATCGTAGGCCATGCCATTGCGCTCCAGGCCCCAGGCCACCACTTCGGCGGTGGGAATGCCCCACTTGGCGAAACGCTTGAGGTTCTGCCACTCCATCTTCACCCGCGGCTTGCCGAGGTAACGGCGCAAGCCCTTGCCGGCGCCGACGTAGCGTTTGACGTAGTAATTGACACCGTTGCGCTGCACGCGGATGACTTCAGACAGCGGGTCGCGGGTCAGACGCTCGCCTTCAAGCGCGAACACCGCTTCAAGGCTGCCAAAATCCGCTGCGAGGTCGCTGTACCCGGGTTCAAGATTCCAACCCGCCATCAGAGCGCATCCCCGTAGCGCAACTTGCGCTCGTAGAGTTTGTTGGCCTTGCCTTCGAGCCAGCTCAGCAACGGTGCTTCTTCCGCCAGGATCTGGCGCAGCGGTTGCTGGAAGTAACCCTTGAGAAAGCGCAGCTTGTCGCGACGGGTCAGGCCGATGTCCAGCGCGGAAAAATACAGCGCCGCCAGATCCTTGTTGCGCCAGCGCTGAGTGATCGCCGGGCGAGTCTGGGCCCGGTGCAGGTCGATCACCGAGAGTTTGAAATCTTCCGGGGTGACCGGTTTGTCGGTGTGCAGCAGGAAGTGGCAGATGTAGCAGTCGCGGTGGTTGACCCCCGCGCGGTGCATCATCCCCGTCATGCGTGCAACTTCAGCGATCAGCGCGCGCTTGAGCTTTGGCTGCGGCGGCTGCTTGACCCAGTCGATGCTGAAGTCTTCGAGGCTGATGGTCGGCGCCAGTTCTTCGGTGACGATGAACGAATGCTGGTCCGCCGGGTTGCTGCCCTTCTCACCGTACGCGACGGCGGTCATGGTCGGCACACCGACTTCCTGCAGACGCTGGATAGCCTTCCATTCCTGGCCCGCGCCAAGCACCGGCAGCTTGGCAGTCAGCAGGTTCTTGAAAATCTCGCCCCAGCCAATGCCTCGGTGGATCTTGACGAAAAATCCGTTGCCGTCGACTTCCGTGCGCAAAGTCCTGCGGGCTTCCAGCTCGCGGTACACCTCGCCCTGCAAGCCCTCGACTTCCGCGAACGCATCGCGGCCGGCCCAGAGGCTCTTGAACGGTTCAGCCAGCATCAACTTCATTTATGCGTGCTCCGCCAGAATCACATCGGCCGCGTGCTGCGGCATGCTGTAGAGGTCGGCCGTCTCGGCGAAAGCCAGACCGTTGCGGCTCCAGGCCGCCCGTGCAGCGTCGTCGTTCAACATGTCAGTCAGGTATTGCGTCAGTTGCGCCTGATCGAACGGCTCGTCCAGCACGCGCCCGGCATCGGCCTCGGCAATGTAATGGGCGTAGCCGCAGACCGCGCTGACCAGCACCGGCAACCCGGCGACCAGCGCTTCAAGCAATACCGTACCGGTGTTCTCGTTGTACGCCGGGTGGATCAACAGATCGGCGCCGAGCAGGAAACGCGGGATATCGCTGCGCCCCTTGAGGAACGTCACGTTGTCGCCCAGACCCAATGTTGCACTCTGCATCTGGAACAATTTGGGGTCATCCTGGCCGATTACAAACAGCCGGGTGCGTTTCTTCAGTTCGGCGGGCAATGCGGCCAGCGCCTTCAGGCTGCGATCGACGCCCTTGGTCTTGAACCCGGAGCCGATCTGCACCAGCAACAGTTCGTCGTCCTTGAGGTTGAATTCGGCGCGGAAACCGGCGCGAATTTCGTCGGCATCCGCCGGACGCCGACGATCCTGGGCGATGCCCGGCGGCAGCAGGTGGAAGCGCTCGAGCGGCGTGTCGTAATGCTTGATGAACAGCGGCTGCTGCACTTCGGAGATCATCAACACTTCAGTCTTCGCGTCTTTGGCGAACACCGCGCGCTCGTACTCGGCGAAGTGGCGATAGCGGCCCCAGCGGCGATACAGCGAATTGCGCAGGTTCTGCGCCTTGTCCTCGAAGCAGCCGTCGGCGGCGTAGTAGACGTCCAGCCCCGGCATCTTGTTGAAGCCGATCAGGCGATCCACCGGGCGCTTGGCCAGGTCCGCTTCCATCCACGCGCTGAGTTTCTCGTTGCGGCGATGGTTGAAGAACGCCTTGACCGGCGCCACCAGCACTTCGAAACCGGGCGGCACGTCGCCTTCCCAGATCAGGGTGTAGACGCGAATCTTGTGGCCACGCTTCTGGCATTCGAGGGCGATGCGCATGAAGTCGCGCTGCAAACCACCGAACGGGAAATACTTGTAAAGGACAAATGCCAATTGCATCAACGCAGCTCCTCAGCCATCAACAACGTGCTCAGTCGGCTGGCGACACGCTCGGGATTCAGACGCGTGAAGCACAAAGGCAACTCGCGTTTCAGGTCAAACTGACGGGCATCCTGCGCGGTCGGTTGATACGTACATTTCTTTTGCAGGCACGGCGCGCACGGGAAATCGCTGCCGAGGTGAATCTGCAGCTTGCCGTAGGCACCGGTCAGGCCCGGATTGGTCGGGCCGAACAGCGAAATCGTCGGCACGTCCAGTGCCGCAGCGAGATGGCCGAGACCGGTGTCCACCGCGACGCAGGCCTGGGCACCGGCCAGCACCTTGCCGACCCCGGCCAGGTTCAGCTTCGGCAGCACTTCGGCGTGTTTGAAACCGGCAGCGATGCGCTCGGCCCGGGCCTTCTCCAGCGGGTTGCCCCACGGCAGCTTGATCCCGACGCCGAGGTAGCCGACCCGCTCGGTCAGCTCACGCCAATAGCTTTCCGGCCAGTGTTTGGTGTCCCAGGTGGTGCCGTGCAAAAACACCACGTAAGCATTCTTGCGTGGCAGTTCCACCAGACGCTCGACGTTGAGGCCGTAATCGCCCAGCCCCTTGGGCAAGTCATAACCCAAGGCGATTGCAAACAACTGGCGCACGCGCTCAACGGCGTGCTGCCCACGGGCCACCGCCAGTTTGCGGTCATAAAAGCGCGCAGCGATCGGCTCGCGGGCCGAGCCCTTGTCGAGACCGGCCACCGGGGCTTTGACGTAGCGAGTCAGCCAGGCGCTTTTCAGCAGGCCTTGAGCATCGATCACCAGGTCATATTTGTTCGCCCGAACGGATTGCTTGAAGCGTTTCCACTCGCCGCTGGTGATGGTTTTCCAGAGATTCTTGCGCCAGCGGCGAATCGCCACGGGAATGACCTTGCCCACGGCCGGGTGCCAGGTCGGGATTTCGGCAAAGCCTTCTTCCACCACCCAGTCGAATTTGATCCCGGGAATCGCCCGGGCGGCGTCGGTCAACGCCGGCAACGCATGAATCACGTCGCCCAGCGAAGAAGTCTTGATCAGCAATACCCGCAACTTAATGGACCTCGACCACAGAGCCCTGCAAACGCTGCAAGGCATCGTTGACCGCGTCCGGCATCAGCTGGCGCAGGCAGTTGTAATGGCCGAAACGGCAAGTGCGATCAAAGCAAGGGCTGCAATCGAGGCCCAGACGGACGATTTCCACATGCTCGGCCAGCGGCGGGGTGAAGCCCGGCGAAGTCGAGCCATAGACGGCCACCAACGGACGGTTCAGCGCTGCAGCAACGTGCATCAGACCGGAATCGTTGGAAACCACAGAGTCAGCGCAGGACATCAGGTCGATGGCCTCGGCCAGCGAAGTACCGCCACTAAGGTTCACGGACTCTTCACGCAGGCCCGGAATCAGCCGTGCGCGGATGTCTTCGCCCACGGCGTGATCGTTCTTCGAGCCGAACAGCCAGACTTGCCAGCCTTCGCGGATGCGCGCCTCGGCGACCTTGGCGTAATGCTCGGACGGCCAGCGTTTGGCTTCGCCGAATTCGGCACCGGGGCACAACACCAGCACCGGGCGATCGAGGGTCAGACCGAACTTGGCCAGCGCCGCCTCGCGGGTCACCGGGTCGATCTGCAGGCTCGGGCGCGGATACGGTTTCGGCAGCTCGGCGTTCGGCTCGTAGGCCAACGCCATGAAGCGCTCGATCATCAGCGGATAACGTTCTTTATCCAGTGTGCGCACGTCATTGAGCAGGCCGTAGCGGAATTCGCCGCGCCAGCCGGTGCGCTTCGGGATGCCGGCGAAGAACGGCACCAGCGCCGACTTCAGCGAGTTCGGCAGCAGGATCGCCTGGTCGTACTGGCCGGCCAGGGATTTGCCGATCCGCCGACGGGTCGCCAACTCCAGCGCGCCGTGGCCGAGCGGAAAGCTCAAGGCCTTGCGCACTTCGGGCATGCGCTCAAGGATCGGCCGGCTCCACTCGGGGGCCAGCACGTCGATTTCGCACTGCGGGTGGCGTTGCTTGAGACACTGAAACAGTGTCTGCGCCATCACCATGTCACCGACCCAACTGGGCCCAACGATCAGAATATTCATGTGGTTTCCAAAAACGAACCGGGGAGGCTTTACGCCTCCCCGTCTCGAGAATCAGCTTAGCCCCAGCTCGCGCCAGATCCGCATCACCTGCCGCCGTTCGTCCGCGAACTGATCGCCCGGTATCACCCCGGCATCCTTCTGCAAGGCCTGCCGGTGCGCGGCGGAACGATAGGCCTTATAGGCCTCGCGCAACAGGCTGGCGTCTTCGACGGGCATCAGCCCCTCGTGTTCCAGCTCTTCCAGAATGCGGATATTGTCCGTCCAGCGCAGCAACGGCGGGTGGGTCTGCGACCACGCCAGGGCCGCGTATTGCACCATAAATTCAATATCGACGATACCTCCGGCGTCCTGCTTGAGGTCGAACGGCGCCGTGGCGTCGAAGGCATTCGCCGCGGTACCGGCGGCGGTGCTCTTGCTGCCGAGGTTATCGCGCATCTTGGCGCGCATCTCGCTCACTTCCTGTTGCAGTTTCGCCAGATCCCGCGCCTTGCCCAGCACCTGAGCCCGTACTTTCTCGAACGCCTGGCCGACATCCTGACTGCCCACCAGCACCCGCGCCCGCACCAGAGCCTGATGCTCCCACGTCCAGGCTTCATTTTCTTGATAGCGGGCAAATGCCCCCAGCGAACTGACCAACAGCCCCGACGCACCGGACGGCCGCAGACGCATGTCCACTTCATACAACTGGCCGGAGTTGGTCTGGGCCGTCAGCAAGTGAATGATCCGCTGGCCGAGCCGGGTAAAGAACTGCGCACCATCAATAGGCTTCGCCCCGTCGGTTTCTGCCTGTGGATCGCCGTCATGGATGAACACCAGATCCAGGTCCGAACCATGCCCCAACTCGATCCCGCCGACTTTCCCATAACCGACAATGATGAAGCCGGGATCGCACAACGTGCCGTCGGTGCGCAGCGGCGTGCCGTACTTGGCCACGGTCTGGCGCCAGGCCAGGGCCAGCACTTGTTCCAGAATCGCTTCCGCGAGCCAGGTCAGGTAATCGCTGACTTTCATCAACGGCAGGCTGCCGGCGATTTCCGACGCGGCGACGCGCAAGCGATGCGCCAGTTTGAAATGGCGCAGGGCTTCCATCTGCTGTTCGAGGTCGTCCTCGGGGATCCGGGTCAGGCGCTCGCGCAATTCGGCGGCCAGTTCCGGCGCCAAGGGCGGCTTGAACAGGCGACCTTCGTTGAGCAACTCATCGAGCAGCAGCGGGAAACGGGTGATCTGCTCGGCGATCCACGGACTCGCGGCGCACAGGGTCAGCAAGCGACGCAGCGCGCCGGGGTTTTCCGTCAGCAACACTAAATAAGCCGAACGCCGGGCCACCGCTTCGACCAGCGGCAGAACCCGTTCAAGCACCAGATCCGGATTGTCATGCTCCACTGCCTGAGCGAGCAGACGTGGAATAAAGGCGTCGAGGCGTTCGCGTCCCAGACGCTGCATCGCCCGCAGCTGCGGACTGCTGCGCAGACCGGCCAGCGCTTTCAAGGCTTTGGTGGCGTCGGCGAAACCGCCTTCTTCCAACTGACGGCAAGCGGCTTCTTCGTCCTGCGCCTCTTCCCACAGTGGCAGCCATTCACCGCCGACCACCACTTCGCAATCGGCGCCCTCTTCTTCATCAGGGTCAGCGATCACTTGCGCAAAGTGCCAGGCCACCCGGCCACGCCAGAACATCAGCTTTTCATGGAAGGCGTCCCAGTCGGCGAAACCGAGCATGAACGCAATGCGCGCCTGATCCTGCGGGCTGTCCGGCAGCATCTGGGTCTGCCGATCGGCAATCGCCTGGATCGCGTGTTCGGTGTAGCGCAGGAATTCGTAACCTTCACGCAATTCGCTGATCACTGCCGGCGGCAGATAACCCTGCCCTTCCAGCGTGCTCAACACCTTTAATAGAGGCCGCTGTTGCAGGCTCAGATCGCGACCGCCATGAATCAACTGAAAGGCCTGGGCGATGAACTCGACTTCACGAATGCCACCGGAGCCGAGCTTGATGTTATCGGCCATGCCCTTGCGCCGGACTTCCTGCTGGATCAGTTGCTTCATGGTGCGCAGCGCTTCGATCGCCGAGAAATCCAGATAGCGCCGGTAAACGAACGGCCGCAGCATTTCCTGCAACTGCGCCCCGGCCACCTGATCGCCGGCCACCACCCGCGACTTGATCATCGCGTAGCGCTCCCAGTCACGGCCCTGATCCTGGTAATACTGCTCCAGCGCATTGAAGCTCAGCACCAGCGCGCCGGACGAGCCGTACGGGCGCAGGCGCATGTCGACGCGGAACACAAAGCCGTCGACGGTCATCGGGTCGAGGGCCTTGATCAGGCGCTGGCCGAGACGAATGAAGAATTCCTGGTTATCCAGCGCGCGCTTCACGCCGACGGTTTCGCCGCCCTCGGGGTAGGCGAAGATCAGGTCGATGTCCGACGACAGGTTCAGCTCGACCGCGCCGAGCTTGCCCATGCCGAGGATGACCATTTGCTGCGGTTCGCCGCTGCGCCGGCCGGTCGGTGTGCCGAATTGTTCGCAATGGCGGCTGTACAGCCATTGATAGGCCTGATCGATGCTGGCGTCGGCCATGTCCGAGAGGTCGCGGCAGGTTTGCACCAGATCGGCCTGGCGAGTCAGGTCGCGCCAGATGATCCGCACTTGATGCCGGGCGCGCTGACGACGCAGGACGCGACCCAGTTCATCCTCGGTCTGCGCGGTGCTGACCGCCGTCGCAATCTGCCCGCACAGCTCGCCGGGGGCGAACGGCCGATCGAGCTCGCCGGACTGCACCAGCGACAGCAACATCAAAGGGTCACGAACGCTCTGTTCAATCACGAAATCGCTGGCGGCGGTGACGCGGGCGAACTGCGCCCAGCGCTCCGGGGTCCAGGTGGAGAAGCCTTGATCATCCTCAAGTGCGGCGACGGCCGTACGGAACGACTGCTCGGATCGGCTGACCAACGGCAGGAGAATGGCGGGCAGTTCGGCAAGCGCGGGCAGGGTCATGGTCTATCCTTGATCGGCGTGTAAATGGCCGCTTGTAGTGATGATTGAAAAACCGCTACGCGAAGGACTGTCGAACAAAAGTGAGAAATAGCTGAAATTTCTTTTTCTTTGGCAGCCAGCATCAAACTTTCACCTTTTTCGGATGGCTAAAGAGCAACCTTAACGATTATTCTCACAACGCAGTCGGAGGCCACAAGCCTTTCATCTGTAGTTTTACTACTCGTCTATACATTCGAAAGGCTGAAATGCCGGATGATTTGTAGTAAAACTACACGCCGCCGGAACAACCTGTCGGCAATCCAAGAATTTTAAATCGTCTGCCCACAAGGCCAGTCGCAAACTCAGGCAACCGATTCTGGAAGCCTTTCCGCCCTGGAGCAAGCCATGCAAGACCTCGATCCCGTCGAAACCCAGGAATGGCTGGACGCCCTGGAATCGGTTCTCGACAAAGAAGGCGAAGACCGTGCTCACTATCTGATGACCCGTATGGGCGAACTCGCGACCCGCAGCGGCTCGCAACTGCCTTACGCCATCACCACGCCTTACCGCAACACGATTCCCGTTACCCACGAAGCACGCATGCCTGGCGACCTGTTCATGGAACGCCGCATTCGCTCGCTGGTACGCTGGAACGCGATGGCCATGGTAATGCGTACGAACCTGAAAGATTCTGACCTGGGCGGTCACATCTCCAGCTTCGCCTCCAGCGCGACCCTGTACGACATCGGCTTCAACTACTTCTTCCAGGCCCCGACCGACGAACACGGCGGCGACCTGATCTACTTCCAGGGCCACACCTCGCCAGGCGTCTACGCCCGTGCGTTCATGGAAGGCCGCATCACCGAAGACCAGATGAACAACTTCCGCCAGGAAGTCGACGGTCAGGGCCTGTCGTCCTATCCGCACCCTTGGCTGATGCCTGACTTCTGGCAGTTCCCGACTGTATCGATGGGTCTGGGCCCGATCCAGGCGATCTACCAGGCTCGCTTCATGAAGTACCTGGAACACCGCGGCTTCATCCAGCCGGGCAAACAGAAAGTCTGGTGCTTCCTGGGCGACGGCGAGTGCGACGAGCCGGAATCCCTGGGCGCGATCTCCCTGGCCGGCCGCGAGAAGCTGGACAACCTGATCTTCGTCATCAACTGCAACCTGCAGCGCCTCGACGGCCCGGTTCGCGGCAACGGCAAGATCATCCAGGAACTCGAAGGCGTGTTCCGCGGTGCTCAGTGGAACGTGACCAAAGTCATCTGGGGCCGTTTCTGGGACCCACTGCTGGCCAAGGACGTCGACGGCATCCTGCAACGTCGCATGGACGAAGTCATCGACGGCGAGTACCAGAACTACAAAGCCAAAGACGGCGCGTTCGTTCGCGAACACTTCTTCAACACGCCTGAACTCAAGGCGATGGTTGCAGACCTGTCCGACGACGAGATCTGGAAACTCAACCGTGGCGGCCACGACCCGTACAAGGTCTACGCGGCGTACCACGAAGCGGTCAACCACAAAGAACAACCGACCGTCATCCTGGCCAAGACCATCAAGGGTTACGGCACCGGTGCGGGCGAAGCGAAAAACACCGCGCACAACACCAAGAAAGTCGACGTCGACAGCCTGAAGCTGTTCCGCGACCGCTTCGACATCCCGGTGAAAGACGAAGAGCTGGAAAACCTGCCGTTCTTCAAGCCGGAGCCAAACAGCGCCGAAGCCCGTTACCTGGCCGAGCGTCGCACTGCACTGGGCGGTTTCGTCCCTCAGCGTCGCGCACAGAGCTTCAGCGTACCGACCCCGGATCTGGATACCCTCAAGGCAATCCTCGACGGTTCCGGCGACCGTGAAATTTCCACCACCATGGCGTTCGTGCGGATCCTCGCGCAACTGGTCAAGGACAAGGAAATCGGCCCGCGCATCGTTCCGATCATCCCGGACGAAGCCCGTACCTTCGGTATGGAAGGCATGTTCCGTCAGCTGGGCATCTACTCGTCCGTCGGCCAGCTCTACGAGCCAGTCGATAAAGACCAGGTGATGTTCTACAAGGAAGACCAGAAAGGTCAGATCCTTGAAGAAGGCATCAACGAAGCGGGCGCCATGAGCTCCTTCATCGCGGCCGGCACTTCGTACTCCAGCCACAACCAGCCAATGCTGCCGTTCTACATCTTCTACTCGATGTTCGGCTTCCAGCGTATCGGCGATCTGGCCTGGGCTGCCGGCGACAGCCGCACCCGTGGCTTCCTGATCGGCGGCACCGCCGGCCGTACCACCCTGAACGGTGAAGGCCTGCAGCACGAAGACGGTCACAGCCACCTGCTGGCTGCCACCATCCCGAACTGCCGCACCTACGATCCGACCTACGGCTACGAGCTGGCGGTGATCATTCAGGACGGCATGAAGAAGATGACCGAAGAGCAACAGGACATCTTCTATTACATCACCGTGATGAACGAGTCCTACCAGCAGCCAGCCATGCCGGCCGGTGCCGAAGAAGGCATCAAGAAAGGCATGTACCTGCTGGAAGAAGACACCCGCGAAGCGGCGCACCACGTACAGCTGATGGGCTCCGGCACCATCCTGCGTGAAGTCCGTGAAGCGGCGAAGATCCTGCGTGAAGAGTTCAACGTCGGTGCCGACGTGTGGAGCGTCACCAGCTTCAACGAACTGCGTCGCGACGGCCTGGCCGTAGAGCGCAGCAACCGTCTGAAACCAGGCCAGAAGCCTAAGCGCAGCTACGTCGAAGAGTGCCTGAGCGGCCGTAAGGGTCCGGTCATCGCCTCTACCGACTACATGAAACTGTTCGCCGAGCAGATCCGTCAGTGGGTACCGTCCAAGGAATTCAAAGTCCTGGGCACCGACGGTTTCGGCCGCAGCGACAGCCGCAAGAAACTGCGTCATTTCTTCGAAGTCGACCGTCATTTCGTGGTGTTGGCAGCCCTGGAAGCACTGGCTGACCGTGGTGATATCGAACCTAAAGTCGTGGCCGAGGCCATCACCAAGTTCGGTATCGACCCGGAAAAACGCAACCCACTGGACTGCTGAGGAGAAACTCTGTGAGCGAACTCATTCGCGTACCTGACATCGGCAGCGGTGAAGGTGAAGTAATCGAACTGTTTGTGAAGGTCGGCGACCGTATCGAAGCCGACCAGAGCATCCTGACTCTGGAATCGGACAAGGCCAGCATGGAAGTGCCGGCCCCGAAGGCCGGCGTCATCAAGAGCCTGAAAGTGAAGCTGGGCGATCGCCTGAAAGAAGGCGACGAACTGTTGGAACTGGAAGTCGAGGGCGCCGCTGCTGCGGCCCCTGCTCCGGCTGCTGCTCCTGCCGCCAAGGCTGAAGCTGCACCGGCTGCCGCTCCTGCGGCTGCCGCGCCAGCCGCTGCGCCTGCTGCCGCTTCGGTTCAGCAAGTGCACGTGCCGGACATCGGTTCGTCGGGCAAGGCCCAGATCATCGAGATCCAGGTCAAGGTCGGCGACAAGGTCGAGGCTGATCAGTCGCTGATCACCCTGGAATCCGACAAGGCGAGCATGGAAATCCCGTCGCCTGCCGCTGGCGTGGTCAAGGCCATCAGCGTCAAGTTGAACGACGAAGTCGGCACTGGCGACCTGATCCTGGATCTGGAAGTGGCGGGTGCTGCGGCCCCTGCTGCGGCCGCTCCGGCCCAGGCTGCTGCTCCAGCCGCTGCCGCTGCGCCGGCTCCGGCCGCTGCACCTGTCGCACCGGTTGCCGACAGCGTTCAGGACATCCACGTTCCGGACATCGGTTCGGCCGGCAAGGCCAAGATCATCGAAGTGTTGGTCAAGGCTGGCGACAGCGTTGAAGCCGACCAGTCGCTGATCACTCTGGAATCCGACAAGGCGAGCATGGAAATCCCGTCGCCTGCCGCTGGCGTGGTGGAAAGCATTTCCATCAAGCTGGACGACGAAGTCGGCACCGGCGACCTGATCCTCAAGCTGAAAGTCAAAGGCGCCGCTCCGGCTGCTGCCCCGGCACCTGCCGCTCCGAGCGCTCCTGCGCCAGCCGCTGCTGCTCCGGCTGCCGCTGCACCTGCTGCCGTTCCAGTTGCTGCTCCAGCCAAGCCTGGTGCGAAAGTTCACGCCGGCCCTGCCGTGCGTCAACTGGCTCGCGAGTTCGGCGTCGAACTGAGCGCTGTTGGCGCCAGCGGTCCGCACGGTCGCATCCTGAAAGAAGACGTGCAGACTTACGTCAAAGCCATGATGCAGAAGGCCAAGGAAGCTCCGGCCGCTGCTGCTGGCGCAACCGGTGGCGCGGGCATCCCGCCGATTCCGGTCGTCGACTTCAGCCGTTTCGGCGAAATCGAAGAAGTGCCGATGACTCGCCTGATGCAGATCGGCGCGTCGAGCCTGCACCGCAGCTGGCTGAACATCCCGCACGTGACTCAGTTCGATTCGGCTGATATCACCGAGCTGGAAGCGTTCCGTATCGCTCAGAAAGCCGTTGCAGAGAAGGCTGGCGTCAAGCTGACCATTCTGCCGCTGCTGCTCAAGTCCTGCGCACACATGCTCAAGGAACTGCCGGACTTCAACAGTTCGCTGGCTCCAAGCGGCAAGGCGATCATCCGCAAGAAGTACGTGAACATCGGCTTCGCCGTCGACACCCCGGATGGCCTGCTGGTACCGGTCATCAAGAACGTCGACCAGAAGAGCCTGCTGCAACTGGCAGCCGAAGCCGCTGCGCTGGCCGCCAAGGCCCGCGACAAGAAGCTCACCGCTGACGACATGCAGGGCGCCTGCTTCACCATTTCCAGCCTCGGCCACATTGGCGGCACCGGCTTCACGCCGATCGTCAACGCGCCGGAAGTGGCGATCCTCGGTGTTTCCAAGGCAACCATCCAGCCAGTCTGGGACGGCAAAGCCTTCCAGCCGAAACTGATGCTGCCACTGTCGCTGTCCTACGATCACCGTGTGATCAATGGCGCCGCTGCCGCACGCTTCACCCAGCGTCTGAGCAGCCTGCTGGCGGACATCCGCACCATCCTGCTGTAAACCGCTTGGCCCTCCGGCAACGGAGGGCCGACCGGGTTCCACGTTTTCGAGCGCCACACGCTCGTACCTCAACCCCGTCAGTTTGGCGGGGCTTTTTTTTGCCTTAAATAACTGCCGCCCGCACTTTTCCCACAATTTGCGCTGATATAAGCCACGACTCAAGTCCACTTCCTATCGATATTTTTCAGCAACAGACAACTAACCTTTGCGCATTAAAGTTACGCCTATAAAGCTGGATAACTTTATTCATTACCAATACTTATTCGAATGGATTCGAACATGCTGAAACCTAATGTCGGCCCGATCGTTGGCCACACAACAACTAATCAGGCGCGGATCTTCATTCGCGGCGGACTGCAACATGACACGGCCGTATTTGCCGGTATTCGCTATCGAATATTGGATTCGAAACAATGGCAACCGGGCCAGTTTGTCAAACTGGATTCAACCCGCGACATGACTGAAGTGCTGGTACTCGATCATTTGCAAGCCGACACCGACTACGAATACCAGACCGGCTGGTTCAGCCCGATGAGCCCCGTCCACACCATCCACAGCGTGGCGGAGTTGCCACTGCAATGGCCACGGGAGACGTATCACCTGCGCACCCGCAGCCATCGGCCTTTGCAGCCTCGCGCCTACATCCTCGGTTCCTGCCGCTATCTGCGCCTGACCGCCGGCATCCCGTCGCTCCCGCATCTGGGCGACCGGATCTTCGCGTCCATCAGCCAGTTGATCGAGGGGGCACAACCGGCGATCAGTGCAATCATGATGTGTGGCGATCAGATCTACGCGGACGATCTGAACCTGTTCGCACCGGATCGCGACTACGACGAGTTCATTGCAAAGTATCGTGTGGCGTTTTCCCTGCCCAATATCCGACGACTGATGTCCGGCACTTCGACTTACATGATCCTTGATGATCACGAAATAGAAGACAACTGGCCAATGAATGCCAGCAAGTCCGATAAAACCCTGTATCGCAATGCAATAGCGGCTTACGATATTTATCAAGCAAGTCATAGCCCGATCTGCGCGACAACAACTAACGGCACAATTGATCGCACGACACTGAAGCACTACTGGTATCAATTCAGCGACGGCGATATCGAATGGTTTGTGACGGACAGTCGAACTCGCCGCAACTTGTCGAGCGAGAACCGCCGCATCCTCGATGAAGAACAGGAACAGGCCTTGTGCAAGTGGTTGGTCGAGAGCCCGGCGCGGGTCAAATTCGTGGTCACCAGCGTCATGTTCTACCCCGACCGCAAAATGAACAGCGATGATGCCTGGGCGGGCTTCCCCGAACAGCGACTGCGCCTGCTGGAAACCATCCGCCGGCATCGGCTCAAAAACGTCGTGTTCATTTCCGGCGATGTGCATGGTTCGCTGACCAGTCGCCTGACCCACAGCGAAGACCAGGACTTTGAAGTACACACCGTCGTGTCCTCGCCGCTGAGCAACAGCAAACTGCTGCCCTATGCCAGGGCATCGACGTTCATTCTCGATCAGCCGCTGGCTCGCACAGACGCGGGAGAATACCGGCACACGCTGACCAGCCAGGTCGTCAGCCAGGACAATTTTGCCCACATGGTGGTCGAGGCCGAACACATCCGGGTCAACTACCACGACCGGGATGGCAAACACTTGCAATCAATCGACATTCCACTGCGCTGAATGGAAAAATGCCGCCGCTCCGGATGCCAGAAGGCTCTGGAACGGCGCTCTCAGCGCGCCGCTGCATTACTTTCCAGCGCCCGCTGGAGAAATGTTCAGCGCAGCCGACATATTCTTATAGCACTTGGCCTTCATGTCTCTTGTCAGTCGGTGCCGCAATGATGCAACCTTGCCGCAGGCAACAGTAAAGAGGGCGAGAGCCCGGCGCGTTCAGCAAATTTCCAAGCGAGTTCCCTTCATGAAGAGCCAACCCGATGCCGCCAGCCGTATGGCGGCCGAGGTAGTGACGCAGTTGCCTGTGCCCTCGCGGCTCGGCATGCTGCGTTTCGAGCGCCTGAATGAAGCCAGCTGGGCGATGCTGTTTCTCGATCCCAACTGCGAACGCCAGTTCGGCCAGCCTGCCGTCGAACTCTGCGCTTTGGTCGGTTCACCCTACGCCAGCCTGATGGAGCCCGAAGCGCGCTATCAGTTGCACGATGCGATCCAGCAACAACTGCGCGACAGCCCGCATTATCTGGTGCGCTATACCCTGCACACCGCCGCCGGGGCGCTGAGTATTCTCGAACTCGGTGAAGCCTACAAACAGCACAACCGCCACTTGCTGCGCGGTTACCTGCTGGCGGTCGATGACGTGTTCGACGAAGCGCCAGCATTGCCGTCCGTCGACCTGGAAACCCAGAACTCGCGCCTGCAAATCGCCCTTGAGCTCAATCAGCGTGCCCAGCAGGAACAACTGCAGCATCTGGAGCGGGTGCGCGCCCAGCAGGACCTGATCCTGTTGCTGGCCCGCCAGCGCTACAGCAGCCAGAACTCCCTGCAAGAAGCCGCCGAGCTGATTACCCGCTGCGCCTGCGATATCTATGAAATCGACTGCGCCAGCCTGTGGAACCTCGAAGGCCAGAAGCTGGTACCGATTTCCGCCTACCACCGCGCCACCCAGGAATACATCCTGCCGGAGGTGATCGACGTCAGCGGCTTCCCCGATTACATGGACGCCCTGCACGGCAGTCGCGCCATCGACGCGCACAACGCGATGCGCGACCCACGTACCCGGGAAATGGCCGAAGCCCTTCGCCCGCGTGACGTCAACGCCATGCTCGACGCCAGCATCCGCGTCGACGGCCAGGTGGTCGGCGTACTGTGCCTGGAGCAGACCGGCGTGACACGCGCCTGGCAGTCCGACGAAATCGCCTTTGCCGGCGAGCTGGCCGATCAGTTCGCCCAAGTCATCAACAACCACAACCGCCGCACCGCCACCAGTGCCTTGCACCTGTTCCAGCGCGCGGTCGAGCAAAGCGCCAATGCCTTCTTGCTGGTCAACTGCGACGGCGTGGTCGAGTACGTCAACCCGAGCTTCACTGCGATCACCCAGTACACCACCGAGGAAGTCCACGGCCAGCGCCTCTCGGAGCTGCCGGCCCTGGAAAACCTCAGCGAGCTGTTGTTCGACGCACCCTCGGCGCTGGCCAAGAGCAACAGCTGGCAGGGCGAATTCAAAAGCCGCCGCAAGAACCTCGAACCCTACTGGGGCCAGTTGTCGATTTCCAAGGTCTACGGCGACAACCGTGAGCTGACGCACTACATCGGCATCTACGAAGACATCACCCAGACCAAACTGGCGCAGCAGCGCATCGAGCGTCTGGCCTACACCGACAACCTGACCAACCTCGGCAACCGGCCTGCATTTATCCGCAATCTGGATGAGCGCTTCGCCCGAGACAGCGATACCCCGATCAGCCTGCTGCTGGTGGACATCGACAACTTCAAGCGGATCAACGACAGCCTCGGCCACCAGACCGGCGACAAACTGTTGATCAGCCTGGCCCGGCGTCTGCGCAACAGCCTGAGCCCGAGCGGTAGTCTGGCGCGGTTCGCCAGTAACGAATTCGCGGTGTTGCTCGACAACACCGACCTTGAGGCCGGCCAACAGATCGCCAGCCAGTTGCTGCTGACCCTCGACAAGCCGATGTTCGTCGACAACCAGTTGATCAGCGTCACCGGTTCCGTGGGCCTGGCCTGCGCGCCGCTGCACGGCCGCGACCCGCAGACCCTGATGCGCAACGCCGGCCTCGCCCTGCACAAGGCCAAGGCCAACGGCAAACATCAGGTGCAGGTGTTCACCGAAGCGCTGAACGCCGAGGCCAGCTACAAACTGTTCGTCGAGAACAACCTGCGCCGCGCCCTGACCCAGAACGAACTGGACGTGTTCTACCAGCCGAAGCTGTGCCTGCGCAGCGGCCGGTTGCTGGGCATGGAAGCGCTGCTGCGCTGGAACCACCCGGAACGCGGCATGATCCGCCCGGACCAGTTCATCAGCGTGGCCGAGGAAACCGGCCTGATCATTCCGATCGGCAAGTGGATCGCCCGCCAGGCCTGCCGCATGAGCAAGGCGCTGACCGCTGCGGGCATGGGCAACCTGCAAGTGGCGATCAACCTGTCGCCCAAGCAGTTCTCCGACCCGGATCTGGTGGCCTCCATCGCCAACATCCTCAAGGAAGAAGCGCTGCCGGCCAATCTGCTGGAGCTGGAACTGACCGAAGGCCTGCTGCTGGAAGCCACCGAAGACACCCACTTGCAGCTCGACCAGCTCAAGCGCCTGGGCCTGACCCTGGCCATGGACGACTTCGGCACCGGCTACTCGTCGCTCAGCTACCTGAAGAAATTCCCGATCGACATCATCAAGATCGATCGCAGCTTCATCCACGAAATCCCGGACAACCAGGACGACATGGAAATCACCTCCGCCGTGATCGCCATGGCCCACAACCTGAAACTCAAGGTCGTGGCCGAAGGCATCGAGACCGCCGAGCAGCTGGCGTTCCTGCGCCGGCACCGCTGCGACGTCGGCCAGGGCTACCTGTTCGACCGGCCGATTCCGGGCGCCGAGCTGATCCAGGCGCTCAAGCGCTACCCGCGCGGCCCTCTCCCGCTGTAAACCACAACCGCAGTACCCGCACATTTTGACTAGTGATTAACTGGGCATCATTGGGCACACTGGTGGTCTGTGTAATTGACATCCCATCCTGACTGAGAGGAACGATCATGGTTCTGCGCTCGGAAATTCTGGTGAACAAAAACGTGCTACCGACTAAAGAACAAGCTCTGCCTGGCCGCGAAACCGCGATGACCCTGCCTGAAAACCATTTTGTCTTCAAAGACACGCCACTGCTTGGCCCGTTCTTTCAGGACGTCGATTTCGCGATTTTCGGACTGGGCTGCTTCTGGGGTGCGGAACGCCGCTTCTGGCAGCGTGAAGGCGTGGTCAGCACCGTGGTCGGTTACGCCGGCGGTTTCACGCCGAACCCGACCTACGAAGAAGTCTGCTCGGGCCTGACCGGTCATTCGGAAGTGGTGTTGGTCGTTTTCGACAAAGACAAAGTCAGCTACGAAGAGCTGCTGGCAATGTTCTGGGAATTGCACAACCCGACGCAGGGCATGCGTCAGGGCAATGACATCGGCACCCAGTACCGTTCGGTAATCTATGCGACCCATCCGGAGCAACTGGATGCGGCGTTGAAGAGCAAAGCCGTTTATCAGGCTGAGCTGTCGAAGGCAGGTCTGGGTGAAATCAGCACCGAGATTGAACAGGCGCCGACCGTTTACTTTGCCGAGACCTATCACCAGCAGTATCTGGCGAAAAATCCGGAAGGCTACTGCGGGATTGGCGGCACTGGCGTCTGCATGCCACCGAGCCTGGCGGGTAACTGACCGCGTCGTCTGATCGCCTGATCACCCGATCATTCCCACGCTCCGCGTGGGAATGCAGCCCGGGACGCTCCGCGTCCCAACAGCGGACGCAGAGCGTCCATTGAGGCATTCCCACGCAGAGCGTGGGAACGATCACCGCCTCGACGTGGGAACGATCATTGACGGTTGATCAGCTCTCGGCGATCAACCAATCCATCTGCCACCCACCCTGGGTCTGGCCCAGTTTCTTGGACAGCCACGGCAGCAGCTCACGCAATTCTTCCTCCAGCCCCCACGGCGGATTGGCGATCGCCAGGCCAGAGCCGTTCAGACTGTTCGGCGTATCCAGCGGATGCACCAGCAGTTCGACCCGCAGCAACTTCGGCGCACCGGTGCCGGCCAGATCCTGATAGAAACGACGCAGTGCGCGCTGATCCTTCACCGGATACCAGATCGCCGCCACGGTTTGGCGCATCCGGCCAATGGCCTCTTTCATCGAGGCTGCACAGCGCTGCATTTCATCGAGCTGTTCGAACGGCGGATCAATCAGCATCACCGCGCGTTTCTCCTGCACCGGCAACATCGCGCGGGCGACATGCCAGCCCTCGCCCAGATGCACTTTCACCCGACGATCGCCGGCCATGTTGTCCTTGAGCAGGACGCCGTCTTCGGGGTGCTTCTCATTGAGCATCACCCGATCCTGCGGCCGGGTCAGACGCCGCGCCAGCTCCGGCGACCCCGGGTAATAGCGCAACTGGCCGTCCGGGTTCATCTCGTGCAGCACTTTCATGTAGTCGGCAGTCAGCGCCGGCAGATCCGGCTGATCCCACAAGCGTGCGATGCCTTCCAGGTACTCGCCGGTACGGTTGGCCTGATCGCCCTGCAAGTCATACAGACCGATGCCGGCGTGGCTGTCGAGATAGGCAAACGGCTGCTCCTTGCGCGACATCAGGGCGATGAGGCGGGTCAAGGTCAGGTGTTTGAACACATCGGCGTGATTGCCGGCATGGAAGGCGTGACGATAATTCATGGCTGCTCCTGCGAGGGCCGTGAAGTTTACCTTTTACCGGGCGGCAAGTCAGGGGTTGGGGGCTGAGTGGGCGTTTGTTCCCACGCAGAGCGTGGGAACGATCGAGTCAGGACGGTATGGCGCGTAGTCGCTTGCCAATCACATCCAGCACATCACAGCCGTCACGCAACGGAATCACGCAGAGCTGGGCGAAGTCGCTGAGGATGACGGAGTCGCACTCGACCGAGCCGCGCATGCACATGTTTTCCAGGACCTGGATGACCGCGCGGATGCGGTAGTTGGCGGCGTCCATCAGGATGTCGAGCGGGGCGTGGGTGTCGATGAACAGGGTGGGCATGTCGTTGCAGTTGCTGGTCAGCGCCATGAGGCGGTTGTTGGGGTGAGGAATGAAAGGTTCGTAAGGTGGATCGGGTTTCAATGTTGGCACTGGACTAACTCCTAACGTATTGGATGGAGCCGCCAACTCTCACTTCCACGCATTAGGTGGCGGCTGTACGCAGGTGTGGAAGACCGGGACGTTAGGCACCCGGCGCACTCGAAAGCGCCCCGCGCACAGCCACCAAAAACTCAAACGACAAAGACGTCTGACTGGTGCAGCTTGACGCGCCTAACGATAAAAGGGCTTCCACGCCCTGTCACCGATTTTGCGGTGACAGCCAAAAGACTATCCCCGCACCACCATGCCCACCAGTTCACGCAAACCGCCACAACTCGCGGGAAACGTCCGAAGCCATTGCCCGGAAATTTCACTCTGACTCGTCCCATAAGTAGTCCAGCAACGCCGAATCCGAAGATTCGTCCGACGCCGAAACCGCAAAAAACCTGACAACCTTGCAGCGCAGGACATCGGCGGGGAATGCCTCGAACAATGCCGGATGTTCCTCGCTCAACCACTGCAAGGCATTGTTGATCCGGGCATCACCACCGAATTGCGTCAGCAGTTTTTCCGGCACCGACCACCAAGGAAATTCCCGCCCCGAGGCCTGTCCCCTGCCCCCGATCTCGACGGCCTGACCGTTGACCAACCCTCGCGAGAAGACCGGTAGAAGTTGCCCGGCCTCCACCTCGGGCGACTCAAGGATCGGCAACAAATACCGCCCATCCCAAAACCGAAAGAACACCGCTTTCCCGTCCGGCATCAGTACCTGAGTCAAACTGCGAAAATGCTCGACCACCGCCTCAAGCCCCGCCGAGGACACTACCAGCCAGCCCCAGTCCCGAGACTCCGTGGTCGCCACCCAATCCAGAAACTCACTGCCTGCGTCGACGATTCCCACGTAGGGCATCACCGCATCCCACTCGGCATAGATCGTTCCCGCCCAGACCGGCTTCGGCATCTGCGCATTCGACGGCCAGGTTTTCAGCGGGTCCACCGCACTCGCACGACTGAAAATCGCAAACAACTGCTCCGTCGCTTTCAGCGGCTCATCCTTCAACCATTGATCAGGCTGCACAGACACCGTCCTTGCAGCGCTCGCATTCTTCGCAGAACGGCGCGTCTCCCTTAAGGCTCATGATTTGCGCGGCCGTCAGAATCGCAGCCGGTGCCGCCACCAGTTTTTCCGGCAACCCCGGCACTGCTGGTGCTGCACTCATCGCCGCCATCGGCGCACCACCCACCATAATCGGCACACTGCTGAAGATCCCGCCGGGACCGATGTTGATCCACTGCCCACCCGCCTGAATCGTTGCGCTCGCACCGCCGTCAATCACCACTTGCTGGCCGGCGCTGACGTGAAATTGCGCATTGGCGCTGAACGTCTGGTTGTTCACGCGGATATTACGGTCGCCGGTCACCGTGAGGTGATCATCCTGCTTTACCTCGGTCTGACGCTGACCGTGGGTGATGTGCTGCTCATCGGCCTTCAGCTCATGCTTGGCGAGGCCCGTGACAACGACGCTGCGCTGGTTGTCGACCTGCACCTGCTGATCATTCAACACATGCTGCGTCCAGTTTCGCTGGGCGCGCAGGTAGATTTCCTCGGCGCCTTTGCGATCCTCGATGCGCAATTCGTTGTAACCGCCGCCACCGGGACTGCTCTGGCTGCGGAAAATACTGCGGGTCTTGTCGGCCGGCAGGTCCAGCGGCACCGGCGTCGCCGCGTTCGGCAGGCAACCCATGACCAGCGGCTTGTCGGCATCGGAATCGATGAACCCCACCAGCACTTCCATGCCGACCCGCGGAATCAGCACGCTGCCATAACGGTCGTGGGCCCAACCGCTGGCGACCCGCAGCCAGCAACTGGAATGTTCGTTGAGTTCGCCGTCGCGATCCCAGGCCAGTTGCACCTTGACCCGGCCGTACTCGTCGCAATGGATTTCACTGTCTTTGGGGCCGGTGACCACGGCCGGTTGATAGCCAAGCATTCGTGGTTTGTCTGGCCCAAGAGCTGGACGGAAAAACACATCCCACGGCGTTGCAAGAAAGGCATTACGGTAACCTTGAGCATCCTCCCCATCACTGGTCACCAATTCCTCCAGCACTTGCGGCTGTCGGCCATAGTGCTCGATGGCTGTCAGCAACCAGAGGTCATTCCAATCCTGGCGTGGGTGTTCGGCCAGTTGCAGGAAGTGTCCGCAGGCCAGTGCGGATGCATCGCTGCGCCCCTCGACCTGCCGATAATCGGCGACATGTCGCTCAAGTGCGCGCTGAACCAGTTGCCTGCCGCTCTCGCGATCACTGAACTGGCCGGGAAAGTGATAGTCCTCCAGCACCGGGCGCTGTTCACTGTCGATGCCGCTTTGCATGTGCAGCAGCGGTTTCTCGAAGTTGTAGTCGCGCCGAGTGACAACACTGGTCCGCGTTTCCAGGCGAACGTTGAAGCGCTGGATCGCCGACGCCGTCCCGATCATGCCGCTGCCGGGCAGATACAAGACGGGCTCGGCCAGTCGTGGAAACACGGTCTGGTCATCGCCGAATACCAGAAAATGTCCGCTGGAACTGTGTTGAAAGTGGAAATGAATGCCCACCTCAGCACAAAGGCGCTGGATAAACGCCAAATCACTCTCGGCGTACTGCACGCAATATTCGCGCGCGGGGTAGTCACTCCCCAGTCGGAACTCGAAGGCGTCGCGCAGGATTGCATGATCCTTGAGGATCTGCGCGACAATCTGCGGAACCGTCTGATGCTGGAAAATCCGTTGATTGATCCGATGACCGAGATACATCAGACGCGGAACAAGGCTCAAGTGGTAGCGGGTCAGACGTTTTCCGGAATCCCACTGACCAATCTGATAAATCTGCCCGTGAACACCGTTACCTTGGGCATCAAAACTCAGAAACGCCTGACAATGCAGCAGGCTTTCCAGATCCAGATCCGGCCGCTCACTGACCAACTCCACCTCGAATCGATAGGGTTGGCTGATGGCTTCCTTGCCCGTGAACTCAAGGACTTTGAGATCAAACTGGGCGCCTTCGACGGTCAACGTGAAACGCGGTTGATTGGCAGGCGCGAACATCCGATGTCTCTCTGCAGATTGAGGGCGGGCGATTCTGCATGAGGGGCAAGGGGTGCAGGTTGGGTGACTGAAAAATCAGATTTCCCCTACTTGAAACTTCGATTTCCCCTTCAAAAATAGGCGCATTCGACTACAGACTTTTCCTTCAGAAAAATCACAGGCAATAAAAAACGGCCCGCTTCCTATAGGAAACGGGCCGTTCTTTTGTGAGCCTCAGCTCATTCCCATCACTTGTTCAGATGGAAATCCTTCTCGGCCGCTTCAAAGCGCTGAACCATGCCGGTGCTCGGCTGGCCCAGCAGGCTGACGAAGTAGATCGCCAGGCTGGCGAAGATGAAGCCCGGGATGATTTCGTACAGGCCCAGCACTTCGAAATGCTTCCACACGATCACGGTGATCGCGCCGACCAGGATGCCGGCCAGTGCGCCGTCGCGGGTCATTTTCTTCCAGATTACCGAGATCAGTACGACTGGACCGAACGCTGCGCCGAAACCGGCCCAGGCGTAGGACACCAGGCCCAGCACGCGGTTTTCCGGGTTGGCGGCCATCGCGATAGCGATCAGTGCAACCAGCAACACCATGGCGCGGCCGACCCATACCAGCTCGACTTGCGAGGCGGACTTACGCAAGAAGGTTTTGTAGAAGTCTTCGGTCAGGGCGCTGGAGCACACCAGCAACTGGCAGCTCAGGGTGCTCATCACCGCCGCCAGAATGGCCGACAGCAGGACACCGGCAATCCACGGGTTGAAGAGGATTTTCGCCAGTTCGATGAACACACGCTCGTGGTTCTCGCTCACGGGCATTGCCACGTCCGGGTTGGCCGAGAAGTAAGCGATACCGAAGAAGCCCACAGCCACGGTGCCGCCCAGGCACAGGATCATCCAGGTCATGGAGATGCGGCGGGCGTTGGCGATGGATTTCACCGAGTCAGCGGCCATGAAGCGCGCCAGGATGTGCGGCTGACCGAAGTAACCCAGGCCCCAGCCCATCAGCGAGATGATGCCGATGAAAGTGGTGCCTTTGAGCATGTCGAAGTTGCCAGGATCGTTGGCTTCGATGGCCAGGAACGTGGTGTCGAC
Source organism: Pseudomonas sp. FW215-R2 (assembly GCF_058789255.1). Taxonomy (NCBI): domain Bacteria; kingdom Pseudomonadati; phylum Pseudomonadota; class Gammaproteobacteria; order Pseudomonadales; family Pseudomonadaceae; genus Pseudomonas; species Pseudomonas sp. FW215-R2. The sequence continues at coordinate 244,848 of NZ_JBYTBO010000001.1, forward strand.
GCCACCGGTGGCCAGCAGCACGATGATCGGCGTCAGGATCAGCGCGAAGATCATCAGGGTGGCTTGCACGGTGTCGGTCCAGCTGACCGCGAGGAAACCGCCGACGAAGGTGTAGGCAATCGTCGCCGCAGCACCGGCCCACAGCGCGGTCTCGTAGGACATGCCGAAGGTGCTTTCGAACAGACGGGCACCGGCCACGATGCCGGAAGCGCAGTAGATGGTGAAGAACACCAGAATCACCACCGCCGAAATGATCCGCAGCAGGCCGCTTTTGTCTTCGAAACGGCTGGCAAAGTAGTCCGGCAGGGTCAGCGCATCACCGTTGTGTTCGGTTTGAACACGCAGACGACCGGCGACGAACAGCCAGTTCAGGTAGGCACCGACGATCAGGCCGATGGCGATCCAGCTTTCGGACAGGCCGGACATGTAGATGGCGCCCGGCAGGCCCATCAGCAACCAGCCGCTCATGTCGGAAGCGCCGGCGGACAATGCGGTCACCACGCTGCCCAGGCTGCGGCCGCCCAGAATGTAGTCGGATAGGTTGTTGGTGGAGCGATAGGCCATGAAGCCGATCAGCACCATTGCTGCGATGTAGATCACGAACGTGATCAGGGTTGGATTGCTTGCGCTCATTACGTACGTGCCCTGGCTTTGTTTTTATGTAGCGGCGGCGGTTGCACCGTTTGCAGACTGACGTCTGACAGACGATTCGCACGGCCGCGCATTTATGACCAATGTTTCCCCAGGAAAGCCATTGGCCGGTACACCGGGTTCCCCGGTTGCACCTTGGGCGCGAATCCTATGCAACAAAGCAAAACAGGTGCAACCAGTTTCTTGAGAATTAGTTGCACCTACGTCGTTTTTTCGACTGTAAACCGCCTATTTTGCACTGTTCCGGCGCAGTGACAGCCCTCCATCTGCCTTGAAAGCACCTATCTAGAGCGGTCATCGCGAAGCTGAAATTTATTCCTGACAAGTTGCCGAATATTCCGACAAAAAAAGGGTTGCACCCGGTTGCACCTCTGCAAGCTCACGGCTAATCTTGCCGCCAGCTGTTGTCGCGCAACTGCGGCACCTATGAGGATAAAAATATGGCTACCACCACCCTTGGGGTCAAACTCGATGACCCGACCCGCGAGCGCCTGAAGGCCGCCGCAACCTCGATTGATCGCACACCGCACTGGCTGATCAAGCAGGCAATTTTCAATTACCTGGAAAAACTCGAGGGTGGTGCAACCCTGACCGAGCTGAACGGTTTGACCGCCAAGGATGCCGACGAGGCAGGCGAAGTCCACACCGATCACGCTCACCAATGTTTCCTCGAATTTGCCGAAAGCATCCTGCCGCAATCGGTGCTGCGCGCCTCGATCACCGCCGCTTACCGTCGCCCTGAGCCGGAAGTGGTGCCGATGCTGATCGAGCAGGCTCGTCTGCCGGCGCCGATGGCCGAAGCCACCAACAAACTCGCCGCAACCATCGCGGAAAAACTGCGTAACCAGAAGAGTGCCGGCGGTCGTGCAGGCATTGTTCAGGGCCTGCTGCAGGAATTTTCCCTGTCGTCCCAGGAAGGCGTGGCGCTGATGTGCCTGGCCGAAGCGCTGCTGCGTATCCCGGACAAGGGCACTCGCGATGCACTGATCCGCGACAAGATCAGCACCGGCAACTGGCAGCCGCACCTGGGCAACAGTCCGTCGCTGTTCGTCAACGCAGCGACCTGGGGTCTGCTGCTGACCGGCAAACTGGTTTCCACTCACAACGAAGCCGGCCTGACTTCGTCCCTGAGCCGCATCATCGGCAAGAGCGGCGAGCCGATGATCCGCAAGGGCGTCGACATGGCCATGCGCCTGATGGGCGAGCAGTTCGTGACCGGCGAAACCATCGCCGAGGCCCTGGCCAATGCGAGCAAGTTCGAAGCCAAGGGTTTCCGTTATTCCTACGACATGCTCGGTGAAGCGGCGCTGACCGAACACGACGCCCAGAAGTACCTGGCCTCGTACGAACAAGCCATCCACTCGATCGGCAAAGCGTCCCACGGTCGTGGGATTTATGAAGGCCCGGGCATCTCGATCAAGCTGTCGGCCCTTCACCCGCGCTACAGCCGCGCCCAGTACGAGCGCGTGATGGACGAGCTGTACCCGCGTCTGCTGTCGCTGACCCTGCTGGCCAAGCAATACGACATCGGCCTGAACATCGACGCCGAAGAAGCCGACCGTCTGGAGCTGTCGCTGGATCTGCTCGAGCGCCTGTGCTTCGAACCGCAACTGACCGGCTGGAACGGCATCGGTTTCGTGATCCAGGCTTACCAGAAGCGTTGCCCGTACGTGATCGACTACGTGATCGACCTGGCTCGCCGCAGCCGTCATCGCCTGATGATCCGCCTGGTGAAAGGCGCGTACTGGGACAGCGAAATCAAGCGCGCCCAGGTCGAAGGCCTGGAAGGCTATCCGGTCTACACCCGCAAGGTGTACACCGACGTTTCCTACATCGCCTGCGCCCGCAAACTGCTGTCGGTGCCGGAAGTCATCTACCCGCAGTTCGCCACGCACAACGCCCACACCCTGTCGGCGATTTATCACATTGCCGGTCAGAACTATTACCCGGGCCAGTACGAATTCCAGTGCCTGCACGGCATGGGCGAACCGTTGTACGAGCAGGTTGTAGGCAAGGTTTCCGAAGGCAAGCTGAACCGTCCGTGCCGCGTGTACGCTCCGGTCGGCACCCACGAAACCCTGCTGGCGTACCTCGTACGTCGTCTGCTGGAAAACGGCGCCAACACCTCGTTCGTCAACCGCATTGCCGACCAGTCGATTTCGATTCAGGAACTGGTGGCCGATCCGGTTGCGCAGATCGAGCAGATGGCGACCGTGGAAGGTGGTTTCGGCCTGCCGCACCCGCGCATTCCGCTGCCGCGTGATTTGTACGGTTCCGAGCGCGCCAACTCCAGCGGCATCGACATGGCCAACGAACATCGTCTGGCATCGCTGTCCTGCGCCCTGCTGGCGACCGCGCACAACGACTGGAAAGCCGCGCCGATGCTCGGTTGCGCCTCCAGCAACGAAGCGCCGGCACCGGTGCTGAACCCGTCCGATCTGCGTGACGTGGTCGGCCACGTGCAGGAAGCCACCGTCGAAGACGTCGACAACGCCATTCAATGCGCCCTGAACGCCGCTCCGATCTGGCAGGCCACCCCGCCGGCCGAACGTGCCGCGATTCTGGAACGTGCCGCCGACTTGATGGAAGGCGAGATCCAGCCGCTGATGGGCCTGCTGGCCCGCGAAGCCGGCAAGACCTTCGCCAACGCCATCGCCGAAGTCCGCGAAGCCGTCGACTTCCTGCGTTATTACGCGGTGCAGGCCCGCAACGATTTCAGCAACGACGCCCACCGCCCATTGGGCCCGGTGGTCTGCATCAGCCCGTGGAACTTCCCGCTGGCGATCTTCAGCGGTCAGGTTGCCGCCGCACTGGCCGCCGGTAACCCGGTGCTGGCCAAACCGGCCGAACAGACTCCGCTGGTCGCCGCACAAGCCGTGCGTCTGATGCTCGAAGCCGGGATTCCGGAAGGCGTGCTGCAACTGCTGCCGGGTCGCGGTGAAACCGTCGGTGCCGGCCTGGTGGGCGATGAGCGCGTCAAAGGCGTGATGTTCACCGGCTCCACCGAAGTCGCGCGTCTGCTGCAACGCAACATCGCCGGTCGCCTCGACAACCAGGGCCGTCCGATTCCGCTGATCGCCGAAACCGGCGGCCAGAACGCGATGATCGTCGACTCTTCGGCACTGACCGAACAGGTAGTGATCGATGTGGTGTCGTCGGCCTTCGACAGCGCCGGCCAGCGTTGCTCGGCCCTGCGCGTCCTGTGCTTGCAGGAAGATTCCGCTGATCGCGTCATCGAAATGCTCAAGGGCGCGATGGCTGAAAGCCGTCTCGGCAACCCGGAGCGCCTGTCCGTGGACATCGGCCCGGTGATCGACGCCGAAGCCAAGGCCGGCATCGAGAAGCACATCCAGGGCATGCGCGACAAAGGTCGCAACGTGTACCAGGTAGCCATCGCCGATGCCGAGGAAGTCAAACGCGGCACCTTCGTCATGCCGACCCTGATCGAACTGGAAAGCTTCGACGAGCTGCAACGCGAGATCTTCGGCCCGGTGCTGCACGTGGTGCGCTACAAGCGTAAAGAAATCGACCAGTTGATCGCCCAGATCAATGCGTCCGGTTACGGCCTGACCCTCGGCGTGCACACCCGCATCGACGAGACCATCGCCAAGGTGATCGACAACGTCAACGCCGGTAACGTCTACGTCAACCGCAACATCGTGGGTGCCGTGGTCGGCGTCCAGCCGTTCGGCGGCGAAGGCCTGTCGGGTACCGGTCCGAAGGCCGGTGGCCCGCTGTACCTGTACCGCTTGCTGTCGACGCGTCCTACCGATGCCATCGAACAATCCTTCGCTCGCGGTGATGCGGCCGTGGCACCGGACGTTCGTCTGCGCGATGCCCTGAGCAAACCGCTGGTCGCCCTGAAAGCCTGGGCCGACAGCAACAAGTTCGCCGACCTGAGCACTCTGTGCGTGCAATACGCAGCCCAGTCGCAAAGCGGTATCACCCGCGTACTGGCCGGCCCGACCGGCGAGAAGAACAGCTACGCGATCCTGCCGCGCGAGCACGTGCTGTGCCTGGCGGACATCGAAGGTGATCTGCTGACCCAACTCGCTGCGGTACTGGCAGTGGGCGGTTCGGCGGTCTGGCCGGAATCCGACACCAGCAAGGCATTGTTCGCACGCCTGCCGAAGGAGATTCAGGCGCGGATCAAACTGGTTTCCGACTGGAACAAGGACGACGTGGTATTCGATGCGGTTCTGCATCACGGCCACTCCGACCAGTTGCGCGCGGTCTGCCAGCAGATCGCCAAGCGTGCCGGCGCCATCGTCGGGGTTCAGGGCCTGTCCCAGGGCGAGACCAACATTGCGCTGGAGCGCCTGGTGATCGAGCGCGCGTTGAGCGTCAACACTGCAGCAGCGGGCGGTAACGCCAGCCTGATGACCATCGGCTAACCCCCGCGCGATCGTTCCCACGCTCCGCGTGGGAATGCAGCCCTGGACGCTCCGCGTCCCATCGGTGCCAGGCTTGAAGTTGGCAGCGCGGCTGGAACGCGGAGCGTCCCTTGAGGCATTCCCACGCAGAGCGTGGGAACGATCAGCACAGCAACCTGAAAATGGGCGCCCTCACCGGCGCCCATTTTTTTGGCCTCTCCATCACCGTTATCAATCTTCCTGTTCAGCCTTTATTCGCACGCCTAGACTCGGTCCATTCCAAAAAAAGGTAGGCCGCCATGTCCGAGACGCTGCTCAGTTCCCGCAATCTGGCTTTCGAGCTGTACGAAGTCCTCGATGCCGAGGGCCTGACCCGGCGCGAGCGGTTTGCCGAACACAACCGCGAAACCTTCGATGCCGCCATCGGCACGGCGCGCAACATCGCCGAGAAGTACTTCGCACCGCACAACCGTAAGGGCGACGAGAACGAGCCGCGCTACGAGAACGGTCAGGCGATTCTGATTCCCGAAGTGAAACCGGCGGTGGATGCCTTCCTCGAAGCCGGATTCCTCAACGCGGCGCGCAGTTTCGACGCCGGCGGCATGCAACTGCCTACATTGTTGTCCCAGGCCTGCTTCGCCCACTTTCAGTCGGCCAACGCGGCTTCGACTTCCTACCCGTTCCTGACCATGGGCGCGGCCAACCTGATCGAAAGCTTCGGCACCGAAGAACAGAAGCAACGGTTCCTGCAACCGATGATCGACGGTCGTTTCTTCGGCACCATGGCCCTGACCGAACCCCATGCCGGTTCGTCGTTGTCGGATATTCGTACCCGCGCCGAACCAGCGTCCGACGGCACTTATCGCTTGAAGGGCAACAAGATCTTCATCTCCGGCGGCGATCACCCGCTCTCGGAAAACATCGTGCACATGGTGTTGGCCAAACTGCCGGACGCACCGGCCGGGGTGAAGGGGATTTCGCTGTTTATCGTGCCCAAGTTCCTGGTCAACGATGACGGCAGTCTCGGCAAACGCAACGACGTGCTGCTGGCCGGGCTGTTCCACAAGATGGGCTGGCGCGGAACGACCTCGACCGCGCTGAACTTCGGCGATAACGGCGAGTGTGTCGGCTATCTGGTGGGCAAGCCGCATCACGGTTTGAGCTACATGTTCCAGATGATGAACGAGGCGCGAATCGGCGTCGGCATGGGCGCGGTGATGCTCGGTTACGCCGGCTATTTGTACTCGCTGGAATACGCTCGCGAACGTCCGCAGGGCCGGGTGCCGGACAGCAAGGACCCGACGACGGCGCCGGTGGCGATCATTCAGCACGCGGATGTCAGACGCATGCTGCTGACGCAAAAGTCCTACGTTGAAGGTGCGTTCGATCTCGGTCTGTACGCGGCGCGGCTGTTTGATGACACCACCACGCTGGAAACCGAAGCCGAGCGCAAACAGGCGCATGAGCTGCTGGACTTGCTGACGCCGATCGTCAAATCCTGGCCATCGGAGTTCTGCCTCAAGGCCAACGAACTGGCGATCCAGATTCTCGGCGGCCACGGTTACACCCGCGAATACCCGGTGGAGCAGTATTACCGCGACAACCGACTGAACCCGATCCACGAAGGCACCCACGGCATTCAGTCGCTGGACTTGCTGGGACGCAAACTGGCGCAGAACGGTGGCGCCGGGCTCAAGCAACTGATTCGCCTGATTGCCGACACGGCCGAACGCGCGGTGGTGTACGAATCGTTGACCGCATTGCGTGAGCCGCTGGAGAAACTGGTCGCACGCCTGCAGAGCGTGACCATCGGCCTGCTGACGGATCTGGCCCAGGGCAAGGTCAACAGCAGCCTGGCGAATTCGGCGCTGTACCTGAAAGTGTTCGGGCACACGGTGATTGGCTGGCGCTGGCTGGAGCAGGCGATTCGGGCGGAGGAAGGTTTGGCCAAGGGGAATGCGGCGGATGCCGACTTCTATAAGGGCAAATTGCAGGCGGCGCGGTATTTCCTGACGTGGGAAGTGCCGGGCTGCCATCATGAGCTGGCGTTGCTGGAGGTGCGGGATGATACGTGTCTGGGGATGCAGGATGCGTGGTTCTGATCATTAACCGAGCTGGGCCCCTTCCCCTCACCCCAGCCCTCTCCCGGAGGGAGAGGGGGCCGACCGCATAGTTTTGCGAGGTACATCGACCTGAACGACCGAGTCGATTATGGATTCAACGCCGATCCTTCAAGTCGGTGAACCTCTTCAATATTCCCCAATCAGTCCCCTCTACCTCCGGGAGAGGGTTAGGGTGAGGGGCTCTTTGGCTCTTGGCACTCAACTCAACTTGAACCCACCCATCTGCCGCGCCAGATCATCCGCCAGCCGCTGCAGCATCTGACAATCCTCACGACAAGCCCGAACCTCCCCCGCCGTCGCCCGCGCCAGATCGGAAATCCCCTGCACGTTGCGGTTGATCTCCTCGGTCACCGCCGACTGCTCCTCAGTCGCCGTCGCCACCTGATGGTTCATGTCGCTGATGCGCTCGACCTGCCCGGTAATCGCGGTCAAAGACGCACCCGTACGCTGGCTCGACTCAACGCCGGTGCCGGTTGCCGCCTGTCCCGTACGCATTGAAGACACGGCATTCTCCGCCCCCTGTTTGAGACTGCCGATCATCTGCTGGATCTCGTCAGTGGATGCCTGAGTGCGGCGCGCCAAGGTGCGCACTTCATCGGCCACCACCGCAAAACCACGCCCCATGTCCCCGGCCCGCGCCGCTTCAATCGCCGCGTTCAATGCCAACAGATTGGTCTGCTCGGAAACGCCGCGAATCACCGCCAGCACCTGATCGATCGACGCCACCTGATGCGCCAGCTCACCCACCGCGCCGGCCGCGACGCCGATTTCATCGGACATGCTTTCTATATGGCGAATCGAGCCGCCGACCACTTCGCGCGCCTGCATCGCTTCATCGCGAGCGGTTTGCGAGGCGAGCGCGGCGTTGCCGGCGTTCTGGGCGATTTCCTGCACGGTCAGGCCCATTTCGTGGACGGCGGTGGCAACCATGTCGGTCATTTCCTGCTGGCGGCCGGAGCGCTCGGCGGTGTTATCCACAACCCTGGCCACCTGACCCACAGCGACACGCAAACGCTCACTGGTGGTCAACACCTCGGCGATCATCCCGCGCTGACTGTCGAGGAAACGGTTGAAGCCCCGAGCGAGGTCGCCCAGCTCGTCGGCGCGGCTGGAATCTAACCGATGGGTCAAATCTCCACCACCGCTACCGATTGCTACCAGCGCAGCTGTTACCTGACGAATCGGTCGCACCAATCCCTGAGCCAGCCAGATCACCAGCGCCAGGCAAACCAGCGCCACCGCCAGACCGATGCCGCTGCTCATCCACATCGCCCGTCGGGCTTCGGCGTAGATCTGTGACTGCGGCACTTCGGCCACCAGGGTCCAGCCAAGGTCACGCAAAGGCAGGCTGAAGGCGAGGAAGTCTTCGCCGTCGCGCTGGAAGCTGCTGTTGGCGGCCACTTTATGGCCCATGACCGCTTGTGCCGCGCTTGCGCCGATCTGCTCCGTAAGCGTGCGCTTGCCGCTGAATTGCGCCTCGGGATGGACCTGGATCAAACCGTCGGAACGCACGAGATAGACCTTCCCGCGCTCGCCGAAGCTGAAATTGTGGATCAGCTCGGACAGCTCTTTCATGCTCAGACCTAGCCCCGCAACGCCGACCACTTTGCCGGCCTGCTCGACCTTCAGGTCGATGAACAGCGCCAACTCTCCGGTGGCCCCGTCGTTGTCGATGTTCAGGGTTCTGGGCTGATTGCTGTCCAGGAATGAGTAGAACCACGCATCGGCCGGTTTGGCGCGGCTGAGGGTGCGATCCAGGCCTTTTTCGGTGATGTAGTGATTGGATTCGGTGCCGATGATCAGCGCGGTAAACGCCTTGTGTTCGGCGCGGATGCCTTCCAGATATTGCGCGAAGCCTGCCGTTTTGGCGGAGTCTTCACCTGTGGCCAGCCAGTCGCGGACCATTGTGTTGCTGGCGATGTCTTTGGCGGCAGTGAGGGGTTGAACGAGGATTCGCTCGATGTCGTTGCGCGTCGCTTCGATGCTCGACGGCAACGCCTGCTCGACCAGATAGCTCTGGGCGAGGCGGTTGACCACCAGGGTATAAATGCCAACCACGATCAGAATGCTGACCAGCAGAGCGGTGCCCATGCCGAGGATCAACTGCCATTGAATACTGCGACGCCAGAACTGCATGGAGCACCCCCAAAGAATAAGAGGCTGAAACACTGCAACAGCCGTGCCGATTGTATACAACGCAATCGACAATCTTATTCCTTGGTTGTGCGCAACCCATCAACCCTGATTGATGGTCTTGGCGATGGTCTCGACCGTGGCGCTGACTTGCTCTTGGTAACGCTCGAGTTCCTGCTGGTGCTGCTTCTTCATTTCAATCTGCTGCGAGCACAGATTCATCGCCGCCAGCACCAGCAGGCGGTCGCCGATCAGCGTCGGGTATTTGCGTTTGGTGTCGGCCAGTGCGGCCTTGAGCATCAATGCGGCGTCCAGCAGGGTCTGTTCTTCCCCGGCCGGTGCCTTGATCGAATAGTCCTCCCCCATGATGGAGACGACTTTTACCCCTGCTGTGCCGTGGTTCATGCGCTGACAGGGCCTGCGTTGACGCGATCAACCAGGGCCTGGATGCGAGCGGCAGTGGCGCCGTGTTTTTCTTCCTGTTCCATCAGGCTCAGTTGCAGGCTTTCGTTTTCATCCTTGGCCTGGGCCAGTTCCGTGGACAGGGTCTGGTTGGTTTCCGAGAGGGTCTGGTTCTGTTGCACCAGGTCGCTGACGAGCTGTTCCAATTGGCTGAGGGATGCTTCCAACATTTTGATCTTCCAGGGCATTTTCAAAGGGCGCGTACGATAAAGAAAAGTCGTCGTGGATGCCAGGGTTAAACCGGCGCAAGGCCTTGATTTTCCTGGTGGCCGACCGTTCCTGCGAGTGTTAGAGACTGTGATCTGCCGATCTGGTTCCTGCACTTCGTCGCCCGGCCTTCAGTGCGACAAATACGCGCACCGGCTCAAGACTTTAGTCGTATGACCGATAAGTCATCCAACAGCAGTCTCAGCCCGCATGGATGCGGCCCTTCCTGGTATACGCCCCATGTCCCTTCGCAATATGAATATCGCCCCCCGGGCGTTCACCGGTTTCGCCCTGATCGGCGGCCTGATGCTCATTCTCGGTGTGTTCGCCCTGAACCAGATGAGCAAGATCCGCGGCGCGGCCGAAAACATCACCACCACCAGCGTGCCGAGCATCAAGAACCTCGACGAGTTCACTCAACTGACCCTGCGCCTGCGAGTGCTGTCGTACCGTTTGCTGGTGAACCGCGAGCCGGACATCCAGCAGAAAACCATCGAACTGCTGGAGATGCGCAACCAGCAGATCCGCAAGGCCCAGACCGATTACGAGCCGTTGATCGGCAGCCCGGCCGAACGTGCGGCCTACGATCAATACGTGCAGTTGCTGGGTCAGTACCGCCAGATCGAAGACCGGATGAAAACCCTGTCGCGCAACAATCAGGTGGATGAACTGCGCAACCTGCTGAACACCCAGTTGCTCGACAACTCCGAAGCGATGAACTCGGTGCTCAACCGTCTGATGCAAATCAACGGCGAGCAGATCAGCACCACCAACCAGCAAGCCGCCGAGCAGTTTTCTTCGGCTTTCAGTCTGGTGGTGACGCTGCTGGTGATCGCGACCGGCCTGACCTTCCTCTTCGCCTGGCTGCTGACCCTGAGCATCACCAAGCCGATCTCCAAAGCGCTGGATGCGGCGGAAACCATCGCCGAAGGCAACCTGACCCAGCCGATCCACGTTGACGGCACCGACGAAGCCGGTCGCCTGCTGGCAGCCATGGCCAAGATGCAGTCGAAGCTGCGCGACACCCTGCAGCGGATTTCCGGCTCGGCCACCCAACTGGCCTCCGCCGCCGAAGAGCTGAACAGCGTCACCGACGAAAGCGCCCGTGGCCTGACCCAACAGAACAACGAAATCGAACAGGCTGCCACCGCAGTCAACGAGATGACCAGCGCGGTTGAAGAAGTCGCACGCAACGCCGTCAGCACCTCCGAAGCCTCGAAGAACGCCACCACTTCCGCCGGCGACGGTCGCGATCTGGTGCAGGAAACCGTCAGCGCCATCGAGCGCATGAGCGCCGACGTGCAGAGCACCGCGACCCTGATCGGTGATCTGGCCAACGAGTCCCGTGACATCGGCAAGGTGCTGGACGTGATCCGCGGCCTGGCTGACCAGACCAACCTGCTGGCACTCAACGCTGCCATCGAAGCGGCCCGTGCCGGTGAAGCCGGTCGCGGTTTTGCCGTGGTGGCGGACGAAGTCCGTGCCCTCGCGCACCGCACCCAACAGTCGACCAGCGAAATCGAGCGCATGATCGGCAGCATCCAGAGCGGCACCGAACACGCCGTGGATTCGATGCGCAACAGCACCGAGCGCGCCGAATCGACCCTGAACATCGCCCGTGGCGCTGGTCTGTCGCTGGACACCATCAACACGGCCATCGTCGAAATCAACGAGCGCAACCTGGTGATCGCCAGCGCTGCCGAAGAGCAGGCACAGGTTGCACGTGAAGTGGATCGCAACCTGGTCAACATCCGCGATCTGTCGGTGCAATCGGCGACCGGCGCGAATCAGACCAGTGCGGCGAGCAACGAGCTGTCGCGATTGGCGCTGGATCTGAACAATATGGTTGGACGGTTCAGCCTCTAACCCTCGGCGTTGATCGTTCCCACGTCGAGCCGTCTGTGTTGATCGTTCCCACGCTCTGCGTGGGAATGCAGCCCGGGACGCTCCGCGTCCCAAAAGCTGACGCAGAGCGTCCATTGAGGCGTTCCCACGCAGAGCGTGGGAACGATCGCCTCATCTAGTACAAAAGCTTTTTGACAGCATCACATTTCAACAGGTTAGAATCGCTGGCACGCAGACTGCATGGTCAGTTTGTGCCCGCCTTTCCGCTTCTGGAGTACTGCCTTTGAATGCGACGACCATCAACAGCCTGTTCTTGATCGGCGCGTTGCTGGTAGGTGCGAGCATTCTTGTCAGTTCCCTTTCGTCGCGTCTCGGCATCCCGATTCTGGTGATCATCCTTGCAGTCGGCATGACTGCCGGGGTCGATGGCGGCGGCATCATTTTCGATAACTACCCGACGGCCTATCTGGTCGGCAACCTCGCTCTGGCGGTGATCCTCCTCGACGGCGGTTTGCGCACCCGGGTGTCCAGTTTCCGCGTGGCCTTGTGGCCGGCCTTGTCGCTGGCCACCGTCGGCGTCCTTATAACCACCGGTCTCACCGGCATGGCCGCTGCGTGGCTGTTCGACCTGAACCTGATTCAAGGCCTGTTGATTGGCGCCATCGTCGGCTCGACGGACGCCGCAGCGGTGTTCTCGCTGCTCGGCGGCAAGGGCCTGAACGAACGGGTGACCGCCAGCCTGGAAATCGAGTCCGGCAGCAACGACCCGATGGCGGTGTTCCTCACCGTGACCCTGATCGACATGCTCGCCAGCGGCCAGACCGGCCTGCACTGGAGCCTGTTGACCCACCTGATCCGCGAGTTCGGCATCGGTGGCGTGATCGGCCTCGGCGGCGGCTGGCTGATGCTGCAACTGGTCAACCGGATCAACCTCGCCACCGGCCTCTATCCGATCCTGGTAATCGCCGGCGGTCTGGTGGTGTTCGCCCTGACCAACGCCCTGCACGGCAGCGGCTTCCTCGCCGTTTACCTGTGCGGCCTGGTGATCGGCAACCGTCCGGTGCGCAGCCGCCACGGCATCCTGCACATGCTCGACGGCATGGCGTGGCTGGCGCAGATCGGCATGTTCCTGGTGCTGGGCTTGCTGGTTACTCCGCACGACTTGCTGCCGATCGCCCTGCCTGCTCTGGGCCTGGCGCTGTGGATGATCCTGTTCGCACGGCCGCTGTCGGTGGTGGTCGGGTTGCTGCCGTTCAAGGCTTTCCATGGTCGCGAAAAGGCGTTCATTTCCTGGGTCGGCCTGCGCGGCGCGGTACCGATCATTCTGGCGGTGTTCCCTCTGATGGCCGGGCTGCCGAATGCGCAGCTGTATTTCAACCTCGCGTTCTTCATCGTACTGGTGTCGCTGCTGGTGCAGGGCACGAGCCTGCCGTGGGTGGCCAGACTGCTCAAGGTGACGGTGCCGCCGGAGCCTGCGCCGATCTCCCGTTCGGCCCTGGAAGTGCACATCACCAGCGAGTGGGAGCTGTTCGTTTACAAGCTTGGCGCAGAGAAATGGTGCATCGGTTCACCCCTGCGGGAGCTGAAAATGCCCGAAGGCACCCGTATCGCCGCCCTGTTTCGCGGTCAGCAACTGCTCCATCCGTCGGGTAGTACGGTGCTGGAAGTCGATGATTTGCTGTGCGTTATCGGCCATGAACACAACTTGCCGGCCCTCGGAAAACTGTTCAGCCAGGCACCGCAACGGGGCCTCGATCTGCGTTTCTTCGGCGACTTCGTACTCGAAGGAGACGCCCAGCTCAAAGCGGTTGCGGCCCTTTACGGCCTACCGGCCGAAGGTATCGATCCGGACATGACCCTGGGCCACTTCATTGCCCAGAAAGTCGGCGGTGCGCCGATCGTGGGCGACCAGGTGGAATGGAACAACACCCACTGGACGGTTGCGGTCATGGACGGGAACAAGATCGCCAAAGTGGGCGTCAGATTCCCCGAAGGAAGTCGCCCGGGCCCCGGGCTCTTCCTCTAAACTGCCTCCACTCTCACTTGCTTGACCGGTCTCTATGCCTACCCTGCGCTCCTTTTTCCTCGCGGCCCTGCTGGGCCTGAGTCTTACTGTCGGCCCGCTGCACGCCGCAGAACCGCCATCCAGCGACGCCGTGCAGGCCAACCTGGACAAGCTCACCGACAGCAAACTGCCCGAGGCCGACAAAAAGGCCCTGCAAACGCTCCTGCAAAACACGCTGAACCAGCTCAACAACCGGCGTGACTACGAGCAGAAGCTGAGCGACCTCAAGCAGCAGTTGGCCACTGCGCCGAAGCAGACCATCGAGAACGCGCGCGAACTGACGCGACTCAAGGCCACCCCTGTGGTGCCAGTGGCGCAGCGCTTCACCAAAGAGAACATCCAGCAGCTGGAGCAGATACTCACCGAGCGCTCGACCCAGCAAAGCGATCTGCAAAAAGCCCTGGCCGACGCCAACAGCCTGATCATCACTGCGCAAACTCGCCCGGAGCGCGCCCAGGCAGAAATCGCCAGCAGCCAGACGCGCATCCAGCAGATCAACAACATCCTCAAGACCGGCAAGGACAGCGGCAAGACCCTGAGCGCCGAGCAACGCGACCTGCTCAACGCCGAGCTGGCGTCGCTCAATGCACTGATCCCGCTGCGCCGTCAGGAACTGGCCGGCAACAACCAGTTGCAGGATCTGGGCAACAGCCAGCATGACCTGCTCACGGAAAAGTCCGACCGCCTGGACCATGAGATTCAGGAACTGCAAACCCTGATCAACCAGAAACGTCTGACCCTGTCTCAGGAAACCGTGACGCAGCAGTCGATCGAGGCTCAGAAGTCGGGCAGCAGCACCCTGCTCGCCACTGAAAGCGCGGCCAACCTCAAGCTCTCCGACTACCTGCTCAAAAGCACCGACCGCCTCAACGAGCTCACCCAGCAGAACCTGCAGACCAAGCAGCAGCTGGACAGCGTGACCCAGAGCGATTCGGCCCTCGACGAGCAGATCAACGTGCTCAAGGGCAGCCTGCTGCTGTCGAAGATTCTCTATAAACAGAAACAGGCGCTGCCGCGCCTCAAGGTCGACCGCGACCTGGCGGATCAGATCGCCGACATTCGCCTGTACCAGTTCGAAATCAACCAACAGCGCGAACAGTTGAGCAATCCGGCGACTTACGTCGACAACCTGCTGTCCACCCAACCGCCGGAGCAAGTCACGCCACAGCTGCGCAAGAGCCTGCTGGAGCTGGCCAACACCCGCGTCGATCTGCTGGAGCGGCTGAGTCGCGAACTGAGCGCGATGCTCAACGAGTCGATCACCCTGCAACTGAACCAGAAGCAACTGCTGAGCACCGCGCAAAGCCTGCGCGCGACCCTCGACGAGCAGATGTTCTGGATCCCCAGCAACAAGCCGCTGGACAACGAGTGGATTCGCGGCGTGCCGGAACGCCTGAAACGCCAGATCGACACCCTGCCGCTGGCCTCGAGCCTGAGCGAACTGACCGACGGCCTCACTCAGCGCCCGCTGCTGTTCCTGCCGCTGGCGCTGCTGATCGGCGCGCTGCTGTGGCGCCGCAAACAGCTGTATTCGCGACTGAACAAGGTCCACCAGGATATCGGTCACTTCAAACGTGACAGCCAGTGGCACACCCCGCAGGCAATTCTGATCAACATCCTGCTGGCGATGCCGGTGGCGCTGGGCCTGGCGTTGTGCGGGCTGGCGCTACAGATCGACGCCCGGGGCCAGAACGCCAACATGGGTGCGGCCCTGCTGCAAATGGGCCAGGCGTGGCTGGTGTTCTACACCGCTTACCGGATCCTCGCGCCGGGCGGTGTGGCCGAGCTGCATTTCCGCTGGGAAAAACCGCAGGTCGAATTCCTTCAGGGCTGGGTGCGTCGCCTCGGTCTGGTGGTGATGGCACTTGTGGCGGTGGTGGCGGTTGCCGAACTGCAACCGGCGGCGCTGGCCGATGACGTCATCGGCATGCCGGTGGTGCTGACCTGCTACGCCCTGATGGGGTGGCTGCTCAGTCGACTGCTGATCAGCAGCCCGGCCCACGAAAACGCCTCGCTGTTCCGCAAGGCCGTGGGTGTGATGTTCACCCTCCTGCCGATCGCCCTGTTCGTCGCGGTGTGCTTCGGCTACTACTACACCGCGCTGAAACTCAGCGACCGCTTGATCAACACCCTGTACCTGCTGATGTTCTGGCTGGTGATCGAAGCCACCTTCGTCCGTGGTCTGGCGGTCGCGGCACGGCGTCTCGCCTACCAGCGGGCCCTGGCCAAACGTCAGGCAGCGAAAGAAGCCGGCGACGGCGAAGCGGTGATCGAAGAACCGACCCTGGACATCGAAAAGGTCAACGAACAGTCCCTGCGCCTGATTCGCCTGGCGCTGCTCGGCGGTTTCATCGCCGCGCTGTACTGGGTCTGGGCCGACCTGATCACGGTGTTCTCGTACCTCGACAACATCACCCTCTACGAATACACCAGCGGCACCGGCGCCAACATGAGCATGGTGCCGATCAGCATCGGCGACATGCTGGGCGCGCTGATCATCATCGGCATCACCTTTGCGCTCGCACGCAACTTGCCGGGTCTGCTTGAAGTGTTCGTGCTGTCGAAACTCAATCTGGCCCAAGGCAGTGCCTACGCGACCACGACGCTGCTGTCGTACGTGATCGCCGGGGTCGGCTTCGTCTCGACCCTGTCGACCCTCGGCGTGAGCTGGGACAAGTTGCAATGGCTGGTGGCGGCGCTGTCGGTCGGCCTCGGCTTCGGTATGCAGGAGATCTTCGCGAACTTCATCTCCGGCATCATGATCCTGTTCGAACGTCCGGTGCGGATCGGCGACACCATCACCATCGGCAATCTGTCGGGCACGGTGAGCAAGATCCGCATCCGTGCCACGACCATCACCGACTTCGACCGCAAGGACATCATTGTCCCGAACAAGACGTTCATCACCGGGCAACTGATCAACTGGTCGCTGACCGATACCATCACCCGGGTGACGCTGAAACTCGGCGTCGATTACGGCTCCGATCTGGATCTGGTCAAGGAACTGCTGCTCAAGGCCGCCCGGGAAAACCCGCGCGTGCTGAAGGAACCCGAGCCGCACGTGTACTTCCTCAACTTCGGCGAAAGCACCCTCGACCACGAACTGCGCATGCACGTGCGCGACCTCGGTGACCGCAACCCGGTGATCGACGAGGTCAACCGCTTCATCAACCGCGAGTTCAAGAAGCAGCACATCAACATCTCGTTCCGGCAGATGGAGGTTTACCTGAAGAACCTTCACGGCCAGGAGTACAAACTGGTGCCGGTCGAAGACGACAGCAAAACCATCGTCCCGATCAGCGGCGAGCAAAAACCGCTGCAAGAGCCGCCACCCGCCAAACTCGACTAACCCGGCTAATCCCAGCAGAATGCTCGGACATTCTGCTGGAGCCGGCCCTTGAAAGCCCTCGACGAACTGACCTTCGACAACCGTTTCGCCCGCCTGGGCGACGCGTTTTCGGCCCATGTGCTGCCTGAACCAATCGACAACCCGCGACTGGTGGTCGCCAGCCCGGCGGCCCTGGCGCTGCTGGATCTGGATCCGGCGACGGCCGACACTCAGGAATTCGCTGAACTGTTCGGCGGCCACAAGTTGTGGGCCGATGCCGAGCCGCGGGCGATGGTCTATTCCGGGCATCAATTCGGCGGCTATACCCCGCAACTGGGCGATGGTCGCGGTCTGCTGCTGGGCGAGGTCTACAACGCGGCCGGCGAGCATTGGGACTTGCACCTCAAGGGCGCCGGGCAGACGCCGTTTTCGCGCATGGGCGACGGTCGTGCGGTGCTGCGTTCGTCGATTCGTGAGTTTCTCGCGTCCGAAGCGCTGTATGCGCTGAACATCCCGTCCTCACGCGCCGCGTGCGTGATCGGTTCCGACACCCCGGTGTGGCGCGAGAAACAGGAACGCGCCGCGATGGTCCTGCGCCTAGCGCCGAGCCACGTGCGTTTCGGCCACTTCGAATATTTCTATTACACCAAGCGTCCCGAGCAGCAGAAACTGCTCGGCGAACACGTGCTGGCGATGCACTTCCCCGAATGCCTGGAACAGCCGGAACCGTATCTGGCGATGTTCCGCGAAATCGTCGAGCGCAACGCCGAACTGATCGCCAAGTGGCAGGCCTACGGTTTCTGCCACGGGGTGATGAACACCGACAACATGTCGATCCTCGGCATCACCTTCGACTTCGGCCCGTTCGCCTTCCTCGACGACTTCGACGCGAACTTCATCTGCAACCACTCCGATGATCAGGGCCGCTACTCGTTCAGCAATCAGGTGCCCGTCGGCCAGTGGAACCTCAGCGCCCTGGCCCAGGCCCTGACGCCGTTCATCAGCGTCGAAGCCCTGCGCGAAACCCTTGGCCTGTACCTGCCGCTGTTCCAGGCGCATTACCTCGACCTGATGCGCCGCCGTCTGGGCTTCACCACCGCCGAGGACGAAGATCAGCAACTGCTGGAACAACTGCTGCAATTGATGCAGAACAGCGGTGTCGACTACACCTTGTTCTTCCGTCGTCTGGGCGAGGAGTCAGCAGATAAGGCTGTTGCCCGGTTGCGCGATGACTTTGTGGATATCCGAGGCTTCGACGCCTGGGGCGAGCGTTACGTCGACCGTGTTGCACGCGATGGCGCGACCGATCAGGAACAACGCCGCGCGCGGATGCATGCGGTGAATCCGCTGTACATCCTGCGCAATTACCTGGCGCAGAAGGCGATCGATGCGGCGGAACAGGGTGACTATTTGGAGGTTCGCCGACTGCATGCGGTGTTGAGCAATCCATTCGAGGAACAGCCTGGAATGGAAAGCTACGCGCAACGGCCGCCGGAGTGGGGCAAGCATTTGGAGATCAGTTGTTCGTCGTGAGGCTGCTTCCAACTTCCAAATACTCAAGACGATCGATGTAATTGGCTATACGCGTCGAGATGGCCGCCTATTATCTCGATCAAACCCATGAGCGGGTGTGACTCGTCCGCTCCAGCCATGCCTCTCAGCTCCTTAACTGCTTCGACCAGCAAATTGTATTCCTCCTCTGACTCTGGCCGCTTAAGGACAGGTGCGACGTGGCCCCAGTGCTCAATAGCCCACTCAACTATTCCGCTCATTTTTGCCCCTTGCTTTGGTCACCAGCAAATTGCCAGGACGCCCGGAGTCACTCTATGCCGCGAGCAAAATGAGCAAAATCAGCTGAAACGGCACTTTATGTAGGACACATCTTCGATTATCGAAGGTAACTGCTGTCAGATTTCGTCTTGATAAATGCCTCGCATGACACCAGATTCGTTTTACGAACTGCCTAATCAACCGAGCCGATCATGACCGACCCACTCCTCATCCCCTGCCCCTCCTGCAACGGCCTCAACCGCATTCCCGCCGAGCGCCTCAACGACCACCCGAAATGCGGACGCTGCAAGTCAGAGGTGCTGTTGAACAAGCCGTTCGAACTCAAGCAAGGCGACTACGCCAGCCAGATCAAGGGCGATCTGCCGTTACTGGTGGACGTGTGGGCGGACTGGTGCGGGCCGTGCAAGTCGTTTGCGCCGGTGTTCGAGCAAGCCGCTGCGCAATTGGCAGGCAAGTGCCGGCTGGCCAAGCTGGACAGCGAGGCCAATCAGCAGTTGTCGGCGCAGTTGGGGATTCGCTCGATTCCGAGCCTGATTCTGTTCAGGAATGGCCGTGAGGTGGCGCGGCAGAGCGGAGCGTTTCCGCTGCCGCAACTGATGGCGTGGCTGCGCAGCCAGGGCATCTAAAACGACACCCTCCAATGTGGGAGCTTGCTCCCACATTGTTTTTTTCAGGCGTCTTCGAGCAGGTTGTGCAGTTCGACGAACTGCTGGGTCAACTTGTGTCGCGGGTCGAGATGGATCAGCGGCGTGCTGGCCTGATGCGATTCGCGCATGCGCACTGAGCTGGCGAGATAAACCGGCAGCACCGGCAAACCTTCAGCGATCAATTCGTCGAGAATCTGCTGCGGCAGGCTGGCCCGGGCCTGGAACTGGTTGACCACGATGCCTTCGACTTCCAGGCCTTCGTTGTGGTCGTCCTTCAACTCTTCGATCTCCGACATCAGCCCGTACAGGGCCTGACGGGAAAAGCTGTCGCAATCGAAGGGAATCAACACCCGATCAGCAGCAATCAGCGCCGAAACCGCATAAAAATTCAGGGCCGGCGGCGTATCAAGGTAGATACGGTCGTAGTCCTCGCTCAACTCATCGAGCAACTTCCGCAGTTTGTTGATCTTGTGCTTGGCCTCGAGCTTGGGCTGCAAGTCGGCCAGTTCTGCCGTGGCGGTGATGATGTGCAGGTTGTCGAACGGGGTTTCGTAGATATCCGCTTTGTTCTTCTTGGAGAACGGACCCGAAGACAGGGTCTGTTTGAAGAAGTCGGCGATGCCCATCGGAATGTCGTCACCGGTGAGCCCGGTCAGATACTGAGTGGAGTTGGCCTGGGCATCGAGGTCCACCAACAGCGTGCGATAACCCTCGCTGGCGCTGACCGCCGCCAGATTGCAGGCGATGCTGGATTTGCCCACGCCACCTTTCTGATTGAACACCACGCGCCGCATGACAAAACCTCCGTGTATCAAAGAATGACCGAGTGTAGTGGTGCCCGGCCCCGCTTCGCTACCTTCACGGACACGGACTACAGGGTCAGGCGCAAATATCTCAATGGGCACGGCGCAATTGCCGCCATTGACCGCCGATATGCCCGACAGACAATCCCGTCGCAATCCGGATAATGGCCAAGTGACATTTTTTGCCATGTACCCTTCGGTCCATTTCAGCGCGCAAAATGTAACCAGCATTTGCTACACACTCGTCGCACCGGGATAATGCGCGCCACCCGGCGCCAAGCGCCACGCCACTTTCGGCAAGGTCAGCACCTCTGTGGCTTTGGCAGAACCGCGTCAAAAACAGCCCGCAGGGGCGGGATGAATGTCCGTGATCAACTTCAACATCGCCCAATGGCGCGCCTGGGCTCCCGGGCTCGACAGTGTGGACGCCTGGCAAGCCTGGAGCCGACAGCCGGTCGCGCTCCCGAGCAGCGATGCCGCGCCCGATGTGTCGTTCCTTCCCGCCATGCAGCGCCGCCGTCTCAGCCGCCTGGCGCGGATGGCCTTCAGTGTCGGCTGGCCACTGGCCGACGGTCGGGAAAACCTGCCGCTGGTCTTCGTCTCCCGCCACGGTGAAACCCCGCGTACGTTCGACATCCTCAGCGACCTGGCCAACGAACAACCGCTGTCACCGACCCAGTTCAGCCTCTCCGTGCACAACGCGATCATCGGCCTGTGGTCGATCATGCGCGGCGAAACCAGCGAGATGACCGCCCTCGCAGCGGCGGGCGACGGCCTCGAGCACGGCGTGCTGGAAGCCGCCGCCCTGCTGGACGAAGGTGCTCCAGCGGTACTGTTGGTGATCACCGAAGAACAACCGCCCGCCGCCTATTCGGCATGGATCGATGACGTGCCGTTTCCGTATGCGGTGGGCTTGCTGCTGACCCCCGGTACCGACTGGCGGCTGACCCTGAACAGCGCCCCCGAAGCACTGTCCAAAGCGCAATGGCCCCACGCGCTGAATCTGCTGCAAACCCTGCTCGGCCAGCAAACCCTTTGCCAACATGCCTGGAAAAATCGTGTATGGACCTGGCAACGCAACCCGTAACCGAAAAAAACCGCGACGCCTACTACTGGCGTCTGCTGGCCACCGCCATCAGCTTCGCCCTGTTCGGGCTGGGCGGGCTGTGCCTGCGCCTGCTGGTGTTTCCGCTGCTGGGCTGCCTGCCGGGCGATGCGAAGACCCATCGGGAGCGGGCGCGGCAGACCGTCAGTCGGCTGTTCTGGTTTTTCGTCCGGTTCATGGCCCGCACCGGGGTGCTGACCTACGACATCCAGGGTGCCGAACGCCTTGGCCGTCCGGGGCAGATGATCATCGCCAACCACCCGTCGCTGATCGACGTGGTGTTCCTGATCGGTCTGGTGCGCCACGCCAATTGCGTGGTGAAGAAAAGCCTGTGGGAAAACCCTTTCACCCGTGGCCCGCTGCGCAGCACCGAATACATCAGCAACGACGGCAGCATGGACATGCTCGATGCCGCCGCCGACGCGCTGCGAGACGGGCAGACCCTGATCATTTTCCCGGAAGGTACCCGCACCCAGCCCGGACAGGCACCGGCCTTCCATCGGGGCGCGGCGGCCATCGCTCTGCGGGGTGCGAAAATTCTCACCCCGGTGATCATCAAGGTCAGCCCGACTACGCTGACCAAGGCCGAGCCGTGGTATCGCATCCCCTGCCGCCGTGTTCACTTCAGTTTTCGCGTCGGGGCCGATATAGACCCACAGACCTTTGCCGCACAAGGCCCTGCACCGCAGGCCTCGCGCAAGCTCAACGACTTTCTGCACCATTTTTTTATCAAGGAGCTCGCCGAAGATGAGCGATCTGCACCGTGAGATAAAACTGCTGATCATCGACGCCCTGGGCCTCGAAGACATCAGCGTCGACGAAATTGGCGACGACCAGACGCTGTTTGGCGAAGGCCTGGGCCTGGATTCGGTCGACGCCCTGGAACTTGGCCTGGCCATCCAGAAAAAGTACGGCATCAAGATCGATGCCGACGCCAAGGACACCCGCAACCATTTCACCAACGTGGCGAGCCTTGCGGCGTTCGTCACGGCAAAACAGGCAGCTTGAGACCGGACCATGCAAACTCGTGACGACATTTTCAACACCCTGCGCGATGCCCTGGTCGAGCTGTTCGAACTGGACCCGGCCCGTGTGAGCCTGGAATCGAACCTGTATCAGGACCTGGAAATCGACAGCATCGACGCGGTCGACCTGATCGACCACATCAAGCGTCAGACCGGCAAGAAAATCGCCGCCGAGGAATTCAAGTCGGTGCGCACCGTCGGCGACGTGGTCGAGGCGGTCTACCGTCTGGTTCAACCGGCCGCATGAGCCGACTGATCGGCCTCGGCCTGCTGCTGGCGGGCCTGTTGTACCCCTTTGCGGTGTATTTCGGCATGGAGCACTTTGCGCCGTGGCAGTTCGGCCTGCTGCTGGGCAGCCTGTGGCTGGCCCGTGCGCTGACCGGCGAGCGCAAGCCCGGCAGCCTGTGGATGGCCTGCGTGGCGATCGTGTTCTGCCTGCTGCTGGCGCTGTTCGACAGCCCGCTGTTACTGCGCTGGTACCCGGTGCTGATCAGCGGCTTCATGTTGATGCTGTTCAGCCTGAGCCTGAAATACGGCCCGCCGATGGTCGAGCGCCTGGCGCGTTTGCGTGAACCGCAGCTGCCACCCGAAGCGATCCGCTACACCCGCCAGGTCACCGTGGCCTGGAGCGTGTTCTTTTTCTGTAACGGCTTGTGCGCGGCCCTGCTGACCCTTTGGGCGCCGCTGCACTGGTGGATGTTGTACACCGGCCTGATCTCCTACGGATTGATCGGCCTGATGTTTGCCATTGAATGGCTGATACGACAACGGGTAAGAGGTCGCCCATGAACTGGATAAAACTTGAGCAACTGTTGCTCAAGGATCTGCCGCAGCGCGCCATCACCGTCGCGCCGGCACTCGATCACGCACACCTGCGCGAACAGGCCCTGAGCCTGGCTGCGGGCCTGCAAGCCAAAGGTGTGCAGCGAATGGCCGTGCACCTGGAAGATGCCGCGGAACTGGCGATCGCCCTGCTCGGTGCCTGGCGCGCCGGCGTCAGCGTATTGCTGCCTTCGGATCTGCAAGCGCAGACCCGCCAGCGCTGGTCGCATGAAGTCGACCTGTGGCTGACCGATCACGCGGACGACGCGCACCTGAGCGATTGGCAGCACACCGCACTGACCGGCGCCGAACTGGATCTCGACCAGTGCCGCCTGAGCCTGTGCACCTCCGGCTCCAGCGGCGAACCCAAGCGCATCGACAAATCCCTGCGGCAACTGGCCAACGAAGTCGAAGCCCTCGAGCAACTGTGGGGCATGGATCTCGGTGAGGCCTGCATCATCGGCAGCGTCGCCACCCAACACATTTACGGTCTGCTGTTCCGTGTGCTGTGGCCGCTGTGTGCCGGACGCCCGTTTCTGCGCAAGCAACTGGCCTTTCCCGAAGACATGCAGCGCGCCAGTCGCGAGCACCCGGCCTTCGCCTGGGTCGCCAGCCCGGCGCTGCTCAAGCGCATGGGCGACAACCTCGACTGGCCGGCCCTGAGCGCCGTGCGCCGGGTGTTTTCCTCCGGTGGTGCGTTGCCGGCGGATGCCGCGCAAAGCCTGCACCAGCGTTTGCAACAGTGGCCGACGGAAATCCTCGGCAGCTCGGAGACCGGCGGTATCGCCTGGCGTCAGGGCGAGTCGCTGTGGCAGCCGTTCGCCGGGGTCGAGCTGAGCCAGGACGGCGACGGCGCGTTGCTGATCGCCTCGCCGTATTTGCCCTCCGGACATATCGAACACACCGCCGATGCCGCGCGCATCGAGGCCGATGGTCGTTTCGAACTGCTCGGGCGACTGGACCGGATCGTCAAACTGGAAGAAAAGCGTATCTCCCTGCCGATGCTGGAACAGGCGCTGGTCACCCATGAATGGGTCGCCGAAGCGCGACTCGGTGTGGTGCAGGAAAACCGTGCGTCTCTCGGTGCCTTGCTGGTGCTCAGCGAATCCGGTCTGTTTGCCCTGCGCGAACACGGCCGGCGCAGCCTCACCGAAACCCTGCGCCGTCACCTCGGCGAGCATTGCGAAGCCCTCGCCCTGCCCCGGCGCTGGCGCTTGCTGCGACAACTGCCGCTGAACACTCAAGGCAAGTTGCCTCAGGCTGACGTCGAAGCCTTGCTGCTGGCACCGCGTCCGAAGGCACCGGAAGTTCTGGAGCAGACCGAAACCGAGGGCGAATGGAGCCTGCAACTGAGCGTGCCGCCGGATCTTGCCTACTTCAGCGGTCACTTCCCCAAGGCCCCGGTATTGCCCGGTGTGGTGCAGGTCGAATGGGCGTTGAACCTCGGTCGACACCTGTTAAACCTGTCCGGTGCATTCGCCGGGATGGAAGTGCTGAAGTTCCAGCAACTGGTGCGCCCCGGCGATGAAATCCAGTTGCACCTGCGCTTCGACGCCGAACGCGGCAAGCTGTATTTCGCCTATCGCAACGACACCGCGACCTGCTCCAGCGGCCGGATTCTGCTGGGGGCTGGCGATGCATAACTCTTGCGCGGTCATCCCGGTCTACAACCACGAAACCGCGATCACCACGGTGGTCGAGGCCCTGCTCGCCCAAGGCTTGCCGTGCATTCTGGTGGACGACGCCAGCAGCAAATCCTGCGCAGCCGTGCTGGATGTTCTGGCCGAACGCGAGCGGGTGTATCTGGTGCGACTCACCACCAACCAGGGCAAGGGCGGCGCGGTGATGACCGGACTGCGTGAAGCCGCGCGACTGGGTTTCACTCATGCCTTGCAGGTCGATGCCGACGGTCAGCACGACTTGCAGGACGTCAGCCGCTTCGTCGAAGAATCCCGCGCCCATCCGCGTGCGCTGATCTGCGGTTATCCGCTCTATGACGCCAGCGTGCCCAAGGGGCGCCTGTACGCCCGTTACCTCACTCACGTGATGGTGTGGATCAACAGCCTGTCGCTGCAGATCCGCGATTCGATGTGTGGTTTCCGTGTCTATCCGCTGGAGCCGACACTGGCACTGATCGACTCGGCACGGATCGGCAAGCGCATGGATTTCGACTCGGACATCCTCGTGCGCCTGTCATGGCGCAACCAGCCGATGCGCTGGCTGCAAACCAGCGTGCACTACCCGCTGGACGGCGTGTCGCACTTTCGGATGTTCCACGACAACGTGTTGATTTCGAGCATGCACACGCGCCTGTTCTTCGGCATGTTGCTGCGCTCGCCCGCGATCCTCTGGCGACGGTGGCGCGCATGACGGTCGAGACCGACAAGAAGCACTGGGCCGACCGCGAAGAGCGCGGCAGCTTTCTGCTGATGAAATTCACCGCGTTCGCCGCCAAGGTTCTTGGCCGACGCCTGCTGAGCCCGTTGCTGTACGGCATCGTCCTGTACTTTTTCCTGTTCGGCCGCACAGCCCGGCGCAGTGCCTGGCAGTATCAGCAACGCCTCGCCGACTGGAGCGGCCGCCACGAATTGCGCCCAAGCCTGTGGCGGGTGTTCGGCCAGTTCATGGCGTTCGCCGATTCGCTCCTCGACAAGCTCGACGTGTGGAACCGCAAGCTGCGCATCGAGCAGATCGAAATCATCGACCCGGCGCTGTTGCGCGATCAGTTGCGCGGCAGTCGCGGGCAAATGCTGGTGGGCGCGCATCTGGGCAACCTCGAAGTGTGCCGGGCGCTGGCGGAGATCGGCGAAAAGGTCACCATGAACGTTCTGGTGCACACCAAGCACGCCGAACAATTCAATCGCTTGCTGGGCGAGGCCGGGGCGACCAATCTGCGACTGATCCAGGTCAGCGAGCTGGACCCGGTGATCATGCTGCAACTGCACGAACGCCTGGAACGCGGCGAATGGCTGGCGATTGCCGGTGACCGCGTGCCGCTGCATGGCGGGCGCAGCGTGACCGTGGACTTCCTCGGCCATCCGGCGCGATTTCCGCAAGGCCCGTGGCTGCTGGCCGGCTTGCTGAAATGCCCAGTCAATCTGCTGATGTGCCTCAAGCAACCTGACGGCCACTATCGCCTGACCCTCGAACCGTTCGCCGATGCCGTGACGTGGACACGCCGCGATCGCGAACAGGTCATTCATCAGTGGGCGACCCGCTATGCCGAACGCCTGAGTCACTATTGCCTCGAAGCCCCCAAGCAATGGTTCAACTTTTACCCTTTCTGGAAGACCGATGACGACGCCAACCCATGAGCCGGTAACCTTCGGCGAACGCCCTTTGCGCATCGAAGACGTGCTGGCCCTGGCCAACCGTCAGGCGCCCGTGCAGTTGCAGAGCGACGCCGACTACCGCGAACGCATCGCCAAAGGCGCGCGGTTCCTTGATTCGCTGCTGGACAAGGAAGGCGTGATCTACGGCGTGACCACCGGTTACGGCGACTCCTGCGTGGTCGCGGTGCCGCTGCATCACGTCGAGGCGCTGCCGCGTCATCTCTACACCTTCCACGGTTGCGGACTGGGCAAACTGCTCGACGCCCAGGCCACCCGCGCAGTGCTGGCGGCGCGTTTGCAGTCGCTGTGCCACGGCGTGTCCGGGGTGCGCATCGAGCTGCTGGAACGTCTGCATGCCTTCCTCGAACACGACATCCTGCCGCTGATCCCCGAAGAAGGTTCGGTGGGTGCCAGCGGCGATCTGACGCCGCTGTCCTACGTCGCCGCGACCCTGTCCGGCGAGCGTGAAGTGATGCTCCGTGGCGAACGCCGCCAGGCTGCCGATGTGCATCGCGAGTTGGGCTGGACGCCGCTGGTGCTGCGTCCCAAGGAAGCGCTGGCACTGATGAACGGCACCGCCGTGATGACCGGTCTTGCCTGCCTGGCCTATGCCCGCGCCGATTACCTGCTGCAACTGGCCACCCGCATCACTGCGTTGAACGTGGTGGCGCTGCAAGGCAATCCGGAGCATTTCGACGAGCGCCTGTTCGCCGCCAAACCGCACCCGGGGCAGATGCAGGTTGCCGCGTGGCTGCGCAAGGATCTGGCGATCGACGCACCGACCGCTCCGCTGCATCGTCTGCAGGATCGCTATTCCCTGCGTTGTGCACCGCACGTGCTCGGCGTGCTGGCCGACAGCCTGAACTGGCTGCGTTCGTTCATCGAGACCGAACTCAACAGCGCCAACGACAACCCGATCATCGACGCCGAAGCCGAGCGCGTGCTGCACGGCGGGCACTTCTACGGCGGGCATATCGCGTTCGCCATGGACAGCCTGAAAAACCTCGTGGCCAACGTCGCCGACCTGCTCGACCGACAACTCGCGCTGCTGGTGGACGAGCGTTACAACCACGGTTTGCCGAGCAACCTGTCCGGCGCCAGCGCGGATCGGGCGATGCTCAACCACGGCTTCAAGGCTGTGCAGATCGGCGCCAGCGCCTGGACTGCCGAAGCCTTGAAAAACACCATGCCGGCCAGCGTCTTCTCGCGCTCCACCGAATGCCACAACCAGGACAAGGTGAGCATGGGCACCATCGCCGCCCGCGACGCCATTCGTGTGCTGGAGCTGACCGAACAGGTCGCCGCCGCCACCTTGCTCGCGGCCAATCAGGGCGTGTGGCTGCGCAGCCGTGATGAGGACGCACGACCACTGCCGCCGTCGCTGGCTGCCATGCACGAGCAACTGGCCCAGGACTTCCCGCCGGTGATCGAAGACCGCGCCCTGGAAGGCGAACTGCGCCTGTGCCTGCAACGTATCGCCGAACAACACTGGAGGCTGCATGCGTAGCGCCGGAGTGCTTCACGCCGATACGGAAATCCTCGTGCCGTTCTTTGACGTCGACACCATGCACGTCGTCTGGCACGGCCATTACGTGAAATACCTGGAAGTGGCGCGCTGCGCGTTGCTCGACAAGATCGGCCACAACTACAACCAGATGGTCGACTCGGGCTACGCCTGGCCGGTGATCGACCTGCAATTGCGCTACGTGCGCGGCGCAGTGTTCGGCCAGCGGCTGAACGTTCGCGCCAGCCTGGTGGAATGGGAAAACCGCCTGAAGATTCACTACCTGATCACCGACGCCCAGACCGGCGAACGCCTGACCCGCGCCAGCTCGGTGCAGGTCGCCGTCGAGGTGAGCAGCCGCGAGATGCAACTGGCGTCGCCGAAAGTCTTCACCGATGCCGTGGAAAGGATGCTGCGATGAATGTGTTTGTGAAATCTCTCGGGGCCTTGGCGTTGCTGGGGCTGTCGTCGCTGGCCAACGCCTTCGACCTGCAACAGTTGAGCGATCAACTGGCGAAACCGGACGTGATCCACGGCCAGTTCATCCAGGAAAAGCACCTGCGCGCCCTGCCCCAGCCGCTGATCAGCAAGGGCAGCTTTGTCCTCGCCAAAAACCACGGCCTGCTCTGGCTGTTGAAAACCCCGCTGCAGCAGGATTACCGCATCAGCGCCAAAGGCATTGCCCGTCGTGACCTCAACGGTTGGCAACTGTTGCCCGGCAAGAGCGCCGGTGCCGAACAGAACCGTCTGTTCCTCGCCGTGCTGCAAGGCGACAGCAGCGGCCTGCAACGGGATTTCGAACTGGCCCTGAACGGCGACGCGCAGAAATGGCAACTGACGCTCACCCCGCGTTCGGTGCTGCTCAAGCAAGTGTTCAACCAGATCAACATCACCGGCGGCACGCTGGTGAGTACCATCGAACTGCTGGAAACCCAGGGCGACAGCACTGTGCTGCGCATGCAGGACAGCACCGCCGGCCAACCGTTGAGCGACGCGGAGCAACATGACTTTGCCGAGTGAACGCAGGCTGCCCTGGCTGTTCCTGATCCTGCTGCTGGCCGTCGTCGCACTGGGCGCCTGGCAGTGGCGCAACGGCGCACCGCTGTCGGCGAACCTGATGGAGCTGGTGCCCGGCACCCACCCGGACGCCGTCGAACAGCGCGCCGAACAACGCATGCAGGAACCGCTCAACCGGGAAATGCTGGTATTGGTCGGCCACACCGATCGCCAGCAAGCCGTCGCCATGGCCCAGATTCTGGGCGAGCAATGGCAGGCCAGCGGCCTGTTCGAGAAAGTACAGTGGAACCTGCAAGCCGATCTGCCCGCCCTGCGCACGCAATTGCTGCAAGGGCGACTGGCGATGCTCTCGGCCGACGATCGACAGTTGCTGATCGAACACCCGGACGCCTTCATCCAGCAACGGGTGCAGGCGCTATTCGATCCGTTCACCGGTTTCAGTCTGGTGCCGAGCCAGGACGACTGGCTGGGCCTGACCGGACGCATCCAGAACAACCAGCCGCAGCACGGCGCGGTGCAACTGGACATCGGCAGTGGCGCATTGATTGCCGATGCCGACGGCAAGAGCTGGGTACTGTTGCGCGCGCGCACCACCGGCAACGCCTTCGACATGAACCTGCCGCTACAAGTCGCCGCGCTGCTGCAACACAGCCGCGAGCAAGCGGCGAAATCCGATGTGCAACTGCTGGCTGCCAGCGGATTGCTCTACGCGGCCAATGGACAGCAACAAGCGACCCGGGAAATTTCCTGGGTCGGCGGCGGCGCCACCCTCGGCATTCTGTTGCTGCTGTTGCTCGCCTTCCGCCGCTGGCGGGTGTTGCTGGCGTTCATTCCGGTGCTGGTGGGCATGCTGTTTGGCGCGGTGGCCTGCGTGGCACTGTTCGGGCACCTGCATGTCATGACCTTGGTGCTCGGTTCGAGCCTGATCGGCGTGGCAGTGGATTACCCGCTGCACTATCTGTCCAAGAGCTGGAGCCTCAAACCGTGGCGCAGCTGGCCGGCCTTGCGCCTGACCGTGTCGGGCCTGACCCTGAGCCTGATCACCAGCGCCATCGGCTATCTGGCGCTGGCCTGGACACCGTTCCCGGCCCTGACCCAGATCGCCGTGTTCTCCGCTGCTGGCCTGCTCGGCGCTTACCTGTCCGCGGTGTGCCTGCTGCCGGCGCTGTTGAGCAACGTCGAGTTGCGCCCGGCGCAATGGCCGCTGCGTCTGGCCGAGCGCATGGTCAGTCTTCGGGAAATGCTGCTGGAACACGTGCGCACACCGATTCTGGCGGCACTGCTGATCGCGTTCTGCGCCGGTGGCCTGGTACAGCTGCAAAGCAAGAACGACATCCGCCAATGGGTCGGCGCGCCGCAGCACCTGACCGATGAGGCGCAGACCATCGCCCGCATCACCGGTTATCAGCCGACCAGCCAGTTTTTCCTGGTGCGCGCAGAAAACCAGGAGCAACTGCTGGAGCGCCAGGCGGCCCTCAGCGAACGACTGGATCAACTGGTCAACCTCGACAAGTTGCAGGGTTATCTGGCCCTCAACCAATTGGTCAGCCCGCCGAGCCAGCAACAGCAGGTTCGCGAAGCGCTGAACAAGTTGCCGCAATTCTGGCAGCCGCTGCTTGAAGTCGGCGTACCGCTGGCAGCCCTGCAAACCGAACTGATGCAATTGCAGGCCCTGCCCGCTGAAGACATCGACGCCGCACTCGTCGGCCCGCTCGGCGAGCCCTACCGCACCTTGTGGCTCGGTCCAACCGAAGAAGGCGTGGCGGCGATGGTCAGCCTGCAAGGCCTGAACAACCCGGCGCTGCTGCGGGTGCAGGCACTGGATTTGCCCGGCGTGGAGCTGGTGGATCGCCTCGGTGACTTGAACCGGGTGTTTGCCGAAACCCAGATCAGCGCCGCCGAACTGAAACTCGCTTCCTGCGTGCTGATCGTGCTGGTGCTGATACTGCCGTTCGGTCTCGGTGGCGCGTTGCGCATCGTTTCCCTGCCACTGCTCGCGGCGCTGTGCAGCCTGGCCAGCCTCGGCTGGCTCGGTCAGCCGCTGACCCTGTTCAGCCTGTTCGGTCTGTTGCTGGTGACGGCGATCAGTGTCGATTACGCGATTCTCATGCGCGAGCAGGTCGGCGGCGCGGCGGTCAGCCTGCTTGGCACTTTGCTGGCGGCGCTGACGACCTGGCTGTCGTTCGGCCTGCTGGCAGTGTCGAGTACGCCGGCGGTGAGCAACTTCGGGTTGTCGGTGAGCCTCGGGCTGGCCTTCAGTTTCATGCTGGCGCCGTGGGCCGGGCGTCATGCTCACGCTGCGACAGTCGCGGAGCCGGCAGCATGATGGTCGCTGTCTTCTGGGTCATGGCCCTGGCGTTGTTCGCCGTGGCCACCCGTGTCGGTCGATATTTCGGATTGATTCCGATCGTCAGCCAGTTGCTGCTGGCCAGTTTCGTGCTGCCGCTGTTGATGTACGTCTGGATCGAACCGGGCTGGCAGCTCAGCGGTGCCGAACTGATCGCGCCGGCCTGGCTGAAGAACCTCTACAGCCTGAGTTTTGCGCTGTTGCTCGGGCACATTCTCAGCGACGTGATCGACCTGCACCTGGATCGTCAGAGCGTGAAAATTGCCCTGCCGAGTTTTGCCGTGCCGTTCGCCTGCGGGTTGGCGACGGCGTACTGGCTGCTGCCGGCGCAACCGTGGATCAACTCGCTGGCCATCGGTCTGGTGTTCGCCATCACCGCGATCCCGGTGCTGTACCTGTACCTGCGCCATATCGACTATCCGCCCGCCGCCACCCGGCGTCTGGTGCAGACTGCGATCCTGATCGACCTGACTTGCTGGACCCTGTTCGGCCTCGCCCAGGGCAGTCTGCACCTGAGCAGCCTGTTGCTGCCGCTGGGGCTGGCCTGCGTGCCATTGCTGTTGCGTGTGTTCGGCATCCGCCGGCCACTGACTTACAGTCTGGGTTTCTTTGCGCTGTTGGTGCTGGCCGAACACTACAAGCTCAATGCGCTGATTTTCGGCATCGGCTATCTGCTGTGCATGGCCGCGCTGAAGGTGCCGTTGGTGCTGCCTCTGCCGGCACGCTGGATGAACCGTTTGCAGACGTGGATCGCGATTCCGCTGATCCTGACGTTTGGCATCGTGCAGATCGATGTGCACAGCGCCCTCGCCAGCCTCGGCCCTGCGCAATGGGCAGCACTGCTGCTGTTGCCGGTCGCCAGCAAAATCGTGGGCAACTGGCTCGGCCTCGGCTGGGCCGGCGCATCGTTCGAAGGCGCCAGCCGCTGGCGCGAAAGTGTGCTGCTGAACATTCGCGGCTTGAGCGAAATCGTCTTCCTCAATTTGCTGTTGCAACAACAACTCATCAGCCCGGCGCTGTACTTTGCGCTGATGCTGATGGGCCTGATCGCGACGCTGCTGCCGGCCTTCATCGGCCTGCACCGGGCGTCACTGAACCCTATTGCCGTACCCAGGAGCTCGCGTGCCAATCGTTGAAATGGAATCCCGTCAGGTCGTGATCATCGGCGCCGGCCCGTCCGGCGCCATCGCCGCCGCGTTGCTCAAGCGCAAGGGCCACGACGTGCTGGTTATCGAGCGCCAGCATTTCCCACGGTTCTCCATCGGCGAAAGCCTGCTCAGCCATTGCCTGGATTTCGTCGAAGAAGCGGGGATGCTCGAAGCGGTGAACGCGGCCGGATTCCAGCGCAAGACCGGCGCGGCATTCGCCTGGGGCGAGCGCTACAGCGCGTTCGATTTCGGCGATACGTTCACCGGCGGCAAACCGACTACCTTCCAGGTACAACGCGCCGACTTCGACAAACTGCTGGCCGATCAAGCGGCGTTGCAAGGCGTGGAAATCCGTTATGGCGACGCCATTGTCAGCGTCGACTTCGAGCGTACGCATCCGCAACTCGATGTGCGTCGCGAAGACGGCAGCGAGTACCGTGTCGAGGCCGGTTTCGTCCTCGATGCCAGCGGCTACGGCCGCGTGCTGTCACGCCTGCTGGATCTGGAAGCTCCATCGAATTTCCCGGTGCGCCAGGCCGTGTTCACCCACGTCGAAGATCACATCGACCACCCGGCCTTCGACCGCGAGAAAATCCTCGTCACCACCCACCCGCAGCATCGCGACATCTGGTTCTGGACGATTCCGTTCAGTAACGGTCGCTGCTCGGTGGGCGTGGTCGCTGCCGCTGAACATTTCAAGGGTAGCGATACCGATCTCGACGCCTGCCTGCGCGGTTTCATCGCCGAAACCCCGAGTCTGGCCAAGGTACTGAACAACGCCGTGTGGGATACCCCGGCGCGTACCCTCGGCGGTTATGCGGCCAACGTCAAAACCCTGCACGGTCCGGGGTTTGCGCTGCTGGGCAACGCGGCGGAGTTTCTCGACCCGGTGTTCTCCTCGGGCGTGACCATCGCCATGCGCTCGGCAAGCATGGCCGCCGGCGTGCTGCACCGGCAGTTGCAGGGCGAAACCGTGGATTGGCAGAGCGAGTTCGCCGAACCGCTCAAGCGCGGCGTCGATACCTTCCGCTGCTATGTCGAGGGCTGGTACGCCGGCACCTTCCAGGACGTGATTTTCCACGAGCAAGGCTCCCCCGAAATCCGTCGCATGATCTGCTCGATCCTCGCCGGCTACGCCTGGGACGAACGCAACCCGTTCGTCAGCGAAGCGCGCCGCCGGCTGAAGACGATTTCCGAACTCTGTGCAAGGGACGACACATGAATTACTTGAGCGACAGCTACGTCGAGGAAACCCGTTTCGGCTTCTGGTTCCTGCGCAGCCACACCTGGCAGCACCATGTGCTGCGCGTGGCGATCAATGATTTGCGCGGCTTGTTCAGCGAACCGCTGCCGGCCAACCCGGTGCTGCTGGATGCAGGCTGCGGCCAGGGCAAATCCTTCGGCCATCTGCGCCAGACCTTCGCGCCACAGCGTTTGATCGGCGTCGATGCCGACCCGCACAGCCTGGAATTGAGCGCTGAGGAAGCGGCGCGCCAAGGCTTCGCCGTCGAGCTGATCGGCAGCGACTGCGCGACACTGAATGTCCCGGATGCGAGCGTCGATCTGCTGTTCTGTCACCAGACCTTCCATCATCTGGTGGAGCAGGAAAAAGCCCTGGCCGAGTTCTACCGGGTGCTCAAGCCGGGCGGTTATCTGCTGTTCGCCGAGTCCACCGAGGCTTACATTGATACATGGGTCATCCGTTGGTTGTTCCGCCATCCGATGCACGTGCAAAAGAGTGCGGCGCAGTATCTGGAGATGATTCGCCAGCAGGGATTCGAGTTCGGCGAGCGGAATGTTTCCTACCCGTACCTGTGGTGGAGCCGCTCAAAGGATTTTGGTCTGCTGGAACGTTTTGGCCTGCGCAAACCGAAGCCGTTTGGCCAGCGTGAAGAAACCCTGGTCAACGTCGTGGCGCGCAAACCGCTGGAAGAGGCCGTCTGATGCTGCGTGTTCTGCTGCTCGCCTGCGTCCTGCTGCTGACCGCTTGCGCCAGCCAGGCGCCGCTGCCTGTGGATAACCCTACGCTGCCCTTGCCGCTGCAATTGCACATCGAGCGCCAGCAAGCCGAACAGCGTCAGGACTGGTTGCTGGTGATCCAGCGCGAGGGCCCGGGCATTCGCTGGTCGATGATGGATCCGCTGGGCATTCCCCAGGCCCGTCAGCAACTGATCGACGGACGCTGGCAGGCTGACGGCCTGCTGCCGCCGAATCCGGAGGCCCGGGAGTTGTTCGCCGCGCTACTGTTCGCCCTGACACCGTCCGGCGAACTGTCGCGCAATTACCCCACCGCGCAGCAACACGGCGGGCAACGTTCCTTGCCGGCGCGTTGGGACATCCGTTACGCACAACCGTTGAGCTTCGAATTGAACCTGCCCCAAGGCCCGCAGTATCGGGTTTCTCCCTTAGGTGAATCGACGCCATGACCGCCTACCTCAACGCCCTCGGCGTGATCTGCGCCCTGGGCCGTGACAAGCAAGAAGTCGCCAGTCACCTGTTCGCCGGCGATTGCTCGGGCATGCGCCACGAGTCGGGCTGGGTGCCGGAACGCGAGTTGCCGGTGGCCGCAGTGCACGGTGACCTGGCGCCTGTTCCGCCGCAGATGGCGGCGCACAAGAGCCGCAACAATCAGTTGCTGCTGGAAGCCGCGTTGCAGATTCGCGACGACATCGACGCCGCCATTCAGACCTATGGCCCCGACCGCGTCGGCGTGGTGCTCGGCACCAGCACTTCGGGCATCGACGAGGCCAGCCAGGGTCTGGCGCATTACATTCGCGAACAACAGTTCCCGGCCGATTACGACTATCGGCAACAGGAACTCGGCGCCCCGGCGACGTTCCTCGCCGACTGGCTGCAACTGAGCGGCCCGACCTACGTGATTTCCACCGCGTGCACCTCCAGCGCCCGGGCCCTGATGAGCGCCCGGCGCCTGCTGGATCTAGGGCTGTGCGACGCGGTGCTGTGCGGCGGTGTCGACAGCCTGTGCAAGCTGACCCTCAACGGTTTCTCGTCGCTGGAAGCGGTGTCCGACGAGCGCTGCAATCCGTTCTCGGCCAACCGCAACGGCATCAACATCGGCGAGGCCGCAGTGCTGTTCGTGATGAGCAAACAGCGCGGCGACGGCCCGGCCATTGCCCTGCTGGGCGCTGGCGCCAGCTCCGATGCGCACCATATTTCTGCACCAGAACCGTCTGGCCGTGGCGCGTTGCAAGCCATGCAACAGGCGCTGGATCGCGCGCAGCTGCAAGCCACGCAAATCAGTTATCTGAACCTGCACGGCACCGCCACCCTGCACAACGACGCCATGGAAAGCCTGGCCGTTTCCACGCTGTTCCCGCAGGGTGTGGCGTGTTCCTCGACCAAGCCGATGACCGGCCACACCCTCGGTGCTGCCGGTGCACTGGAAGCCGCGTTCTGCTGGCTGAGCCTGAGCGCCGACAACCCCGACCACGCCTTGCCGCCGCACGTCTGGGACGGCCAGGCCGATCCGGACCTGCCAGCGCTGAAGTGGGTGACCGCGAGCGAGCGCCTGGCGTCCATTGCACCCCGCTACCTGATGAGCAACTCGTTTGCCTTCGGTGGCAATAACGTCAGCCTGATTATCGGAGACGCCCCATGAATGACTGGCCGCTCGCCGAATTGCTGCCCCACGCTGGCGACATGATTCTGATCGACCGGATCCTGAGCTTTGACGACGAGCAGATCCACACCACCCTGACGGTCAAACCCGATGGTTTGTTCAACCTGCCCGACGGCAGCCTGCCGGCGTGGGTCGGCGTCGAGTTGATGGCACAGAGCGTCGCTGCATTCGCTGGCTGCCATGCACGGCAGAAGGGCAATGCGGTGGAGCTGGGCTTTCTGCTCGGCACCCGCAAGTTCGAATGCAATGTCGAGGCGTTTCCGGTCGGTTGTGAACTGACTATCCATGGCATCCGCTCGCTGGAAGACGACAACGGCATGGGCGTGTTCGAATGCCACATCAATGCGCCCGGCATCAAAGCCAGCGCCCGGCTGAACGTGTTCCGCCCGCCGCACGCGGCGCAATATCTTGAACAATTGAAGGAGTCGAACGATGACTGAATTCGTACTGGTCACCGGCTCCAGTCGCGGTATCGGCCGCGCAATTGCCCTGCGTCTGGCTCAGGCTGGTCACGACATCGTCCTGCATTGCCGCAGCGGCGTGGCCGAGGCACAAGCGGTGAAATCCGAAATCGAAGCGCTCGGGCGCCATGCGCGCATCCTGCAATTCGACGTCGCCGACCGCGAAACCTGCAAAGCCATCCTCGAAGCCGATGTCGAAGCCCACGGCGCCTATTACGGCGTGGTGCTCAATGCCGGACTGACCCGCGATGGCGCGTTTCCGGCCCTGAGCGACGACGACTGGGACGTGGTGCTGCGCACCAACCTCGACGGTTTCTACAACGTCCTGCACCCGGTGATGATGCCGATGATCCGCCGCCGCGCCGCCGGTCGCATCGTTTGTATCACCTCGGTCTCGGGGCTGATCGGCAACCGCGGCCAGGTCAACTACAGCGCCTCGAAAGCGGGTGTGATCGGTGCCGCAAAGGCGTTGGCGATCGAACTGGCCAAGCGCAAAATCACGGTGAACTGTGTTGCTCCCGGCCTGATCGATACGGCCATGCTCGATGAAAACGTGCCGGTGGAAGAACTGATGAAAATGATCCCGGCACAACGCATGGGCACGCCGGAAGAAGTGGCCGGTGCGGTGAATTTCCTGATGTCGGCGGAAGCGTCGTACATCACCCGCCAGGTGCTGGCAGTCAACGGAGGCTTGTGCTGATGAAGCGCGTTGTCGTCACCGGCATGGCCGGCATCACCTCGCTGGGCAGCGACTGGGACACCATCGCCGGCAACTTCGCCGCCAACCGCAGCGGCATCCGCCGGATGGACGAGTGGGATCGCTTCAGCGAACTCAACACCCGACTGGCCGGGCCCATCGACGATTTTCTGGTGCCGGCGCACTGGACCCGCAAACAACTGCGCAGCATGGGCCGGGTCTCGCGGCTGGCGGTCGGCGCGGCTGAAAAAGCCTTGGCCGATGCCGGCCTGCTCGGCGACGAAACGATCAAGGACGGCCGTATGGGCGTGGCCTGTGGCTCGTCCACCGGCAGCACCGACGAGATCAAGGCGTTCGGCAACATGCTGCTGAATTCGGTGGCCGAAGGCCTCAACGCCAACTCCTACGTGCGGATGATGCCGCACACCACGGCGGCGAACATCAGCATCTTCTTCGGCCTCACCGGTCGCCTGATCCCGACGTCCAGCGCCTGCACCAGTGGCAGCCAGGGCGTCGGTTATGCCTACGAGGCGATCAAATTCGGTCGTTTGCCGCTGATGCTCGCTGGCGGTGCCGAAGAGCTGTGTCCGACCGAGGCCATGGTGTTCGACGCGCTGTACGCCACCAGCCTGAAAAACGATGCGCCGCAAACCTCGCCACGTCCGTATGACAAGGGCCGCGACGGCCTGGTGATCGGCGAAGGCGGCGGCATGCTGGTGCTTGAAGAACTGGAACACGCCTTGGCTCGCGGTGCGCACATTCACGCCGAAATCGTCGGCTTTGGCAGCAACGCCGACGGCCAGCACACCACCCGTCCGGAGCAGGTCACCATGCGCCGTGCGATGGAGCTGGCACTGGAAGACGCGGGCCTGACGCCTGACGCCATCGGTTACGTGAACGGTCACGGCACGGCCACCGAGCAGGGCGACATCGCCGAAACCCTGGCCACCAGCAGCCTGTTCGGCGAACGCATGCCGATCAGCTCGCAGAAGAGTTTCCTCGGCCACACCCTGGGTGCCTGCGGTGCGCTGGAGTCCTGGTTCAGCATCGAAATGCTCAATCGCGACCTGTACGTGCACACGCTCAACCTCGACGAAGTCGACCCGCACTGCGGCAAGCTCGATTACCTGCGCGGCGAATTCCGCCAGATGCACCACGACTACGTGATGAACAACAACTTCGCGTTTGGCGGGGTCAACACCTCGCTGATCTTCCGCCGCTGGACGCAACCGAATTAATTCAGGTCAAGGAGACCTCCATGCGTTTGAACAAACTCGCGGCCGCCACCCTGCTGCTCTGCGCCTTGCCCGCCGTCAGCCAGGCCCGTGACACGGCGGTGTACCTGCCGTTCGACAAGGCGGTCGCCGAGGCAACCCGCACCGGCAAGATCGACGGCAGCGTGAAGTTCTATCTGGCGGGCAACGCCCCGGCCGGCAAAGTCACCGTGGTCAGCAGCGGCGCGGTGACCAACAAGAAGACCAACGCCTTCAACAAGTCCGATGAAGTGGCCTGCGAATGGGTCGTGCAGTCAGCCATCATCAGCCTGCACCAGGCCGCGAAAA
Source organism: Pseudomonas sp. FW215-R2 (assembly GCF_058789255.1). Lineage (NCBI taxonomy): Bacteria > Pseudomonadati > Pseudomonadota > Gammaproteobacteria > Pseudomonadales > Pseudomonadaceae > Pseudomonas > Pseudomonas sp. FW215-R2. The sequence goes on from NZ_JBYTBO010000001.1 coordinate 283,936, forward strand.
ACGCCGGCGCCAACGCCGTGGCCAACATCGTCAGCTTCTACAAGAGCAACGAGCGCAAGGATGCGAAGAACTACGAATGCCATGCGGGCGCGATCATGGCTGGCGTTGCCTTGAAGGGTGATCTGGCGACGGTTCAATAACGGCCGGAAACGACAAAGGGCGCCTTTCGGCGCCCTTTTCAGTTCAGATCATGTGCTGGCATGCAACTTCAGCCCCAGCGCCTTCATGACTTTGAGGATCGTCCCAAACTCAGGATTTACCTCGCCTGACAGTGCGCGATAAAGACTTTCCCTTGATAGCCCAGCATCGCGCGCAACCTGCGTCATGCCACGCGCCCGAGCGATAGTGCCAAGTGCCTTGGCAATAAAAGCCGGGTCGTCACCCGCCTCTTCCATACAGGCGTCCAGATAGTTGGCCATGTCCTCTTCTGTCTTGAGGTACTCGGCTGAGTCCCAACGAGTGAATTGTTCGGTCATGGGTTTTGCTCCTGCCAGGATTCCGCTATGAGCCTGGCTTGCTTGATGTCTCGAGATTGACTGCTCTTGTCTCCACCACAAAGGAGGATGACCAGCTGACGACCTTGCTGCATGAAATAGACCCGATATCCCGGGCCATAGTCAATTCGGGCTTCGCTGATCCCTTCGCCAATGGCTTTGACATCACCGAAATTCCCATCAGCCATGCGATCAATTCGCACCTGAATACGCATCCTGGCGCGACTATCAGCCAGCTTCACAAGCCAGCTCGAGAATGTGGAGCTTCGAAGTATCTCAGTCATGGCTGCAAGTGTAGCCGTTGAGCTACACGCACTCTACATGGACTTCTCTCTGTCCGATATACGGCGTCTACACTCGTCATACCCGTAATTTGCTGCGCGTTACGTCAAGGAGATGACCATGCAAGCGAAAGCCCTGATCGCCGCCGCCCTTTTCAGCCTGCTCCCCAGCGCCAGCCACGCCACCAACCTGATGTACATGCCGTTCGAAACCGTGCTGTCGGATGCGATTCGTGCCGGGCGGCTGGATGGCAGTGTGAAGTTCTACCTGATCGGCAATGGACCACTGGGGACTCAGCGGATGTTGCAGCGCGGGGTGGTCAGCGATCTGAAGACCAATGGCTTCAACAAGAGCGATCACGACTCCTGCGAGTGGGTGTTGCAGTCGAATCTGATTGCGCTGCAGGCCCAGGCCAAGCGCGTCGGGGCCAACGCGGTGACCAATATCGTCAGCTACTACGACCAGCATGTGCGCAAGGATCTGAACACTTACGAATGTCGGGCCGGGGTGTTCGTGACGCGGGTGGCGTTGAAGGGTGACCTGGTGCGACTGCCCTGATCAACCGGCTTCGACCTTGCGCGTGAGCAGCTCGACGAACGCCTTGGCCATCGGCGATTTCTGATCCTTGCGCTGCACCAGCCACACCGCCGTCACCGCTTCGGGATCGAGCAACGGCCGATAGACCACGCCGTCGATGCGCATCCGCTGATACGAGGCCGGCATGACCGACACGCCCAGGCCCGCCGCCACCAGGCCGATGATCGTCATTGCCTCCCCCGCCTCTTGGGCGAAGTGCGGGCTGAAACCGGCGTCACGGGCCAGGCTGATCAGTTGCGAGTAAAGACCGCTGCCGTAGCTGCGCGGGAAGAACACGAACGGCTCCAGAGCCAGCGCCGAAAGAAACAGACCTTCCTCGCTACCCTGCGCCAGCGGATGTTTGGAGCTGAGCACCGCCACCAATGGCTCGCGCATCAGTTCGACCACGCTCAGCGAATCCGGCAGGCCCAGGGGGCGCATGATGCCGACCTCGATCGATTCGTCCACCAATGCGTCGGCCACCATGGTGCTACTCATCTCCCGCAGATTCAGGTGCACGGCCGGGAAACGCTGGCGGAAGGAAAAAATCGCCTGGGGAATCGTCGAGTTGAACGGCGCCGACGAAGTGAAGCCGATCTTCAGTTCCCCCAGCTCTCCGAGCTGCGCCCGCCGCGCCACGTCCGCCGCTTTGTCGACCTGAGCCAGCACCAGCCGCGCCTCTTCCAGAAACAATCGTCCGGCCTCGCTGAGCTCGACCCGACGATTGGTACGCTCGAACAGCCGTGCGCCGACTTCCTGTTCCAGCGCCTGAATCTGCTGGCTCAGCGGTGGCTGAGAAATGCCCAGCACCTGTGCGGCGCGGCCGAAATGCAGTTCTTCGGCGACGGCGATGAAGTAGCGCAAGTGACGCAATTCCATGGAAACCCCATTAGGTCGTGAAAGCTATCAAACAGGTCGAACAATATATTGGATAGAAACATTAGCCAGCTATATGATTTTTTCATTGCCTGCCTGCCCGCGCCCTCCGAGGTCTGATGTGAAAACCGCCGTCGCTCCACTGGCCCATGAAGTCCCGCCCGCTGCGGCGGACGATGTGCCGACCGAACTGCAAGAGATCTACATCGAGAAAGGCACGCCCGCGTTCATGCGCACGGTGCTCGCGCTTTTCAGCGGCGGCTTCGCGACGTTTGCCCTGCTGTACTGCGTGCAGCCGATGATGCCGTTGCTGTCCCAGGAGTATTCGATCAACGCGGCGCAAAGCAGCCTGATCCTGTCGGTGGCCACCGGCATGCTGGCCTTCGGTCTGCTGATCACCGGGCCGATTTCCGATCGGGTCGGGCGCAAACCGGTGATGGTTGCCGCACTGTTTGCTGCGGCCCTGTGCACCATCGCCAGTTCGATGATGCCGAGCTGGCACGGCGTGCTGATCATGCGGGCGCTGATCGGGCTGTCGTTGAGCGGCCTGGCAGCGGTTGCAATGACTTACCTGAGCGAGGAAATCCATCCGCAACACATCGGTCTGGCGATGGGCCTGTACATCGGCGGCAACGCGATTGGCGGGATGAGCGGGCGATTGATTACCGGTGTATTGATCGACTTCGTCAGCTGGCACACGGCGATGCTGGTGATCGGCGGCCTGGCACTGATTGCGGCAGCGGTGTTCTGGAAGATCCTGCCGGAGTCGCGCAACTTCCGCTCCCGCTCGCTGCATCCGCGCAGCCTGCTCGACGGCTTCACCATGCACTTTCGCGATGCCGGCCTGCCGCTGCTGTTCCTTGAGGCGTTCGTGCTGATGGGCGCGTTCGTCACGTTGTTCAACTACATCGGCTACCGCCTGCTGGCCGAGCCGTATCACCTGGATCAGGTGTTTGTGGGGTTGTTGTCGGTGGTCTACCTGTCGGGCATCTACAGCTCGGCAAAAATCGGTTCACTGGCCGACAAACTGGGGCGCCGCAAAGTGCTGTGGGCCACCATCGCCCTGATGTTCGCCGGCCTCGCCCTGACGATGTTTACACCGCTGCCTCTGGTGATCATCGGCATGCTGATCTTCACCTTCGGCTTCTTCGCCGCACACTCGGTGGCCAGCAGCTGGATCGGCCGTCGGGCGCTCAAGGCCAAGGGCCAGGCGTCGTCGCTGTACCTGTTCAGCTATTACGCCGGCTCGAGCATCGCCGGGACAGCGGGCGGGGTGTTCTGGCACATGGCCGGGTGGAACGGGATTGGGTTGTTTATCGGCGCGTTGCTGCTGGTGGCGCTGTTGGTGGCGTTGAAGCTGGCGAAGCTGCCACCGCTGGGCGGCGTCAAAGCCTGATTCACGCCCATAAAAAAACGCCCGGCATAAGCCGGGCGTTTTTTATTGAGGCACGATCACTCGTGGTACTGCGCCGACAACTCGTGCACCGCACGCAGGAACGCGCCAGCGTGTTCCGGATCGACTTCAGGCGTGATGCCGTGGCCGAGGTTGAACACGTGGCCGCTGCCCTTGCCGTAGCTGGCGAGGATGCGCCCGACTTCGGTGCGGATCGCTTCCGGCTTGGCGTACAGCACGGTCGGGTCCATGTTGCCTTGCAGTGCGACCTTGTCGCCAACGCGGGCGCGGGCGTTGCCGATGTCGCAGGTCCAGTCCAGGCCCAGTGCGTCGGCGCCAGCGTCGGCGATGCTTTCCAGCCACAGGCCGCCGTTCTTGGTGAACAGGATCACCGGCACCTTGCGACCGTCGTGCTCGCGGATCAGGCCGCTGACGATTTTCTTCATGTAGGCCAGGGAGAATTCCTGATACGCCGCCGCCGACAGGTTGCCGCCCCAGGTATCGAAGATCTGCACCGCTTGCGCACCGGCCTGGATCTGGCCGTTCAGGTACGAGGTCACCGACTGCGCCAGCTTGTCCAGCAACAGGTGCATGGCTTGCGGGTTGTCGTAGAGCATCGCCTTGGTCTTGCGGAAGTCTTTCGACGAGCCGCCTTCGACCATGTAAGTGGCGAGGGTCCATGGGCTGCCGGAGAAACCGATCAGCGGCACGCGGCCGTTCAGTTCGCGGCGGATGGTGCTGACCGCGTCCATCACGTACCCAAGGTCTTTGTGCGGATCCGGGATCGGCAGGGCTTCGATGTCGGCCAGGGTGCTGACGACTTTCTTGAAGCGCGGACCTTCACCGGTCTCGAAGTACAGGCCCTGGCCCATGGCATCGGGAATGGTGAGGATGTCGGAGAACAGGATCGCCGCGTCCAGTTGCGGATAGCGGTCGAGAGGTTGCAGCGTGACTTCGCAGGCGAATTCCGGATTCATGCACAGGCTCATGAAATCACCGGCCTGGGCGCGGCTGGCGCGGTATTCCGGCAGGTAGCGGCCGGCCTGGCGCATCATCCACACAGGGGTGACGTCTACGGGTTGCTTGAGCAGGGCGCGGAGGAAACGGTCGTTCTTCAGGGCAGTCATGTCGGCATCCGGAAAAAAAGTGCGGGCATTTTCTCAGAGCGCGACGCAAAAGGCACGGTTGCAGGTCAGCCTTTTGTCTATCGGGTCAATTTGTCGCAATGATTTCGCGGATTTCAGCAACACCCTGAAAACAATGTGGGAGCTGGCAAGCCAGCTCCCACAGGTATTGCGGTGCAGTTTCGAACCGGGTTTAGACGCCCAGGTAGTCGAGGATCCCTTCCGCCGCATTGCGGCCTTCGAAGATCGCCGTCACCACCAGGTCGGAACCGCGCACCATGTCGCCACCGGCGAAGATTTTCGGGTTGCTGGTCTGGTGCTTGTACTGACCTTGCTCAGGCGCAACGACGCGGCCCTGGCTGTCGGTCTGGATCTCGAACTGCTCGAACCACGGCGCCGGGCTCGGGCGGAAACCGAAAGCGATGACCACGGCGTCGGCCGGGATGATCTCTTCGGAGCCCGGGATCGGCTCGGGGCTGCGACGGCCACGGGCGTCCGGTTCGCCGAGACGGGTCTCGACCACTTTCACGCCTTCGACCTTGTCTTCGCCGACGATGGCGATCGGCTGGCGGTTGTAGAGGAATTTCACGCCTTCTTCCTTGGCGTTCTTCACCTCTTTGCGCGAGCCGGGCATGTTCGCTTCGTCACGACGATAAGCACAGGTCACCGACTTGGCGCCCTGGCGGATCGACGTGCGGTTGCAGTCCATCGCCGTGTCGCCGCCGCCCAGCACCACAACCTTCTTGCCTTTCATGTCGACGAAATCTTCCGGCGACTTTTCAAAGCCCAGGTTGCGATTGACGTTGGCAATCAGGAAATCCAGCGCGTCATAAACGCCCGGCAGATCCTCACCGGCAAAACCGCCCTTCATGTAGGTGTAGGTGCCCATGCCCATGAACACGGCATCGTATTCGGCGAGCAACTGCTCCATGGTCACGTCCTTGCCGACCTCGGTGTTGAGGCGGAACTCGATGCCCATGCCGGTGAAGACTTCGCGACGATTGCTCAGCACGGTCTTCTCAAGCTTGAACTCGGGGATGCCGAAGGTCAGCAGACCGCCGATTTCCGGGTTCTTGTCGAACACCACCGGAGTCACGCCGCCGCGCACCAGCACGTCGGCACAACCGAGGCCCGCCGGGCCTGCACCGATGATCGCGACACGCTTGCCGGTCGGTTTGACCTTGGACATGTCCGGGCGCCAGCCCATGGCGAACGCGGTGTCGGTGATGTACTTCTCGACCGAACCGATGGTCACCGCGCCGAAGCCGTCGTTGAGGGTGCAGGCACCCTCGCACAGACGATCCTGCGGGCACACCCGGCCGCAGACTTCCGGCAGGGTGTTGGTCTGGTGCGACAGCTCGGCGGCCTGGAGGATGTTGCCCTCGGCCACCAGTTTCAGCCAGTTCGGAATGAAGTTGTGCACCGGGCACTTCCATTCGCAATACGGGTTGCCGCAACCCAGGCAGCGGTGGGCCTGGTCGGCCGACTGCTGGGGTTTGAACGGTTCGTAGATTTCCACGAACTCTTTCTTGCGTTGACGCAACAGTTTCTTCTTCGGATCTTTGCGCCCGACGTCGATGAACTGGAAGTCGTTATTCAGACGTTCAGCCATTGTTAAAACCTCATCAAACTCTTCAGGCGCATATCACTGCGGGTTGGCACGGGTGCTGGAAAGCAACGACTTCAGGTTGGCAGCCTTCGGCTTGACCAGCCAGAAACGACGCAGGTAGTCATCGAGGTTCTCGGCGAGTTCACGCCCCCACTCGCTGTCGGTTTCCGCGACGTACTCGTTCAGCACGTTCTGCAGGTGGCTGCGATAGGCTTCCATCGCCTCGCCGCTGATCCGCTGGATTTCCACCAGTTCGTGGTTGACCCGGTCAACGAAGGTGTTGTCCTGGTCGAGCACGTAGGCGAAACCGCCGGTCATGCCAGAGCCGAAGTTGTAACCGGTCTTGCCCAGGACGCAGACGAAACCACCGGTCATGTACTCGCAGCAGTGATCGCCAGTGCCTTCCACGACCGTGTGGGCACCTGAGTTGCGCACGGCGAAACGCTCGCCTGCGGTGCCGGCGGCGAACAGCTTGCCGCCAGTGGCGCCGTACAGGCAGGTGTTGCCGATGATGGCGCTGTTCTGAGTCTGATAAGCGCTGCCCTTCGGCGGCACGATAACCAGTTTGCCGCCGGTCATGCCTTTGCCGACGTAGTCGTTGGCGTCGCCTTCCAGGTACATGTTCAGACCGCCGGCGTTCCACACGCCGAAGCTCTGACCCGCAGTGCCCTTGAAGCGGAAGGTGACTGGCGCCTTGGCCATGCCCTGATTGCCATGCTTGCGGGCGATTTCGCCGGAGATCCGTGCGCCGATCGAACGGTCGCAGTTGCAGATGTCCAGTTCGAACTCGGCGCCGCTGAGGTCGTTGATCGCCGACGTCGCCATCTCGACCATTTTCTCGGCCAGCAGGCCCTGGTCGAATGGCGGGTTGCGCTCGACGCCGCAGAACTGAGGCTTGTCCGCCGGGATGTGATCGCTGCCCAGCAGCGGGGTCAGGTCCAGGTGATGTTGCTTGGCGGTCTGGCCTTCGAGGACTTCCAGCAGATCGGTGCGGCCGATCAGCTCTTCGAGGGAACGCACGCCCAGCTTGGCCAGCCACTCACGGGTTTCTTCGGCGACGTAGGTGAAGAAGTTCACCACCATGTCGACGGTGCCGATGTAGTGATCCTTGCGCAGCTTCTCGTTCTGAGTCGCGACGCCAGTGGCGCAGTTGTTCAGGTGGCAGATACGCAGGTATTTGCAGCCCAGCGCGATCATCGGCGCGGTACCGAAGCCGAAGCTTTCGGCGCCGAGGATGGCCGCCTTGATCACGTCGAGGCCGGTTTTCAGGCCGCCGTCGGTCTGCACCCGAACCTTGCCGCGCAGGTCGTTGCCGCGCAGGGTCTGGTGGGTTTCGGCCAGGCCGAGTTCCCACGGTGCGCCAGCGTATTTGATCGAGGTCAGCGGCGAAGCACCGGTGCCACCGTCGTAGCCGGAGATGGTGATCAAGTCCGCATAGGCCTTGGCCACACCGGCGGCGATGGTGCCGACGCCCGCTTCGGCCACAAGCTTCACCGAAACCAGCGCCTTCGGGTTGACCTGTTTCAGGTCGAAAATCAGCTGCGACAAGTCTTCGATCGAATAGATGTCGTGGTGCGGCGGTGGCGAAATCAGGGTCACGCCCGGCACTGCGTAACGCAGTTTGGCGATCAGCCCGTTCACTTTACCGCCCGGCAGTTGCCCGCCCTCGCCCGGCTTGGCGCCCTGGGCGACCTTGATCTGCAGCACTTCGGCGTTGACGAGGTATTCCGGGGTCACGCCGAAACGACCGGTCGCAACCTGCTTGATTTTCGAGCTCTTGATGGTGCCGTAGCGTGCCGGGTCTTCGCCGCCTTCGCCGGAGTTGGAACGCGCACCCAGGCGGTTCATGGCTTCGGCCAGGGCTTCGTGAGCTTCCGGCGACAGGGCGCCCAGCGAGATACCGGCGGAGTCGAAGCGCTTGAGCACCGATTCCAGCGGCTCGACTTCGCTGATGTCCAGCGGTTTCTCGAGGGTCTTGACCTTGAACAGGTCACGGATCATCGACACCGGACGGTTGTCCACCAGCGAGGTGTATTCCTTGAACTTGGCGTAGTCGCCCTGCTGCACGGCGGCTTGCAGGGTGTTGACCACGTCCGGGTTGTAAGCGTGGTATTCGCCACCGTGGACGAACTTCAGCAGACCGCCCTGCTGGATCGGCTTGCGCGGACTCCAGGCTTCGGTGGCCAGTGCTTTCTGCTCGGCTTCGATGTCGACGAAACGCGCACCCTTGATGCGGCTCGGCACACCACGGAAGCTCAGCTCGCAAACTTCTTCGGACAGACCAATGGCTTCGAACAGCTGCGCACCGCGATAGGACGCAATGGTCGAGATGCCCATCTTCGACAGGATCTTCAACAGGCCTTTGGTGATGCCTTTGCGGTAGTTCTTGAACACCTCGTAGAGGTCGCCCAGCACTTCACCGGTACGGATCAGGTCGCCCAGCACTTCGTAGGCCAGGAACGGATAGACCGCCGAGGCGCCGAAACCGATCAACACCGCGAAGTGGTGCGGATCGCGGGCGGTTGCGGTTTCAACGAGGATGTTGGAATCGCAGCGCAGGCCTTTTTCGGTCAGGCGGTGGTGTACCGCGCCGGTAGCCATCGAGGCGTGGATCGGCAGCTTGCCCGGCGCGATATGGCGGTCGCTCAGAACGATCTGGGTACGACCGGCGCGCACGGCTTCTTCAGCCTGATCGGCGACGTTGCGGATCGCCGCTTCGAGGCCGATGCTTTCGTCATAGTTGAGGTCGATGATCTGCCGCTCGAAACCCGGGCGGTCGAGGTTCATCAGCGAGCGCCACTTGGCCGGGGAAATGACCGGCGAGCTGAGGATCACGCGCGAAGCGTGCTCCGGCGATTCCTGGAAGATGTTGCGTTCGGCACCGAGACAGATTTCCAGCGACATCACGATCGCTTCACGCAGCGGGTCGATCGGCGGGTTGGTCACCTGCGCGAACTGCTGACGGAAATAGTCATACGGCGTGCGCACGCGCTGGGACAGCACGGCCATCGGCGTGTCGTCGCCCATCGAGCCAACGGCTTCGTAGCCTTGCTCGCCGAGCGGACGCAGTACCTGATCGCGCTCTTCGAACGTGACCTGATACATCTTCATGTATTGCTTGAGCTGATCGACGTCGTAGAAAGCCGAACCGTGATCGTTGTCTTCCATGGTCGCCTGGATACGCAGGGCATTCTTGCGCAGCCATTGCTTGTACGGATGACGGGATTTCAGACGGTTGTCGATCGCGTCGGTGTCGAGGATCTGCCCGGTTTCGGTGTCCACGGCGAGGATCTGCCCAGGACCGACGCGGCCCTTGGCGATCACGTCCTGCGGCTGGTAGTTCCAGACGCCGATTTCCGAAGCGACAGTGATGAAACCATTGGTGGTGGTGACCCAGCGCGCCGGGCGCAGACCGTTACGGTCGAGCAGGCACACCGCGTAACGACCATCGGTCATCACCACGCCGGCCGGGCCGTCCCACGGCTCCATGTGCATCGAGTTGTACTCGTAGAACGCACGTAGATCCGGGTCCATGGTTTCGACGTTCTGCCACGCAGGCGGAATGATCATCCGCACGCCACGGAACAGGTCGATGCCACCGGTGACCATCAGTTCGAGCATGTTGTCCATGCTCGAAGAATCGGAGCCAACGCGGTTCACCAGCGGGCCGAGTTCTTCCAGATCCATCAGATCGTTGCTGAACTTGGTGCGACGGGCCTGGGCCCAGTTGCGGTTACCGGTGATGGTGTTGATCTCGCCGTTGTGAGCGAGGAAGCGGAATGGCTGAGCCAGCGGCCATTTCGGCAGGGTGTTGGTGGAGAAGCGCTGGTGGAACACGCAGATCGCGGTTTGCAGGCGCTGGTCACCCAGGTCCGGATAGAACGCGGCCAGGTCGGCCGGCATCATCAGGCCTTTATAGATGATGGTCTTGTGGGAAAAGCTGCAGATGTAGTGGTCGGTGTCAGCGGCGTTGGCCACGGACGAACGACGACGTGCGCTGAACAGCTTGACCGCCATGTCCTGATCGCTCAGGCCTTCGCCGCCGATGTACACCTGCTCGATCTGCGGCAGGCGCTCAAGGGCGAGGCGGCCGAGGACGCTGGTGTCGATGGGCACTTTGCGCCAGCCGATCAATTGCAGGCCTTCGGCCAGGATCTCGCGGTTCATGTTCTCGCGAGCGGCTTCGGCCTTGGCCGGATCCTGGTTGAAGAAGACCATGCCCACGGCATATTGCTTGGGCAGCTCGACGCTGAAGGCTTCCTGGGCAATCGCGCGCAGGAAGGCGTCAGGCTTTTGAATCAGCAGACCGCAACCGTCACCGGTCTTGCCGTCGGCATTAATCCCACCGCGGTGGGTCATGCAGGTCAGGGCCTCAATGGCCGTTTGCAATAGGGTATGACTGGGTTCGCCCTGCATATGGGCTATCAGGCCGAAACCGCAGTTATCCTTGAATTCATCTGGTTGGTACAGACCTGCTTTCATAGACACTTTCTCACCAGGCTGCCTCTTTTCGAGGCAAATTTCTTTTCAATTCAACCACTTGCATCTCGCGCCGAACGTACGCCGGCTTAGCGGGGGCAAAAGGGTGGTCATTGTACACAGCGACACAGAGGCTCACAAATTTGACGACGAAATGTCGCAAATTCATGTCGCATTTGTGAAAGGTTTAAAGCGATCTGCTGTGCTAGTCAAAACTTTTTTAATTTTGACCGCAACGACTCAAAGACTACTGTGACGCAGACACCACAAGGCACGCGGTCTGTAGAGACGGCGCGCACTTGTAGAGATTTTGAGGTGCTTGGAGAGGCGGCCTGGGTAAGGCCGCCGAATCTTCAGCGAGTTGTTGCCAGTTCCTGTTGGACGCTGGCGACAGTGCGAGGCCAAGGTTTACCAGCCTGAACCTTCGCTGGCAAGGCCTTGATGGCAGAAACGGCCGCATCACGATTGGCAAAGCTGCCATAGGTGATCACGTAGAGCGGCTTGCCGTTGAGGACTTTCTTGAAATAACGGTACTCGCCGCCCTGCTCCTTGACGAAGCTTTGTGCGGCGGCTTCAGAGCTGGTGCCGAGGATCTGCACCACGTAGTTGCCCGGCGCCTGGCCGGCGTACCAGCTGCCGCCAGCGGCTTTGGCGACGGTGACCGGCTTCTCGGCGGCTTTCTCGGCCGGTTTGGCCGCTGCTACAGGCTTGGCAGGCGCCGGAGCAGGCTTGGCGACTGGGGCGGCCGGAGCAGGCACTGGCTTGGCCGTGGCGACCTGAGTCGGTGCCGGTGTCGGTTTGGCCGCAGGGACCGGGACCGGCGTCGGCGCAGGACCGGCAGGCACACCGGCCGGTGGCGCGGTGGTGGTCACGGTTGGTGGCGTATTGCTGGAACCTTCCAGCGGCACACCGTCGTCACCCTCGGTAATCCCGCCCGCCGCTTCGGCCAATGGCTTGCGCATGACCGGTTGCGAATTGCCGACCAGCGGCAACGGCATCGGCTGGGTGTTACCGGCGAACTCCACGTTCGGTGCGCCACCCTGGCCCAATGGCAGCTGTGCCTGTTCATTGGCCGGTGCGCCGGTGGTCGGCGCCTTGTTGCGGCCAGGCATCAGCCAGGCGGCAGCGACCGCCACCACGACGACGGCGGAAATCGCCAATACGTGTTTCTTCGGCATGTTGAACCCCATACTTGGACGCTTGACCGCAGAGCGGCTGGCAATCATGACTTCGATCAGAGCATCGCGAGCGACCTGGTTGATGTTGCCCGGCCAACCCTCGGAGCTTTCGTGAATATCAGAGATCTGATCCGCGGTGAAAAGTTCGACGCCACGGCCCGCGCCTTCGAGCCGCTGGTCGAGATATTCGCGAGTTTCTTCTTCGGTGTACGGCTGCAATTCGATGACGTGGAAGCGCTCTTCTTCAAGGTGCAGTGCCTCAAGCTGAGCAATCAGCGACGACTCACCGAACAGGAACACATGCGGACGGCCTTCCGGTGCGCCGGCACCCAAAGCCATCAGGGCTTCGAGGGCGGACTCGTCGAGCTGCTCGGCATCGTCCACCAGCAGATAGACTTCCTGGCCGGTCAGCGCCAACTGTACGACCTGATCGAGGATCGCTCCGACATCGGCCTGGGCCACGTCCAGCGCCTGGGCGACCTGACGCAGCACACCGGCCGCATCGCCGGCGCCACGGGCGGAGACGACAACACTCTGAACCGACTGCTTGTTGGTGCTGGCAACCAGCGCCTGGCGCAGCAACGTCTTGCCGCTGCCCTGAGGGCCGGTGACCACCAGCAGCAACTGGCTGTAACGCGCCAGGTGGTGCAGTTGACCCAGCACCGGTTTGCGCTGGGCCGGGAAGAATTTGAAGCCCGGGACCCGTGGAGCGAAAGGGTCATGACTTAACTGGAAATGGCCGAGGAACGCCTCGTCGGCATGCAAACTAGTCATCGGAATCTTATTAACCTTTAAGCTGAGCCAGAGCGCGGTAATCCGCTCCCAGCGTGGCCTGTAGAACCTCTTTCGGATAATCGTCGGTCACTACCGCTTCGCCCATCCGGCGCAGCAGCACCAGGCGCAAACGACCGTCGATCACTTTTTTGTCAATTGCCATGTGTTCGAGAAAATCGGCTTCGCTCATTTCTTCAGGCGGCACCACCGGCAGGCCGGCACGCTGGAACAGACGAATCCCGCGATCGCGCTCCTGCTCGCTGATCCAGCCGAGGCGCGCGGACATTTCCATCGCCATTACCGTGCCAGCAGCGACCGCTTCACCGTGCAACCAGACACCATAGCCCATGTGGGTTTCGATGGCGTGGCCGAAGGTGTGGCCGAGGTTGAGCGTGGCGCGCACACCGGTCTCTTTCTCATCGGCGCCGACCACCGCCGCCTTGGCCGCGCAGGAGCGCTCGATGGCATAGGTCAGGGCTTTCTGATCCAGTGCGCGCAGGGCGTCGACGTTGTCTTCGAGCCAGGTCAGGAACGGCTCGTCGCAGATCAGGCCGTACTTGATGACTTCGGCCAGACCTGCCGACAGCTCGCGCGCTGGCAGGGTTTTCAGGGACGCCGTATCGATCAGCACCACGTTCGGCTGATAGAAGGCGCCGACCATGTTCTTGCCCAGCGGGTGGTTGATCCCGGTCTTGCCGCCCACCGACGAATCGACCTGGGACAGCAGCGTGGTAGGAATCTGGATGAAATCGACGCCGCGCTGGTAGCAGGCGGCTGCAAAACCGGCCATGTCGCCGATCACACCGCCACCAAGGGCGATGACGGTGGTACGACGATCATGCCGAGCAGTCAGCAGGCCGTCGAAGATCAGTTGCAGGGTTTCCCAGTTCTTGAAGGCTTCGCCGTCCGGCAGCACCACGGAAACCACCGAGAATTGTGCCAGGCTGCGGGTCAGACGCTCGAGATAGAGCGGCGCAACAGTCTCGTTGGAGATGATTGCCACTTGCCGCCCGTGGATGTGCGGAACCAGCAATTCAGGCTGATCCAACAGTCCTTCGCCAATATGAATCGGGTAGCTGCGCTCGCCTAGATCGACCTTGAGTGTCTGCATGTGTCCCCACAGTGAAGATGGAAGCAGGCGTCCTGCCTTGAATTATCGGATGTCCCCGGTCTTGAGTGATGTGACGCCGCTTGCATGCGATCCGCCACAACCCTCGACAGGACGCCGAGGATAGCGCATTTCGAGCGGCGCTTTAACGGGGCGGAAGCTGCTGCAGGCGGTCGAGAATATCGAGCACGACCATGCGTGGTGGCCGCTCGTCGGTTTCCACCACCAGATCGGCGATTTCCCGATAAAGCGGATCACGGATCGCCAGCAGGTCGCGCAAGGTTTTCTCGGGATTGGCCGTGCGCAGCAGCGGACGGTTGCGGTCGCGGGAGGTGCGGCCGACCTGCTGCTCGACGGAGGCGTGCAGATACACCACCCGTCCGCCCTCATGCAGGGCCTTGCGGTTGGCATCGCGCATCACCGCGCCGCCGCCCGTCGCCAGCACCACGCCGTCGAACGCGCACAGCTCGGCGATCATCGCCTGCTCACGATCACGAAAACCGGGCTCGCCTTCCTTGTCGAAGATCCACGGGATATTGGCGCCCGTACGCAGTTCAATTTCCTTGTCGGAATCCTTGAACGGCAGGCGCAGCTCTTTGGCCAGTAATCGGCCGATGGTGCTTTTTCCAGCCCCCATCGGTCCTACAAGAATCAAATTTCGCACAGAATCAACGACTCACAGCAATCGCCTGGTTATTCATGATACGCGGAGTGAGGAATACCAGCAGCTCGGATTTTTTCTCCGAAACCACATCACGCCGGAAAAGGCGGCCAAGATACGGCACATCGCCAAGAAATGGCACCTTATCTACGACCTTGCTTTGAGTATTTGAGAAAACTCCGCCAATCACGATGGTCTCGCCGTCGTTCACCAGCACCTTGGCATTGACCTCGTTTTTCTTGATCGGCGGTACATCCTGCACTTTATTCAGGTAGTCCGGTTCGTCCTTGGTGACCTTCACCTCCATGATGATGCGGTTGTCCGGAGTGATCTGCGGCGTGACCTCCAGCGACAGCGATGCCTCCTTGAAAGACACCGACGTAGCGCCGCTGGAGCTGGCTTCCTGATACGGAATTTCGGTGCCCTTGAGGATCTTCGCGGTCTCCTTGTCGGAGGTGACGACCTTGGGCTGCGAGACGATTTCACCGTTGCCGGTCTTCTCCATCGCCGTCAGCTCAAGGTCCAGTAAGACGTTGTCGGTGATGAACGCAATGCCGATCCCGGACGTATTGTTGACCGTGCCCATGTCGACGAACGGTGAGTTGGTGCTGGTGCTCCCCGGTGTACCGATGGTGGTCGACGAGCCGTTGCTGACCCCGGAAGTATTCCAGTTGCCCTTGTTCTGGATCGATCCGCCCCAGCGCACGCCCAGGCTTTTGTCGTAATCGACGTTGGCTTCGACGATCCGCGCCTCGATCATCACCTGACGCACCGGGATATCCAGTTGCGCCACGATCCGCCGCAGCTCGTCGAGGCGATCCTGGGTCTGGTAGGCGATGATGTTGTTGGTGCGCTCATCGACGGTGATCGAACCCCGTTCGTCGACTTTGGCCTCGGCGCTGGTGACCGACTGGAACAGCTTGGCGATGTCCGCAGCCTTGGCGTAATTCACTTGCAGCAGCTCGCGGCGCAGCGGTGCCAGCTCGGCGATCTGTTTCTGCGATTCCAGTTCCTGCCGTTCGCGGGCAGCGATTTCATCCGCCGGCGCCACCAGCAACACGTTGCCGACCTTGCGCTTGTCCAGCCCTTTGGTCTTGAGCACCAGATCCAGCGCCTGATCCCAAGGCACGTTTTGCAGGCGCAAGGTGATTCCGCCCTGCACCGTGTCGCTGGCCACCAGGTTGAGGTTGGTGAAATCGGCGATCAGCTGCAGCACCGAACGCACATCGATGTCCTGGAAATTCAGCGAAAGCTTTTCGCCGCTGTAGCTGTTGCGGTCGGCGTTGCGCTTTTGCAGGTCATCGACGGTCAACGGCCGGATGCTCACGGTCAGCTTGTTGTCGGTCTGGTAAGTGGAATAGTCGAAGGTGCCGCTGGGCTCGACGGTGATGGTCGCGCGATCCCCGCTGACGCCAGCATTGACGAACTGCACCGGGGTGGCGAAATCCTTGACGTCGAGGCGCACCCGCAACGGCTCGGGCAATTGGGTGCGGGCAAAATTGAGGATGATCTTGCCGTCATGTTCCTGGATGTCCGGCGCAATGGTCGGGTCGGACAGGTCGATGACGACATTGCCCTCACCCGCCGTGCCACGCTGGAAGTCCACGCCACGGATGGCCTTGGCGGTAGGCGCAAACGTCCGGGCCGGGGCGACCACCGGCGTGGTGCGCGGAGCCTTGGTAGCAGGTCGCGGCGCAGTAACTTTGCTGCCCTGCCCGACCACCACGAACAGCGTGTTCCCCTCGACCCGGGCGTCATACGGCGCCAACTGCGTCAGGTTGATGATCAACCGGGTACGGTCGTTGGCCTCGACCACGGTGGCAGTGCGCGCATTACCGCTACCGAGGTCGCGAGTCTTGCTCGCGAGCTGGCTGGCCACTCCCGGCAGATCCAGAGCAATCCGCGCAGGCGAATCGGTGGTGTAGCCCTTGGGCTGTGGCGGTGGGCCGTCGAACGACAGCTTCAACTCGACGCGATCGCCCGGCAGCGCCGCAACGTCCAGCGTCTTCAGATTGGCCGCTTGAACCATCGGCGACAGCAGCGCTATCCATAGCGAAAAACCGAGGGTGGAGAAAATCCTGTTCATTGTTCGACTTCCACTATGAGTGCTCTTTCAAAGGAATGGTGCGCGGCCGCTCCAGCCAGGCGCCTTCGCCATCGGGAACGATTTCGACCACATCGACCTGGGAGGCGCTGATCGCGACGATGCGCCCGTCGTTGCGCCCCAGGTAATCGCCGACTTTCAGCCGATGCACCCCGCCCGCCCCGCGCAGCAGCGCAAAGGAGCCGGAGGCATTGGCAATCGTGCCGACCATCTCGAATTGCTCGATGTTGAAACCTTCGAGGTACTGCTTGACCCGGTTCGGGTCCGGTTTGACGTTGCGCGAACCATGCTGCTGCCCGGCCAGATCAACCCGCACCTGACGCGAGAACGGGCTGCGCAGGCTGGCGGCGCTGTAGGTGAACGTCGGGTAGGAACGGAAGGTCGGCGTCGGCTCGATCTTGCCCGGCGGCCGCAGTCGCACTTCATTCATGTAGGCGTCGAGATCGCTGAAATCGTTGCCGCCGCAACCGCTCAAGCCCAGCGTCAAGGTCGACAATAGAAGGAAACGGATCGGGCTCATTTTTGCAGCCCCTTGTCGTTGTAGCGGTACGTCTTGGCGAGGATGCTCATGCGCAACTTCGTCCCGCCTTCCGGGTTGGCCGGCGCCAGCTCGAAGTCGTGCAGGGTCACGATCCGCGGCAATCCGGCCACGCCGCTGACGAAGGTGGCGAGGTCGTGATACGCGCCTGTGACGGTGATCTGGATCGGCAATTCGATGTAGAACTGCTGCGTCACCTCCGGCAACAGCTTGATCTCCTCGAATTCAAGACCGCTGCCCAGACCGGTGCGCGTGATGTCTTCCAGCAGCCCCGGCACTTCGGTGTCGCTGGGCAATTGCCGCAGCAGGACGCCGAACGAGTTCTCCATTTCCTTCATCTGCTGGGTGTACAGCTCGAGATTGGCCGCCAGGTGTGCCTTGCTGGTGAACTGCTCCTTGAGCGTGGCTTCCTCCGTACGCTTGAGCTCAAGCTGGTTTTCCATGTCACTGACGAAAAAGTTGTAGCCCAGCGCCAGGACCAGGATCATCAATAGCGCCCCGGCCAGGCCTTTGACGGCCGGCGGCCAGGAGCCGATGTTGCTGGTATCCAGGTCGTTGAAATCGATATTGCGCAGGCTTGCGAACCATTCGGACGGTTTCATTGATTGTCCTCCAGGTTCTTGGGCCGGGTTTGACGGACGGTCAGTTGAAAGACGTTGGCCTGATCCAGTTGCCCGGCCGTGGTCGCCTTGACCTCGTTCAGGCTCGGCGCATCGAACCAGTCGGATGCATCGAGATTGCGCATCAGGTCGGACACCCGATTGTTCGACTCCGCCGCACCGCTGATCGACAGGGTTTTGCCGACCATTTTCACGCTGGTGAAATACACCCCGTCAGGCAGGGTGCGCGCCAGTTGATCGAAAATCCGCCCGCTGACCTGCCGGTTGGCCTGCAGGTCCTGGATGATGCGCATCCGCTCCACCAATTGCTGGCGACGCGCCTTGAGCTCGCTGATCTGCTTGATCCGCTCATCGACCACGGCGATCTGTTTGCCGATGTAATCGTTGCGCACCTGTTGCCGCTCAATGGCGGCGCTGAAAATCTGAGCAGCAATGAAGACCGCGCCGACCGAACCGACCACCACGCCCGTCAGGGCCAGCAGGAAGCGTTTGCGTCGTTCTTCGCGGCGCTCCTCACGCCAGGGTAAAAGGTTGATCCGCGCCATCAGTCGAAACTCCTGAGCGCGAGCCCGCAGGCAATCATCAGGGCCGGCGCATCACTGGCCAGGGCCCCGGCGTTGACCTTGCTGCTCAAGGCCATGTCGGAAAACGGGTTGGCGACCTGGGTCGGCGTGCCCAGGCGCTCTTCGATCAGCCGATCCAGCCCGGGCACCGACGCCGTGCCACCGGCCAGCAGAATGTGGTCGACCGCGTTGTACTGGCCGGAGGCGAAGAAGAATTGCAGGGAGCGCGAGACCTGCTGCACCAGCGCCTCGCGAAAGGGCTGCAGGACTTCGCTGACATAATCGTCCGGCAGACCGCCCTGCTTTTTGGCCAGCCCGGCCTGCTCAATGGTCAGGCCATAACGGCGCTGGATTTCCTCGGTCAGCTGGCGTCCGCCAAACAGTTGCTCGCGGGTGTAGATGATCCGGCCGTTGTGCAGGACGCTGAGGGTGGTCATGGTGGCGCCGATATCGACCACCGCAACGGTCAGGCGCTCCTGGGAAGCCGCCAGCTGCATGGCCAGCAAGCCGAACGAGCGCTCAAGCGCATACGCCTCGACATCCACCACCCGCGCAGTCAGGCCGGCGAGGGCCAGTGCCGCCTCGCGGACTTCGACGTTTTCCTTGCGACAGGCAGCCAGCAGCACATTGACCCGTTCGGGATTGCGCGGTGAAACGCCCTGGACTTCGAAGTCGATGGCAACTTCGTCCAGCGGATAGGGGATGTATTGATCGGCCTCGATCCTGAGCTGGTTTTCCAGCTCGTCGTCGGACAGCCCGGCGTCCATTTCGATGACCTTGGTGATCACCGCCGAGCCGGCCACCGCCACCGCCACGCTCTTGAGCCCGGTACGCGCCTTGACCAGCACCCGGGACAAGGCGTGCCCGACGCCTTCGAGTTCGGCGATGTTCTTCTCGACCACGGCGTTGGCCGGCAACGGCTCCACCGCGTACGCCTCGACCCGGTAGCGCTCACCCTGACGGCTCAGCTCCAGCAGCTTCACCGAAGTGGAGCTGATGTCGATCCCCAGTAACGTGTTGGTCTTTTTGTTGAAGAGTCCTAGCACTACCAATTCCCTATGACTATCCGTGAGTTACGGACTCTGTAATGCGCATTGCGTTCCCTCGCCCCGTCTTGACAGAAGCGCAAATGACGCCCCCAGCGGAAAAGTGCTTATAATGCCCAGCGATTTTTTCCGCTTTTTACTGCCGGCGCGGGCCGTTCTGTGTGTTTCCGGAACCCTGTCGCCCAATTCATTCTTTGCCCTGGATGTCCAAAAGCCTTGATTCGTCTGCTGAAATTCTTCGGTTGGTCCATCGTCGCCGTTTTCTGCGGACTGCTTTTAGGTCTCAGCGGCGCGTTTCTTTACCTTAGTCCGGGTTTGCCATCTGTGGAGGCGCTGAGAAGCATTCAGTTGCAGATTCCGCTCCGGGTGTACAGCAGCGACAACAAGTTGATCGCAGAATTTGGCGAAATGCGCCGCACGCCGATCCGTTTCGCCGACATTCCCCCCAATTTCATCAATGCGTTACTAAGTGCTGAAGACGACAACTTCGCCAACCACTATGGTGTCGATCCGAGCAGCCTGATGCGTGCCGCGACCCAACTGGTCAAGAGCGGGCACATCCAGTCCGGCGGCAGCACCATCACCATGCAGGTGGCGAAGAACTTCTTCCTGACCAGCGAACGCAGCTTCTCGCGCAAGACCACGGAAATCCTCTTGGCCCTGCAGATAGAACGTCAGCTGACCAAGGACGAGATCCTCGAGCTGTACGTGAACAAGATTTATCTGGGCAACCGCGCCTACGGCATCGAGGCGGCGGCGCAGGTGTATTACGGCAAGTCGATTCGCGAGGTCAGCCTGGCGCAGATGGCGATGATCGCCGGCCTGCCGAAAGCCCCTTCGCGCTTCAACCCGCTGGCCAACCCGGCGCGCAGCAAGGAGCGTCGTGACTGGATCCTCGGGCGCATGTACAAGCTCGGCAAGATCACCGAGGCCGACTACACCGCCGCCATCAACGAGCCGTTGAACGCCAGCTACCACGTGCCAACCCCGGAAGTGAACGCGCCGTACATCGCCGAGATGGCCCGCGCCGAAATGGTCGGCCGCTACGGGAGCGACGCCTATACCGAAGGTTTCCGCGTCACCACCACGGTGCCGAGCAACCTGCAGGAAATGGCCAACACCGCGCTGCACGAAGGCCTGATGACCTACGACCAGCGTCACGGCTACCGTGGCCCTGAATCGCGTCTGCCGGGCAAGACCCATGAAGCCTGGGCCACCGAGCTGACCAAGCAGCGCACCATCAGCAGCCTCGAGCCGGCCATCGTCACCCAGGTCGACAAGAACGGTCTGCAAGTGCTGACCCGCACCGGTGAAGAGCACGTGGCGTGGGACACCATGAAATGGGCCCGTCCGTTCCTCAATACCAACAGCATGGGTGCCGCGCCGCGTCAGCCATCGGATGTCGCGCAGGTCGGCGATCTGGTGCGCGTACAGCGCCAGCCGAACAATTCGCTGAAGTTCAGCCAGATTCCGCAGGCCCAGGGCGCGCTGGTGTCGCTGGATCCGCAGAACGGTGCGATCCGCTCGCTGGTCGGCGGTTTCGCCTTCGAGCAAAGCAACTACAACCGCGCAATGCAGGCCAAGCGTCAGCCGGGCTCGAGCTTCAAGCCGTTCGTCTACAGCGCCGCGCTGGATAACGGCTACACCGCCGCCAGCCTGGTCAACGACGCACCGATCGTGTTCGTCGACGAGTACCTGGACAAGGTCTGGCGTCCGAAGAACGACACCAACACCTTCCTCGGCCCGATCCGTCTGCGTGAGGCGCTGTACAAGTCGCGCAACCTGGTTTCGATCCGCTTGCTGCAGGCGATGGGCGTAGGCAAGACCATCGACTACATCACCCGCTTCGGCTTCAACAAACAGGACCTGCCGCCTAACCTGTCCCTGGCGCTGGGCACCGCGACCCTGACGCCAATGGAAATCGCCACCGGCTGGAGCACCTTCGCCAACGGCGGTTTCAAGATCACCCCGTACATCATCGACAAGATCGAAAGCCGCAATGGCGACACGCTGTTTGTCGCCAACCCGCCGACAGTACCGCAGGGCGGCGCAGCCACCGACGGCATCGCGGCACCGGCGACCCAATCGATCACCGTCAACGCAGCGCCGATTCCGGGTGAAGCGCCGGGCAGTGCCGCAATGCCGCAAGTGCCGGCAGTCGCCGAGCGCATCGTCGATGGTCGCACCACGTACATCCTCAACAGCATGTTGCAGGACGTGATCAAGCTCGGCACCGGTCGTCGTGCACTGGCCATGGGTCGCAGCGACATCGCGGGTAAAACCGGTACCACCAACGAATCCAAGGATGCGTGGTTCTCCGGTTACAACGCCGATTACGTGACCACGGTCTGGACCGGTTTCGACCAGCCGGAAAGCCTCGGTCGCCGGGAGTTCGGCGGCACCGTGGCGTTGCCGATCTGGATGAACTACATGAGCGCCGCGCTCAAGGACAAGCCGCCGCATGTCCAGCCAGAGCCGGAAGGCATCCTGAGCCTGCGGGTGGACCCGGTCAGCGGCCGCGCGGCCACACCGAGCACACCGGGCGCCTACTTCGAGCTGTTCAAGGCCGAAGACACGCCGCCGTCGGTCAACGAGATCGGTAACGGCACAGCACCGGGCAGTCCGTTGCCAGCGGATGAACAGGCGCCGATAGACTTGTTCTGATCCCGATCCTGATCCGCCAAAAAGCCCCGCCTTCGTGAGAAGTGCGGGGCTTTTTATTGCCTTCAGGATTGGTGCTGGATGAACCGGCCACACCCGACACAAAACCCTCAGGCACAAAAAAGCCCCGACTCTCACGAGCCGGGGCTTTCGGTTGAAGCGCTACAACGGCTTAGCCGTTGAACACGTCATCCACGCTTTTCAGCGGGTAGTGCTTCGGATACGGCAGGGTGGCCACACCGGTCTCGATCGCGGCCTTGGCCACGGCGTCGGAGATCAGGGTGATCAGGCGCTTGTCCATTGGCTTCGGAATGATGTACTCACGACCGAATTCCAGCTTGATGCCGCCGTAGGCGTCGCACACTTCCTGTGGAACCGGCAGTTTGGCCAGTTCACGCAGGGCGTTGGCAGCAGCCACTTTCATTTCTTCGTTGATGCGCTTGGCGCGAACGTCCAGGGCACCACGGAAGATGAACGGGAAGCCCAGCACGTTGTTGACCTGGTTCGGGTAGTCCGAACGGCCGGTGGCCATGATCACGTCGTTACGGGTGGCGTGGGCCAGTTCCGGGGAGATTTCCGGATCCGGGTTGGAGCACGCGAAGACGATCGGGTTGGCCGCCATGCGCTTGAGTTGCTCGGCGCTCAGCAGGTTCGGGCCCGACAGGCCGACGAATACGTCAGCGCCTTCGATGGCGTCGTCCAGCGTGCGTTTCTCGGTAGCGTGAGCAAACACAGCCTTGTACTGGTTCAGGTCGTCACGGCCAGCGTGGATCACGCCGGTACGGTCGATCATGAAGATGTTCTCGACCTTGGCGCCCATGCTCACCAGCAATTTCATGCAGGAGATAGCGGCAGCGCCGGCGCCCAGGCAGACGATCTTGGCTTCGCCGAGGGTTTTGCCAGCGATTTCCAGGGCGTTGATCATGCCCGCAGCGGTCACGATCGCGGTGCCGTGCTGGTCATCGTGGAATACCGGAATGTCGCACTGCTCGATCAGAGCGCGTTCGATCTCAAAGCACTCAGGTGCCTTGATGTCTTCCAGGTTGATGCCACCGAAGGTGATGGAAATGCGTTTTACGGTGTCGATGAAGGCTTGCGGGCTTTCGGAATCGACTTCGATGTCGAACACGTCGATGCCGGCGAAGCGCTTGAACAGCACGCCTTTACCTTCCATCACTGGCTTGGAAGCCAGTGGGCCGAGGTTACCCAGGCCCAGAATCGCGGTGCCATCGGAAATGACTGCAACCAGGTTGCCCTTGCCGGTGTACTTGTAGGCCAGTTCAGGATCGCGAGCGATCTCGCGCACTGGTTCAGCTACGCCGGGGCTGTAGGCCAGCGACAGGTCGCGGGCGGTAGCAGTGGCCTTGGTGAGCTCGACACTCAGCTTTCCTGGACGAGGATGGGCGTGATATTCGAGAGCGGCAGTTTTCAGATCAGACATTTTGGCATTCCGCTTTTTACTGTTGGACAGACTGGTCAGCGAGGATACGCGCCTCGCAAAGTCCCCACAAGACTGCCCGGTCACCCCTGTCAAGCGCCCTGCCCTACGACTTTGGGCCAAGAGCCACGGCGCACAAGGGCTTGACTGTTCACAATCGATAGAAAAAATGTCTACAATTTTTCTTCAGCGAGACGATTGCAACATCGAAGGATCGGTCAGCGGCAACAACCAGCGAGCCTGACCCGGTTTCAATCCACCCCTTCGCGAACGGTCGACCACCCAGCCCCGGGCCTCGATCTGCCTGCCCTTCAGCGCTAGCAACGAAGCGTCATCGAAACGATCCAGCAGATTGGGTGCAACGCGCAGTACAAGCTTGTCCTGCAATTCGATCCAGATTCCGCCGCGATTGCGCTGAACCTTGCTCACACGACCGCTGACCACCGCGAAACCCGATCGCTCGATCTGCTCCGCTTTCAGTACAGGTGAGCGCTTCCACAGGCCAAGACCGGCCTGCCGTGCACGTCGTTCGGCAGCCTGCTGGCAATCAACAAGATCGACATTCGGCGCTACCGCGACCTGGAAACCGAGGCCATCGGCGAGCATTTGCGCTTCGAGATTGTCACCCTTGGCGCTGAAAACATGGGCCAGGGTCCGGCCGTAATGATCTTTGGACTCGGCGCCGAGCAGCAGGCCGACCCGACTGTCGCTCTCTGCGACCAATGCTTCGAGACGCTTGCGCGCCGCTACCGCGAATGGTTCGTCGCTGCGACCCTGCTTGCCGAGCTCAGGGGTGTTGAGCCCGATCATCCGCACGCTGCGCCCGTCGTTCAGGCGCAAGGTGTCGCCGTCGACCACGCGCTGCACGGAGACGCTGGTCAGGCCGGCGGGAGCCGGGCAGAAGGCCTGGGCGCCGGACAGCCAAATCGCGGACACAAAAAAGGCGCCCGCAAGGGACGCCTTTTTCATCAGACCGGAAAAACCTTTGAGGCTTTCCAGAATGAAGGGCCTTAGGCCTTTTTCGCGCCGAAAGCACCGAAACGGTCGGCGAACTTCTGAACGCGACCACCGGTGTCCAGAGTCTTCTGCTTACCGGTGTAGAACGGGTGGCACTCGTTGCAAACGTCGATCGCCAGGGCTTTGCCGAAGGTCGAACGGGTTTCGAACTTGTTGCCGCAGCTGCAGGTAACAGCAACTGCTGGGTATTCTGGATGGATATCAGCTTTCATGGTGTCTTCCTCAGGCTAGCGTGCCGCCACCCAACACTATTGTTGAATACCGCACGTAATTAGGCCGCGGATTCTACCAGACAATGCTAATCACGCAAGCTGTCACTGAGACCGACCGTCTGCTAGGCTCCCGCCCTTCTTCACCGCCCCGCCTATGAGAATCCTCCGCGTGCCCGACGCCATTCTGCGCCTCGCCCTGCCTTCGCCCCTGCGCCGCCTGTTCGACTATCGGGCCCCGGCCGGCGTGCTGCGTTCGCAGTTGCAACCGGGCATGCGCTTGCGAGTGCCGTTCGGTCGGCGGGAAATGATCGGGATTCTGGTGGAAGTCACTGACACCAGTGAAGTGCCGGTGGAGAAGCTCAAACCGGCGCTGGCCCTGCTCGATGCCACGGCACCGCTGCCGCCGGCACTGTTCAAGCTGTGCCTGTGGACGGCTCAGTATTATCAGCACAGCCTCGGCGACACCTTGAGTTGGGCACTGCCGGTGCTGCTGCGCCAGGGCGAACTGGCCGAGGCCCGGCAGGAGCGTTTCTGGTCCGCTGCCCCCGGTGCCAGCCTCGATGACCCGCGCATCGCCCGCGCGCCGCGCCAGCGTGAAGCCCTGGCAACTTTGGCCCAGCATCCTCACGGCGTCGCCCATCAGTTGCTGAGCAAACTGATGCTGAACAAGGACAGCCTCGATCTGCTGCTGGCCAAGGATCTGGTGCAGGTCGAAGTGCGTCGCCATGCCCCCGGCGCACGCCACGAGCACTGGCTGGCGCAGCCGGAGTTGCCGCTCAACAGCGAACAGCGCGCCGCGTATGAAGCGATTCGCGCCGGTTTCGACAGTTATCACGCGTTCCTGCTGGCCGGGGTTACCGGCAGCGGCAAGACCGAAGTCTATTTGCAGCTGATCCGCGAAACCCTCGAAGCCGGCAAGCAGGCGCTGGTGCTGATCCCGGAGATCAACCTCGGCCCGCAAACCCTGGCGCGCTTCGAACAACGCTTCAACGCACGCATCGCCCTGCTGCACTCGGCGGTCAACGACCGCGAGCGGCTCGACGCCTGGCTCGCCGCCCGCGATGGCGAGGCCGACATTATTATCGGCACCCGCTCGGCGCTGTTCACCCCGATGAAGAATCCGGGGTTGATCATCATCGACGAAGAACACGACGGTTCCTATAAACAGCAGGAAGGCCTGCGCTACCACGCACGGGATCTGGCGCTGGTGCGGGCGCGGCAGGAAAACATCCCGATCGTCCTCGGCTCCGCGACGCCGTCGCTGGAAAGCCTGCACAACGCCTACACCGGTCGCTACGGGCTCCTGCGCCTGAACGAGCGGGCCGGCGGCGCCAAGCAGCCACGGTTCCTGCGTCTGGATGTGAAAAGTCGTCCGCTGGACAGCGGCATTTCCGGGCCGATGCAGCAGGCCATCGGCCAGACCCTCGCCGCCGGCCAACAAGTACTGGTGTTCCTCAACCGCCGGGGTTTTGCGCCGACCCTGCTGTGCCACGATTGCGGCTGGATGTCCGAGTGCCAGCGCTGCGATGCGCGGATGACCGTGCACCAGCGCTATGGCGAACTGCGCTGCCACCACTGCGGTTACGTCGAGCGCGTGCCACGCCAGTGCCCGAAGTGCAACAAGGTCGATCTGCGGCCGGTGGGCGCCGGCACCGAGCGGGCCGAGGAACGGCTGGCGATTCTGTTTCCGGACTATCCGGTACTGCGCGTCGACCGCGACAGCACGTCGCGCAAGGACGCCATGAATCAGTTGTTCGCCACGATCCAGAAAGGTCAGCCGTGCATTCTGGTCGGCACTCAAATGTTGGCCAAGGGTCATCACTTCCCCCGGGTCACCCTCGTGTCGATCCTCGACGCCGACGGCGGATTGTTTTCCGGTGACTTCCGCGCCAGCGAGCGCATGGCGCAGTTGATCGTGCAGGTCGCCGGCCGCGCCGGACGGGCGGAAGAACCGGGCAAGGTGATCATTCAGACGCACCTGGCCGACCATCCTTTATTGGTGCAACTGACCGAACAGGGCTACTTCGCCTTCGCCGAACAGGCCCTGAGCGAACGCCGCGCCGCCGGGCTGCCGCCGTTCTCGCATCTGGCGCTGTTGCGCGCCGAAGCCCACAAGCCGGGGCAGGCCGAAGGCTTTCTTGATGAAGCCTGCAGCGAAGCCGAGCGCTTGCTGGCTGAGCAGAACCTGAGTGGCATCGAACTGCTGGGACCGGTGCCGGCACCGATGGAACGTCGGGCCGGACGCTTCCGCGCGCAGCTGCTGTTGCAGGCCACGGCCCGGGCGCCGCTGCACCGGTTGCTGGCGAGCTGGCTGCTGGCGCTGGAGCAGATGCCGAGCGGCCGGGCGGTGCGCTGGTCACTGGATGTCGATCCGGTGGATCTGTACTGACCGGGCAAAACCGCTCGAATTGTCACCACACATCCACATCCTGCCTGCTAAGGTTGGCAAGCCCGTCTTCGCAACGGATAATGCCCAGTTTTTCCACCCGCGCATCGATGCGCCGCCGCGCTTGCGGTCGAAAGAGAAGACCATGAAAGACACCATTCGCCAGCTGATCCAACAAGCCCTCACCCAACTCGTCAACGAAGGTGTGTTGCCTGAAGGCCTGACGCCGGCGATCCAGGTGGAGAACGCCCGGGACAAGACCCACGGCGACTTCGCCAGCAACATCGCGATGATGCTGGCCAAGCCTGCGGGCATGAAGCCGCGCGACCTGGCAGAGAAAATCATCGCCGCCCTGCCGGCTGACGAGAACGTCACCAAGGCCGAAATCGCCGGCCCCGGCTTCCTCAATTTCTTCCAGAACACTCAAGCGCTGGCCTCGCGCCTCGACGCCGCCCTGGCGGACGAACACGTTGGCGTGCGCAAGGCCGGCCCGGCGCAACGCACCGTGGTCGACCTGTCGGCGCCAAACCTGGCCAAAGAGATGCACGTCGGCCACTTGCGCTCGACCATCATCGGCGACGGCGTGGCCCGTGTGCTCGAGTTCCTCGGCGATACCGTGATCCGTCAGAACCACGTTGGCGACTGGGGCACCCAGTTCGGCATGCTGATGGCGTACCTGCAGGAAAACCCGATCACCAGCGACGAACTGTCGGACCTGGAAAACTTCTACCGCGCCGCCAAGCAGCGTTTCGACGAGTCCCCGGAATTCGCCGACCGCGCCCGTGGTCTGGTGGTCAAGCTGCAGGCCGGCGATGCCGAATGCCTGGCGCTGTGGACCAAGTTCAAGGACATCTCGCTGTCGCACTGCCAGAAGATCTACGAACTGCTCAACGTCAAACTGACCATGGCCGACGTGATGGGCGAAAGCGCCTACAACGACGACCTGATCAACGTGGTCAACGATCTGAAGGCCGCCGGCATGCTGGTCGAAAGCAACGGCGCCCAGTGCGTGTTCCTCGACGAGTTCAAGAACGCCGAAGGCGAGCCGCTGCCGGTGATCATCGTCAAGGCTGACGGCGGCTACCTGTACGCCACCACCGACCTGGCCGCCGTGCGCTACCGCAGCGGCAAGCTGAAGGCCGACCGTGCACTGTACTTCGTCGACCAGCGTCAGGCCCTGCACTTCCAGCAAGTGTTCGCCGTGGCGCGCAAGGCCGGTTTCGTGACCCATCCGATGGAAATGGAACACATGGGCTTCGGCACCATGAACGGCGCCGATGGCCGTCCGTTCAAGACCCGTGATGGTGGCACCGTGAAGCTGATCGATCTGCTGACCGAAGCTCAGGAACGCGCCTACACCCTGGTGAAGGACAAGAATCCGGAGCTGGCCGAAGACGAGCTGCGCAACATCGCCAAAGTCGTGGGCATCGGCGCGGTGAAGTACGCCGACCTGTCGAAGCACCGCACCAGCGACTACAGCTTCAACTTCGACCTGATGCTCAACTTCGAAGGCAACACCGCGCCGTACCTGCTGTACGCCTACACCCGCGTGGCTGGCGTGTTCCGCAAACTGGGCAAGGACTTCAGCGAGGTCGACGGCCAGATCGTTCTCGAAGCGGCGCACGAACAGGAACTGGCGGCCAAACTGGCGCAGTTCGGTGAAGTGCTGAACAACGTCGCGGAAAAGGGCACGCCACACACCCTGTGCACCTACCTGTACGACGTCGCCGGCCTGTTCTCCAGCTTCTACGAGAACTGCCCGATCCTCGCCGCCGACACCCCGGCACAAATGCAAAGCCGTCTGCGCCTTGCCGCGCTGACCGGCCGTACCCTCAAGCAAGGCCTGGAACTGCTCGGCCTGGAAACCCTGGAGCGTATGTAAGTTGGCTGCCAAGAAAAAACCTGCACCCAAGCGTGGCGCCAGCCGTTACCAAGCTCCTGCAAAGCAACCGATCCCGGGCTGGCTGTGGATGGCCATCGGCCTGACGGTCGGCGCGTTCATCGTGTTCCTGATGAAACTGGAGCCGGGCAAGGGCAGCGACACGGTCAAGCGCGAGAAGATCGAGCAACAGCAGCAACAGAAAGCCACCAAGATCGCCGAGGCCAACAAGACCCCGCCGAGCCCGACGCAACCGGTGAAGCCGAAGTACGACTTCTACACCCTGCTGCCGGAATCGGAAGTGATCGTGCCGCCAGACGCGGTGCCGGAGAAAACCCTGCCGACGCCACAGGTGCCGGCGATCCCGACCACGCCGGTGACCCCGGCCGAAGCGGCGAAGATCGACACGGCGCGCGCGCAGGCTGCACTGGCCGGGATTACCCCACCGCCAGCGCCGCCGGTGACCAAGGCTGCGCCGGTGACCAAGTTCTTCCTCCAGGCCGGCTCGTTCCGCAAAGAGGCCGACGCCGACAAGGTGCGCGCGCAGATCATTCTGCTCGGCCAGGCGGTAGCGGTTGAATCCGGGACGGTGAAGGATGAAACCTGGTATCGCGTACTGGTCGGCCCGTTCAGCAACCGCGAACAACTGACCACCGCCCAGAAACAACTGGCGGGCGCAGGCTTCAGCAACCTGTTGTTACAACAACGCCAGAGCCGCTGATACCTCCCCACCGATCGTTCCCACGCTCTGCGTGGGAATGCAGCCCGGGACGCTCCGCGTCCCTTGCCGCAGGGACGCGGAGCGTCCATTGAGGCATTCCCACGCGGAGCGTGGGAACGATCATGTACAAAGCACCGCTCGTCCCCTCTCCCTTCCCGCAGTTGAAATCCTCTCCACCACCCCCATATGAATGGGCATAAGGCATTTTCGCCCCGCAGTGTGGAGACTCTTCCCTTGACCACCATCGTTTCAGTCCGCCGCCACGGCAAAGTCGTCATGGGCGGCGACGGCCAGGTTTCTCTCGGCAACACCGTGATGAAAGGCAACGCGAAGAAAGTTCGTCGCCTGTACCACGGCCAGGTCATCGCCGGTTTCGCCGGTGCCACCGCCGACGCCTTTACCCTGTTCGAACGTTTCGAAGGCCAGCTCGAGAAACATCAGGGCCACCTGATCCGCGCCGCCGTCGAACTCGCAAAAGAATGGCGCACCGACCGTTCCCTGAGCCGCCTCGAAGCCATGCTCGCGGTCGCCAACAAGGACGCCTCCCTGATCATTACCGGCAACGGTGACGTGGTCGAACCGGAAAACGGCCTGATCGCCATGGGTTCCGGTGGCGGTTACGCCCAGGCTGCTGCCAGCGCACTGCTGAAAAAGACCGATCTGTCGGCCCGCGAAATCGTCGAGACCGCTCTCGGGATCGCCGCCGACATCTGTGTATTCACCAACCACACTCAGACCATTGAGGAGCAGGATCTCGCTGAAGAAGCCTGAGTCGGCCCTGTGCCACGGCTTGTTTCTGCTTGAGGACCGTCAATTATTATGTCCATGACTCCCCGCGAAATCGTCCACGAACTCAATCGCCATATCATCGGCCAGGACGATGCCAAGCGCGCCGTCGCGATTGCCCTGCGCAACCGCTGGCGCCGCATGCAGCTACCTGAAGAGCTGCGTGTTGAAGTGACCCCGAAGAACATCCTGATGATTGGCCCGACCGGTGTCGGTAAAACCGAGATCGCCCGTCGCCTGGCCAAGCTGGCCAACGCGCCGTTCATCAAGGTCGAAGCGACCAAGTTCACCGAAGTCGGCTACGTCGGCCGCGACGTCGAATCGATCATCCGTGATCTGGCCGATGCCGCGATCAAGATGCTGCGCGAGCAGGAAATGACCCGCGTTCGCCACCGCGCCGAAGACGCTGCCGAGGACCGCATCCTCGACGCCCTGCTGCCGCCGGCACGCATGGGCTTCAGCAACGAAGAAGCGCCGAGCCCGGATTCCAACACCCGCCAGCTGTTCCGCAAGCGCCTGCGCGAAGGTCAGCTGGACGACAAGGAAATCGAGATCGAAGTCGCCGAAATGGCCGGCATCGAGATCGCCACGCCGCCGGGCATGGAAGAGATGACCAACCAGCTTCAGTCCCTGTTCGCCAACATGGGCAAGGGCAAGAAGAAGTCTCGCAAGCTCAAGGTCAAGGAAGCGCTGAAGCTGGTGCGCGATGAAGAAGCCGGTCGCCTGGTCAACGAAGAAGAGTTGAAGGCCAAGGCCCTGGAAGCGGTCGAGCAGCACGGTATCGTGTTCATCGACGAAATCGACAAGGTCGCCAAGCGCGGCAATGTCGGCGGCGCCGATGTGTCCCGTGAAGGCGTACAACGCGACCTGTTGCCGCTGATCGAAGGCTGCACCGTCAACACCAAGCTGGGCATGGTCAAGACCGACCACATCCTGTTCATCGCCTCAGGTGCGTTCCACCTGAGCAAGCCGAGCGACCTGGTGCCGGAGCTGCAAGGCCGTCTGCCGATCCGCGTCGAACTCAAGGCCCTGAGCCCGGAAGACTTCGAGCGCATCCTCAGCGAACCGCACGCCTCGCTCACCGAGCAATACTGCGCGCTGCTGAAGACCGAAGGCCTGAACATTCAGTTCCAGCCTGACGGCATCAAGCGTCTGGCGGAGATCGCCTGGCAGGTCAACGAGAAGACCGAGAACATCGGTGCCCGTCGCCTGCACACGCTGCTCGAGCGCCTGCTGGAAGAGGTGTCGTTCAGTGCCGGTGACCTGGCCAGCGCCCACGACGACAAGGCGATCCTGATCGACGCCGAGTACGTCAACAGCCACCTGGGTGAATTGGCGCAGAACGAAGATCTGTCCCGTTATATCCTGTAAGCCATACTGACAGTGGTCGTGAAACTGTGGGAGCCATCGGCTCCCACAATTTTTTTCACCTGACGGAACGCCGGCAATGACCCAACTCCCCACCGACATCAAACTGCACAAAGCCTCGAAAACCCTGTCGCTCAAATACGCGTCCGGCGAGGAGTACACCCTGCCCGCCGAATTCCTGCGCGTGCATTCGCCCTCCGCCGAGGTCCAGGGCCACGGCAAACCGATCCTGCAATTCGGCAAGCTGCACGTCGGCCTGTCCAAGGTAGAACCGGCCGGTCAGTACGCACTGAAACTGACCTTCGACGACGGTCACGACAGCGGCCTGTTCACCTGGGATTACCTCTACGAACTGGGGCGACGTTATGACGCACTCTGGGCGGATTATCTGGCCGAGCTCAAAGCCGCCGGCAAAACCCGCGACCCGGACGAGTCCGTCGTCAAGCTGATGCTCTAGTCCGCGCCTCGGACTGTTTAGAGGGCATTTTCTAAATTCATCTGTTTGAATGCTCCGCTAAAGCGGCCCGGGATCGGCTGCTTGCGAAAAAAATTAAACTCGGGTAACCAATGGAGCTGGCAAGTTCCCTGCAGTGCTCTACGACTGTAAAGCAGCTATGCAGAATCAACGGTCACCCGAGCAGTAGTACCTGGCATTGGCTGTGGAACTGCACAGCAGAAAACCGGGTACTCGTCTCAGGACAATGGAGCGTCGTAGATGAGTAACAAGAATAACGATGATTTGAAGTACCAAGCCTCGGAAAACACCCTGGGGCTGAATCCTGTCGTTGGGCTTCGCGGAAAGGATCTGCTGGCCTCTGCTCGAATGGTGCTGACCCAGGCCATCAAACAACCGATCCATAGTGTCAAACACGTCACTCATTTCGGCCTCGAATTGAAGAACGTGCTGTTCGGCAAATCAGAACTGCAACCGGCTGGCGATGACCGTCGCTTTGCCGATCCGGCGTGGAGTCAGAACCCGCTGTACAAGCGTTACCTGCAAACCTATCTGGCGTGGCGCAAGGAACTCCATGCCTGGATCGACGACAGCAGCCTCTCGCCCAAGGACATTGCGCGCGGGCACTTCGTGATCAACCTGATGACCGAAGCCATGGCGCCGACCAACACGGCGGCCAACCCGGCGGCGGTCAAACGTTTCTTCGAGACCGGCGGCAAGAGCCTGCTCGACGGCCTCTCGCATCTGGCCAAGGATCTGGTACACAACGGCGGCATGCCGAGCCAGGTCAACATGGGCGCGTTCGAGGTCGGCAAGACCCTGGGCGTGACCGAAGGCGCGGTAGTGTTTCGCAACGACGTGCTGGAGCTGATCCAGTACAAGCCGATCACCGAGCAGGTGCACGAGCGCCCGCTGCTGGTCGTACCGCCGCAGATCAACAAGTTCTATGTATTCGACCTGAGCCCGGACAAGAGCCTGGCGCGCTTCTGCCTGCGCAACAATGTGCAGACCTTCATCGTCAGCTGGCGCAACCCGACCAAGGAACAGCGCGAGTGGGGCCTTTCGACCTACATCGAAGCCCTGAAGGAAGCGGTCGACGTGGTCACCGCGATCACCGGCAGCAAGGACGTCAACATGCTCGGCGCCTGCTCTGGCGGCATCACGTGCACCGCCCTGCTCGGCCACTATGCCGCCACTGGCGAAAACAAGGTCAATGCCCTGACCCTGCTGGTCAGCGTGCTCGACACCACCCTGGACAGCGACGTCGCGCTGTTTGTCGACGAGCAGACCCTGGAAATGGCCAAGCGTCATTCGTATCAGGCCGGCGTGCTCGAAGGCAAAGACATGGCCAAGGTCTTCGCCTGGATGCGCCCGAATGACCTGATCTGGAATTACTGGGTCAACAACTACCTGCTCGGCAACGAGCCGCCGGTGTTCGACATTCTGTTCTGGAACAACGACACCACCCGGTTGCCGGCGGCGTTCCACGGCGACCTGATCGAGATGTTCAAAAACAACCCACTGATCCGCCCCGATGCACTGGAAGTGTGCGGCACGCCGATCGACCTCAAGCAGGTGACCGCCGACATCTTCTCGCTGGCCGGCACCAACGACCACATCACCCCGTGGAAGTCCTGCTACAAGTCGGCGCAGCTGTTTGGCGGCAAGGTGGAATTCGTGCTGTCGAGCAGCGGGCATATCCAGAGCATTCTGAACCCGCCGGGCAACCCGAAATCGCGCTACATGACCAGCGACGAAATGACCGCCAATGCCGATGACTGGCAGGAAAACTCGACCAAGCATGCCGACTCCTGGTGGCTGCACTGGCAGGCGTGGCAAGCGGCGCGTTCGGGCGAGCTGAAAAAGGCACCGACGAAACTGGGCAACAAAGCATTCCCGGCAGGCGAGGCCTCACCGGGCACTTACGTACACGAGCGGTAACCGATACACCTCACTCCCCCCGGGGAGTGAGGTGAACACTGAGATTGCGACCCACAGGGCCTTGAAGCATGCCGCAACCGTTCATCTTTCGTACTGTCGAGCTGGATGGCCAGACCATCCGCACGGCGGTTCGCCCCGGCAAGCCTCACTTGACGCCCTTGCTGATTTTCAACGGCATCGGCGCCAACCTGGAGCTGGTGTTTCCTTTTGTCGCGGCGCTGGATCCGGACCTGGAAGTGATCGCCTTCGACGTGCCCGGTGTCGGGGGTTCTTCGACGCCGAGACGGCCGTATCGCTTTCCGGGACTGGCGAAGCTCACTGCACGGATGCTCGACTACCTCGACTACGGACAGGTCAACGTGATCGGCGTGTCCTGGGGTGGCGCGCTGGCGCAGCAGTTCGCCTATGACTATCCCGAGCGCTGCAAGAAGCTGGTACTGGCAGCGACAGCAGCGGGCGCGGTGATGGTGCCGGGCAAGCCGAAGGTGCTGTGGATGATGGCCAGTCCACGGCGCTACATCCAGCCGTCCCATGTGATCCGCATCGCCCCGATGATCTACGGCGGCTCGTTCCGCCGCGACCCGACACTCGCCGCCAGCCATGCGGCCAAGGTGCGTTCGGCGGGCAAGCTCGGCTACTACTGGCAACTGTTCGCGGGCCTTGGCTGGACCAGCATTCACTGGCTGCACAAGATCCATCAGCCGACCCTGGTGCTGGCCGGTGACGACGATCCGCTGATCCCGCTGATCAACATGCGCATGCTGGCCTGGCGGATTCCCAACGCCCAGTTGCACATCATCGATGACGGTCATCTGTTCCTGATCACCCGGGCCGAAGCCGTGGCGCCGATCATCATGAAGTTCCTCCAGGAGGAACGTCTTCGTGCAGTGATGCACCCCCACCCGACACCGCTGGGCGGATAACCGGCCCGGTCCGGCTTTCTGGACAGCTCCTTGCAGAGCCTTTTCAAAGTGCGTGGCAGGACGCCGCGCAGGCAACAACCCGCAACAGCGTCTATGGTGTTCTGGTTCGGTGTGTTTGTTTTTGACCTGAAGACGAAGGAGTGTTGAGTCATGCGCGACAAACCAGCGACGGGCGTAGTGCCCAGTCCTGCCGTTTTCATCAATGCACAAAGTGCAATGACCGGCCTGCGTGGCCGCGACCTGATTTCGACGTTGCGCAGCGTAGCCGCCCACGGCCTGCGCAACCCGATTCACAGCGCGAGGCACGCGTTGAAACTCGGTGGCGCACTCGGACGCGTGCTGCTCGGCGAAACCCTGCACCCGACCAACCCCAATGACAGCCGCTTCGCCGACCCGGCCTGGAGCCTCAACCCGTTCTACCGCCGGAGCCTGCAGGCTTATTTGAGCTGGCAGAAGCAGGTCAAGAGCTGGATCGACGACAGCAGCATGAGCGATGACGATCGCGCCCGTGCGCACTTCGCTTTTTCCCTGATTAACGACGCCGTCGCGCCCTCCAACACGCTGCTCAATCCGCTGGCGGTCAAGGAGCTGTTCAACTCCGGCGGCCACAGCCTGGTGCGTGGGCTGAGCCATCTGTTCGATGACCTGCTGCACAACGACGGCCTGCCGCGTCAGGTGACCAAGCAGGCTTTCGAAGTCGGCAAGACCGTCGCCACCACCACCGGCTCAGTGGTGTTTCGCAACGAAATGCTCGAGCTGATCCAGTACAAGCCGATGAGCGAAAAGCAGTATTCAAAACCGCTGCTGGTGGTGCCGCCACAAATCAACAAGTACTACATTTTCGACCTGAGCCCGAACAACAGCTTCGTCCAGTACGCCCTGAAGAACGGCTTGCAGACCTTCATGATCAGTTGGCGCAACCCGGACGTGCGCCATCGCGAATGGGGCCTGTCGACCTACGTCGAAGCCGTGGAAGAAGCGATGAACATCTGCCGGGCGATCACCGGCGCCCGCGAGGTCAACCTGATGGGCGCCTGCGCCGGCGGGCTGACCATCGCCGCACTGCAAGGGCACTTGCAGGCCAAGCGGCAACTGCGGCGAGTCTCCAGCGCAACCTATCTGGTGAGCCTGCTCGACAGCCAGATCGACTCTCCGGCCACACTGTTCGCCGATGAACAGACCCTCGAAGCGGCCAAACGCCGCTCCTACCAGAAAGGCGTGCTGGACGGTCGCGACATGGCCAAGGTGTTCGCCTGGATGCGCCCCAACGATCTGATCTGGAGCTACTTCGTCAACAACTACCTGCTGGGCAAGGAGCCGCCGGCGTTCGACATCCTCTACTGGAACAACGACAGCACCCGTCTGCCCGCCGCGTTTCATGGCGATCTGCTGGATTTCTTCAAGCACAACCCGCTGATTCATTCGGGCGGCCTGGAAGTCTGCGGCACGCCGATCGACCTGCAGAAAGTCACGGTCGACAGTTTCAGCGTGGCCGGCATGAACGACCACATCACGCCATGGGACGCGGTGTATCGCTCGACCTTGCTGCTCGGTGGCGAGCGGCGCTTCGTGCTGTCCAACAGCGGCCATGTGCAGAGCATTCTCAACCCGCCGAGCAACCCCAAGGCCAACTTCGTCGAAAACGGCAAGATGAGCAGCGACCCGCGTGCCTGGTACTACGACGCGAAAAAAGTCGACGGCAGCTGGTGGCCGCAGTGGCTGGAATGGGTTCAGCAGCGCTCCGGCACCCTGCGCGAAACCCAGATGGCCCTTGGCAACGCGAACTATCCACCGATGGAGGCGGCGCCCGGCACTTACGTGCGTGTGCGCTGACCGGCCCCAACCGCCCTTTAAGAAGACTGGATGAAAACAAGCGAACGGATCCTCGAATGTGCCCTGCAGTTGTTCAACGAAAAGGGCGAGCCGAACGTCTCCACCATGGAGGTTGCCAATGAAATGGGGATCAGCCCCGGCAACCTCTACTACCACTTTCACGGCAAGGAGCCGCTGATTCTCGGGTTGTTCGAGCGCTTCCAGAACGAACTGGCGCCGCTGCTCGACCCGCCCGCGGATGTAGAACTGGCGCCGGGGGATTACTGGTTGTTCCTGCACTTGATCGTCGAGCGGCTGGCGCAGTACCGGTTCCTGTTCCAGGACCTGTCGAACCTGGCCGGACGGCTGCCGAAACTGGCCAAGGGCATTCGCAACTTTCTCAACGTCCTGAAGCGCACGCTGGCGTCATTGCTGGCGCGATTGAAGGCGTCCGGGCAGTTGGTCAGTGATACCCAGGCGCTGGGGCAACTGGTGGAGCAGATCACCATGACCTTGCTGTTCTCGCTGGACTATCAGCGGATTCTCGATCGCGAGGGGGAAGTGAGGCTGGTGGTGTACCAGATCATGATGCTGGTGGCACCGCACCTGTTGCCGCCGGTGAAGGTGGCGACGGAGCGGATGGCGCTGCAGTACCTCGAAGATCACGAGTGACCGCCCAAACAAAAACGCCCGACCTTCACAGGCCGGGCGTTTTCTTGAGCCCTGAAAATCAGGACTGACTGGTCGGCGTCGACGGGGTCGATGCAACAGTCGGAGCAGGCGCCGGGGTTGGAGCCGAGGCGGAGTTCGACGTGCTTGCCAGTGCTGCCGGTGTGGTCACCGGTTTCGGCGCAGCGGCTTTCGGCGCGGCCGGTTTTTTCACTGCTGGTTTTTTCGCCGCCGCCGGTTTGGCGGCAGGCTTGGCAGCGGGTTTGGCGGCAGCGGTTTTCGCTGCTGGCTTGGCCGCTGGTTTTGCAGCAGGTTTCGCGGCGGCCTTGGCGGCAACCGGTTTGGCCGCGGCTTTCGCTGCGGGCTTGGCGGCTGCGGTTTTGGCCGCAGGTTTTGCTGCAGGTTTAGCAGCCTTGGCCAATGGTTTGGCAGCAGGTTTTGCCGCCGGTTTGGCTGCAGCGGTTTTGGCCGCCACAGGCTGAGTTTTCAGACCGGTGAGTTTTTCGATCTGCTTGGTCAGGGTATCGACCTTCTTGTGCAGATCCTTCACCTCGTTGCGGCTCGGTACACCCAGGCGCGAAATCGCACTGTTCAGGCGCTTGTCGAAAGCCCCTTCCAGTTGATCCCACGTGCCCAGCGCTCGATCTTTCACGCCGCTGATACGCGATTTGGCCGAGTTTGCAGAGTCCTTGGCAGCATCGACTGTCTTGCCGACTGCAGCCTTGGTGAGCTTCTCGGCTTTCTCGCCGTCTTTGACCAATGTATCGAAGAGCTTGCTGCCGTCAGTGTCGATCTTCGAGTACACGCCTAAACCAGCCAGCCAGATCTTGCGGGAGTAGTCTTCGACTTTCCCGATCCACGAGCTGCCTTCTTTATCGGTGTTCTTTTTACCAGCCATCCCGTTCTCCTTAAGATTTACGCGCGACGCGTTCGAGCAATGCCGTCAGCTCATCGAGCTTAGCAGAGAGTGCCTCAACGTCATGTTTAGACGGAATGCCGATACGATTCAAGGCACTGGCGACACGCGTGTCGAACGCCTTCTCGACCTTGTCGAGCTGAACTTCGACGCGGCCTTTGAAAGAGCTGACTTCGCTCTTGGCTTCGTCGATCTCGGCATTGGCCGCTTCGAGTTTTTCGGTGACGACTTTTTTGCCTTTCTTTTCAACAGTTTGACCAGCCTTGATCAACTCCTGAAAGTACTCGCTGCCCTCCTGACCGACCTTGGTGTAGGCACCCAGGCCTGCCAGCCAGATCTTGCGGGCATAGGATTTGACGTCGCTCAGAGCAGAAGTCGAGGCGTCGATTTTTTTCTTCAAAATAACTTTGGCCATGGTGCACCTCACGCGCAGAAGGTTTGAGGAACTGCCCGGACGTGTGTCGGGCTCAGGCACAAAGTAGGGAGAAAAATTAGAAACGGCACCCTAACAACTGACATAAAAGGCAGGTGCACCACAAAGAAAAAGAGGAGCCCGAAGCTCCCCCTCTGTTCTGTTCAGACCAGCGCCTTGTCCAGCGCCTTCTCGATCTCGGCTTTGATCATGCCGCTCATGGCCGACATCATCAGGCCCAGTTCCACGTCGACCCGGATCGAATCCTCGGCCACATGCACCGCGCCTTTCACGCCCGAACGCTTGAGGTTCAGGGTGTCACCCGCCCACTGCGGCTCGAGGCCATACTGATCGGACAGTTTCTGCGCCAGCTTGTCGGCTTTCTCGCGGGCAACTTCCTTGCCCAGGCTGTGGGCACGCTCAACACTGATATGGGCCATTGAATGACTCCTGCTTTTTGAATGGGGCTATGAATGCCTGCAACGAATCTTGACCGCCACTGCGGCAAATCGTCCCGAAGGTTGCCCATCTTACCTTTAGCCATTCCAAGACAAAGCATGGCTTGGGGATTAGAATGTCGCGCATTCTCTTTTGGTGACAGCGATATGACTGATCAGCGCAAAGGCAGCGATGCCGAACCCACCACTCACTTCGGCTTCAAAAACGTTCCGGAAAGCCAGAAAGCGGAAAAAGTCGCTGAGGTGTTCCACTCCGTAGCCGCCAAGTACGACCTGATGAACGACCTTCTGTCGGGCGGCATGCACCGTCTGTGGAAGCGCTTCGCAATCGAATTGTCGGGCGTGCGCGCCGGCAACCGCGTGCTGGACATCGCCGGCGGCACGGGCGACCTGACCAAGAAATTCTCGCACCTGGTCGGCCCGACCGGTCAAGTGGTTCTCGCAGACATCAACGAATCCATGCTCAAGGTCGGTCGTGACCGCCTGCTGGATGTCGGCGTGTCGGGCAACGTCGAATTCGTCCAGGCGGACGCTGAAAAACTGCCGTTCCCGGACAACCATTTCGACTGCGTGACCATCGCCTTCGGCCTGCGCAACGTGACGCACAAGGAAGACGCCCTGCGCTCCATGCTGCGCGTACTCAAGCCTGGCGGCCGCCTGCTGGTGCTGGAGTTCTCCAAGCCGACCAACGCGCTGATGTCCAAGGCCTACGACGCCTACTCGTTCGCCTTCATGCCGCTGATGGGCAAGCTGATCACCAACGACTCGGAAAGCTATCGCTACCTGGCCGAATCGATCCGCATGCACCCGAATCAGGAAACCCTGAAGTCGATGATGGTCGACGCCGGTTTCGACCGTGTGACCTATCACAACATGACCGCAGGCATCGTTGCCCTGCACCGCGGCATCAAACCCTGATGCTGCTGACCGGGCTGCTGGCCAGCGTCGAACTCGGCCTGAACCGCGTGCTGCGTCTCGACAGCACGGCGCTGCCGCGACTGGCGCATCTGACCGGCAAGGTGATTGCCGTGGATTGCCGCAGCCCGGCGCTGCAACTGTTCATCCTGCCGAGCGACGAAGGCCTGATGCTGGCGTCCCACTGGGAAACCGGCGTCGACTGCACTTTGCGCGCCCCGGCCTCGAGCCTGGTGAAACTGGCCCTGAGCAAGGACAAGACGGCGGTGCTGCACGCACCGGAAGTCGAACTCGACGGCGACAGCGGCGTGCTGCTGGAACTGGCGGGCGTGCTGCAGGACCTTGAGCTGGACTGGGAGTACGAACTCTCGCGCTGGCTGGGACCGGTCGCCACGCAACTGGTCGGCGGTCATCTGCGCAGCCGCGCCCGCTGGTATCAACAAGGATTTGCCAGCCTCAACCAGAACCTCGCCGAATACCTGGCCGAAGAATCGCGCACCCTCGTCGGGCAACGCGAAGCCGAAGCCCGTTTCAGCGAACTGGACCGGATCAAACTCGATCTGGAACGTCTCGAGGCGCGCTTCGAGCGCCTTTCCCGATCCCTCGACCCAAGCGATAACGCATGAAGCTGCTCGCCGTCCGCCGTCTGTTGCGCATCCAGCGCGTCGTGATCCGCTACCGCCTCGATGACCTGCTGTTCGATCTGCCATTGCCGTGGTTCCTGTTGGCGCTGCGCTACGCCTTGCCGTGGCGCTGGTTCCCGCGCAAGCCGCTGGACCTGAGCCGTGGCGCACGCCTGCGCCTGGCCTTGCAGGACCTGGGGCCGATCTTCATCAAGTTCGGGCAGATCCTCTCGACCCGCCGCGACCTGCTGCCGGAAGACATCGCCGATGAGCTGATGCTGTTGCAGGACCGCGTGCCGCCGTTCGATTCGCAGCTGTCGGTCAAGCTCATCGAAGAACAGCTGGGCAAGAAGATCAGCGAAGTGTTCAGCCGTTTCGACGTCGAGCCGCTGGCCTCGGCCTCGGTCGCGCAGGTGCATGCCGCGCAGTTGAAGACCGGCGAAGAGGTGGTGGTCAAGGTGATCCGCCCGGGCCTGAAGCCGATCATCGCGCAGGATCTGGCGTGGCTGTTCATCCTCGCCCGCGCGGCCGAAAAGGTCTCCGCCGACGCCCGTCTGCTGCACCCGGTGGAAGTGGTCAGCGACTACGAAAAAACCATCTACGACGAACTCGACCTGTTGCGCGAGGCGGCCAACGCCAGCCAGTTGAAGCGCAACTTCGAAGGCTCGCCGCTGCTGTATGTGCCACAAGTCTATTGGGACTGGTGCCGGCCGAAAGTGCTGGTGATGGAGCGTATCTACGGGATTCAGGTGACGGACCTGGCGACCCTCGCCGACCAGCGCACCGACATGAAAATGCTTGCCGAGCGCGGCGTGGAGATCTTCTTCACCCAGGTGTTCCGCGACAGTTTCTTCCACGCTGACATGCACCCGGGCAACATCTTCGTCAGCACCGTCAACCCGTGGAGCCCGCAGTACATTGCGATCGACTGCGGCATCGTCGGCAGCCTGACCCCGGAAGACCAGGATTATCTGGCGCGCAACCTGTTCGCCTTCTTCAAGCGCGACTACCGCCGCGTGGCGCAATTGCACATCGATTCGGGCTGGGTGCCGGCGGAAACCAAGCTCAACGAATTCGAAGCGGCGATCCGTACCGTGTGCGAGCCAATCTTCGAAAAACCGTTAAAAGATATTTCATTTGGCCAGGTGCTGATGCGCCTGTTCCAGACCGCACGCCGCTTCAACATGGAAGTGCAGCCACAGCTCGTATTGCTGCAAAAGACCTTGCTGAACATCGAAGGTCTGGGCCGCCAACTGTACCCGGACCTGGATCTGTGGAACACCGCGCAGCCGTTCCTCGAACGCTGGATGCGCGAGCGCGTCAGCCCGAAAGCCTTGATCGGCAACGTCCAGAGCCAGTTCGAACAGCTACCGCACCTGGCCAACATGGCCCGTGACCTGCTCGAACGCATGTCCCAGCCCCACGCCAACGACCCGCCGCCACCGTGGCACAAACGCAAGGACGACT
This sequence comes from Pseudomonas sp. FW215-R2, assembly GCF_058789255.1. NCBI lineage: Bacteria > Pseudomonadati > Pseudomonadota > Gammaproteobacteria > Pseudomonadales > Pseudomonadaceae > Pseudomonas > Pseudomonas sp. FW215-R2. Next base: position 326,419 of record NZ_JBYTBO010000001.1, read on the forward strand.
GGTTCCTGCGCCTGCTCGGCAGTGCTCATCTGGCAGGCGGCACGATCCTCGCCGCCGGGGGCCCGCTGCACGAACTGGGGCATTGGCCCGCCGGAATCATGGTGGCAGTCGGCTTGTATCTGGTCGTTCGCCGATAGCCAGTTCCGTGATCGGCTGGCACACTGTTTCAACGCCTGAACCCGACTATTGAAGTGTGGGTTCGCTGTCGGAGTCGAAGATGAAAAACTGGCTGGACGAGATCAAGTGGGACGCCGATGGCCTGGTGCCGGCGATTGCCCAGGATCACAAGACCGGACGCGTGCTGATGATGGCCTGGATGAACCGCGAAGCCCTGGAGCTGACCGCCGCGGAAAACCGTGCAATCTACTGGTCACGTTCCCGTGGCAAGCTGTGGCGCAAGGGCGAAGAGTCCGGCCATGTGCAGACCCTGCATGAAATGCGTCTGGACTGCGACGCCGACGTGATCATCCTGATGGTCGAACAGATTGGCGACATCGCTTGCCATACCGGCCGTCAGAGCTGCTTCTACCGCGTCTTCGAAAACGGCGACTGGAAAACGGTCGACCCGGTCCTGAAAGACCCGCACGCTATTTATTCCGCAGGACACAAACATGAGTGACACCCTGACCCGCCTCGCTCAGGTGCTTGAAGAGCGCAAGGGCGCTGCTGCCGACAGCTCGTATGTGGCCAGTCTGTATCACAAGGGCTTGAACAAGATTCTGGAAAAGGTCGGCGAAGAGTCGGTCGAAACGATCATTGCCGCCAAAGACGCCGCCGTCAGTGGCGACTGCAGCGACGTGATCTACGAGACCGCCGACCTGTGGTTTCACAGCATGGTCATGCTCGCCCAACTGGGGCAGCATCCGCAGGCTGTACTCGACGAGCTGGATCGTCGCTTCGGTCTGTCCGGACACGTCGAGAAAGCCTCGCGTCCGTCCGCCTGAACAACTATTAGAGAGGAACAGCAACATGGGCATTTTTGACTGGAAACACTGGATCGTCATTCTGGTTGTCGTGGTGCTGGTGTTCGGCACCAAGAAACTGAAAAACCTCGGCACCGACGTCGGCGAGTCGATCAAGGGCTTTCGCAAAGCCATGAACGACGACGAAAAACCGGCCGATCCGACCGTCACGCCTGCGCAACCGGTGCCACCGGTTCAGCCGCAAGCCACCGCTCAGGCCAACCCGCCGCACACCATCGACGTGCAGGCGCAGAAAGTCGAAGAGCCGATCCGCAAAGACGTGTGAGCACTGACTAATGTTTGGTATCAGCTTCTCTGAACTGCTGCTCGTCGGCCTCGTTGCCCTGCTGGTGCTGGGCCCCGAGCGTTTGCCGGGCGCTGCGCGCACCGCGGGCCTGTGGGTCGGGCGGCTGAAGCGCAGCTTCAACGCGATCAAACAGGAAGTTGAACGTGAAATCGGTGCCGACGAAATCCGTCGGCAACTGCACAACGAACACATTCTGTCGCTGGAGCAGGAGGCGCGGAAGATTTTCACGCCGCCGGTTCAGCAGGAGCCGACGCCCGTGCAGCCAGTGGCAGAGCAGACGCCTGCGGCTCCCGTTGCGGAGCAACCGGCGAGCGTCGAACACGTTTCTGCCGCCGCCGCTGAAGCTGCCCCGGTCATGAAACCGATCGAACACGTTGCTCCAGCCGCCGCGCCAGCCACACCTGCGCCCCAAGACACCACTTTGCCGCCGCGAGCCCCATGAGCGATCTCCCCGAAAACGACCAGCACATGCCGCTGGTTTCGCACCTCACCGAGTTGCGCACCCGCCTGCTGCGCTGCGTCGCGGCGATCTTCATCATCTTCGCCGGGCTGTTCGCCTTCACCCAGCAGATCTACACCTTCGTCTCGACGCCGCTGCGCAGTTACTTGCCGGCCGGCGCGACGATGATCGCCACCGACGTGTCGTCGCCGTTCCTGACGCCGCTGAAGCTGACGATGATGGTGTCGCTGTTCCTCGCGATCCCGGTGATCCTGCATCAGATCTGGGGCTTCATCGCGCCGGGCCTGTACAAGCACGAGAAGCGTGTCGCAGTGCCATTGCTGATCTCCAGCATCCTGCTGTTCTACACCGGTATGGCATTCGCCTATTACTTCGTGTTCCCGCTGATCTTCAAGTTCTTCGCCTCGGCCACCCCGGCCGGCGTGGAAATGATGACCGACATCACCAGTTACCTCGATTTCGTCATGACGCTGTTCTTTGCCTTCGGCGTGGCGTTCGAAATCCCGGTGGCCGTGGTGCTGCTGGTGTGGATCGGCGTGGTCGACGTCAAATACCTGAAGAAGATCCGCCCGTACGTGATCATCGGCTGCTTCGTGGTCGGCATGATCCTGACTCCGCCGGACATCTTCTCCCAGACCCTGCTGGCCGTGCCGATGTGGATGCTGTTCGAAGTCGGCATCCTGTTCGGCAGCCTGGTCAGCAAGCGCGAGCGCCCGGAAGAAACCGCCGACGATCACAACGACCAGCCGCCAGCGACGCAGCCATGAACCTGCTGCTGCTCGAAGAGGCCGATTTCATTGCGGCCGACCGCGTCGTGCTGCGTGATCGGCGCCTGACCCACATGCAGGAAGTCCACCGCTCGGAAGTCGGCGACAGCCTGCGGGTCGGGCGCATCAACGGGTTGATGGGCTCGGCCGAGCTGCTGCGCCTGGAAGCGGGCGAAGCCGAACTGCGGGTCACCCTCGATCAGCCACCGCCGGCCAAGCTGCCGCTGACCCTGGTACTCGCCCTGCCACGCCCGAAGATGCTGCGTCGGGTGTTCCAGACCGTGGCGACCATGGGTGTGTCGAAGGTGATTCTGGTCAACAGCTATCGCGTCGAGAAGAGCTTCTGGCAAACGCCGTTTCTGGAGCCGGAAGCGATTCGCGAGAATTTGATCCTCGGCCTCGAACAGGCCCGCGATACCGTGCTGCCGGAAATCATCATCGAGAAGCGCTTCAAGCCGTTTGTCGAAGATCGTCTGCCGGCCATCACCGACGGCACCCTCGGCCTGGTCGGCCATCCGGGCAACTTCCCGCCCTGCCCGCGCGCCCTGAGCGAACCGGTGACCCTGGCCATCGGCCCCGAGGGTGGCTGGATTCCCTACGAGATCGACCTGCTGGGCAAATCCGGCCTGCAACCGGTGCAACTCGGCGATCGCATCCTGCGCGTCGAAACCGCCGTCACTGCCCTGCTCGCCCGCCTGTTCTGAACCGCTCTGGCGCCATTCGGCGCCAGACAAATTGCGTTACAGATTGCCATCATCCAGCCGATACAGTCTCCATAAGTCCAATTAGTGGTCCGAGGGGAGTCGTCGCATGTACCGTTGGTTAGCCGAGAATCTTGGAAACGTCAGCGTCAAACGCAAGCTGGGCATCGGTTTCGGCCTGGTGCTGCTGCTGACCCTGTTGATCACCTTCACCGGTTGGACCGGCATGAGCGGCATCATTAGCCGCGGTGACAAACTCGGTTTCATCTCGAGCCTCAACGAGCTGACCAAGGACCTGCGCCTGGCGCGTCTGGACTACGAAATGCGTCGTGGCGAACAAGGCCCGGGCACAGTCAACGACCTGCTCGGCAAACTCGACAGCGGCCTGCAAACCGCTCGCAGCCTGATCGAACAGTCAGCCGACGCGGCGATGGTCGATCAGCAACTGGCCGCCGTTGCCGAATACAAACGCGCCTTCGCCGACATGACCCAGGCCACCGCCCTGCGCGAAGACGCCCGCAGCAAACTCGGCGCCACCGCCGACAATGCCGTGGCCAAGGTTGCCGAAGTCGAGAAATCCATGCTGCAAGGCGACAGCGTTGCCCAGTTCAACGCGGTGATCGACCTCAGCAAGCTGATCCAGCAGGCCCGCTTCCAGGTCCGCGGCTACACCTACAGCGCCAAGGCCGAAGCCGAACAACCGGCCCTCGACGCCATCGACAACGCCCTGAAAAACCTCGAGACCCTGCCGGCCAAACTGCCGGAACAGCACATCGCCAACCTGCAACAGGCTACCGAGTCGCTGAAAGCCTATCGCGCTGCCGTCAGCCAGTTCCGTGATTCGCAGGTTGCCAGCGCCAAGGCGCTGGCCCGCATGTCGGCCCAGGGCGACCTGTTGATGGACATCAGCAAGAAGCTCACCGACTCCCAGACCATCGTGCGTGACACCGATGCCGCCAGCGCCAAGAACCAGTTGCTGATCGCCACCTTGCTGGCCGTGGCCTTCGGCCTGCTCGCCGCCTGGGCGATCACCCGGCAGATCATCATCCCGCTGGAGCAGACCCTGAAAGTCGCCGAGCGCGTGGCCGCTGGCGACCTGACCCACAACCTGATCTCCCAGCGCCGCGACGAACTCGGCCAGTTGCAGCGTTCGATGCAGAGCATGACTCAGGGCCTGCGCGACTTGATCGGCGGGATCAGTGACGGCGTCACTCAGATCGCCAGCGCCGCCGAAGAACTGTCGGCCGTGACCGAGCAGACCAGTGCCGGCGTGAACAATCAGAAAGTCGAGACCGATCAGGTCGCCACCGCCATGAACGAAATGGCTGCCACCGTGCAGGAAGTCGCGCGCAACGCCGAGGAAGCCTCAGAAGCGGCCGTCGCCGCTGACCAACAGGCCCGCGAAGGCGACAAAGTGGTTGGCGAAGCCATCGCCCAGATCGAACGCCTGGCCACTGAAGTCGGCCACTCCACCGAAGCCATGGGCGAACTCAAGCGCGAAAGCGACAAGATCGGCAGCGTCCTCGACGTGATCAAGTCCGTGGCCCAGCAAACCAACCTGCTGGCCCTCAACGCTGCCATCGAAGCGGCCCGCGCCGGTGAAGCCGGACGTGGTTTCGCGGTGGTTGCTGACGAAGTGCGCAGCCTCGCGCAACGCACCCAGAAGTCCACCGAAGAAATCGAAGAGCTGATCGTCGGCCTGCAGAACGGCACCCAGCAAGTGGCGACGATCATGGACAACAGCCGCACGCTGACCCAGAGCAGCGTGGAACTGACCCGTCGTGCCGGTGGCTCGCTGGAAAACATCACGCGCACCGTGTCGGCGATTCAGGCGATGAACCAGCAAATCGCAGCGGCGGCCGAGCAGCAGAGTGCCGTGGCCGAAGAGATCAACCGTAGCGTGCTCAACGTGCGGGATGTATCGGACCAGACGTCGGCGGCGAGTGAAGAGACGGCAGCGTCCAGCGTCGAGCTGGCGCGCCTGGGTACTCACCTGCAAACGTTGGTGGGACGCTTCAAGGTGTAAGTGGATGCCAGAGCGTGGGAACGATCGGTGACAAAAAAATCGCAGCCAATGGCTGCGATTTTTTTTGCCCCGCGCTTAGAGAACCTGGCGCAGGAAAGCCTGGGCCCGCGGATCCTTCGGCGCATCGAAGAACGCCGCCGGCGAGGCGTCTTCCAGCAGTTTGCCGTGATCGAAGAACAGCACCCGATCCGCCACTTCCCGGGCAAAGCCCATTTCGTGGGTCACGCAGACCATGGTCATGCCTTCCACGGCCAGGTTTTTCATCACATCCAGCACTTCACCGACCATCTCCGGGTCGAGGGCCGAGGTCGGCTCATCGAACAGCATGACCTTGGGGTCCATCGCCAGTGCCCGGGCAATCGCTACGCGCTGCTGCTGACCGCCGGACAGGCGCGAAGGGTATTCGCGGGCCTTCTGAGCAATCCCGACCTTCTCCAGCAACGCCAGGGCCTTGGCCTCGCTTTCCTTCTGGCCACGCTTGCGCACGACTTTCTGCGCCAGGCACAGGTTTTCCAGCACGGTCATGTGCGGGAACAGGTTGAAGTGCTGGAACACCATGCCGACTTCGCGGCGGTAGGCGTTGACGTCGGTTTTCGGGTCGGCCAGTTGCAGGCCGTCGATGCTCACCGAGCCGGAATCGAATTCCTCAAGACCATTGAGGCAACGCAGGAAGGTCGACTTGCCGGAGCCGGACGGACCGATCACCACCAGCACCTCGCCCTTGGCGACGGAAGTGGTGACGTTATCCACAGCCCGGACCACTTGCCCACGGGTGTCGAAGACTTTTACCAGATCGCGGACTTCAATCACTTTGCGCGAGCCTCCGCTCAAGCCGGCTGGCGATTTTCGACAGCGGCAGGTTGATCAACAGGTACAGGCCGGCAACGCAGAACAGGATTTCGAACGGCGAAAACGAGGTGGTGATCACTTCACGACCGCTTTTCAGCAGCTCGGTGATGGCGATCACCGACACCAGCGAGGTGTCTTTCACCAGACTGATGAACTGCCCCGCCAGCGGTGGCAGCACGCGCTTGAAGGCTTGCGGCAGCACCACATGACGCATCGACTGGCCAGCGCTCAGACCCAGCGAACGGGCGGCTTCGTTCTGGCCACGGGCAATCGACTGCACGCCGGAACGGATGATTTCCGCCACGTAGGCGCCGGTGAACAGCGACAGCGCGGCGATCCCGGCGAACTCCCGGGACAGGTTCATCACCGTGCCGATGAAGAAGTAGAAAATGAAGATCTGCACCAGCAGCGGCGTGCCGCGCACCAGTTCGACATAGATCGTCGACAGGTCGCGCAGGGTCGGGTTGCTCGACAGCCGGCACAGCCCGGTCGCCAGACCGATCAGCAGCCCCAGCACGCCGGACACCACCGACAGCCAAAGCGTCGTCCACAGGCCCCACAGCAGCGGACCCGCCGCCCAATGTCGGGTAACACCCACGACGTCGCCTTCAGCCACATCGTCGCCCTGGGCGAATTGCAGGCTGTTTTCGTCAACGGTCAGGTGCTGCTCGTCACCGGCATCGTTGCGCAGGGTGACTTGCGCGCTGCCGCCCTTGCGCACCAGTTCGCTGACGGTGGAAATGTCGGTGGCGCGCTGGGTTTCCTCGGCCTGATAGGCGAAGTACTGCGGCACGCGGTTCCAGCGCCATTCGTAGGACATCAGCGACGTGGCGTAATACAGCGCGCCGGCCAGGCCGATCAGCACCAGCACGGTCAGCACGTGCCAGGGCCATTGGGCTTTTTTCTGTTTCATTGAATGTTTCTCTGATTCGCTCGTTCCCACGCTCTGCGTGGGAATGCATCCTGTGACGCTCTGCGTCACGCTTGCGAAGGGACGCGGAGCGTCCCGGGCGGCATTCCCACGCGGACGGTTCGACGCCTCGACGTGGGAACGATCGGCGAGCGGGTGTTATTCCATGTCCTTGAGCCACTCGGTGCTCTTGAACCACTTGTCATGGATGCGATCGTAGGTGCCGTCTTCGTGGATCTGGTGCAGGAAGTTGTTGATGAAGTTGATGCTGTCGTAGTCACCCTTCTTCAGGCCGAAGGCCAGCGGCTCGTAGGTGAACGGCTTGTCGAGGAACACCAGTTTGCCGGCGCCGACCTTGTTCACCGCGACCACGTTGTACGGCGCATCGTAGATGAAGGCGTCGGCCTTGCCGTTGACCACGTCGAGCACGGCTTCCTGCTCGTTGTCGTAGCCGTGGTACTTGGCCTTGGCGATCAACTTCTTGGCGACCATTTCACCGGTGGTACCGAGCTTGGAGGTGATGCGGTAGTCGGCGGTGTTCAGGTCTTTATAGGACTTGATGGTGCCTTCCAGTTCCTTGCGGATCAGCAGGGTCTGGCCGACCACGATGAACGGTTCGCTGAAGTTCAGGCGCAGGTTGCGCTCCTGGGTCAGGGTCATGCCGCTGCCGATCATGTCGAACTTGTCGGTCATCAGCGCCGGGATGATGCCGTCGTAACCGGTCGAAACCAGCTCCAGCTTGACGCCCATGGCCTTGGACATGGCTTTGAGGATGTCGACTTCGAAACCGATGATCTCGCCGCGCTTGTTGGTCATCTCGAACGGCATGTAGGTCGGGTCCATGCCGACTTTCAAGGTGCCGCGCTTGACCGCGTCATCGATTGCGCCGGCCTGCGCCGCATTGACTGCAACCAGTGCCGTGACGCCGACCAGCAGCATCGACAGATACTTCTTCATCTTCAAGTCCCCAAAACCATTGCGTTTGCGGCGCGAAAACCGACAGAGGTGGACAAGATTGTCCGGGTGCGCCAATTCGGGGACGGATGCTAACGCACTCGATTTTTTGCACAAGGTTTAATGGACGATTTGTTTAACAATCAAGGGCCGGGCCGAGGGGCTCCTTTATCGAGAACAAAAAAAACCCCGCTTTCGCGGGGTTCTTCATCAGGCCGGTTGCGCCTGTAAGCTCACAGGCTTGAGCGGCAGCAACGGCGCATGGGGGTCGGCTTTCACCGAGGCCCGCCAGGCGTCCAGCCACTCGGCGTGACCTTCGGCCCACACCTGCTCGTGCAGACGGGCCAGGGCGACCGGGTCGCTCAGCAGTTGCAGGCGATCATGGTTGTTCAGCCCGGCCGGGCCGACCTTGATCGCGTGACGCACACGCTCCTGACGCAGCCACTCGATCGGCTCGGCCTCACCGTGACGCGAGGTCGCCAGCGAGCACGCCAGGGCGTTCTGCTGCGGGTCGACCACGGCGCGGACGAAGCCGTCGTTCAGCGCATGCCAGCGGTTTTCGTGGGTGTACTGATCAGTGGCCAGCAGCGCCTGTGGCGGATTGTATTCCTCAGGAATGAGGAACAGGCTCTCGTCACGGGACTTCAGGCCCAGACCCACGCGGCTGGAAATCACCGACACCGGAATCGACAGCATCAGCGAACCGACGATCGGCACCAGCCACCACAGGAAGCTCGGGTTCAGCCAGATCACCAGCAGCGCCCAGAAGAAGCCCAGCAGAGTCTGCGGGCCGTGGCGCTTGACCGCTTCGCTCCATGGCGTGGAGTCGTCGTCACGCTGTGGCGAGTTCCAGGTCGCGGCCCAGCCGAGGAACGCGGCGAGGACGAAACGGGTGTGGAAAATCATCCGCACCGGCGCCAGCAGCATGGAGAACAGCATCTCCAGCAGCATCGACAGGGTCACCTTGAACTTGCCGCCGAACTCTTTCGCACCCTTGGCCCAGATCAGGATGATGCTCAACAGCTTCGGCAGGAAAAGCAGCACGATAGTGGTCGAGAACAGCGCTACCGCTTTATCCGGATGCCATTGCGGCCACAGCGGATAGAGCTGGCGTGGCTCCATGAAATACTGCGGTTCCATCAGCGTGTTGACCGCCAGCAGCGCGGTGGACAGCACCAGGAAGAAGAACCACAACGGCGCCGACAGGTAAGACATCACACCGGTCAGGAACACCGCACGGTGCACCGGGTGCATGCCTTTTACCAGGAACAGGCGGAAGTTCATCAGGTTGCCGTGGCACCAGCGACGGTCACGCTTGAGCTCGTCGAGCAGGTTCGGCGGCAGTTCTTCGTAGCTGCCCGGCAGATCGTAGGCAATCCACACGCCCCAGCCGGCACGGCGCATCAGCGCTGCTTCAACGAAGTCGTGAGAGAGGATCGCACCGGAGAACGCACCTTTGCCCGGCAACGGCGCCAGGGCGCAGTGGTCGATGAACGGCTTCATGCGGATGATCGCGTTGTGACCCCAGTAGTGGGATTCACCCAGCTGCCAGAAGTGCAGGCCGGCGGTGAACAGCGGACCGTAAACGCGAGTGGCGAACTGCTGCATGCGTGCATACAGCGTGTCCATGCCCGAAGCACGCGGCGCGGTCTGGATGATACCGGCGTCCGGAGTGGCCTCCATCAGGCGCACCAGACTGGTCAGGCACTCGCCGCTCATCACCGAGTCGGCGTCGAGCACGACCATGTACTTGTAGTCACCGCCCCAGCGACGGCAGAAGTCGTCGAGGTTGCCGCTCTTGCGTTTGACGCGACGGCGACGACGGCGATAGAAGATCTTGCCGAAGCCCTTGGCTTCACGGCAGACGTCCAGCCAGGCCTGCTGTTCGGCAACGCAGATATCGGTGTCGTTACTGTCACTGAGCACGAAGAAGTCGAAGCGATCCAGGTCACCCGTGGCCGCCACCGACTCGAACGTCGCACGCAGACCGGCGAATACCCGAGGCACGTCTTCGTTGCAGATCGGCATCACCAGTGCGGTGCGCGCATCTTTCGGAATCGGCTCGTTGCCAGCGCTTTTACCGGAGATCCGGTATTTATCGTGACCGGTGAGCAACTCGAGGAAGCCCATCAGCGCGGTCCAGAAACCGGCCGATACCCAGCAGAACAGAATCCCGAACATGATCAGGATGCTGGTCTGCAGCGCATACGGCAGCACTTGCGTGGCGGTTTGCAGCAGCGGTTGATGCAGGACTTCTTCCAGATCGACGAACGACCAGCCCTGGTACGGCATGATGCCTTTCATGTACCAGCCGGCGACGATGGTCTGGCCGAGCATCAAGATCAGCAAGATGTAGCGACGGATCGAACCGACGGTGCGCCAGCGGGCGGCCGGCAGCACGTTTTCGTCTTTCGGCGGTTGCGGCGGATTGGTCCGGCCGGTCAGGCGGCGCCAGCCACGCACCAGGATATTGGTGCGCCACGGCTCCGGCACGACCTTGGTCCGACGAATCGGTGGCGTGGCCTTGAGACGGACTCGACCGCTGGCGTCCACGCCCAGCATTTCCGCGTCTTCCAGCTCTTCGGCGGTGCTGAGGGTCAGGCGCTTGCCCACCGAAGCCTGGGCGGCTTCGGTCGGCGCGTCGAACGTCGAGGACGACAGGCGTTCATGCAATTCGCTGAAGGACTGGCAGCCCGCGAGTTCCGCGCGCTGCTCGTCGGTCATCGGCAGATGCGCCAGGTACTCGGACAGAGTCTCTGGCTGTACTTGAGAGTTACTCATCGGCAGGCAACTGATAGCTCCAGGTCTCGGTCAGGACTTCTTCAGTCGGTGCCGATTCCGGTGTGGCTGGGGCCGCGTCCGCAGCGGCTGGCTGCTTGGCGTCTTTGTTGGCCTTGTCCTTGGCGTCTGTCGCTGGCTTGGCGTCGGCCTGTTTGGCTTCGGCGGCCTTGGCTTCCTTGTCGGCTTTCTCCTGTTGCTTGGCGGCGACCTTGTCGGCCTTGGCAACCGAGGAGTTGGAAGCCGGCAGCGAGGTCTTGGCCAGATCGGCCGGGACGATGTTCTGCACCAGTGCGGCACGCATCTCGGTCGACTTGCTCGCGTCCTTGATCTTCATCCGCAGGGTCAGGCGCCAGCCCTTGGTTTCAGGGTTGTAGCGCACGCTGTTCTCGACCAGTTCGGCGTTGTCGCCGACGCTGACCTGGCTGCGAACGTCCGCATCCGGGGCCAGGGCCGACAGCGACGGGCCTTCGAAGTCGACCAGATAGGCCACGCTGCCATCCGGCTGACGGATCAGGTTCGATTGCTTGACGTCACCGGTCGAACGCAGGGTCTGCTTGACCCAGGCACTGTCCGGCGCGTGAATCGCCGCTTCGTCCATGGTCCAGTGCATGCGGTAGGCGAAGTCCAGCGGCTGGCCTGGCTCCGGCAGTTTTTCCGGGTTCCAGAACGCAACGATGTTGTCGTTGGTTTCGTCGGCGGTCGGGATCTCGACCAGATCGACGGTGCCTTTGCCCCAGTCGCCCTTCGGCTCGATCCAGGCGCTTGGACGCTTGTCGTAGCGGTCGTCGAGGTCTTCGTAGTGGCTGAAGTCACGGCCACGTTGCAGCAGACCGAAACCACGCGGGTTTTCGACGCTGAACTGGCTGACAGCCAAATGTTTAGGGTTGTTCAACGGGCGCCAGATCCACTCGCCGTTGCCGGCATGGATCGACAGACCGCTGGAGTCGTGCAATTCACGACGGTAGTTGAGCACTTTCGACGGCTGGTTGGCGCCGAACAGGAACATGCTGGTCAGCGGCGCGACGCCGAGCTTGCCAACCTTGTCACGCAGGTACATCTGGCCTTTGACGTCGACGATGGTGTCGCTGCCAGGACGCAGGATCAGACGGTAGGCGCCGGTGGCGCGCGGCGAATCGAGCAGGGCGAAGATCACCAGGTGCTTGTCACCCGGCTTCGGCTGCTGAATCCAGAACTCGCGAAAACGCGGGAATTCTTCGCCGGACGGCAGAGCGGTATCGATCGCCAGGCCACGGGCCGACAGACCGTAGGTGTGACCCTTGCCGACGACGCGGAAGTAGCTCGCGCCCAGCATGGTCATGATTTCGTCTTGCTTGTCAGCCTTGTTGATCGGGTACAGCACACGGAAACCGGCATAGCCCAGTTGTTCGGTGGCCTTTGGATCGAACTGCAGATCGCCGAAATCGAAACGGCTCGGATCGTATTTGATCTCTTCGACGGTGTTCGCGGTGATTTCGTTGATTTTCACCGGCGTATCGAAGTGCATGCCCTGATGATAGAAGGACAGCTTGAACGGGGTCTTCTGGTCGGCCCATTCGGCTTTTTCGGTGCGGAAACGAATCTTCTGGTAGTCCGCGAATTTCATGTCACGGAATTCGTTCGGCAGGTTGCTGCGCGGGGCTTCGAATTTCTGCCCGGCCAGCTCTTTGGCCTTGGCCGACACATCGTCAAGATTGAATGCCCAAAGCTGGCCGGCGCTGAGCAGGCACAGCAGTGCCGAGCCCGCTACCAGAGCGCTGCGCAAGCGTTTGGCAGACAATTTTGCTGCATTACAGGGACTAACAATCACGAGCAACCCTCGCCGAAAACAGATCAATAAACCAACGGCCAGATGAAGTGCCTGTGAGGTTTTCGGTACAAAAATACCGGCCTTGCAGGGCACCCTTGCCAAGTTGGCGAGCATTGTTCCGACTCCGCTGGGTCAAAATGATTCCCCAATCGGATCCGGACAAGTCTCTACCTAAGTCAAAATGGACCAACGAACGCTGATCCCCGTAGCGCGCGATTATCTAGTAGCCCGCGTGACAACGCATCAGGGGTAACAAAGTATTTATCGCGAAAATTCCCTGTTTTCAGCCGAAAAGCCCTTAAAAAGTTGTTTCAAGCACTTTCATGTCTGTAACAGGAAGGTTACCGGGCCATCGTTGACCAGGTGCACCTGCATATCCGCGCCGAATCTACCTGATGCCACAGTGCCATGCATCTGTTTCGCTTTGCTTAATAGATAGTCGAACAATTCCTCGCCCAGAGCCGGAGGGGCAGCGGTCGAGAAACTCGGGCGCAACCCGCTTTTGGTGTCGGCAGCCAGGGTGAACTGAGAGACCAGCAGCAACCCGCCGCCCACATCCGCCAAAGACAGATTCATCTTGCCTTCGGCGTCACTGAATACTCGATAGTTAAGCAGCTTATGCAGAAGTTTGTCGGCGCTGGCCTGCGTGTCGTCGGGTTCGACCGCCACCAGCACCAGCAATCCCTGATCGACGCTGCCGACCACCTCACCCGCCACTTCGACCCGCGCGCCTTTCACGCGCTGCAAAAGACCCTTCATGCTTCTTCGGGCGGCAGGTCGAGCAGGCGCCGGGCCATGTTGCTGGCAGCACGCACCAACGCATCGGTGATGCCCGGTTCGGACGCGGCGTGACCGGCGTCGCGGATCACCTGCAGCTCGCTGTTCGGCCAGGCCTGATGCAGTTCCCAGGCATTGTCGAGCGGGCAGATCACGTCGTAGCGGCCGTGGATGATCACACCCGGCAGGTGGGCGATCTTGCCCATGTCGCGAATCAACTGGTTCGGCTCAAGGAAAGCGTTGTTGGTGAAGTAGTGGCATTCGATCCGCGCAATCGACAAGGCGCGCTGCGGCTCGGAGAAACGGTCGACCACCAGCGGGTTCGGCCGCAGGGTCGCGGTGCGCCCTTCCCAGGTCGACCAGGCTTTGGCCGCGTGCATCTGGGCGATCTGGTCGTTGCCGGTCAGGCGTTTGTGGAACGCGCTGAGCAGGTCATCACGCTCGTCCAGCGGGATCGGCGCGATGTAGTCCTGCCAGTAATCGGGGAACAGACGGCTGGCACCGGCCTGGTAGAACCATTCGATTTCCTGCGGGCGGCAAAGAAAGATCCCACGCAGGATCAGACCATGGACGCGCTCCGGGTGGGTCTGCGCATAAGCCAGCGCCAGGGTCGAACCCCAGGAACCGCCGAACAGCACCCATTTCTCGATGCCCAAGTGTTTGCGAATGCGCTCGAGGTCTTCGACCAGATCCCAGGTGGTGTTGTTTTCCAGGCTGGCGTGCGGGGTGGAGCGACCGCAACCGCGCTGGTCGAAGGTGACAATGCGATACAGGTTAGGATCGAAGTAGCGACGGCTCTGGGCATCGCACCCGGCACCGGGACCACCGTGGATGAACACCACCGGCAAACCTTCCGGTGAACCGCTTTCGTCGACGTACAGCGTATGGGTGTCGTCGACGGCCAGATCGTGCCGTGCGTGAGGTTTGATCTGCGGAAACAATGTCTGCATTGCGTGCTCCGTAAGGGGTCGAGGTCATCCCTGGGGGGACTTCTATTATTCTGCCGTCCGGCATCATAAACCCGATTTACGTCAATGAGCATGCCCGTGCACTGTCACAATTTGTCAGCCATGAACCCCAGCAGGCTTTCGTAGAGACGATCGACTTCGGCGACCTGATGCCGCGCCCGCAGACAGCCATGCACCAGCCCTTCACCGTAATACAACGCGGCCTCGCCCCCGGCGGCGGCGAGTCGTTCGGCGTAGCGCACCCCGTCGTCGCGCAACGGATCGAACTGCGCCACGGCGATCCAGGCCGGGGGCAATCGGCTGACGTCATCGGCGAGCAACGGCATGGCCCAGGCATTCGGTTGCGTCGAGCCACGCAGGTACAACGCGTGATAACAGTCGACATCGCTGCTGGTCAGTAGTGGCGCATCGGCGCATTCGCTACGTGACGGCAGATGTTCGTCGCCGCCCAGTCCGGGATAGATCAGCACCTGAGCGCCGGGCAGAGGCTCGCCGGTATCGCGCAAGGCCAGGCACAACGCGGCGGCGAGATTGCCACCGGCGCTGTCGCCGGCCACCAGCATCCGCTCGCGGTCGAAGCCGAACGATCCGTCGCGCAGGGCACGCCAGACACTCAGGCAATCGTCGAACCCGGCGGGAAACGGATGCTCCGGCGCCAGCCGGTAATCCACCGCCACCACCATCGCCCCGAGCGCCACGGCCAGTTCGCAGCAGATGAAGTCGTGGGAATCCAGCCCTCCGACCACCCAGCCACCGCCGTGCAGGTACACCACACAGGGCGGTAACGCCACGGGTGGGCGATAGGCGCGGACCGGCACCGCGCCCAATCGAAAGTCCTCTACCTCAAGCCCTGCCGGTCGCGGTGGAGTGAACGCCCGGCACATCTCGTCATAGCCCCGGCGCAATCCAGCAAGGCTGCTGTCATCGCTGGCGAAGCTTTCGGTCCTGGCGACAAACGCCGCCATCGCCGGCGACAGTGGATAAGTACCCATCAGTTTTTCAGACTGGCCTGAACCGTGGCCACGCCATCCTTGCCGTCGAAACTGCTGACACCCGCCAGCCAGCGCTGCAAATCTTCCGGGTGCTCACGCAGCCAGTTCTTTGCCACTTCCTGGGGTGTCTTGCGCTCCATGATCGGCACCATCAACTGGCTTTCCTGAGCGGCGGTGAAGGTCAGGTTTTCCAGCAGTCGATGGACGTTGGGGCAGCGCTCGGCATAGTCCGGCGCGGTGACGGTGGAAACGGTGGCGGCGCCTTCGTTCGGGCCGTAGACATCGTCGCTGCCGGTCAGGTAGGTGATTTTCATGTTGATGTTCATCGGGTGCGGGGTCCAGCCGACGAACACCACGAATTCCTTGCGGTTCACCGCCCGCTGCACGGCGGCAAGCATGCCGGCCTCACCGGATTCGATGATCTTGAAATCCTTCAGACCGAAATGGTTGGTTTCGATCATGGTCTTGATCGTGGTGTTGGCGCCGCTGCCGGGCTCGATGCCGTAGATCTTGGCGCCGAGCTGGTCCTTGAACTTCGCGATGTCACCAAAGGTTTTCAGCCCCGCCGCCGCAACGTAGTCCGGCACCGCGAGGGTCGCCTGAGCATCCGCCAGGCTTGGCTTGTCCATCACTTTGACTTGATTGGCAGCGAGGAACGGCGCGATGTTCTTGTCCATCGCCGGTTTCCAGTAGCCGAGGAAGATATCCAGACGCTTGTCGCGGATGCCGGCAAAGATGATTTGCTGCACGGCGCTGGTCTGTTTGCTTTCGTAGCCGAGACCATTGAGCAATACGTCGGCCATGCCGCTGGTGGCGATCACGTCGGTCCAGTTGACCACGCCCATGCGCACGGCCTTGCAGGAAGCGTCGTCATTGGCCATGGCGCCGGCGCTGAGCAGCGCACTGCCGGTGAGGATTAACGCACAACGAGTGAACAGTTTTTTCATGTGGGATCGTCTCGTGCGGCAGCGGGTTATTGTTCGGATCGGTGTCTTCTTGCACCGTGGCCGAAACATTACGCAGCAGACGAGACGGAAAAGCGACCTGTGGCGACCGGGATTTGCACGGTGGCGACAGGCGCTCTCCAAAACAGACTCAGTTGTAGTGCTTTTCGCCCCAGGCGAGCAGCCCTTGCAGCAACTCCTTGAGCACCACCCGCGTCGGCTCCGCCAGGTCGGCGCGGTAGCGGAACGGTTCGAACTCTTCCATATAGGTGCACTGGCCCAGTTCCAGTTGCACGGCGTGGATGTTCTCGGCCGGGTTGCCGTAGTGACGGGTGATGTGGCCGCCCTTGAAGCGTCCGTTCAGCACATGGCTGTAATCGCCGTGGCGTGCGCAGATCGCTTCCAGTTGCGTGGCCAATTGTGGATCGCAGCTGGCGCCGTTGAAAGTGCCGAGGTTGAAGTCCGGCAGCTTGCCGTCGAACAGGTGCGGGATCACCGAACGGATCGAGTGCGCATCGAACAACAGTACGTAACCGAACTCGGCCTTCAGCCGCGCCAGCTCTTCCTGCAAGGTGCGGTGGTACGGCGTCCAGATCTGCTCCAGGTACGTCGCACGTTCTTCTTTCGACGGTTCCTTGCCCTCCTTGAACAACGGAATGCCATCGAACAGCGTCGCCGGGTACAGCCCGGTGGTGGCGCCCGCGTACAACGGTTTGTCGTCGGACGGCCGGTTCAAGTCGATGACGAACCGCGAGTACTCGGCCGCCAGCGTGCTGGCGCCCAGTTCGGCGGCGAAGTCGTAGAGCTGCGGAATATGCCAGTCGGTGTCCGGCAGGCTTTTCGCGTCCGGGATCAATCCGGCCTCGACCACCGGGGTCAGGCGCACACCCGCGTGGGGCATGCTGATCAGCAGCGGCACACGACCTTGTTTGAAGTTCAGAACCTTATCCACAACCGTTCTCCTACAGACTTGATTCAACGCCGTGACGCACGACGCGTTTGTCCAGTTCACCACCGAGCCAGTACGCCAGATCCGCCGGCCGGTCGATGTGCCAGGCGACGAAATCCGCCACCTTGCCGACTTCCAGCGAACCGTGGGTATCGGCCATGCCCAAGGCTTGCGCCGCATGAATCGTGGCGCCGGCCAGGGCTTCTTCCGGGGTCATGCGGAAACAGGTGCAGGCCATGTTCAGCATCAGGCGCAACGACAGCGCCGGCGAAGTGCCGGGGTTGAGGTCGCTGGCGATGGCGATTTTCACCTTGTGCTTGCGCAGGGCTTCCATCGGCGGCAACTGGGTTTCACGCAGGAAGTAGAACGCACCCGGCAACAACACCGCGACGGTGTCGGATTCGGCCATGGCGATGGCGTCGGCTTCGTCCATGAACTCCAGATGATCGGCAGACAATGCGTGATAACGCGCAGCCAGGCTGGAGCCGTGCAGCGACGACAGTTGTTCGGCGTGCAACTTCACCGGCAGGCCGAGTTTTTGCGCGACGATGAACACCCGCTCGACTTGCTCCGGGGAGAACGCCAGGTATTCGCAGAACGCATCCACCGCATCCACCAGGCCTTCGGCGGCCAGCGCTGGAAGCATTTCGGTGCAGATGTGATCGATGTAATCGTCAGCGCGATCCTTGTATTCCGGTGGCAACGCGTGAGCCGCCAGACAGGTGCTGCGCACGCTGATCGGCAATTCGTCGGCAAGGCGGCGGATGACCCGCAGGATCTTGCGCTCGCTGGCCAGGTCGAGGCCGTAGCCGGATTTCATTTCGACCGTGGTCACGCCGTCGCGCATCAGGCTTTTCAGGCGTTTGGCGGCGCTGGCGAACAGTTCATCTTCCGACGCTTCGCGCGTGGCGCGCACGGTGCTGGCGATGCCGCCGCCGGCCGCTGCGATCTCGGCGTAGCTGACGCCTTGCAGGCGTTTCTCGAACTCACCGCTGCGGTTGCCGCCGAACACGGTGTGGGTGTGGCAGTCGATCAGGCCGGGGGTGACCCACGCGCCTTGCAGATCGTTGACCGCCGGGTATTCGCCCGACGGCAATTGAGTGCGCGGGCCGATCCACTCGATGTGTGCACCGGACGTCACGATGGCCGCATCCTCGATGATCGAGTAGACGCCTTGCGCCATGGTTGCGACGTGGCAGTGTTGCCAGAGGGTTTTCATCCCAGGTCCTCGTCTAGTGATCGTTCCCACGTCGAGGCGTCGAACCGTCTGCGTGGGAACGATCAGTGGATAGGGTTAAAGGCTCGGCAGCAGTTTCGCCGGAACCAGTTCAGTCAGAATGCGCGAAGCCAGCAGCTCGGTCGCTGCATTGATGTCCGGCGCAAAGAAGCGGTCCTTCTCATAGAACGGCACTTCGCGACGCAGAATTCCCCGGGCCTTTTCCAGCTTGGTGGAAGTCTTCAGACCGTTGCGCAGATCCAGACCTTGCACCGCCGCCAGCCATTCCACCGCGAGAATCCCGCGGGTGTTTTCGGCCATTTCCCATAGACGCTTGCCGGCAGCCGGAGCCATCGACACGTGGTCTTCCTGGTTGGCGGAGGTCGGCAGGCTGTCCACCGAATGCGGATGGGCCAGTGCCTTGTTCTCGCTGGCCAGTGCGGCAGCCGTCACCTGGGCAATCATGAAACCGGAGTTCACGCCGCCATTGGCCACCAGGAACGGCGGCAGTTGCGACATGTGCTTGTCCATCATCAGCGAGATGCGACGCTCGCTCAGGGAGCCTATTTCTGCAATGGCCAGGGCCATGTTGTCAGCAGCCATGGCGACGGGTTCGGCGTGGAAGTTGCCGCCGGAAATCACGTCGCCTTCAGCGGCGAATACCAACGGGTTGTCGGACACCGCGTTGGCTTCGACAGCCAGCACTTCGGCGGCCTGACGGAACTGGGTCAGGCACGCGCCCATGACTTGCGGCTGGCAGCGCAGCGAGTACGGATCCTGAACCTTTTCGCAGTTCTGGTGCGAGTCGGAGACTTCACTGCGCTCGCCCAGCAGATCGCGGTAAGCGGCAGCGGCGTCGATCTGGCCTTTCTGGCCACGGGCAGCGTGGATACGCGCGTCGAACGGCGAGCGCGAGCCCAATACCGCTTCAACTGTAAGGCCGCCCAGCGCCAGTGCACCGGCAAACAGGTCTTCACCTTCGAACAGGCCGCGCAGCGCGAATGCGGTAGAGACCTGAGTACCGTTGAGCAGCGCCAGGCCTTCCTTCGCCGCCAGTGTCAGCGGGGTCAGACCGGCGACTTTCAGCGCTTCGGTCGCTTCCATCCACTCGCCCTTGTAGCGCGCCTTGCCTTCGCCCAGCAGTACCAGCGACATGTGCGCCAGCGGTGCCAGGTCACCGGATGCGCCGACCGAACCTTTCAACGGAATGTGCGGGTAAACCTCGGCATTGATCAGGGCGATCAGCGCATCGATCACCACGCGGCGGATGCCGGAGAAACCACGGCTCAGGCTGTTGACCTTGAGCACCATGATCAAACGCACCAGCTCATCGCTGATCGGCTGACCAACGCCAGCGGCATGGGACAGCACCAGCGAGCGCTGGAGGTTTTCCAGGTCTTCGCTGGCGATGCGGGTCGAGGCCAGCAGGCCAAAACCGGTGTTGATGCCGTAGGCAGTGCGGTTCTCGGCGAGGATCTGCTCGACGCAGGCGACGCTGGCTTCGATCTGCGCCGAGGCGCTGTTGTCGAGGGTCAGCTTGACCGGGTTCTGGTAGACGTCACGCAGTTGGGCCAGGCTCAGTTGGCCGGGGATCAGGTTCAGCGCAGTCATTTAAATGCTCCTTTTGAGAGTTTGTTATGAACTACCAGTCGCTCCGGAGCATTCCGTTATCCGTCGCCTCTCGTCTTTTGGACGATCCGCGCCTTGGCACGCTGGTATGGGCAGTTGTCAGTGCAAATTCGGCAGTACGTTGTGCAGCAAATCCGAGTCCTTCAACACGCTCGCGGCAGCGGCGATATCCGGCGCCAGCCAGCGGTCCTGATCGTAGGCCGGGACTTTCTCGCGCAGCAGTCGCCACGCCACATCGGTGCCGGCGCCGAAGCGTTGTTCCTTGAGGAATTCAAACGCCTGAGCCGCCAGCAGGTACTCGATGGCGAGGATCTGCGTGCAGTTTTCCAGTGCGCGGTGCAGCTTCAGCGCGGCGTTGGTACCCATGCTCAGGTGGTCTTCCTGCAGGCCCGAAGTGACGTAGTTGTCGAGCACCGCCGGTTGCGCCAACTGGCGGTTTTCCGCGCACAGCGATGCGGCGACGTATTGCACGATCATCATCCCGGAGTTCACCCCCGGATTGGCCACCAGGAAGGCCGGCAGACCGCTGACGTGCGGGTTGATCAGACGATCCAGACGCCGCTCGGCAATCGAGCCGATTTCGGCCATCGCGATGGCCAGCAAGTCCGCCGCCAGCGCGACCGATTGACCGTGCGGGTTGGCCTGGGACATTACCCGGAAGTTGTCCGGTGTGCCCAGCAGCAACGGGTTGTCGGTGCAGCCGTTGAGCTCGGTTTCGATCTGTTTGATCGCGTGTTCCAGTTGATCGCGCGCGGCGCCATGCACCTGCGGGATCGAACGGATGCTCAGCGCATCCTGGGTGCGAATGCCTTTGCTCGTCGCAATCACTTCGCTGCCATCGAGCAACGCACGCAGATTGACGCCGACCTGTTGCATGCCCGGGTGCGGCTTGAGCGCGATGATCTCGGCGTCGAACGCGGCGATCTGGCCGCGCTGCGCTTCGAAACTCATGGCACCGACCACGTCCGCCCATTGCACCAGACGCGTGGCATCGGCGATGGCCAGGCAGCCGAGACCGGTCATGCACGGCGTGCCGTTGACCAGGCACAAACCGTCCTTCGCGCCGAGTTGCACCGGTTGCAGGCCTTCTTCGGCCAGCGCTTGCTGCGCAGAGACAACCTGCCCGCGATAGCTGACATTGCCGACGCCCAGCAGCGCGATACCGATGTGCGCCATGTGGGTCAGGTAACCCACCGAACCCTGCGACGGCACTTGCGGGGTGATGCCTCGATTGAGCAGCGCCAGCAGCGCTTCGACCACTTGCCGATGAATCCCGGATTTGCCGTGGCTGTAATTGCGGATCGCAGCGCACATGATGGCGCGGGTCTGCTCGTCGGCCAGCACCGGGCCGACGCCGCAGGCATGGCTGAGCAAGGTGTTGCGCGACAACTGACTGAGCTGCTCGCCCTGCAGCGAGACGTTGGACAAACCGCCCAGCCCGGTATTGACGCCATAAGCACGTTCGCCGCTGGCAACGATGCGCTGGACGATGCCCTGAGCATTTTCGATGCGCGCCCAGGTCTGGGCCGACAGCTCGAGCTGCGCGCCGTGACGGGCTACCGCGACCACATCCTGCCAACGCATCGGGGCGTCGGCGATAACGATTTTTTCAGCCTGGGACATCTAAAACCTCTTTAACCTGATCGTCACGGAATGCATTCCCACGCAGACGGTTCGACGCCTCGACGCGGGAACGAACCTCAAACCACCGCCGCCCGCCGCTGCACGAAGCGGTCGACATACTCGTCCGCCGGCGAGTGCAGGATCTCTTTCGGCGTACCGACCTGGATCAGGCGGCCGTCCTTGAGGATCGCGATGCGGTTGCCGATGCGCACAGCCTCGTCGAGGTCGTGGGTGATGAAGACGATGGTCTTGTGCAGGGTCTTTTGCAGCTCCAGCAACTGATCCTGCATCTCGGCGCGGATCAGCGGATCGAGGGCACTGAACGCTTCGTCCATCAGGATGATGTCGGTGTCCGCCGCCAGGGCGCGGGCCAGGCCGACACGCTGGCGCATGCCACCGGAGAGCTGGTGCGGGTATTTGTTTTCGTAGCCTTTGAGGCCCACGGTGTTGATCCAGTGCAGTGCACGTTCGGCGCACAGCTGCTTGGTCTCGCCGCGCACTTTCAGGCCGTAGGCGACGTTGTCGAGCACGGTCTTGTGCGGCAGCAGGCCGAAGCTCTGGAACACCATGCTGATCTTGTGCCGGCGAAATTCGCGCAGGGCTTCCATGTCGTATTGCAGGATGTCCACGCCGTCCACCAGGATCGCGCCGCTGGTCGGGTCGATCAGGCGATTGAAGTGGCGCACCAGCGTGGATTTGCCGGAGCCGGACAGGCCCATGATCACGAAGATCTCGCCGGTGCCGATGCTCAGGGACAAGTCGTTGACCCCGACCACGCAACCGGTTTCGTTCAGCACCTGATCCTTGGTCTTGCCCTGGCCGACCATCGCCAGGGCGTCCTTGGCGCGGTTGCCGAAAATCTTGAAGACGTTTTTGACTTCGATCTTGCTCACGGTTGCGTTGTTCATTTGCTCACCTCATGCCGTGGCCGACCATACGCCTGGGTAATGCGGTCAATGACCACTGCGAGAATCACGATCGCCAGACCGGCTTCAAGACCACGTCCGACGTTGAGGGTCTGAATGCCCACCAGCACATCTTCACCCAGGCCACGGGCGCCGATCATCGAGGCAATCACCACCATCGACAGGGCCATCATGGTGGTCTGGTTGATCCCGGCCATGATGCTCGGCAGGGCCAGCGGCAGTTGCACGCCGAACAGCTGCTGCCAGCGGTTGGCGCCGAAGGCGTTGATGGCTTCCATCACTTCACCGTCGACCTGGCGGATGCCCAGATCGGTCAGGCGGATCAGCGGTGGTGCGGCGTAGATCACGGTGGCGAAAATCGCCGGCACCTTGCCCAGGCCGAACAGCATCAGCACCGGAATCAGGTACACGAAGCTGGGCATGGTCTGCATGATGTCGAGCAGCGGCATCAGGATCGAACGCAGGCGATTGCTGCGCGCCGAGAGAATCCCCAGCGGCACACCGATCAGCACCGAGATGACCGTGGCGACCATCATCAGCGCCAGCGTTTGCATCAGTTTGTCCCACAGGCCGACGGCGCCGACCAGGAACAGCAAACCGACGATCACGGCGGTGGTCACGACTTTGCGCGTGGCGTGCCAGGCAACGCCCGCGACGATGGCCAGCATCAACCACCACGGTGCTGCGCGCAGCAGGCCTTCAAGGTTGACGATGGCCCACAGCAGGGTGTCGGAGATATGGCGGAACACGTCGCCGTAGTTGGTGACCAGCGCATCGACCCAACCGTTGACCCAGTCGGCGATGGAAAACGTAAAGCGTTCGGGAAACATAAGAGACTCTCAATCAAGGGGTTGCGATCAAGCGTCCGACTGCCGTTGCCGGCAGCCGGTGAAGCTCGACCTACAAGGCCGCGTCGATTTTCTTGGCTGCGTCGTCGCTCACCCATGCGTGCCAGACTTCAGGATGTTCCTTCAGGAAGATCTTGGCCAGTTTTGGCGACTCGATCCGCTCCTTGGTCATGCGACCCAGGTTCTGGTTCAGCAGGTCGATCGGCAGGTTGACCTTTTCCAGCACGGCCACCAGCTCAGGCGCTTGCTCGTGGAAGGTCTTGGACAGGCCGACCTTGATGGTCACGGTCTTGTCGACGCCCGGTTTCTCTTCCAGTTTGACCGCGTCGATCTGGCCCATCAGCGGGGTTGGCGACCAGTAGTAGAACAGAATCGGCTCGCCACGCTTGTAGCTCGACAGCACCGCCGCATCCAGCGCCGGGCCGGTGCCCGGGCGGAAGTTGGTGTAGGTGCTTTCCAGGCCGTAGCTTTTCAGCATTTCGCTGTTGTCCAGCTCGCAGGTCCAGCCGGCCGGGCAGTTGTAGAAACGGCCCTTGGACGGCTCTTCGGCATCCTTGAAGATTGCCGAGTATTTGCCCAGGTCAGCGATGTTTTTCAGGTCCGGAGCCTTGGCTTCGATCTTGCGCTTGGCATCGCCTTCGATCACGTAGCGCGGCACGTACCAGCCTTCAATCGCACCGACGACCGGCGCGCCGACACCGACGACCTTGCCGGCCTTCTCGGCCTTGTTCCAGACCTCGCTGCGGCCGACCCACTCTTCGGCGAACACTTGAATATCGTTGCTGCTCAGGGCGTTTTCCATGGTGATGGAGTTGCCCGGCAGGCTGTCGGTCTTGCAGTCGTAACCTTTCTCCAACACGACTTGCAGCACGTCGGTCAGCAACATCGCGCTTTCCCAGTTCAGGCCGGCGAATTTCACCGGTTTGCCGGATTCGCACCAGCCGGCAGCCTGAGTGGCGCCGGCACTGGCCAGCAGGCCCATGGACAGCAGTGTGGTCAGCAGGGTCTTGTTCGATTTCATTGTTGTGACGCTCCTAATCATGAGTTGGCTTACGGCAGTCAAGAGGCATCCAGCCCTGTCCACGTCCAAATCAGGCCTGCGCCGCAGCGCGACCGGCCCCGCTTGCTTTAGGTTGTACAACGCTGTTCTGCTCGACCGGCAGAATCAGTTGATCGGGCACGCTGCCGTGCCATTTCTTTGCGCACACGTAGTACAGCGCGGCAGGCAACACCAGGCCGATGATCCACGAGATATCCACATCACCCAGCGCGGCCACCAGCGGACCGGTGTAGAACTTGGTGGAAATGAACGGCAGCTGCACCAGCACACCGAACACGTAGACGCTGATACCGAGGAGGTTCCAGCGGCCGTAGCGACCGTTCGGATCGGCCAGCGCCGGTACGTCATAGCGCTCGCGGGTGATGCAGTAGTAGTCCACCAGATTGATCGCGCTCCACGGCGTGAAGAACGCCAGCAGGAACAGGATGAAAGACTTGAACGCCCCGAGGAACGAGTGCTGGCCGAGCAGCGCCATCAGCGTCGCCGCACCCACGATGACCAGCACGAACACCAGACGCTGCATGCGCGTTACTTTCAGGTCACCACGGAAACCGCTGATGATGGTCGCAATGCACATGAAGCTGCCGTAGGAGTTCAGGGTGGAGATGGTCACCTTGCCGAACGCGATGCTGAAATACAGCAGCGCAGCGGTGGCACCGGTCCCGCCCAGGCCGACGATGTAAGCCACTTCATGACCGGCGAACTGGCCGTTGGCCGAAGCCGCCGCGAACACGCCGAGGATCATCGCCACCTGCGCGCCAATCACCGAACCGGCACCGGCAGCGAAAAAGGTTTTCACCGAGGAAACCTTGCTCGGCAGGTAGCGCGAGTAGTCCGCCACGTAAGGGCCGAAGGCGATCTGCCAGGACGCTGCCAGCGACACCGCCAGCAGGAAACTGCTCCAGCTGAAGTGGCGGATTTCCAGAAGTGCACCGACGTCCACCTGACTCAGCAGACGGCTGAACAGATAAACAAAAGCAATCACGCCAATGGCACTGGCAATACGGCCGATCCAGTGGATCACCCGATAGCCGAGCACCGTGACCACGACGATGACGCTGGCGAAAAGAAGGATGCCGACAGTGTCACTGACACCAAACAACTGGCCCAGCGCCTGACCCGACAGCACGGTGCCGGTCGCGGTGAAGCCCAGGTACATCAGGCACACCAGCACGATCGGAATCGCCGCGCCATAAACCCCGAACTGCACACGGCTGGAGATCATCTGCGGCAGGCCCAGCTTCGGACCTTGTGCCGCGTGCAGCGCCATGACACCGCCGCCCAGCAGTTGACCGATCAACAGACCGATCAGCGACCAGAACACATCACCGCCCAGCACCACGGCCAAGGCCCCGGTGACGATTGCGGTGATTTGCAGGTTGGCACCCATCCACAGGGTGAACTGACTGAATAGACGACCGTGTCTTTCCGCTTCCGGGATGTAGTCGATCGAACGCTTTTCGATCAACGGTTTGTTGCTTGCACGATCGGTGTTGCCAGCCATGATTCAACCTCTGTGGATTGTTCTGGATTTTGTTGTTGTATTGGCTTGAGCGGGAGCGAGCATGCTCGCTCCCGCCGGTTTTTTATTTACCGGTGATCATCGGCAGGTTCAGCCCTTGCTCCTTGGCGCAGTCGATGGCGATCTGGTAACCAGCGTCGGCATGGCGCATCACACCGGTGCCCGGGTCGTTGTGCAGCACACGAGCGATACGCTCGGCCGCTTCGTCTGTACCGTCGCAGACAATCACCATGCCCGAGTGCTGCGAGAAGCCCATGCCGACGCCGCCACCGTGGTGCAACGACACCCAGGTCGCGCCGCTCGCGGTGTTCAGCAGGGCGTTGAGCAGTGGCCAGTCGGAGACGGCATCGGAGCCATCCTGCATCGATTCGGTTTCACGGTTCGGGCTGGAGACCGAGCCGGAGTCGAGGTGGTCGCGACCGATCACGATCGGCGCCGACAGCTCGCCGCGACGGACCATTTCGTTGAACGCCAGGCCGAGCTTGGCGCGTTGGCCCAGGCCGACCCAGCAGATACGCGCCGGCAGACCCTGGAAGCTGATGCGCTCGCGGGCCATGTCCAGCCAGTTGTGCAGGTGCGCGTCGTCCGGGATCAGCTCTTTGACCTTGGCGTCGGTCTTGTAGATGTCCTGCGGATCACCCGACAGCGCCGCCCAGCGGAACGGGCCGATGCCACGGCAGAACAGCGGACGGATATAGGCCGGTACGAAACCCGGGAAGTCGAAGGCGTTTTCCACGCCCTCTTCCTGAGCCATCTGACGGATGTTGTTGCCGTAGTCGAAGGTCGGGATGCCTTGCTTCTGGAAGTCCAGCATGGCTTTGACGTGGACGGCCATCGATTGCTTGGCGGCTTTGATTACAGCGGCCGGTTCGGTCTTGGCGCGGGCGCGGTATTCGTCCCAGGTCCAGCCGGCCGGCAGGTAACCGTTCAATGGATCGTGGGCGCTGGTCTGGTCGGTGACCATGTCCGGGCGCACGCCGCGACGGACCAGTTCCGGGAGGATTTCCGCAGCGTTGCCCAGCAGCGCGATGGAGATCGCCTTGCCTTCTTTGGTGTATTTGGTGATGCGCGCCAGGGCGTCGTCGAGGTCTTTGGCTTGCTCGTCGACGTAGCGGCTTTTCAGGCGGAAATCGATGCTCACCTGCTGGCATTCAATGTTCAGCGAGCAGGCACCGGCCAGGGTCGCGGCCAGCGGCTGAGCGCCACCCATGCCGCCGAGGCCGGCGGTCAGGACCCAGCGGCCCTTGAGGTTGGAGTTGTAATGCTGGCGACCGGCTTCGACGAAGGTTTCGTAGGTGCCCTGGACGATGCCCTGGCTGCCGATGTAGATCCAGCTGCCGGCGGTCATCTGGCCGTACATGGCCAGGCCCTTGGCGTCCAGTTCGTTGAAGTGTTCCCAGGTCGCCCAGTGCGGCACCAGGTTGGAGTTGGCGATCAGTACGCGCGGCGCATTGCTGTGGGTCTTGAACACGCCGACCGGCTTGCCGGATTGCACCAGCAGGGTCTCGTCGTCGTTCAGGTTGGTCAGGCTTTCGACGATCTTGTCGTAGCACTCCCAGTTACGCGCGGCGCGGCCGATGCCACCGTAGACCACCAGCTCTTTCGGGTTCTCGGCCACTTCCGGGTCGAGGTTGTTCATCAGCATGCGCAGCGGCGCTTCGGTCAGCCAGCTCTTGGCGGTCAGCTTGTTGCCGCGCGATGCACGGATTTCGACGTCACGATATTTTGTAGGCTTATTGTCAGTCACGAAAAAGACTCCTCAGCGATCAATTCAAACCAACCCTGGCGATGGGCAAGCGGCTTGTGCGCTTCAATGCGCGACAAGCGAATCAGGGACGCTGCGGAGAACCTCTAACGACTCATACGCATACGTCTTTACTTGTACATACAAGCATATGCAATCGAGCGGCCAACTTGTTGGAGGACTGTTCAACAAAATGCCGGGCACGGCTGGAGGACGCCTGAATCAAGGGTTGTGGCGTGTATGAATTTTTTCGCCGGGTTGGTTTGAGCAAGCGGGAGGCGGGTTCATGAGCGTGGTTTTGCGCCACGCTGGGGCGTTCGGTAACAAGTTGGTGCGCGTTCGGGAACGTCGGGATGAAAAAAACCGCCGCTCTCAACAGCCCTTCCAGGCATTGTTCAAAGCGGCGGTTTTTAAGGGGCCGATCAGTGTGCAGTCAGTTCGATCACACAGCAGCCCGCGTTGACGGCGATTTCCACCAGACCGGTGTTACCGTCCAGTTGCAGGCAATCATGCCGGCCGAGTTGCGAAGCGCTGTCACCGACCGTCACTTCCAGCAACTCGCTGACGCTGAAGACGAGAACGGTGCCGGCGGAGCTGAAGAACCGTTGCTCGCCATCCAGCCACTGCAAACGCGCGCTGTAACGCTGCGGTGCGTAGATCAGGTTGAAATCGCGGATCGCGCCGCCGAGCAAGGTGCAGGACACCTGGCTTTCGCCGCTGAAGGCAAACGGGTCGAGGGGTAACAGCGGCCGAGTGTCGTCACCGTCGACACACAAGGTCATGCCGTCGCCCTGCAACACCGTGATCACCCGCTGATAACCGGTGAACGTCGAGAAGCCGCCGGATTCGGCGATGTCGGCAATCGACAGACGCCAGCCGAAACCGTCGAGACCGGCACCGGCGTCACGGGTGATTTCCTCGGTGCTGCCGCCGCCGTTTTTCCACGGCATGCGCGGGTAGCCTTCGGCGCGTAGAACCTTCAACTCGCTCATTTATGCTCTCTATTTATGCTTTTTATTTATGAAACCGACCTTCCAGACGATGACGGGAACCGGGGTGGATCAGACGCGCCGCCGTCACTGGCTGACGGCCCGACCACGTACGGCGACGAATCAGCAGGCACGGCTCGCCTTTTTCGATCTGCAGCAATTTGCATTCGGTCGGCTCGGCGAGGATCGCTTCGACCACATGCTCGCCTTCGGTCAGCGGCGCAACCTGGTTGAGGTAGGCGTAAGGCGTTTGCAGGGTGAAATCCTGCTTGAGGTATTCCGGAGCGACCAGCGCGTTGACGAAGCGGTCTTCGATCTGCACCGGAATATCGTTTTCGTAATGCACGATCAGCGAGTGGAACACCTTCTGCCCTTCGCGCATGTCCAGCGCCAGGGCGCGCTCGGAACCGGCGGCCTCTTCTTCCAGGGTGATCACCTGGCAGGTGTGGCGATGGCCACGGGAGGCGATTTCGTCGGCGATGTTGTGCACCTCGAACAGCGCGGACTGGCTCTTCGGTTCGGCGACGAACGTGCCGACGCCCTGCATGCGCACCAAGAGGCCGTCGGCGGTCATTTCCCGCAGCGCTCGGTTGATGGTCATGCGGCTGAAGCCCAACTGGCTGACCAGCTCGCTTTCCGACGGCACGCGGTAATGCGGCGGCCAGTTACCACTGTCGATCTGCTGGGTGATCATCTGTTTGACGCGGGCGTACAAGGGCGCCGGACTGTCGCCCATGTTCGCGGCCAACGGAGAGACTGGAGGCGGAGTCGGCACGGTGGATCCCTGTTCATTGGATAAGGTTGCTAGCTTGCCGGAGTTTACCGGGCAGGCAAACGTCTGTATATGTATATACAAATAACACACGATGGGGTGCTGAACCATGTCCGCCTTCTTTGCCGAACGCGCGCTGCTGCCTAACGGATGGGCCAACAATGTACGTCTCGAGGTCAGCGCCGAAGGCGTATTGACCCGAATCCAGGCCGATTCCACCGCAGAAGGCGCCGAACGGCTGAGCGGTCCGCTGCTGCCGGGGATGCCGAATCTGCACTCCCACGCGTTCCAGCGAGCGATGGCCGGGCTGGCAGAAGTGGCCGGCAATCCCAACGACAGTTTCTGGACCTGGCGCGATCTGATGTACCGGCTCGTCGGAAAAATCAGCCCGGACCAACTCGGCGTGATCGCCCGCCAGCTGTATATCGAAATGCTCAAGGCCGGTTACACCTCGGTCGCCGAATTCCATTACGTCCATCACGATCACAACGGTCAGCCGTATGCCGATCCGGCCGAGCTGGCGTTGCGTATCAGCCAGGCCGCCAGCTCCGCCGGCATCGGCCTGACGCTGTTGCCGGTGCTCTACAGCCACAGCGGTTTCGGTGGCCAGACGCCAAACGAAGGTCAGCGTCGCTTCATCAACAGCACCGAAAACTACCTGAAACTGCAATCGCGCCTGCAACCGCTGCTGGCTCAAGAAAAGGCTCAGTCGCTGGGATTGTGTTTCCACTCGTTGCGCGCGGTCACCCCACAGCAGATCAGCGAAGTGCTGGCGGCCAGCGACAAGCAATGCCCGGTGCACATCCACATCGCCGAACAGCAGAAGGAAGTCGACGACTGCCTGAGCTGGAGCGGTCGCCGCCCGCTGCAATGGCTGTACGAAAACACCGAAGTCGATCAGCGCTGGTGCCTGGTGCACGCGACCCACGCCAATCCGGAAGAAGTCACGCTGATGGCCAAGAGCCGCGCCATCGCCGGTCTGTGTCTGACCACCGAAGCCAACCTTGGCGACGGGATTTTCCCGGCGGTGGATTTCCTCGCTCAGGGCGGACGCATGGGTATCGGCTCCGACAGCCATGTGTCGTTGAGCGTGGTGGAAGAATTGCGCTGGCTGGAATACGGCCAGCGTCTGCGCGATCAGCGTCGCAACCGTTTGTACGGCGCGGATCAACCGATGGTCGGCCGCACCTTGTATGACGCGGCGCTGGACGGTGGTGCTCAGGCGCTGGGCCAGCCGATCGGTGCACTGGAAGTCGGCAAACGCGCCGACTGGATTGTGCTCGATGGCAGCGATCCGTATCTGACCACGGCCAGCGGTGACGGGATCCTCAACCGCTGGCTGTTTGCCGGTGGCGACCGTCAGGTGCGTGACGTGCTGGTCAACGGTCAGTGGGTCGTTCGTGACGGGCGACATGCCGGGGAGGAGGACAGCAATCGCGCCTTCACCCAGGTCCTGCGAGACCTTTTGGGCTGACACAAAAAAACCTGTGGAGGGCAACCTCCACAGGTTTTTTGTTGCGCGTCAGTTGGACGTCTTGGCCATCTGTTGATCCGATGCGCGCCAGATCAACCGCGTGGTGTCATAACCCTGCTGACGCGCCTTGCTCAGCAGTTCTTCGCGCACCACACCGTTGACGGTCGGCGTGCGGGACAACAGCCACAGGTAACGTCGGCTCGGGTCGCCAACAATGGCGGTCTTGTAGTCGTCACTGACGTACAGCACCCAGTATTGACCCTTCGCCGAACCCGGAATCAGCCGCGAGAACCAGGTATCAAACTCGACCCACAACTTGTCGGTCTTGCCCGGCACCTGTGGATAAGCCGTGCCCTTGACCTCTTCCCACTGCCAGTCCTTGGTCAGGCAACGGTTGAACACGCCGAGGTTGCCGTCAGGCTGGAGGCTGTAGCGGGCTTCGGATTGCGCACAGTTGCGCTGGAAATACATCGGCAGCCGCGCCAACTCGTACCAGGTGCCCTGGTAACGCTTGAGATTGACGCTGTGGACTGTCTTGGGCGCCAGCGGATCTTCACCGGTCGTGGCGCAGCCGGCCAATACCAGGCCGGCAAAAAGGACAAGCAATAACCGCTTCATTGTTTTTCTCCCGTGGGCGCGTAGCCCCGGTTTACTTCAGGCCTTGGCCGGAAAACATCAACACTTTGTCACCGGCGTACTGCACGCTGATAAAGCTGTTCTTGTCGCCCCAGGTGCAACTGGACATGCCGAGCGCGCCCGAGCAATCGGTGGGCTTGCCGAGCAGCGTCTCCACTTCGGCCTTGGCCATCCCGGCCGAGAGCTTCGAGTAGTTTTCCTGATTGACCTTGCTGCATGCGGCCAACAGCACGCAAAACGACAGAAGGGCGATAGATCGCAGCGACATGGTGTAACTCCTGGAACGGAAGGGGGATGGCATGGCGCCAACCAGAAGCTTAGAAGAGAAAACCCCTGTCTGGTTCCCTGGGCACATGGCTATTTGTTAGCCCGCTCGTCCGGCTTTCATCAGCAAATCAGACACTTTGTAGGGCTATTGAGCATTTCGTCGCCTTTCGCAAAAGTCGCCTAATCTTTGGCGCGCCGCGGTCGAAATAAGAGCAGCGCAAAGCCCCAGAGTGTGGCAAATTGCCGCCCCCTTCTTGACCAGCCCCTTCGCGGTAGCTCACTTAATGACCAGAAACATGAAATTCAGCCACAAGATCTTGTTGGCTGCCGCCCTCGTGGTGGCCGTTGCGTTCGCCTGTTTCATTTTGTTCAACGACTATCGACAACGCGAAGCCCTGCAAACCAGCACCGAAGCGTCAATGCAGGAACTGGGCAGCCTGACCACCAGCAACATCCAGACCTGGCTGGAAAGCCGCATTCAATTGCTGCAATCGATGTCGCAGCAGGTTGTCGCCGACGGCAATGCCCCCGCCAGCCTTAAGCGCATCATCGACCTGCCCGCCTACACCGGCAATTTCCAGCTCAGCTATTTCGGCGGTGCCGACGGCGTGATGTTCTCGGTCCCGGCCGGCAACCGCGCACCGGATTACGACCCGCGCGCCCGTGGCTGGTACAAGGCCGCGAACAGCGCACAGCAGACCATCGTCACCGAACCGTACATCGCCGCCTCGTCGGGCAAACTGGTGATTACCGTTGCCACCCCGGTGCAGCGCCAGGGCCAGATGATCGGTGTGGCCGGGGCCGACATCGACTTGACCAGCATCAGCGCAATCATCAACTCGCTGAACTTCGGCGGCCATGGCCACGCGTTCATCGTCAGTGCCGACGGCAAGATCCTGATCCACCCCGACAGCAAACTGGTGCTCAAGACCCTGGCCGAGGCCTATCCCAACGGCGCACCAAAAGTCAGCCCGGGCCTGAAAGAAGTCGAGTTCAACGGCAAGACCCAACTGATCTCCTTCACCCGCGTCAACGGCGTGCCGTCGGCCGACTGGTACGTGGCGCTGGTGCTGGACAAGGACACCGCATTCTCGATGCTCAGCGAGTTCCGCACCTCGGCGCTGATCGCCATGATCATCGCCGTGGTGATCATCATCGCCTTGCTCGGCATGCTGATCCGCGTCCTGATGCAACCGCTGCTGACCATGGGCCGCGCCATGCATGACATCGCCGAAGGCGAAGGCGACCTGACCAAACGCCTGACCATCCACGGCCACGACGAATTCGGCGCGCTGGGCTTGTCGTTCAACCGCTTCGTCGAACGTATCCATACCTCGATCCGCGAAGTGTCTTCTGCCACTGGCCAGGTCAACGAAGTTGCCCTGCGCGTGGTCGCGGCGTCCAACTCGTCGATGTACAACTCTGACCAGCAGGCCTCGCGTACCAACAGCGTGGCCGCCGCGATCAATCAACTCGGCGCCGCCGCCCAGGAAATCGCCCAGAACGCCGCCCTCGCCTCGCAACACTCCAGCGACGCGCGCAGCCTGGCCGAAGACGGCCAGCAAGTTGTGGATAAAACCATCCACGCGATGCAACAACTGTCGGCGAAGATCAGCGATTCCTGCGGCAACATCGAAACGCTGAACAGCAACACCGTGAACATCGGGCAGATTCTGGAAGTGATCACCAGCATCTCCCAACAGACCAACCTGCTGGCCCTCAACGCCGCCATCGAAGCAGCCCGTGCCGGTGAGGCCGGTCGTGGTTTCGCCGTGGTGGCCGACGAAGTGCGCAACCTGGCGCACCGCACCCAGGATTCGGCGCAGCAAGTGCAGAAAATGATCGAAGAGCTGCAGGTCGGCGCGCGTCAGGCGGTCGGCATCATGACCGAAAGCCAGCGTGAGAGCGAAAGCAGCGTCGGCATCGCCAACCAGGCCGGCGAACGCCTGGGCAGCGTGACCCAGCGCATCGGCGAGATCGACGGCATGAACCAGTCGGTGGCGACGGCAACGGAAGAGCAGACGGCCGTGGTCGAGTCGATCAACGTCGACATCAACGAGATCAACACGCTGAACCAGGAAGGTGTGGAGAACTTGCAGGCGACGTTGCGCGCTTGTGCGGATCTTGAGCAGCAGGCGGCGCGGTTGAAGCAGTTGGTAGGCAGCTTCAGGATATAAGGCGCTCTCACTGATCTCTTCGCGGGCCTTTCTGCGAAGAGGTCAGTCGTCTTGATGCTGATTCAGAAACTCGACCCCGGCTGCGAAAGAAACGCCAACTCCTCCGCCGTAGACACCCGCCCCAACACCGCATTGCGATGCGGAAACCGCCCAAACCGCGCAATCACCCGCTGATGCCGCTCGGCATAATCCAGGTTGTCGGCAAACACCCCGCGCTCCGCCTCCGGCTGTTCGGCCACCAGTTCGATGAATCGCGAGACCGCTTCATTCTGCACCGCGAGGTTTTCGCAGTGTTCGAAGACGAGGTAGATGAAGAGTCGCTGGATCGGCTTCAACTGCCGATCGAAATCCGCCGCGATGCCTTGGGCAACCAGCTTCTGTGCCCGTAGATCACCAGAGAAAGCTTTGGGAGTATCGCGAAAGATCATTCGCGGGAGTTGATCGAGCAGCAGCACCACCGCCAGCCAACCTTCGGGACGTTGCGTCCACTCGGTCAATTCGCCAGCGAGGGCCTGATCGACAAAGACCCCGAAACGCTCACGCGCTTCGAGGTCCTGGCTGTCTTTCTTGCCGAACCACAACTTGCCCTGTTGCGCCGTCACTTCAGTGGCCGATTCGGAATGACCGAACCACCAATCGAGCAACGGCTGCCAGGGCGCGATCATGGTTTATTCCTTGTGGTAAGCCGTGGCGCGAGCGACTTCTTCTTTCGAGCCGAGGAACACCGCTACGCGCTGGTGCAGGCCTTCAGGCTGAATGTCGAGGATGCGCTGGTGACCGTCGGTGGAAGCGCCGCCCGCCTGTTCCACCAGGAACGACATCGGGTTGGCTTCGTACATCAGGCGCAGTTTGCCCGGTTTGGACGGCTCGCGGCTATCGCGCGGGTACATGAACAGACCGCCACGGGTCAGGATGCGGTGCACGTCGGCAACCATCGCCGCGACCCAGCGCATGTTGTAGTTCTTTTTCAGCGGGCCTTCTTCACCGGCCAGCAGTTCCGAAACGTAGCGCTGTACCGGGGCTTCCCAGTGACGCTGGTTGGACATGTTGATGGCGAATTCCTGGGTGCTTTCAGGAATGGTGATGTCTTCGTGGGTCAGGACGAAGCTGCCCATTTCGCGGTCCAGGGTAAAGCCTTTCACGCCGTGGCCCAGGGTCAGCACCAGCATGGTTTGCGGACCGTAGATGGCATAACCGGCGGCCACTTGCTGAGTGCCTGGCTGCAGGAAGGCCTTTTCATTCAAAGGCTCGTTCTGGCTCAGGTATTCGTTCGGGCAACGCAGTACCGAGAAGATGGTGCCGACCGGCGCGTTGATGTCGATGTTCGACGAACCGTCCAGCGGGTCGAATACCAGCAGGTAGGCACCTTTCGGGTATTTGCCCGGGATCTGGTAGGCGTTGTCCATTTCCTCGGACGCCATGCCGGCCAGGTGACCGCCCCATTCGTTGGCTTCGAGCAGAATTTCGTTCGACAGCACGTCGAGCTTCTTCTGCACTTCACCTTGCACGTTTTCAGTGCCCATGCTGCCCAGAACGCCGCCCAGGGCGCCTTTGGACACGGCGTGGCTGATCTCCTTGCAGGCACGCGCCACCACTTCGATCAGGAAGCGCAGATCGGCAGGAGTGTTGTTGCTGCGGGTCTGCTCAATCAAATAGCGACTCAGGGTAACGCGGGACATGGACGGCTCCGGTGGAATGGGGGGCTAAAAACCCGCGCAGTTTACAGGGAGTCTGAAACCGTAGCGAGCAATGACGCCCGGTAACGTGCGTCGGGTGCAATTCCTGCTATCAGACGTGATCGAACCGAGAGAGTTCATGCACCGGATTCAGCGTAGTTGGAAACCCGACGGGTGTAGAGGCCACACCCGTCATATTCAGGACTTGGCCGGCGGCTTGCGCAGCAGACTGAAGGCCATCGCGGCCAGAAACAGCACACTGAGCAGCAACACCGCCCACAGGCCGAATTTCTTCCAGTTGGTGTCGGTTGTGGCTGCCGAGGTGGCCGTCGAAGTCTGGCTCGCCACCGCCTCACCCTGCACCGTCGCCTTGCCAAGTGTGGCCAGTTTCTCCGGTTTGAAGTCGGGGATCAGGGTCGAGAGCGGCAAGTTCGCCGTTCTCACCGTCGGATTGCCCAGCGCCAGGCTGTACGGCCCGTCGCCGCGGGCGAGGAAGATCACCTGGGTGGCGCGCACCGCGTACTTGACGCTCGGCGCCTGCTCGCCGAGACCGCCGCCGCGTTCGTCGACCGTCAGTTTCAACTGCTGGACGGTCTGCCCGTAGAGCTGCAATTCGTTCTGCACCACGTCCTGGCCATTCTGGGTCAGGCGATAGAGCAAGCCGCTGCTCAACGGCTGCCACGGCAGACTGGTTTCGCGGCGCCCCGAGAGCGTCACCGGCGCCAGGCTGTTGGGTTGCTTCAGCTCGACCTGGACCCGCTCGATATTCAGCCCCATCGGCAACTGCCAGGTGTACTCCCCGGCCTTGGTGCTGCTGCCGGCCAGCGCTGGCGACCAGACGAGCGGCAGCGGCAGGTTTTGCGGGTCGCTGCTTTTCAACTGCGCCGACGTCAGGGTCGGGGCCGCATTGGGCGAATCCCACAACAGACGCAGATAGCGCGCCGATTGCCCCGGCAACGCGACTTCGTGCTGCTCGATGCGCTCATCGGAAAAGGTCAGGCGCGCGACCTGGCCTTCGCCCCAGGCTTGCCAGTGCTGCAAGTCGTCGCTGGCCTCGATGCTGAAACGCTGGAAGCCGTCGCGCTCGCTGGTCCAGTCGAGGATCAGTTGCTGCAACGGCGCCTTGATCGCGCTGGCATCGAGCAGCCAGCCGCGCAGCACCTCTTCCCCCGCTTCCAGTTGGCTGGATGGCTGCACTTCCACCAGCGTGCCGGTAGTCGTGGACTGCACCCGCACACTCGGCGCGCGCTCAGTGGCATCCGCCGAGTTGTACAGCGGGAACCACTTCACCGTGTTCAACTGGCCGTCGTCGCGGGTCTGCGCTGATTCCCGGGCCAGCGCATACGCCTGGGGCTCTCCGGCGGCGTTGAACACCCGCAGGTCGCTGAGATCGGTCTGACGCGCCTGCAACTGCACGCTCAGCGGCAGTTCGAGGCGATACCACGGGCCTGCGCCACTGACCGACAACGGCACCTGTGCGGCGAAGTCCGCCGGTTTTTCCTGGGCGCCGGCCGTCATGGCCACGCCCAGCAACAGCCACCCCAGATTAAGCTTGCGACTCAAGACGACACTCCTTCGGTTTCCGGGGCCGGTTTGTCCGCCTCCGGTGCAGCTTCGACGCGTTTGGGCGGCAGCGGCGCGAAGTAGCCCACCACCAGCAGCAACACGCCGACGCCGATAAACGAGACGATCCGGGCCAGCCCGCCACGGTTGCTCAGTTCGACAAAAATCAATTTGGCCACCACCAGCGCAATCAGCGCCGCACCGATCAGCCACACTTCGCGGCGATGACGCAGATGCCCGCCGATCATCAGCCCAAGCGCCATCAGCGTCCAGACGATGGACAACCCGGCCTGCACCAGCATCGACTCAAGCAACAGGTCCAGCTCGAACGGAATCCCCGCCCAATGGTGCGCGGCGCGGGTCACCATCGCGGTGCAGAACGCGAACAGCGAAACACCGGCAATCAATTGCGAGGCGTGAGCGGCGTAATCCTTGCGGATCGACAGCTCGGTGACCGCGCTGCGTGACCAGACATAGACGCTGAACAACGCGATCAACAGGCCCAGCTCCAATGGGTTGATCAGCGGCACGTAAGGCAGTGGTTCGGCGTTGCCGTCACTCACTCCGTTCGCCAGCCAGAACCAGACAAGCATCAACACCGCCAGCGGCGCCGCCGCGTACAAGCGGTACTCGCGAGGGAACGCTGCCACCGGCCACGGCCAGTTGCGCGGCGCGGCCATCAGCAACAGATAGACACTCGGCAGAATCGCCCAGCCCAGCCAGCGCCAAGCGTTGTATTGCTCGGACAACAACAGCAGACCGTAGCGCAGCTCCAGCGCCAGCACGCCGATCAGCAGCCAGCAACCGAGCACATGCGCCGTGCTCAAGGCCCGCGCCGGCAACATCGGCGCCAGACGCCGCAGGCTGAAGAAATGCACCGCAAACACTGCTGCCCACGCCAGCCAGCCGAAGTTGGCCGCCGGGTGATAACGCGAGTGCCACGCAGCGAGCAACACCAGCCCGGCTGCCGGTATCAGCAAGGTGCAGAGCAAACCAAGCGAAGGCCATTTCAAACGCATTGCCAACAGCGCCCACAATGCGATGCTCAGCGCGGCGACCAGCAGCAACAGCGTTGCCTGCAGATTCAGCGGCGCAAAGCGCAGCACTTCGCTGACCCACGCCAACGCCCACCAACCGGCGCCCCACACCAGCAACACTTCGGACAGTCGCTGCAAACTCAGCACATCGAACGCGGAAGCGTGATTGCCCAGTTGCAGGCGCCACGCCCCGATCATCGCCGCCAGACCCAGCACCAGCGGCGTCCAGAACCCGCCATGGGCCAGCGGTCGCAGACCTTCGCTGGACAGCGGCCCGAGCAGCTCGGGACCGGCCAGCAAAAACGCCGCGCCGCCGATCAGTTGCAACAGCAGACCGAAGACAAAACTCACGCGCTGCTTGAGGTACAGACTGAGCCAGATGATCAGCAACCCACTGGCCGCCCACACGGCGCTCGCGGTTTGCCACGGCAGGACGAACAACACCGCCAGATTGATCAGCACCAACCCCGCCAGCAGCACCACCGACAAACCGCGCAACAGACGAACATCGTTGCGCACCATCTCGTCGCGCGCCGCCAGCAGCATGCCGGCGATCAACGCCAGACCGATCAGCGAGGCGCTGAGCAAACCGCTCCAGCCGGCGCTGAACACGGCCGCCGAATCCTCGCCCGCCCCTTGCAGGCGCAACAGGAACAACGCACCACCCAGCAACTGCACGGCAAACGCGGTGAACAGGAACGTGCGCGATTGCAGGCGCAAACCGACGAACAAGGTCACCAGCCCGGCCAGCGCCCAACTGATCGCCGTACCGTGGGTGAAGAAAAACAGCGGCGCCAGCAGATAGAGGAACGTCAGACCGAGACTCGCCAATACCGGCAAGCCCTGCCGCTCCCAAGCCGAGGTGTATTCCGCCGGGGCTTTGCGCAACTGATAGAAACTGAACAGCAGCGCGATGCCGAGCATCAGCGCGCCCAGCGGTGCACCGTCGAGCAGGCTGCTTTCGCCGACACGCAACTGGCTGAGAAACGCCAGCGCCGAACCGAGTTGCAGCAGCAATGCGAAGGCCCGGGCAAACGGCCGGTGCTGACGCAGGCCGAGCCAGAAAATCCCCGCGCCCTCCACTGCCCAGGCAGCAGATGTCCAGCGCGCATCCAGCCCCAGTGGAATCGCCAGGCTGGCGAAAATCACCCCCAGCGCCAGGCAAGTCTCGCCCAGCAACAACGCCCGGCCGCCCATCAGCACCCGAGCGAGCGTCATGTAAATCATGCCCAGTGCCAACGCGCTGAACGCGGCGGCGAACTCCAGATGCTGCACCAGCGCGAATTGCAGACCGAAACCCACCAGCGGCGGGCCGAACAGCATCGTGCCGTCGACGTAGTCACCCTTGCGCGCCGACCAATTCAGCAGCGCCTCGCGATCGTTCTCTGCCGGGGCGTCCGGCATGTCCAGCAACTTGCGTCGGGCGAACAGCAGGCCGATGGCCAGGTACATCAGGAAGAACAGAATCAGGAACGGCTCGGTACTCCACAGCAGTTCCGGCGCATACGAACGCAGCCCCCAGGCGAAACCGATGCCGAAGGTGCCGGCGAAACCGATCAGGTTGAGCAGGCGCCAGGCCTTGAACCAGGCGATGGCCAGGATGCCGGCGTTGAGCAGCGCGAAATAACTGAACAACGCGACATGATTACCGGCGCCGGTGGAGGTCAGGATCGGCGCGGCAAAACCGCCCAAGGCCGCAACGCAGGCCAGGGCGAGGGAGTCCTGGGTGATGGCCAGAATGGCCGAGAACACCGTCACCGCTACCAGCAATCCCAGTGCAGCGGACGGATCGAGCAGCGGGTGCAGACGCATCGCCGCAAACACCGTCAGGTACAACACCGCGATCCCGGTGCCTTGCAGCATCAAGGCGTAGCTGCTGTTGCGATGGCGCAACCACCAGCCCAGCGCCAGCAACCCCAGTGCTGCTGCCGCGACTCCGGCATAGCGCATTTCGATCGGCACCACCATGCCTTCAGTGGCGTAGCGCAGCAGGAAGGCCAGACCGAAAAACAACAGCACCACGCCGACCCGCAACACGGTGTTGCCACCGAACAGCCAGTTGCGCGCAGCGCTGATGCCGCGCTCGATAAGGTTCGGGCCACGGGGTTCAGCGGGTTGCTGCGGCTCGGGAAGGTCGGCAGTAACGGCGTCGAGACGCCAGACATCGGCCGGCAGCGGCTGACTGGTTTCGCTGGCGACGGCAGAGAGAGGTTCGAGTTCGGGCGGCAGCTCCCAGACCAGTTCGGGGGCCGGCGCTTCTTCGACGATATCGACGGGCCCGACCAAAGGCTCGGGGGCTGGCTCTACGCCTGGCGCCGGCACCGCGTGAGAAGGCGAACCCTCCAGCAGATACAGACGCTGCGCGACACCCTGCAAAGCCACCTTCGCCTGTTCAAGTTGCTGCTGTTGCTCCGCCACCTGCGAGCCGAGCCGCATGATGCGGATCGTCTGCCCGATCGCCAGGCCCAACAACGCGCCCAATAGCGCAGAACTGAACGATTCGTCGAGCAGCCAACCGAGCAGCAGCCCGATCAACATGAACATCCATTGCATGGTCGATATCCCTGAGCAGCCCCGAAGCGGGGCCGAACCAGGGCTCAGTATATCGGCCCGGCCCAACAAGCGTGGGGGCCGGGCGCACATTTGTCGCTAAAAGTTACTCCAGCGCCTTCCAGATATCCGTGGCGTACTCGCGAATCGTCCGGTCGGAGGAGAACCAGCCCATCCGCGACGTGTTCAACACCGCCGAGCGCCACCACTTGTTGGAATCGTGCCAGAGCGCATCGACGCGCATTTGCGCCTCC
The DNA here is from genome assembly GCF_058789255.1 of Pseudomonas sp. FW215-R2. NCBI lineage: Bacteria > Pseudomonadati > Pseudomonadota > Gammaproteobacteria > Pseudomonadales > Pseudomonadaceae > Pseudomonas > Pseudomonas sp. FW215-R2. Next base: position 367,536 of record NZ_JBYTBO010000001.1, read on the forward strand.
CAGTAAGAGTCGAAATCGGCGCAGACCAGGAAGCGGTCGTAATCCACCAGCGAATCGATCAGCCCGGTGTAGCGCGACGTGTCGTCCGGTGAAAACACACCGCCGCGAATCGCCTGCAATACATCGTTCAAACGATGGGAGGCGGCGATATCCGGCACCGCGCTGAACTCGTGGTTCTGCTTGCGCGCTTCGACCTGCTGGGCGCTCAGGCCGAAAATGAACATGTGCTCGGCGCCAATGCGCTCGCACATTTCCACGTTGGCGCCGTCGAGGGTGCCGATGGTCAGCGCGCCATTGAGGCCGAACTTCATGTTGCTGGTGCCCGAGGCTTCGAAACCGGCGGTGGAGATCTGCTCCGACAAGTCCGCCGCCGGAATGATGCTTTCCGCCAGACTGACGTTGTAGTTGGGCAGGAACACCACTTTCAGCAGGCCGCGCACGGTCGGGTCGTTGTTCACCACGCGGGCGATATCGTTGGTCAGTTTGATGATCAGCTTGGCCTGGTGATAACTCGCCGCCGCTTTGCCGGCGAAGATTTTCACTCGCGGCACCCAGTCGATTTCCGGCTCGGCGCGGATCGCCTGATACAGCGCGACGGTGTGCATCAGGTTGAGCAACTGACGTTTGTATTCGTGAATCCGCTTGACCTGCACGTCGAACATCGCCGCCGGGTTGACCGCGATCCCCAGTCGTTCGTGAATCAAATAGGCAAGGGCCTTTTTGCTGTGCAGCCGTTGTTCGGCGAAGGCTTTGCGGAAGGCGGGTTTCTCGGCGAAAGGCTCGAGATCGAGCAGACGCTGTTCGGGGTTATCCAAAACGTCCGGGCCGAGGGAATCGACCAGCATCGACGTCAGCTCCGGGTTGGCCTGGTACAGCCAGCGGCGGAAGGTGATGCCGTTGGTCTTGTTGTTGATCCGCTCCGGGTAGAGTTTGTGCAGTTCGGCGAACACGGTTTTGCGCATCAGTTGCGTGTGCAGCCCCGACACGCCGTTGACGCTGTGGGAGCCAAGGAACGCAAGGTTACCCATGCGCACCCGGCGGCCATTGTCTTCTTCAATCAGCGACACCGCGCGCAACACGTCGAAATCATGGATGCCCTTGGCCCGTAGTGAATCGATGTGCTGGGCGTTGATCAGGTAAATGATCTGCATGTGCCGGGGCAACATTCGTTCCATCAGGCCCACCGGCCAGGTTTCAAGGGCTTCGGGCAGCAGCGTGTGGTTGGTGTACGACAGCGTGTCGACGGTGACTTGCCACGCCGCGTCCCAGGCCACGTCGTAGACGTCCACCAGTTGGCGCATCAGTTCGGCGACGGCGATCGAGGGGTGAGTGTCGTTGAGCTGGATCGCCGCGTGATCACCCAGGGTCAGCACCGAGGTGTGCATGTTGCGATGACGGCGCAGCAGGTCCTGAAGCGAGGCGGCGACGAAGAAGTATTCCTGACGCAGGCGCAATTCCTGGCCGGCCTCAGTGCTGTCCGCCGGATAAAGGACGCGGGAGATGCTTTCGGCCCGGGCCACTTCGGCGACGGCGCCCAGGTGGTCACCCGCGTTGAAGCGTTCCAGGTGCAAATCTTCCATGGCCCGGGCCCGCCACAGGCGCAAGGTGTTGACGCTCGCCCCGCGCCAGCCGACCACCGGGGTGTCGTAGGCAATCGCCCGGACGGTTTCTGCCGGGTGCCAGACCTGTTTGCTCTTGCCGCTGACATCGGTGACAGTCTCGACGCTGCCGCCAAACCCGATGGAGTACACGACCTCCGGCCGTTCGAATTCCCACGGGTTGCCGAAATCCAGCCAGTGCTCGGTCTGTTCCTGCTGCCAGCCATCGACAATGGCCTGACGGAACAACCCGTGTTCGTATCGGATGCCGTAACCATGACCGGCGATGCCGAGGGTCGACATGCTTTCCATGAAGCACGCTGCCAGCCGTCCGAGGCCACCGTTGCCCAGTGCAGCGTCGGGTTCCAGCAGGCGGATGCGCTCCAGATCCACGCCCAGTTCGGTCAATGCTTCACGGGCGACGTCGAGCAGACCGAGATTGCTCAAACTGTCGTACAGCAAACGACCGATGAGGAATTCCAGCGAAAGGTAATACACCCGCTTCTGACCTTTTCGGTAGATCTGCCGGGTGTGGTCCATCCAGTGCTCGACCATGTGATCGCGCGCCGCCAGGGCGATGGCTTCGAACCAGTCATGGTCAAAGGCGTGATCCGGGTCTTTGCCCACCGCGTAGGTGAGTTTGGTCAGGACGGCGTCGCGGAATGCGGCCACCTCTGCTTCGCGAACTAGTGGTTCTTGAGTCATCGATAGGACCTCGAGCGAGCGGGGAATTGTCAGAGCCTAGACGGTCTGACCGACGGTGTTGGCTCTGGTTCGGCAGTTTTTCCTGAGAGTGAGCGTTCGTCCGGCACTACCCTGGCGAATGCCTGAATGAATGCAGGGGCCGTGCCGAATTGTCAGTCCTGGTGGCGGCAGGAAGAAAAAATCTGGCGAAAGGTTGTTCAAAAATCCACCAGTCCCGGTATGATCGCGCGCCCTGATGCACATGCCTGGTAAACCCCGATGATGAAGCCCAACCTGATCGCCGCAGCCGAGATCGACCGTCTCGATACCTGGGCCAAATATTCGGCCCCGATGTGCGGATCGTGCATGTCCAGCTGCTGCACGCTGCCGGTCGAGGTCAAGATCAAGGATCTGGTGCGTATCGGTGTGGTCGACGAGTTCGAACTGGGCGACCCGCCGAAGAACATCGCCAAGCGCCTGCAAAAGGAAGGCCTGGTGGAACGCTTCAACCAGAAGTCGGGGATCTTCACCCTGCAACGCATGAGCAACAACGATTGCTACTACCTGGATCGTAAGAGCCGGCTGTGCACCATTTATGACAAGCGCCCGGACACCTGCCGCAACCACCCGAAAATCGGCCCGCGTCCGGGGTATTGCGCGTACAAGCCGAAGGAAGTGGAGCGGGTGCAGAATTTCCGGGCGATTGAGAAGTTCTAAAAGCCGACCCTCACCCCAGCCCTCTCCCGGAGGGAGAGGGAGCCGACCGTGGTGTCTTGCGTCATACATCGACCTGAAAAATCGAGTCGATTATGGATTCGGTAACGCCAGATCAGGTCGGTGTAAATCTTAAGCATCCCCCAATCGGTTCCCTCTCCCCCCGGGAGAGGGCTAGGGTGAGGGGCTCTTGATCTTCAAGGCCCATTCACATTTCCCCGGACAAACAAAAACGCCCCCGGTCTCTCGACCGGGGGCGTTTTTTTAAGCCTGGGCTAAATTACGCCTTGGCTTTCTTGGCAGCGCGGGTACGCTCGCTTTCGTCCAGGATCTTCTTGCGAAGACGGATGGACTTAGGAGTGACTTCGCACAGCTCGTCTTCCTGGATGTATTCCAGAGCCTGTTCCAGGGTGAAGCGAACAGGTGGAACCAGAGCGATGGTTTCGTCTTTACCCGAAGCACGCATGTTGTCGAGCTTCTTGCCTTTGGTTGGGTTTACACCCAGGTCGTTGTCGCGGGAGTTCTGACCAACGATCTGACCGTTGTAGATCTCCTGGCCGTGTTCTACGAACAGCTTGCCACGAGCCTGCAGGGTTTCCAGGGAGTAGGTCAGCGCCTTGCCGGTTTCAACCGAAACCAGAACGCCGTTCTGACGGCCGGACATGTGGCCCGACTTCACTGGAGCGTAACGATCGAAGATCGAGGTCAGGATGCCAGCACCGTTGGTCAGGGTCAGGAACTGGTTACGGAAACCGATCAGACCGCGAGCAGGGATGTTGTATTCCAGACGAACACGGCCCTTGCCATCCGGCACCATGTTGCTCAGGTCGCCTTTACGCAGACCCATCTCTTCCATGACCTTGCCCTGCGATTCTTCAGGGATGTCGATGGTTACGTTTTCGAACGGTTCCTGCTTCACGCCGTCAACTTCACGGATGATCACTTCAGGACGGCCCAGGGCCAGCTCGAAGCCTTCGCGACGCATGGTTTCGATCAGTACCGAGAGGTGCAGCTCACCACGGCCGGAAACCTTGAACTTGTCAGCCGAGTCGCCTTCTTCAACGCGCAGTGCAACGTTGTACAGCAGCTCTTTGTCCAGACGATCCTTGATGTTACGGGAGGTCACGAACTTGCCTTCTTTACCGCAGAATGGCGAGTCGTTTACCTGGAAGGTCATGGAAACGGTTGGCTCGTCAACGGTCAGAGGCTTCATCGCCTCGACGGTGTTGATGTCGCACAGGGTGTCGGAGATGAACAGCTCGTCGAAACCGCTGATGCAGACGATGTCGCCGGCAGCTGCTTCTTCAACGTCGATGCGGTGCAGACCGTGGTGACCCATCAGCTTCAGGATACGGCCGTTGCGGCGCTTGCCGTTGGCGTCGATAGCGACAACCGGAGTGTTCGGCTTGACGCGACCACGAGCGATACGGCCAACACCGATAACACCCAGGAAGCTGTTGTAGTCCAGAGCGGAGATCTGCATCTGGAACGGGCCGTCACGGTCAACAGCAGGAGCTGGAACGTGGTCGACTACCGCTTGGTACAGCGGGGTCATGTCTTCCGCCATGGCGGTGTGGTCCAGACCGGCGATGCCGTTCAGGGCCGAAGCGTAAACAACCTGGAAGTCCAGTTGTTCTTCGGTAGCGCCCAGGTTGTCGAACAGATCGAAGATCTGGTCCAGAACCCAGTCAGGACGCGCGCCCGGACGGTCAACCTTGTTGATGACCACGATTGGACGCAGGCCGGCTTCGAAAGCCTTCTTGGTCACGAAACGGGTTTGCGGCATAGGGCCGTCTTGAGCGTCAACCAGCAGCAGCACGGAGTCAACCATGGACATTACGCGCTCAACTTCGCCGCCGAAGTCGGCGTGGCCCGGGGTGTCCACGATGTTGATGTGGTAGCCGTTCCAGTTGATGGCGGTGTTTTTCGCCAGAATGGTAATGCCGCGCTCTTTTTCCTGGTCGTTGGAGTCCATCACGCGCTCGTCGTTGAGCTCGTTGCGCTCCAGAGTGCCGGATTGACGCAGGAGTTTGTCTACCAGGGTGGTTTTACCATGGTCAACGTGGGCAATGATGGCGATGTTGCGTAGATTTTCGATCACTTGTGTATCTCGATCAGAGGATTCGGTTTGCTGACAAGTCTTGGCAGCGATTAGCAGTAGTGTCCGGCATGGCCGTTACAGCTTGACGGCGGTGTCGGGGGGCCGGTGACGCAGGCCACAGGCAAACAGCCCCGGGCACTTAGCTCGGTCGATAAACGCGCACATTGGCATGCCCCTCACTGAGCAAATGGTGAGCATGCAGGCGACTCATCACGCCTTTGTCGCAATACAGCAGGTACTGGCGAGTCGGATCCAGCTCCTTGAAACGAGCGTTCACTGCGTAGAACGGCATCGTCTGTACTTCTATGCCCTCGAGCTCCAGCGGCTCATCCTCGGCGGCATCCGGGTGACGGATGTCGATGACGATCTGGCCGGCCAGTGCTTCGCTGACTTCTTCGATTTGCAAATCCTGGCCCAATTCGTCGATCACCCGATCGATCGGCACCAGTCTGGCGTTTGCGAGCGCACGCTCAAGCACCGCCATGTCGAATTCCTGCTCTTCGTGCTCAACGCGACCAAGCTTGGCGGCGGTCTTCGGATTGACCGAAATGACCCCGCAGTACTCCGGCATGTGCCGGGCGAAATCGGCGGTGCCGATCTCGTTGGCCGTGTCGATGATGTCCTGCTTGTGGGCGACGATCAGCGGACGCAGGACCAGTTTGTCGGTCACGCAGTCGATCACCGACAGGTTCGGCAGCGTCTGGCTCGACACCTGGGAGATCGCCTCGCCGGTGACCAGCGCATCAATGTGCAGACGCTCGGCGATGGCCGAGGACGCGCGCAACATCATACGCTTCAATACGACGCCCATATGACTGTTATCGACTTTGCCGAGAATTTCGCCCAACACTTCTTCGAACGGAACACTGACAAATAGCACGCGTTGCGAGCTGCCGTACTTCTTCCAGATGAAATGCGCGACTTCCATCACGCCCAATTCGTGGGCACGACCGCCCAGATTGAAGAAGCAGAAGTGCGCCATCAGGCCGCGACGCATGATCTGGTAGGCGGCAACCGTCGAGTCAAAGCCGCCGGACATCAATACCAGCGTCTGCTCCAGCGCACCGAGCGGGTAGCCGCCGATGCCATTGTGCTGGCTGTGGATCACAAACAACCGTTTGTCGCGAACTTCGATGCGGACTTCGATTTCCGGCTGTTTCAAGTCGATTCCGGCAGCACCGCACTCACGGCGCAGCTTGCTGCCGACGTATTTTTCGACGTCCATCGAGCTGAACGCATGCTTGCCCGCACGTTTGCAGCGCACCGAGAAAATCTTCCCGGCCAGTGCATCGCCGTAGTGCTCTTTGCACTTCTCGGTGATGTCGTCGAAGTCGCCCAGCGGGTACTCGTCGATCTGCAGAAAGTGCGCGATGCCCGGCATGCAGGTCAGGCGCTCGCCCATCTCTTTCAGGGCCTTGGGGTCGGTAACGCGGGTTTCCAGCTCGAGATTGTCCCACACACCGTTCACCACCACGGCCGGGTCCAGGTCGCGGAGCACGGTGCGGATGTTCTTGGCCAGCTGGCGGATGAATTTCGTCCGGACAGGTCGGCTTTTGATGGTGATCTCGGGGAAGACTTTTACGATTAGTTTCATGAAAACAGCGCGCGCAGGGCCAGCCGAAAAAGGGGGGCGCGGATTATAGCGGAAATTGCTCAAGGTTTAACCAGTTAATGTGCAGAAGGTTTTGCATGCACCAAAACGGGTCATTTTCGACTTAAAGCGCTACATTAAAGGGCGAGATTTTCACCCTTTATGCACTTCGCACCTTTATTAGCGTGAATTTGGGGCAAAAAACCCATGCTGGGGCACTGGCATGCAATTTGCTCCCTTGTGAGGCAGGTTGCCTTGGCAGAGTATTCGCGCCGGCATCACCAACATTTAAGGGCATCCACTACCAGCCCTAAGCCACCCGGAGGACACTATGTCGAAGTCGGTTCAACTCATCAAAGATCATGACGTCAAGTGGATTGATCTGCGCTTCACGGACACCAAAGGCACTCAGCACCACGTGACCATGCCGGCTCGCGATGCGCTGGAAGACGACTTCTTCGAAGTTGGCAAGATGTTCGACGGTTCCTCCATCGCTGGCTGGAAAGGCATCGAAGCCTCCGACATGATCCTGCTGCCGGACGACGAAACCGCCGTTCTCGACCCGTTCACCGAAGAGCCGACCCTGATCCTGGTCTGCGACATCATCGAACCGTCGACCATGCAAGGCTACGATCGCGACCCGCGCGCCATCGCCCACCGTGCCGAGGAATATCTGAAGACCACCGGTATCGGTGACACCGTTTTCGCCGGCCCGGAGCCTGAGTTCTTCATCTTCGACGAAGTGAAGTTCAAGTCCGACATCTCCGGCTCGATGTTCAAGATCTACTCCGAGCAAGGCTCGTGGATGTCCGACCAGGACGTGGAAGGCGGCAACAAGGGCCACCGTCCAGGCGTGAAAGGCGGCTACTTCCCGGTTCCGCCGTTCGACCACGACCACGAAATCCGTACCGCCATGTGCAACGCACTGGAAGAGATGGGTCAGACCGTTGAAGTTCACCACCACGAAGTGGCAACTGCCGGTCAAAACGAAATTGGTGTCAAGTTCAACACCCTGGTGAAGAAAGCTGACGAAGTTCAGACTCTGAAATACGTTGTACACAACGTGGCCGATGCCTATGGCCGCACCGCGACCTTCATGCCGAAGCCTCTGTACGGCGATAACGGTTCGGGTATGCACGTTCACATGTCCATCGCCAAAGATGGCAAGAACACCTTCGCTGGCGAAGGCTATGCCGGCCTGTCCGAAACCGCCCTGTACTTCATCGGCGGTATCATCAAGCACGGTAAGGCCCTGAACGGCTTCACCAACCCGGCCACCAACTCCTACAAGCGTCTGGTGCCAGGTTTCGAAGCTCCGGTGATGCTGGCCTACTCGGCTCGCAACCGTTCCGCCTCGATCCGTATTCCTTACGTCAACAGCCCACGTGGCCGTCGTATCGAAGCACGTTTCCCGGATCCGGCTGCCAACCCGTACCTGGCTTTCGCAGCACTGCTGATGGCTGGTCTGGACGGTATCCAGAACAAGATCCACCCAGGCGATGCGGCTGACAAAAACCTGTACGACCTGCCGCCTGAAGAGGCGAAAGAGATCCCGCAAGTTTGCGGCAGCCTGAAAGAAGCCCTGGAAGAGCTGGACAAGGGCCGCGCGTTCCTGACCAAGGGCGGCGTGTTCTCCGACGACTTCATCGATGCCTACATCGCGCTGAAATCCGAAGAAGAAATCAAGGTTCGCACCTTCGTACACCCACTGGAATATGAGCTGTACTACAGCTGCTGATCCGGTAGCGCTGCACTACGCGGCGTGACAAAAGAGAGGCCTCCTTCGGGAGGCCTTTTTTGTGCCCGCTCATCCATGGATAATCCGCCGCTTTCGCGCCATGACCGGCGCCTTGACGAAGGGATTCGCATGAAGTGGTTACGGGCTATCGCCCTGATGGCCGGCCTCGCCTGCTCGACAGCCGGCGCTGCCGAGTTCTATGAAGACAAGCCGCTGGCTCACCCGCTGATCCAGGGCTTGCAAGAAAGCTCGACGACCCTTGCGTTCATCAAGGAAGCGAACGGCGTCAAAGGCTATTACTGCCGTTGCGAGACACCGGGCGAACGTCCGCAATTGCTTGATGACTTCGGCCAGGCGAGTATCGAGTCGGTTTTTCTCATGTCGCTCGACAGTGAGGACCCCACTCGTTTCGTGCTTTTTCGGCAAAGCGACGGCTACAGGATCTACGCCTACAAGTACAACGACAACGATCACCTCTATAGCCGTGTAACGCGACTGCAGCCAGCGCTGGACCGTATCACTCAAGGCCGCAAGCAGCTCGACGCCCTGACCATCAAGAAGGCGCTGAGCCAGATCACCCCGCTCAACTACAGCCTCCTCCTTGAAGAGTCCGGTGTGCCGGAATTCGACCAGCTCGATCTCAGCCAAGGGAAACTGGTGAGCTATTACAGCCAGTACTACGACCCACTGAGCAACCCGACGCCAGATGACGAGCCGTACTTTTTCAAGAAGACCTACCAGGAAAAAGACGGCCGGTTTCTCACCGTGACCTTCTGGCGCTGGCTCGACAAGACCCTCGTCGAGGGTAACCGCACGCTCTACAACTATCGGGTCAGGCGTATTGCCTGGGAAACCGAACCGACGAGATTCACTGGCGGCGAAGACGGCCAATCGGTGTCTTATGATTCCGTATCGATCTCGGCCCAAGGGGCCTACAAGCAAGGCGTGCGTATCGGTCCGTGGTCGTCTTCCAAAGACGAAAAATATTCGGAGTCCGGTAATTTCGTAGAGGGCAAACGAGAGGGGCAATGGACGCTGTACCAGGATGGGCAAACACTGGAGGGCGAATTCCACAATGATTTGCGCGAGGGTCGTTGGCAGCTTCTCAACCACGACGACATGGAATGGGTCGCCACCGGATTCCAGACCTATGCCCACGGTCAACTCAACGGCCTCAGCGAATTGACTGTCCGCGGCGCTACCGAGCGCGGTGAATACCGCGATGACAAACGCCAAGGCCTCTGGGTGACCAAGGCGGACAATGGCCACACCCGGAGTGTCCACTTCGCTGACGACAAAAAGGAAGGCGAGTTGCGTGAAGTCGACGCCAATGGTGTGCTGCTCTTCATCGAGCACTACAAGGCCGATGTCCTGTCCGGCGCCCGCGAAAGTGCGGTTACGCCTAGCATCTCACAATAATTCCGGGGCGCTTGTGTGAGCGGATGTTGTCCCGGTTGGGCTAACCGCCGCCCCTGGCCTATGCTGCAACCCATCGTTTTCGTTTCCGGTCGATTTCATGGGTCGCACCTTTCTCTACATCCTGCTGCTGATCGCACTGCCCGCCAGCGCGCAGATCTACAAATACACCGACGCCAGCGGCAACACGGTGTACAGCGATCATGCGCCGGACGGCGTGAAGGCGCAGCCGGTGGCGTTGCCGCCGCTCAACAGCGTCCAGCCTCAGGCACCGAGCGCGCCGTCGTCGGACACGACCAGCCGGGCGCCTGCGCGCAATGCCTATGACGTGCTGGAACTGACCGGCCTGCCCACCGAAGAGGCCCTGCGCGCCAACAACGGCACGTTCACCGTCAGCGTGCTGATCAAGCCGCGCCTGCAACCGCCACATCAATTGCGCCTGCTGCTGGACGACGCGCCTTATGGCCAGCCGAGCAACGTGCCGATCCTGCAGCTGGTGAACATTGACCGGGGCGAGCATCGGCTGGCGGTTCATGTGATCAATGGCGAGGCGATCATTCAACAGAGTCCGGCAGTGGTCTTCACTGTGCAGCGGGTGCACAAGCCATGACTCGCGGGTTGATTGCCGTATGTCTGGTTCTGTTCGCGCTTGGCGCATCCGCCGAGGTCTTCACGTATGTCGATTCGCAAGGCAATCGGGTCTACACCGATCAACCGCGCGGCAATGCCAAGCGTGTGCCGCTGGCCACCAGCAATCGCATGGCCTCCAACCCGACCGGGGCGGCGCCCATTACCAAAGCTAAAAAATCACCGGAGCAACCGCTGTTCCGCTACAACATGCTGCGGGTGCTGGTTCCCGAACCGGACGCGACCATTCGCAGCAGCGCCGGCGAATTGATCGTCAGCATCACCAGCGAGCCGGGGCTGCAAAAAGGTCATCGCTATCGCCTGCTGCTGGACGGCCAGGCCACCGGCGAGCCCGGCCTTAGCCCGGTGTTCCCGCTGAGCAATATCGATCGCGGCAGCCATAACCTGTCGGTGGAGATTCTCGACGCGCAGGATCGCATCGTCGAGCGCACCGCCAATCAGCCGTTCCACATGCAGCGCATTTCGCTGGCACAGAAACGCCAGGTCAAACCCTGCACCACCGAAGACTACGGCGTTCGCCCGGAATGCCCGCTGAAAGACAAACCCGTCGAACCGAAAAATCCCTTCCTGCGTTTCTTCTAACGCCGTTCAGCTTTGCGCACTATATTGGTGCAACAGTCTGCACCGTACCCACATTGCAACCCATTTTGGTTCGAAAGTACCCGCCAGGGCCGGCGGATCGCCACGCAAACGAGCGTCAAACGCCCGTTTCAGGGGTCGAACGCTTCTTTTCGGAGCCTTGGTTTGGTTTTTGCATTTTCCACACATCGGCGCCTAGTTCTCGCGCACGCCTTGCTCCAAAAGAGGTCCTGATGACCATAAGCGACGCACTCCACCGTTTGCTGCTCGACAACCTGACCACCGCCACCATCCTGCTCGATGCCGAATTGCGCCTCGAGTACATGAACCCGGCGGCGGAGATGCTGCTGGCCATCAGCGGTCAGCGCAGCCATGGCCAGTTCATCAGTGAGCTGTTCACCGAGTCCACCGAGGCGCTCAATTCGTTGCGCCAGGCGGTGGAACAGGCGCACCCGTTCACCAAGCGCGAAGCAATGCTCACCGCCCTCACCGGCCAGACCCTGACCGTGGACTACGCGGTGACACCGATCCTCAGCAACGGCGCGACCCTGCTGTTGCTGGAGGTTCACCCTCGCGACCGCCTGTTGCGGATCACCAAGGAAGAGGCGCAGCTGTCCAAGCAGGAAACCAGCAAGATGCTGGTGCGCGGCCTCGCCCACGAGATCAAGAACCCGCTGGGCGGCATCCGTGGCGCCGCGCAGTTGCTGGCCCGGGAGCTGCCGGAAGACAGCCTGCGTGACTACACCAACGTGATCATTGAAGAGGCCGACCGCCTGCGCAATCTGGTCGACCGCATGCTCGGCTCGAACAAATTGCCGTCGCTGGCCCTGTGCAACGTCCACGAAGTGCTGGAGCGCGTTTGCCAGTTGGTCGAGGCCGAAAGCCAGGGCTGCATCACGCTGGTGCGCGATTACGACCCGAGCATTCCCGACGTCCTGATCGACCGCGAGCAGATGATTCAGGCCGTGCTGAACATCGTGCGCAATGCGATGCAGGCGATCAGCAGCCAGAACGAGTTGCGCCTGGGCCGTATCAGCCTGCGCACCCGCGCCATGCGCCAGTTCACCATCGGCCACATCCGCCATCGCCTGGTGACCAAGATCGAGATCATCGACAACGGCCCGGGGATTCCGGCGGAACTCCAGGAAACCATTTTCTTTCCCATGGTCAGCGGCCGTCCGGACGGTACCGGGCTGGGCCTGGCCATCACCCAGAACATCATCAGCCAGCACCAGGGCCTGATCGAGTGTGACAGCCATCCAGGCCACACCACGTTCTCGATCTTTCTGCCACTGGAACAAGGAGCCACATCGACATGAGCCGTAGTGAAACCGTGTGGATCGTCGATGACGACCGTTCTATCCGTTGGGTCCTGGAAAAAGCCCTGCAACAGGAAGGCATGACCACCCAGAGCTTCGACAGTGCCGATGGCGTGATGAGTCGCCTGGCGCGCCAGCAGCCGGACGTGATCATCTCCGACATCCGCATGCCGGGTGCCAGCGGTCTGGACCTTCTGGCGCGGATTCGCGAGCAACACCCACGACTGCCGGTCATCATCATGACCGCTCACTCCGATCTGGACAGCGCTGTCGCCTCCTATCAGGGCGGTGCCTTCGAGTACCTGCCCAAACCGTTCGATGTCGACGAAGCGGTGTCGCTGGTCAAACGCGCCAATCAGCACGCCCAGGAACAACAGGGCCTGGAAGTCGCGCCGACCCTGACCCGCACCCCGGAAATCATCGGCGAAGCGCCGGCGATGCAGGAAGTGTTTCGCGCCATCGGGCGCTTGAGCCACTCCAACATCACCGTGCTGATCAACGGTGAGTCGGGCACCGGTAAAGAACTGGTGGCTCACGCCCTGCACCGCCACAGCCCGCGTGCGGCCTCGCCGTTCATCGCGCTGAACATGGCGGCGATCCCGAAGGATCTGATGGAATCCGAGCTGTTCGGCCACGAGAAAGGCGCCTTCACCGGCGCGGCCAACCTGCGTCGCGGGCGTTTCGAGCAGGCTGACGGCGGCACGCTGTTCCTCGATGAAATCGGCGACATGCCGGCGGATACCCAGACCCGACTGCTGCGGGTACTGGCCGACGGCGAGTTCTACCGCGTCGGCGGGCATGTGCCGGTCAAGGTCGATGTACGGATCATTGCCGCGACCCACCAGAATCTGGAAACCCTGGTCCACGCCGGGAAATTCCGTGAGGACTTGTTCCACCGCCTCAACGTGATCCGCATCCACATTCCGCGCCTGTCGGACCGTCGCGAAGACATCCCGACCCTGGCCAAGCACTTCCTCAGCCGCGCAGCACAAGAACTGGCGGTAGAGCCAAAACTGCTGAAAAGCGAGACCGAGGAATACCTGAAAAACCTGCCATGGCCGGGCAACGTGCGTCAGCTGGAAAACACCTGCCGCTGGATCACGGTGATGGCGTCCGGGCGCGAGGTGCACATCAGCGACCTGCCACCGGAACTGCTGAGCCTGCCGCAAGACTCGGCGCCCGTGACCAACTGGGAGCAAGCACTGCGTCAGTGGGCCGATCAGGCCCTGGCGCGCGGCCAGTCGAGCCTGCTCGACAGCGCGGTGCCGGCGTTCGAGCGGATCATGATCGAGACGGCGCTGAAGCACACCGCGGGGCGTCGTCGTGACGCTGCCGTGTTGCTGGGCTGGGGCCGGAACACCTTGACCCGCAAGATCAAGGAACTGGGAATGAAGGTCGATGGCGGGGATGACGACGAAGGCGAAGAAGGCTGACCCTCAGCGCCCGCCTGCACCGCCGCAAGGCACCGTGACCCGTAATCGGGCACGGTCGCTGGCTCATTCCTGCACCGCAACCCGCTGAAAAAACCATCCGATGAAAAGACGAAGGCCCCGTATTACGGGGCCTTCGTCGTTGTATCGGGCTTTTTTGTTTCAAAACGATAAAAACTGGCACGCCCCCTGCAATAACCCAGTCAGGTGATTCGATTCACCAACCCTTTCGGGGGCCTTGGTACAGGCAGGCCGGGGATTCCCCTCTTTACACCGGACTCGATGAGTCCACCCTTTTGGGGCCCTTGATACAGGCAGGTCAGGGGTTCCTTCTTTACACCGGCTCAGTACGCGATGCGATGAGCCCGCCCGTTTCGGGAACCTTGGTACAGGCAGGCCGGGGATTCCCTCTTTTATTGCTCCCGGAGATGGATCTCCAGCCGCCAGCGGTCATCGACCTTGCTGCCGGCCCACTCCCCTTGCAGCGGTCGCGCTGCTACCAACGTCAGCAACAGGCCCCCATCACTCAATCGCGTCCGCCAGTTCACGTCCTTGCCGTTGAGCTTGAGCTGGCCCTTCTGCGCCTTGCCTTCGGCCTCGAACAACAGCGCAACGCTGCCATCGACGATCTCGCCGTGCAGCTTCGGCTCGTTGTTGAACCAGACCGTCAGACCGCCATCAGCCACCTCGACCTGTTGCAAGACGCTCGGGTCAGGCGTGGTCAAACGGCCGATCATCATCCCGACCATCACACCGACGATCGCCAGCGACGCCATCACCCGCGGGAATAGTTTCGAACGCGGGTCGGCTTGCGGCGTAGAATGCGCGTCATCTTTACCTTCGGAGCCGTGCATGTTTCACGTCATCCTTTTTCAACCGGAAATTCCACCGAACACCGGTAACGTTATCAGGCTGTGCGCCAACAGCGGCTGCCACCTGCATTTGATCGAACCGCTGGGCTTCGAGATGGACGACAAGCGTCTGCGCCGCGCCGGTCTCGACTATCACGAGTATGCCACTCTGCAACGCCACGCCGACCTGGCCAGTTGCATGGAAAGCCTCGGTAACCCTCGGTTGTTCGCCTTCACCACCAAGGGTTCGCGACCGTTTCACGATGCGGCGTTCGTCCCCGGCGATGCGTTCATCTTCGGCCCGGAAAGCCGTGGCCTGCCGCCGGAAGTGCTGGATGCCCTGCCCGCCGAACAGCGCCTGCGCCTGCCAATGCGTGAAGGTTGCCGCAGCCTGAACCTGTCGAACACCGTGGCAGTGGCCGTGTACGAAGCGTGGCGGCAGAACGACTTCAAGTAACACCATACGATCGCCCAAGAAAAAAGCGCCTGTAACGGCGCTTTTTTCGTTGTTGCATCGACCGCTTACTGAACGGTCGGGGTCTCGCCGGCTTCCTGCATGCGCTGCAGCTCTTGCGCGTACAGGGCGTCGAAGTTCACCGGGGCCAACATCAGGGCCGGGAACGAACCGCGGGTCACCAGGCTGTCCAGGGTTTCGCGAGCGTACGGGAACAGGATGTTCGGGCAGAACGCACCCAGAGTGTGGCTCATCGAAGCCGCGTCCAGGTTCTTGATCAGGAAGATACCGGCCTGTTGCACTTCAGCGATGAAGGCGACTTCTTCACCGTTTTTCACGGTGACGGACAGGGTCAGCACGACTTCGTAGAAATCGCCTTCCAGCGCCTTCTGACGGGTGTTCAGATCCAGACCGACCGCCGGGTCCCACTGCTGGCGAAAGATCGCCGGGCTTTTCGGGGCTTCGAAGGACAGGTCGCGTACGTAGATGCGCTGCAAGGAGAATTGCGGTGCGGTTTCTTCTTCGCTGGCTGCAGTGTTCTGTTGGTCAGTCATCTCAGATCCTTTCTGATCTTGGGTCTTTTAGGGTTCTTGGTTTGCAGGTGCAGCAGTTCAGGCCTTGAGCAGCGCGTCGAGCTTGCCGGCGCGCTCCAGGGCAAACAAATCGTCACATCCGCCGACGTGGGTGTCGCCGATCCAGATCTGTGGCACGGACGTGCGTCCGGCCTTCTGGGCCATGGCGGCGCGCACTTGCGGCTTGCCATCGACCTTGATCTCTTCGAAGGCCACGCCTTTGTTCGCGAGCAGGTACTTGGCGCGCGAGCAGTAAGGGCAGTAATCGCTGGAATAGACGATGACTTCGCTCATGTCACTTCACCAGCGGCAGGTTGTCGCCTTTCCAGCTGGAAATCCCGCCGGACAGCTTGGCGGCGGTGAAGCCGGATTTCATCAGCTCGCGGGCGTGGGTGCCGGCGGTCTGGCCCAGGGCGTCGACCAGAATGATGGTCTTGGCCTTGTGTTTTTCCAGCTCGCCGATGCGGGCGGCCAGTTTGTCCTGGGGAATGTTCACCGCGCCAACGATGTGACCGGCGGCGTAATCCTTGCTCGGACGGATGTCCACCACCACGCCGGCTTCCTTGTTGACCAGTGCGGTCAGCTCGCCCGTGCTCAGGCTTTTACCGCCGCCCTGCACTGTGTGCGCCAGCAGCAATGCCAGCAGTACGACGAAGATACCGACAAGAATGTAGTGGTTAGTGGCAAATTCAATCAGGTGAGCAACCATCGAAGGAGGTTCCAGGGCGTTAAAATGTCGGCCAGTATACACAGCCACTATGGTCGGCCAAACCCCGTCCGGCGGTGACGCGGTCGGAACTTCGCTTTAAACTCCAACTCCCTTTTCCATCGCCCTCTTCTTTATTAGCCACGAGTGGATTCCATGACTACCACGCCTAAACCTTTGGTCCTGATGATTCTCGACGGCTTCGGTCACAGCGACAGCCCCGAATCCAACGCCGTCTTCGCGGCCAAAAAGCCTGTGCTGGATCGCCTGTGGGCCACCGTGCCGAACGGCCTGATCTCGGGCAGCGGCATGGACGTCGGCCTGCCGGACGGCCAGATGGGCAACTCTGAAGTCGGTCACATGAACCTCGGCGCCGGCCGCGTGGTGTATCAGGACTTCACGCGCGTGACCAAAGCGATCCGCGACGGCGAGTTCTTCGAGAACCCGACCATCTGCGCCGCCGTGGACAAAGCCGTGGCCGCCGGCAAGGCCGTGCATTTCATGGGGCTGCTGTCGGACGGCGGCGTTCACAGCCACCAGGATCATCTGATCGCCATGGCCGAACTGGCCTTCAAGCGTGGCGCCGAAAAAATCTACCTGCACGCCTTCCTCGATGGCCGTGACACGCCGCCGAAAAGCGCCGCGTCGTCGATCGAACTGCTCGACGCGACCTTCCAGGCGCTCGGTAAGGGCCGCATCGCCAGCATCATCGGCCGCTACTTCGCCATGGATCGCGACAACCGCTGGGATCGCGTTTCCCAGGCCTACAACCTGATCGTCGACGGCAAGGGTGAATTCAACGCCGCCACCGCCCAGGAAGGCCTGGAAGCCGCCTACGCCCGTGGCGAGAGCGACGAATTCGTCAAAGCCACCAGCATCGGTGAGCCGGTAAAAGTCGAAGACGGCGACGCCGTGGTGTTCATGAACTTCCGCGCCGACCGTGCCCGCGAGCTGAGCCGCGTGTTTGTCGAAGACGGTTTCAAGGAATTCGAGCGCGCACGCCAGCCAAAAGTGCAGTACGTGGGCCTCACCCAATACGCCGCCAGCATCCCGGCCCCCGCAGCCTTTGCGCCGGGCAGCCTGGAAAATGTTCTCGGCGACTATCTGGCGAAAAACGGCAAGACCCAACTGCGCATCGCCGAAACCGAAAAGTACGCCCACGTGACCTTCTTCTTCTCCGGCGGTCGCGAAGAACCGTTCCCGGGCGAAGAGCGCATCCTGATCCCGTCGCCGAAAGTCGCCACTTATGACCTTCAGCCGGAAATGAGCGCACCGGAAGTCACCGACCGCATCGTCGATGCCATCGAGAATCAGCGCTACGACGTGATCGTTGTCAACTACGCCAACGGCGACATGGTCGGCCACAGCGGTGTGTTCGAGGCGGCGGTAAAAGCCGTGGAATGCCTGGACACCTGCGTCGGCCGCATCGTCGAGGCGCTGGAAAAGGTCGGCGGCGAAGCGCTGATCACCGCCGACCACGGTAACGTCGAACAAATGGCCGACGAAGCCACCGGCCAGGCGCACACCGCTCACACCACCGAACCGGTGCCGTTCATCTATGTCGGCAAACGCGACCTCAAGGTCCGTGAAGGCGGCGTGCTGGCGGACGTGGCGCCGACCATGCTCAAACTGCTGGGGCTGGAAAAACCGGTGGAAATGACTGGCACTTCGATTCTGGTCTGATATCAAAAACGCCCTGTAATCAGCCTGAAACGGCTTTTTATGACGAACGCCTCAAAGCAGTTGGCTTTGAGGCGTTTTTTTTGCCGCGTGGGGCGGGCATACTAGGCCGTCCCTTACCCTGGTGCCGCCCGCCTCTATGCTTCGCGTCCTGATCGCCCTCGCTCTGACATGCCTGCTCCAACCGGCCTTCGCTGACGAGCGCGCGCAAACCCAACAACAGTTGGACGCCACGCGTCAGGATATCGCCGAGCTGAAAAAGCTGCTGGGCAAGCTCCAGGAAGAAAAATCCGGCGTTCAGAAAGAGCTCAAGGGCACTGAAACCGAGATGGGCAATCTCGAAAAACAGGTCGACGCCCTGCAAAAAGAGCTGAAAAAGAGCGAGTCCGAGCTGCAGCGGCTCGATGCGGAGAAAAAAAAACTCCAGAGCGCGCGCACTGAACAGCAACGACTGATCGCCATCCAGGCCCGCGCGGCCTATCAGAACGGCCGGCAGGAATATCTCAAGCTGCTGCTCAACCAGCAGAATCCCGAGAAATTCGCCCGCACCCTCACCTATTACGACTACCTGAGCCAGGCCCGCCTGGAGCAGCTGAAGAACTTCAACGAAACCCTGCGCCAGCTGGCCAATGTCGAAAAAGACATCTCGGCCCAACAAGCCCAGTTGCTGGTGCAGAAAAGCGACCTCGACACCCAGCGCGACGCACTCGACAAGGTCCGCAAGGAGCGCCAGCAGGTGCTGGCCAAGCTCAACGACGACGTGAAGGCGCGCGATCAGAAACTGGCCTCCCGCGAGCAGGATCAGGCAGACCTGTCTAAAGTCCTTAAAACCATTGAAGAAACCCTGGCCCGCCAGGCCCGTGAGGCAGAAGAAGCGCGGCAGAAAGCGCTCATCGCCCAGCAGGAAGCCGAAAAAAAGCGTTTGCGTGAGGCCCAGGCCCGCGCCGATGCGGACTCGGACACCAGCGACGCCCCACGCAAACAAGCCAGACCCACACCTGGCGCGCTGGTTTCCAGCAGCGGCGAGACGTTCGGCGGCCCTTTTGCCGCCACCCGGGGAAAACTTCCATGGCCGGTTGATGGTCGACTGCTGGCACGCTTCGGTGAAACCCGTGGCGACGATGCCCGCACCAAGTGGGATGGCGTGATGATCAGCGCCTCCGCCGGCAGCCAGGTGCACGCCGTACACGGCGGGCGCGTGGTGTTTGCCGACTGGTTGCGCGGTGCCGGGCTGCTGGTGATCCTTGATCACGGCAACGGTTTTCTGAGCCTTTACGGTCATAACCAGACGCTGCTGAAGTCGGCTGGTGACGTGGTAAAAGCCGGTGAGTCCATCTCCACTGTCGGTAGCAGTGGCGGGCAGGACACACCAGCGCTGTATTTCGCAATTCGTCAGCAGGGTCACCCGAGTGATCCGGCGCAATGGTGCCGCGCGCAAGGATAGGCGTTGAGTCACCAACTTTAGGAGTTCGTTCGACATGCTGCATTTGTCCCGTCTTACCTCGCTGGCCCTGACGATCGCCCTGGTGATCGGCGCGCCTCTGGCGTTCGCCGCTCAACCGGCTCCGGCTGTCGCTCCGGCAGGCACTGCCGCGACTTCCAAGGCCCCGTTGCCGCTGGAAGAGTTGCGCACCTTTGCCGAGGTCATGGACCGGATCAAGGCCGCCTATGTCGAACCGGTGGACGACAAGACCCTGCTGGAAAACGCCATCAAGGGCATGCTCAGCAACCTCGACCCGCACTCGGCCTACCTCGGCCCGGAAGATTTCACCGAGCTGCAGGAAAGCACCAGCGGTGAGTTCGGCGGCCTGGGCATCGAAGTCGGCTCGGAAGACGGTTTCATCAAGGTTGTGTCGCCAATCGACGATACGCCAGCGTCGAAGGCCGGCATCCAGGCCGGTGACTTTATCGTCAAGATCAACGGCGCGCCGACTCGTGGCCAGACCATGACCGAAGCCGTGGACAAGATGCGCGGCAAGATCGGCCAGAAAATCACCCTGACCCTGGTGCGCGACGGCGGTACGCCGTTCGACGTGACCCTGGCCCGTGCGGTGATCCAGGTGAAGAGCGTCAAGGCGCAACTGCTGGAATCGGGTTACGGCCTGATCCGCATCACCCAGTTCCAGGTCAAGACCGGCGAGGAAGTCTCCAAGGCCCTGGCCAAGCTGCGCAAGGACAACGGCAAGAAGCTCAACGGCATCATCCTCGACCTGCGCAACAACCCGGGCGGCGTGCTGCAGGCAGCGGTGGAAGTGGTCGACCACTTCATCACCAAAGGCCTGATCGTCTACACCAAGGGCCGGATCGCCAACTCCGAACTGCGCTTCTCCGCCACCGGCAAGGACGAAAGCGAAGCCGTGCCAATGGTCGTGCTGATCAACGGTGGCAGTGCCTCGGCCTCGGAAATCGTCGCCGGCGCCCTGCAAGACCAGAAACGCGCCGTGGTCATGGGCACCACCAGTTTCGGCAAAGGCTCGGTGCAAACCGTGCTGCCGCTGAACAACGACCGTGCGTTGAAGATCACCACCGCGCTGTACTTCACGCCGAACGGCCGCTCGATCCAGGCCCAGGGCATCGTCCCGGACATCGAAGTGCGCAAGGCCAAGATCACCAACGAAGCGGACGGCGAATACTTCAAGGAAGCCGACCTGCAGGGTCACCTGGGCAACGGCAACGGCGGCGCAGACAAACCGACCGGCTCCGGCGCGAAACCGAAAGCCATGCCGCAGGATGACGATTACCAGTTGGCCCAGGCCCTGAGCCTGCTCAAAGGCCTGAGCATCACGTCCGGCCGTTGAGGATGTCTTTGCGTTTTGTCTTTGTCCTGCTGTGCTGTCTGGCGGGTGCTGCTCACGCAGAGCCTGCCAGACCGACACCACAAAAAGCCTACCTGACACTGATCATCGACGACCTGGGGCAGAACCTGCCCCGGGATCGCCGCGTGCTGGCCCTCCCCGGGCCGGTCACCACGGCAATCATGCCCGACACCCCGCACGCCACCGAATTTGCCCGCGAAGCCCATCGCGCCGGCAAGATCGTGATCCTGCACATGCCGATGGACCCGGCCACCGGGCCGTTTGCCTGGCATCCCGAACTGCCCATCGAAGAGCTTGAGAAACGGCTGAACGCCGCGTTCAAAATGGTCCCCTACACCGCCGGCATCAACAACCACATGGGCAGCCGAATGACGGCTCAACCGGTGGCGATGGCCTGGTTGATGGGTGAGTTGCAGCGCCGTCACAAGTTCTTCGTCGACAGCCGCACCAGCGCCCAGACCGTCGCTGCTCAACAGGCACAGAAGATCGATCTGGCAAGTGTTTCGCGGGATGTATTTCTCGATGACGAGCGCACCGAAGCGGCGATCTACACCCAGTTGCAGACGGCAATCAACCTGGCGCGCAAACAGGGTTCAGCGGTGATGATCGGCCATCCTTATCCACAGACCCTGGCGGTGCTGGAACGGGAACTGCCGAAGTTGAAAGCTCAAGGCATCGAGTGGATCGACATCAAGCAGATGATCAGTGTGCGCAGCAATCGCGCCACGGCCGCTCATGGCAAAGACGGCGTCTACCGGTAACAAGCTGTCACGAAGCTATAGATAGATACCGCAGCCAGCCCCCTCCATACCCGGATATTGAGACCCGTCGCGGCGACACCAAGCCGCTTTCTTTATTCGGGATCAATCATGAACACCCAAACTTCTCTCAACTCATCTGTTCGGCAGATGGAGCCCATTGCAGTTGAAAACCTGCTGATCAATTTCACCACCGAGTTTCACCGGATCTGGGACAACACAGGCTCGAATTCAAAACCCGACAGCTTCTGGCGCCCGACACCGGCTCCCGACCTGCTGCCCGGCTATTTTCCGCTGGGCGATCTCGTTGTCTCCGGACGGGACAATATCAACGACAGGCAGGTGATGGCGGTTGTCCGCGAGGGCGATCCGCAGAATGCCGAAGCCGGCAAGGGACCGGCACTGAGCAGGCCTGATGATTACCAACGGGTATGGAGCGATTCAGGTTCGCGCGCCAACGGTGACTGCTCCGTATGGCGGCCGATTCCTCCCGAAGGCTATGTGGCACTCGGAATGGTATGTTCCAACGACCGCAACAAGCCGTCCTTCAACGCCGTTCGTTGTGTACGTGCAGATCTGGTGGTCGCCGCAAGCGCCAACGCACTGATCTGGAGCGACAAGGGTAGCGGAGCCGACCGCGATTTCAGCACCTGGAGCGTCAAGCCTCCGACCGCACCTGCCGGGGAGATATTCTTTGCACCCGGCACGTTTATCGGTGCCAACGGCTACAGCAAACCTGCTGCATCCATCACGGCCTATGCCTTACGGATGCCTATTGCGCTTCAGGTCGATACGCCTCCGGCGGCCCCTGTACTGACCGGACATGATGCCTCCGCCATCCTGACGCCACCCAAGATTACACAGGTCGTCCGATTGCCGTGGTTCACGGTCAGCGACCCGGCGATGACAAGCCTTGTACAGCTACGCACTTCACCGTTTTATCGTATGGAAAGAACTGATCGCTACTTGCTCGTCGGCCAAGACCAGAACAGCACAGACATGCATCGCCCTTTCAGGTGGAGAGCCGGCCGAGCCCAATCCTTCGAAATGGTGCGCACGTTCACGCGCAAAACCGGAATCGACATCGGCAGCCAATGGCCGTCGGCATTGTCTGCGCCTGAGTCGGCCATCACCTGCTCAGCCAGGTTGGGCGACAGTTTCTGCAACACCGAATCGGCACCCTATGAATGGGTGAACTCCGAACAGGCAGAAGTTATTGCGCTGGTTGCGAAAAACCGGTTCGCAGCGATTTATCTTATGCAGAGCGACTACCGATTGCTGCGCGAAGACGGTTCACAAGTGGAAGGCCATCTCAGCTATACCGATATGAATAGCCTGCATCTGACTGACTACCCGGCCGAGCCGGAACCGTCAAAGGATACGAAGAAAGAACTTGAGAAACCGACTGCCATCGAGCCAGAGAAGGAACCTGAAAAGCTGCCGGCTGCGGAGCCCGTGGCAGATCCGCAATCAACGAAAGAATCAGCGACAGTTACAGATACCGCCCCATGATCTCGTCGACCACGCCGTCCTTGCGCATCTGATCAAGCGCTGCCTGAAGCTTGGCAACGGCTTCGTCCGGCACGTCCTTGTTCAGCGCCAGATACAGTTCGGCGCTGTTGAAGCGAAGTACGGTTTTCAACCCGGTCACGCCATCCTGTCGCGCCAGATACCGCCCGGCAGGATCGCCGGTGGCCCACAGGTCGATCTGACCGCTGACGAGCTTTTTGGCGTTGTCCTGATCGCGCAACACCACCACCGGTTTCAGGCCCTGCTTGGCCAGGGTCTCGGCAATCGCATCGCCCTTGTAGGCGCCGATCTTGTACTTGCGCGCATCGTTCAGGGTTTCGAGGGTGATCTTGCTGTCGGCTTTGGCCAGCATGACCCAGTCATCCGGGCCGATGGGGCCGACCCACTTGAACAGCGTCTCGCGATCCGGCAGGCGTGCCATGACGAAAGCACCGTAACCGGGGTTCTCCAGCGCCAGCTTGTAGACCCGTTCCCAGGGGAAGCGCAGGGTCAGGCTGTAAGTGATGCCGGCACGCTTGAACATCTCGCGCACAATGTCTGTGGCGATGCCGTTGATGTTTTCGTCTTGAGCGAAATTCTTGCCGTTCTTCGCCATGTTGTACGGCGGGAAGTTTTCAGTGAGGAGCACCAGATCGGTGTCGGGACTTTCTTCGGCGTGGCCAGTGTTGATCAACAACACGGAGGCACTGGCGAGGGCGAGAAGCAGGCGTTTGATCATGTCGGGCTACCGAAATCCATGGCGTGCCCAAGAGTGCCTTGGGTACGCCATGCTGTCCACTGGCCTGTATGGATGTTTAACGCATTACGATGCCGCGGTGCGCCATATAAGCCTTGGCTTCCTGAACGGTGTATTCACCGAAGTGGAAAATACTTGCCGCCAGTACAGCGCTGGCGTGACCTTCGAGGATGCCATCGGCCAGATGCTGCAGGTTGCCGACGCCACCGGAAGCGATCACCGGGATCCCCAGCGCATCGCTGATGGCGCGGGTCACACCCAGGTCGAAACCGTTTTTCATGCCGTCCTGATCCATGCTGGTCAGGAGGATTTCACCGGCACCCAGGCCTTCCATTTTCTTCGCCCACTCGACCGCGTCGAGACCGGTCGGCTTGCGACCGCCGTGGGTGAAGATTTCCCAGCGCGGGGTTTCGCCCGGGCCCGAGACCTTCTTCGCGTCGATGGCGACGACGATGCATTGCGAGCCGAAATGCTGCGCCGCTTCGCCGACGAATTCCGGGTTGAACACGGCAGCGGTGTTGATCGACACCTTGTCCGCACCGGCATTGAGCAGATTGCGAATGTCCTGCACGGTCCGCACGCCGCCGCCGACGGTCAGCGGAATGAACACCTGGCTGGCCATGCGCTCGACGGTATGCAGCGTGGTGTCGCGACCATCGACACTGGCGGTGATGTCGAGAAAGGTAATCTCGTCGGCACCCTGCTCGTCGTAGCGACGGGCGATTTCCACCGGGTCGCCGGCGTCACGGATGTTCTCGAACTTCACACCTTTGACGACCCGGCCGTTGTCCACGTCCAGGCAAGGGATGATGCGTTTGGCCAGCGCCATGGTCAGTCCTCAGCCTTGGTACGAGTCGCAGAAAGCTTGCGCTTCGGCGACGTCGAGAGTGCCTTCGTAGATCGCCCGGCCGGTGATGGCGCCGATGATGCCTGGCGCCTTGGCGTCGAGCAGCGACTTGATGTCACCCAGGTTGTGAATGCCGCCGGACGCGATCACCGGGATCTTGGTGGCAGAAGCCAGCGCAGCGGTGAACGGTACGTTGCAGCCCTGCATCATGCCGTCTTTGGCGATGTCGGTATAAACGATCGAGGACACGCCGTCGGCTTCAAACTGTTTGGCCAGGTCGATGACCTGCACGGTGCTGATTTCAGCCCAGCCATCGGTGGCGACAAAACCGTCTTTGGCATCCAGACCGACGATGATCTTGCCCGGGAACGCACGGCAGGCTTCCGCGACGAACGCCGGATCCTTCACCGCTTTGGTGCCGATGATCACGTAGCTCACGCCGGCCTTGACGTAGTGTTCGATGGTTTCCAGCGAACGGATGCCGCCGCCGATCTGGATCGGCAGGGTCGGGTAGCGCTTGGCGATCGCGGTCACCACTTCGCCGTTGACCGGTTGGCCTTCGAAAGCGCCGTTCAGGTCGACCAGATGCAGACGACGGCAACCGCCCTCCACCCACTTGGCAGCCATGCTCACCGGGTCATCGGAGAACACTGTGGAATCTTCCATGCGGCCCTGGCGCAGACGTACGCAGGCACCGTCTTTGAGATCGATAGCGGGAATAATCAGCATCTGGCAAACCTTCAAATTTGAATGTTCAGCTTGGCTCGGAAATCAGTTTTTCTCGAGCGCCCACAGGTCGCTTTCGATGCTTTCAAACCGCTCCTTGAGGTGGGTCTGCACATCGAAAATCGCCCTGTTGTAATAGTGCGGAGCAATTTCGCGGGTAAACAGCTCAAGAATTTCCGCCGCCTCGAACGAACCCAGGTCCAGTTCGAAACGATCCTCCATGAACCGCTGGATCTTGCGATTGGCGTCGCTTTCCTGCTCGGGCGTGAGGGTCAGGATCGGCGGCTTGGATTTCTTGACGGCCATTTACCAGCGACCATCCCACGCAGCGAAGTTCTGCAGCAATTGCAGGCCATGGGTATGGCTCTTCTCCGGGTGGAACTGCACGGCGAAACGCGAACCTTCGGCCAGCGCCGCGGCGAAATCGACACCGTAATGACCGCTGCCGACCACCTGCCGCGGGTTACCGGCGGCGATGTAGTAGCTGTGCACGAAGTAGAAACGCGCCAGGTCCGGAATGTTGTGCCACAGCGGGTGATCCACCGACTGCTTCACTTCGTTCCAGCCCATGTGCGGGACTTTCAGGTGCTCGCCGTCTTCATGCAGGTCTTTGCCGAAGAACTTCACCGCGCCCGGGAACAAGCCGATGCAGTCGACGCCGTCGTTCTCTTCGCTGGTGTCGAGCAAGGCTTGCATGCCGACGCAGATGCCGAGGAACGGGCGATCCTGGCTGACTTCACGTACCAGCGAATCGAAACCGAGGCGACGGATCTCCGCCATGCAATCGCGAATCGCGCCGACGCCGGGGAACACCACGCGGTCGGCTTCGCGGATCACGTCCGCATCGCTGGTGATCAGCACCTTGCCGGCGCCAACGTGCTCGAGGGCCTTGGCCACCGAGTGCAGGTTGCCCATGCCGTAGTCGATTACCGCAACCGTCTGCATTACAGCACGCCCTTGGTTGAAGGCATCTGGCCGGCCATGCGGTCGTCCAGCTCGACGGCCATGCGCAGCGCGCGGCCGAAAGCCTTGAACACGGTTTCGATCTGGTGGTGAGTGTTGGTGCCACGCAGGTTGTCGATGTGCAGGCTGACCAGCGCGTGGTTGACGAAGCCCTGGAAGAATTCCTGGAACAGGTCGACGTCGAAGCCGCCGACGGTGGCGCGGGTGTACGGCACGTGCATCTGCAGGCCCGGACGGCCGGAGAAGTCGATCACTACGCGCGACAGCGCTTCATCGAGCGGCACGTAGGCATGGCCGTAGCGACGGATGCCTTTCTTGTCGCCGATGGCTTGTGCGAAGGCCTGGCCGAGAGTGATACCGACGTCTTCCACGGTATGGTGGTCGTCGATATGCAGATCGCCCTTGCATTGGATATCCAGGTCGATCAACCCGTGACGGGCGATCTGATCCAGCATGTGCTCAAGAAAAGGAACACCGATATCGAATCGGGCCTTTCCGGTGCCATCAAGGTTGATCGAGGCTTTGATCTGGGTTTCCAGAGTGTCGCGCTCGACAGACGCCTTACGTTCGGCCATCACCAGCTCCGCAAAATCATTGGGCGAAAAAGGCAGCCATTATAGGGGCGCGGGGCCGAAACAGAAACACGAGACGTGATATGGCAGACGGATAGAAGCCCGTACTGTCGGGGATAGACATGTCCATACAAGCCATTTCGGACAGCCCAAAACAACTGTGGGAGCGAGCTTGCTCGCGATGAGGGCCGCACATTCAACATCACTGTCGACTGTCAGACCGCTATCGCGAGCAGGCTCGCTCCCACAGGGTTACGACGTTTTACTTAGTGGAACAGCACCGCAGTCTTCTGCAGGGTCACCCACACACCCCACGCCAACGGAATCCCGACCGCCAGCCACGCAGCAACCGCCAACGGCTTGCTGCCCGGCGCGGCTTTCCACTCAAGCACGGTGCTGCTGTCAGCACCCTTGTCGTGGCCCAGCGCCTGCTCGGCAGCCAGTTCGGCGTCGGTCATGAAGTACTTGTCTGCCACCGGACGTACCAGCAGGTTGCACAGGAAACCCAGCACCAGCAGGCCGGCGAGGATGTACAGGGTGATGTCGTAAGCCGCCGCGCGTTCAACGCCGATGCTCAGTTGATACTCACGCAGGTAGTTCACCAGCACCGGACCCAGCACGCCAGCAGCAGCCCATGCTGTCAGCAGACGACCGTGGATCGCACCGACCATCTGCGTGCCGAACAGGTCGGCCAGATAGGCCGGAACGGTTGCGAAGCCACCGCCGTACATCGACAGGATGATGCAGAACGCCGCCACGAACAGCGCAACGTTGCCCAGATGGCCGAGGTTCGGAATCAGCGCGTACAGCGCAAAGCCCAGCGCGAAGAACACGAAGTAGGTGTTCTTGCGACCCAGGTAGTCCGAGAACGACGCCCAGAAGAACCGGCCGCCGATGTTGAACAGGCTCAGCAGACCAGTGAAACCGGCCGCAATCGCTGCGATCGACGCCAGTTGCCCGGCATCCAGCTGACCGAACGGCAGATCATTGCCCAGCAGCTTGCCGCCGAACACTTCCTGCAACAGTGGCGAAGCCATGCCGAGGATGCCGATACCGGCGGACACGTTCAGGCACAGCACCAGCCACACCAGACGGAATTGCGGGGTTTTCCACGCCACATTCACGTGTACGTGACGGTGGGTGATCATCGCATTCGACGCTTTCTTCGCTGGCGCGGTCCAGCCTTCAGGCTTCCAGCCGGTCGGCGGGACGCGGTACGACAGCGCACCACCGATCATGAACACGAAGTAGATCGCGGCCATGGCCACAAAGCTCTGCCACACGCCCACGCCAGCCGGCGAAGCGAAATGGCTCATCAGAGCGGTCGCCAGTGGCGCACCGACCATCGCGCCACCACCGAAGCCCATGATCGCCATGCCGGTGGCCATGCCGCGCTTGTCCGGGAACCATTTGATCAGGGTCGACACCGGCGAGATGTAGCCCAGGCCCAGACCGATACCGCCGATCACGCCGGAGCCGATCCACATCAGCCAGATCTGGTGGGTATAAATACCCAACGCCGAGATCAGCAGACCGCCACACCAGCACAGTGCCGAGACGACACCGGCCTTGCGCGGGCCGGCGTGTTCGAGCCAGCCACCCCAGATCGCTGCCGAGCAGCCGAGGAAGATGAAGAACAGGGTGTAGATCCAGCCGAGCATGGAGATCGGCCAGTCGCATTGCGACGAGAAAACTTGTGCGATGAAGCTCATGTCCGGCGCGCAAGCCACCGGAGCGGTGATGCCCAGCGCCTTGGACAACGGCAGCCAGAACACGGAAAAACCGTAGGCCATGCCGATGCACAGGTGAATGGCCAGAGCGGCCGGTGGTACCAGCCAGCGGTTGAAACCGGGCTTGGCGATGATGCGTTCCTTGGACAGGAACGCAGGCTGGGCGGCGCTGAGGCCGTCCGCCGTAATGCTCGTGCTCATTGTGTATCCCCCAATTATTAGTATGGTTCGCCAGCCACTGCTCACCCCCGGCCTTTATGCACGCAGGCATGACCGTGTTGGTGGGTGAAGCTCCTTGAGGCGCGACCAAAAGTCGCAGAAGGGCGGACGAACGGGCGAAGGTTACCATCTGCACGTGACAGAAAAACCAAACTGATATCACCTTTTTTGAGTCATCTGATCTCCTGTGACCGGGGAACCCTCCTGCCGACCGTTGTCGAAGCGCTGCACGTCGCGGATCAACAGGTTCCTCAGGACGCCGCACCAGCGCGGGGTTATGCAGCGCTATACTCCCCGGCTAAATTACGAATTCGACTAACTACAAGGACTCGCCCATGAAAGCGTTCGGCAAAATCCTGGGTCTGGTACTTCTCGGGCTGTTGCTGATCATTGTGGCGGCGGGCTTCGCCCTGACCCACCTCTTCGATCCCAACGACTACAAAGACGAGATCCGCCAGATAGCCCGCGACAAGGCCCACATCGAGCTGACGCTCAATGGCGATATCGGCTGGAGCCTGTTCCCGTGGCTCGGCCTGGAATTGCACGAGGCCAGCGTCGCCACCCTGATCAAGCCCGCCGAACCGTTTGCCGATCTGCAGATGCTCGGCCTGTCCGTGCGCGTGCTGCCACTGTTGCGCCGCGAAGTGCAGATGAGCGATGTGCGTGTCGAAGGCCTGAACCTGCGCCTGAACCGTGACAAGAACGGTCACGGCAACTGGGAAGACATCGGCAAGCTGCCTGCCGCAGCGCCTGCGCCGGGCAGCACCCCGCCGGTTGCCGCTGGCGAGCCGGTTGCCGAAACGCCTGCCCAGCCGGAAAAACCGCCGCAACCGATCCGCCTCGACATCGACAGCCTGACCGTCAACAACGCCCGCGTTGAATACAACGACGAGCAGACCGGCAAGCAGTTCAGTGCCGAAAGCATCCAGCTGAGCACCGGCGCTGTACACGATTCAACCAACATTCCGCTGAAAGCCACGGCGTTCCTCAGCACCAATCAGCCCGTGTTGCGAGTACGCACCGAGCTCAATGGCGAGTTGCGCATCGAGCGCGCCCTGCAACGCTACAAGTTCGAAGACTTGAAGCTGTCCGGCGAACTGACCGGCGATCCACTGCAAGGCAAGGCCATGACGTTCTCCGCCCAGGGGCAGATGCTGCTGGACAAGGCTGCGAACGTCGCCGAATGGACCGGGATCAAGATCTCCGCCAACCAGTTGCGCGCCTTGGGTGAGCTGAAGGCCAACGATCTCGACAAGACCCCGCAGATCACCGGCGGGATTTCCATCGCCCAGTTCGATCTGGCGAAATTTGTCGACAGCATCGGCCAGACCCTGCCGGCCATGGCCGAAGGTAGCCTGAGCAAGGTCGAGCTGGTCAGCCGCGTGTCTGCCACGCCCACCAGCGTGGCGCTGGACAACATCAATCTGAAACTCGACGACAGCAGCTTCAGCGGCCGCATCGCCGTCGAAGACTTCGCCAAGCAATCGCTGCGGGCGATCCTCAAGGCCGACACTTTCAACGTCGACCGCTACCTGCCGCCAAAATCGGAAAAAGCCACCAGCGCCACCCAGGCGCGTCAGACCGAAGTTGCCAGCACCGAAGCCGATGCCATGGCCGGCGCCGGCAGCACCCCGCTGCCGGACAAACCGAGCAAAAGTGCCTGGAGTACCGAGCGACTGTTTCCGGTGGAGCGCCTGAGCAAACTGGACGTGAACGCCGACCTGACCTTCGGCCAGTTGACCCTCGATAAGTTGCCGATCCAGAACGCTGCACTGAAAGCCACCGGCCAGGGCGGCCTGCTGACCCTGGAGAATCTGCGCGGCGAGCTGTACAACGGCGACTTCGAAGCCAAGGGCACGCTGGATGTACGCCAGACCGCGCCAGTGCTGAATCTGCAAACCCGGATCAACCGGGTGCCGGTGGAAAAAATCCTCGAAAGCCAGGGCAAGAATCCACCGGTCAAAGGTCTGGTGAACCTCACCAGCACTGTCACCGGTAGCGGCAACAGCCAACAGGCGCTGATCGACACCCTCAACGGCAACGCCAGTTTCGTGATCAACAACGGCGTGCTGCTCAATGCCAACCTTGAACAGCAACTGTGCAAAGGCATCGCCACGCTCAACCGCAAATCCCTGAGCGGCGAGCCACGCGGCAAGGACACGCCGTTTCAGGAGCTCAAGGGCAACCTGACCTTCCGCAACGGCGTCGCCAACAACCCGGACCTGAAAGTGCGGATCCCGGGCATGACCGTCAACGGTGACGGCGACATCGACCTGAAAGTGCTGGGCATGGACTATCGCGTCGGCATCATCGTCGAAGGCGACACCAGCGCCATGCCGGACCCGGCCTGTCAGGTCGGCGACAAATTCGTCGGCATCGAGTGGCCGCTGCGCTGCCGTGGCCCGCTGGAGCTCGGTGCCAAGGCTTGCCGTGTGGATAACGAGCGGCTCGGCCAGGTCGCGACCAAAATGGCCGGCGACAAACTCAGCGAAAAAATCGAAGAGAAACTGGGCGACAAAGTCAGCCCTGAACTGAAAAACGCATTGAAGGGGCTGTTCAAGCGATGAGAGCGGAGCAGTTTTCCACGGCGGTGCTGGAATGGTTCGACCGCCACGGCCGCCATGATTTGCCTTGGCAACAGAACATCAACCCATACCGGGTGTGGGTGTCCGAGATCATGTTGCAGCAAACCCAGGTCAGCACCGTGCTCAATTACTTCGACCGGTTCATGGCTGCGTTGCCGACGGTCGAAGCCCTGGCCGAAGCGCCGGAGGACGAAGTGCTGCACCTGTGGACGGGCCTGGGTTACTACACCCGCGCGCGCAATTTGCAGAAGACCGCGAAGATCGTCGTCAGCCAGTACGGCGGCGAGTTTCCCCGTGATGTCGAGAAGCTCACGGATTTGCCGGGCATCGGCCTGTCCACCGCTGGCGCGATTGCCAGTATCAGCATGGGCCTGCGCGCACCGATCCTCGACGGCAACGTCAAACGGGTGCTGGCGCGCTTTACTGCGCAGGAGGGCTACCCCGGCGAGCCAAAGGTCGCCAAACAGCTGTGGGCCAACGCAGAACGCTTCACGCCGCAGGATCGGGTCAACGCCTACACCCAGGCGATGATGGATCTGGGCGCCACGCTGTGCACCCGCAGTAAACCGAGCTGCCTGCTGTGTCCACTGGAGAAGGGCTGCGAAGCGCATATGCTCGGCCTGGAGACGCGCTACCCGATTCCCAAGCCGCGTAAAGCCATCCCGCAGAAACGCACGCTGATGCCGCTGCTGGCCAACGAGGAGGGCGCGATTCTGCTTTATCGCCGCCCCTCCAGCGGATTGTGGGGCGGTTTGTGGAGCCTGCCGGAACTCGACGACCTCGACGACCTGCAACACCTCGCCGCGCAGCACTCGCTGGAACTGGGCGAGCAGCAGGCGCTGCCGAGCCTTGTCCACACCTTCAGCCATTTCCAGCTGTCCATCGAACCCTGGCTGGTTCAGGTGCAGGAGGCGGGCGGTCACGTGGCCGAGGCCGACTGGCTCTGGTATAACCTCGCCACCCCGCCGCGCCTGGGCCTCGCCGCCCCGGTCAAAACCTTGCTCGAACGCGCGGCCGCCGTCTTGAATGCAGGAGAGTCGACATGACCCGCACCGTAATGTGCCGCAAGTACAAAGAACAACTCGAAGGTCTGGAGCGCCCACCGTACCCGGGCGCCAAGGGCCAGGACATCTTCGAACACGTCTCGGCCAAGGCCTGGGCCGACTGGCAGAAACACCAGACCCTGCTGATCAACGAAAAACGCCTGAACATGATGAACGCCGAAGATCGCAAATTTCTGCAGGGCGAAATGGACAAGTACTTCTCCGGCGAGGAATACGCCCAGGCGGAAGGCTACGTGCCGCCAGCGGAATAACCCCCGAAAATCGGGGGTCGGATCGTAAGCGACGGAATTAATTTAAGAAATTTTAAAAAAGTGTTTGACGTAAATCCGAAAAACCCTTTTAATGCGCCCCGTTGCCCAGATAGCTCAGTCGGTAGAGCAGGGGATTGAAAATCCCCGTGTCGGCGGTTCGATTCCGTCTCTGGGCACCAAATACCGAAACCCTGAATCGCAAGATTCAGGGTTTTTTTATGCCTGCGATTTGATGGTGGCTGGATCCCGCGCTTCTTGCAGGCCGGAATTCGCGATACTTTTCCCAACCCTTACGGAAGAGGGTCATCCAGTCGATGAACCAGAAAAGAACCCGCATCCCCCTGCCCCATCCACCACCCTATCGCCAGAGCCGGGCTTCGTTCTGGCTGACGCTTCTTGTCGGGCTGTTGATAACGTTCGCCATTGGCGCGTCGATTTACATGATCATCGACAGCCTGATCAGTGGCTCGATCACCACAACCAATCGCGGCCCGCGCACAACCTACCTCCGGGATCTGCAACCGCGCAGGTACTGGTTCGAAGTCGTGTGGCAAAGCCTCGTCCCCCTAATGCTGGTGAGCGTTGCGCTGTTCGGGTTACGGATCTACCTGAAGGTACGCAAGTGATCGTAACGGACGGGATTCAGCCCGAACCCCGTCCCGGTCGACGCTATTGATGCCAATCCCAATGGAACACCAGGTTACTTGCCCCGCCGCTGCCAACATTGGCAACGTCCCGCCGCACCTCACCATTGCGCGTGGCAACCACGGTGTATTTGCCTGGCGGCAGTTGCGCATAGACCAGCGGCCCGATCTGACTCAGGTTCAGCACCGGTTGTCCTGTCGCTTTCTGGACAACCAGGTCGACGTCCGAGGTGTACAGATTTTGTGCGCCGACGGAGAAGGTCATGTGCAGGTTGTAGCCGGCGGCTTGCTGAATGGCTCGCGACTCGTCCAGGCCAATCCCTCCGGACAGGTAATTGATACCGTTTTGCTGTTGTTGCTGGACTTGCACACCGGCACTGTCGATCGGCTCGGCGCTGCTCGCCTGCGCCATGAGCGGGAACATCAGAACAGCCACTGCAGCGACCGGCAGCATGAATGAAATGACGCGTTTCATGATGAGTACTCCCGGGTTCTCGCAGAACCCAATCGTTACTCCTGTTTAGATTTTGCTGAGCGGGACGGGTTTTAGATTGATTGGAACTTGGAGCGGGTACGAAAAGGACTACGCGTTGTATTCCTCAATCGCTATCTTCGTCGGTCGTATCTTGCAAACCCCGTCCCCCCTTCCTTCGTTTGAGCCAGACACGGCCGGCATCGCCAGTCCGTGAGTTATTGGCATGCTCTTGCTTCTGTTTCTCCTGAGCCGGAAGACCTGATGAGCCAACTTGAACCTGCTGATACGCAAGATCCAAAATTCGATTCGCTGTTGGGCGATCTGGGTGACCTGATACGCCAGGCGCGGCAGAAAGTGCTGCGAACGGTCGACACGATTCAGGTCCAGACCTGCTGGCAGATCGGGCGACATATTGTCGAGTTCGAACAACAGGGGGCCCGGCGGGCGGGGTATGGAAAACAACTTCTGGCTACGTTGGCAAAAGAACTGACTGCGGACTTTGGGAAAGGCTTCGATTCTTCAAACCTTCGCTACATGCGTTTGTTTTATCAGGCATTTCCAATTCGTGACGCACTGCGTCACGAATTGAGCTGGACCCACTATCGCAAGCTATTGGGGATAGAAAGCGAATCAGCCCGCCAGTGGTACATGAACGAAGCCGCCACGCAAAACTGGTCAAGCCGCGCCCTGGATCGCCAGATCAACACGCTCTACTACGAACGTCTGTTGATGAGCCGAGACAGAACCGACGTCTATGCAGAGGCAGCGACCAACATTGCCGCGATGAAAAGCAATCCCCGGGAATTCATCCGCGACCCCGTCCTTCTGGAATTTCTCGGCCTGCCATCACCGGGCAAGCTTCAGGAGTCAGAACTGGAACAGGCCTTGATCGATCAGCTCCAGGGTTTTCTCCTCGAACTGGGCAAGGGCTTCGCTTTTGTCGGCCGTCAGCAACGCATCAGTGCTGGAGACGATGATTTTTACATCGACCTGGTGTTCTACAACTATCTGCTCAAATGCTTCGTCATCCTGGATCTGAAGCGCGGCAAACTCAGCGCTCGGGACGTGGGACAGATGGACATGTACATACGCATGTACGACGACCTGAAACGCAGTGAGGGCGACGGGCCTACGGTGGGGATCATTCTCTGTGCACAACAAAATGAATCGGTTGCGCGCTACACAATCCTCAAGGGCAATGAACAACTGTTCGCCAGCAGCTACAAACTGGTGCTGCCGAGCGAAGAGGAATTACGAGCGGAGCTCAACCGGGAACACACGCTGCTGGAAGAACGCTTGATTGATCAGCCGGATGATTAACCGACGACGGATTGTTCACGGAGCCGCCTGAGACTATCGTTGGCAGCTACTCCGCGAAGATCGAGAGCCATGGGTTTTCAAGAGACGCACGCACTGGAAGATGCCCGGAACAGAACCGCGCTCGCAAGCGATGTTCAGGACGCACCCTTTCAGGAGCCCGCCGCCGACGGCTATCGTCTTGGCGGCTTCACTTGGCGCCACGCTTCGCCCGACCCACTGCGCCCCGTGGTGATCATCAACGCCGCCACTTCCGTGCGCTGCCGTCACTATTCGCGCTTCGCGGCATACCTGTTTGCCAACGGTTTCGACGTGATCATTTATGACTACCGGGGCATTGGTGAATCGCGCCCGAAGTCGATGAGGCATTTGCAGGCTTCGTGGACGGATTGGGGCGTGCTGGATTTCGAGACGATGCTCAAACGCGCTCAGAGGGAGTTTCCCGGCCAGCCGATCGATGTGGTCGGGCACAGCTTCGGTGGTTGTGCGGCGGGGCTGGGGGCCTCCGGGCAGGTAATCCGACGATTGGTTACGGTCGGCGCGCAATTCGCTTACTGGCGCGATTACGCGCCCGAGCATCGCTGGCGGATGTTCGGCAAATGGCATCTGCTGATGCCACTGGTCACGCTGCTCTGTGGCTACTTTCCGGGCAAACGCCTCGGCTGGCTGGAAGACACGCCCGCGGGCGTAGTGCGCGACTGGAGCACGCCTGGCGCACGTTATGAGCAGCGTCCGAGCGGTCGGGCGATGCTGGCGAAAAACGGCCGCCTGCCCTTCTCCAATGTCCACGCAAACACCCTGGCAATCAGTATCGGCGACGATCCTTACGGGACCATTCCGGCAACCGAACGCCTGCTCGATTACTTCGACAGTGCGCAAAAGACCCACCTGCGAATCGAACCCCAGGACATCGGCGAACAAGAAGTCGGACATTTCGCCTTTTTTCGCAGCGCATACCAAGCCACACTATGGCCCATCGCTCTGACCTGGCTGCAAACCGGCGCACTGGCCCCCGACACACCGGGGCGGCAAGTACCGAGCAGCTGAACCCCTCCAACGCACCACGGAACACACACCATGGCTTCCGCCAACAAGCAGCAAAAACGCGCCGCCCGGGCCAAGACCAAGGCCAAGCAGAACCGCACCAAACGTGCGGAAGCGCCAGTCGAGCTAGACCCGAACGACGACCGCATCGATTTCGAATCGGTGGACCTGACCGAGCTGTTCAAGAAAATGATCGACGCCGAGAAGATCAGCCAGCAGGCCATGTGCGCTGCGTTCCTCGAAGACCCGTTGCTGGAACTGGTGTACGAACAGGAAGGCGAAGAAGGTGCGATGGACTTCATCCTCGCCGCACTGATCGAGTACCGCCAGTGGTCCACCGAGACCGACGAGGCCGGCGCCTTGGCGTGGATTGAATCGCCTGCCTTCCAGAAAGACTATGTGGCCGCGTCCGACGCAATCGCCGCACAAACCCAACAGAAAAACTGAGTTCCCATGGCATCCCTTAACAAGCAGCAGAAACGCGCCAAACGCGCCAAGGCCAAAGCCAAGCAGATCCGCATGGTCGGCCGCAAACCTCTAGCCCAGGACGATGACCTCGGTCACCTGGCCGAGCCGATCCCGGAATACACCCTGGCGATGTTCAGCAAGATGCGCGACGCCGAAGCCGTCAGCCGCAACGACATGCTGCTGACGCTGCTGCGGGAGCTGGCGTTCATCATCGTTGATCATCCTGAACTGCTGGACATGGAAAACGCCGACAACGAAGGCATGGCCGCCACCCACCTGGCCGCCGACATGCTGATCGACTACCGCATGTGGGCCGACGGCATGGATCGCGAGACCGCCCAGGCCTGGCTGAGCGAACCACAGTTCATCACCGACTTCGGGATTGCGCTGGACACCTACGGCCAGTCGCTGGATGCGCCGGAAGAGAAGAGCGAATAAACCCCGCTCAGTAACAAAAACGGCCGCTTGTCATCACTGACAGCGGCCGTTTTGCATTACGCGATACGGATCAGTTCAGAACCGCCGCACCACGGTTTTCCGCCTTGCGACGGCGAGCTACCAACAGACCGGTCGCCACAACGACCAGACTCAGCAGGCCGGTCGCGAGGATTTCCACACGGTGGGCGTCCTGGAACAGCATGATGGTCAGGGCTGCCACGATGAAGGCGATCACCGCGTAGGTCAGGCCCGGGAACAGCCACATGCTGAAGACGATTTTTTCGCCGCGAGCCATGCGTTGTTTACGCATGCGCAGTTGCGAAATCGCGATCACCAGGTACACCAGCAGCGCGATGGCGCCGGAGCTGGCCAGCAGGAACTCGAACACCGCAGCCGGGGCCACGTAGTTGGCGAAGGTGCACAGGAACGCCGCGCCAGTGGACAGCATCACTGCCCAGTAAGGGGTGCCGCTTTTGTTGGTGCGGGTTGCCATGGCAGGAGCATCACCACGCTTGCCGAGGGAGAACAGCATGCGCGAAGAGGTGTACAGCGCCGAGTTCAGGCAGCTGGTCACCGCGACCAGTACCACGATGTCGACGATCATCTTGGCGTTCGGGATGCCCATGCGCTCAAGCACAGTCTGGTAGGAGCCGAGGCTCGCCAGAACCGGGTCGTTCCATGGCACCAGGGCCACAACGATGAAGATCGATACGAGGTAGAACAGGCCGATCCGCCAGATCACCGAGTTGGTGGCCTTGGAGATCTGCTTGCCAGGGTTCTTCGATTCCGCGGCCGCGATGGTCACGATCTCGGTACCCATGAAGGAGAACATGGTGGTCAGGATCGCACCCAATACTGCGCCCATGCCGTTTGGCAGGAAGCCCTGGGTGTCGAAGATGTGCGAAACACCGCTGACCTGGCTGTTCGGCAGGAAGCCGAAAATGGCCGCGATACCGAGGATGATGAAACCGATGATCGCCACGACTTTGAGCAGGGCGAACCAGAATTCGAACTCACCGTAGTTTTTCACGCTGAACAGGTTGGTCACCGTCAGCAGCATGGTGATGATCAGCGCGAAGGCCCAGATTTCCACGCTCGGGAACCAGGCGTGCAGGATGGTCGCGGCGGCGTTGGCCTCCAGCGGGATCACCAGTACCCAGAACCACCAGTACAGCCAGCCGATGGTGAAACCGGCCCAATGGCCGATGGCGCGGTCGGCATAAGTCGAGAAGGAGCCGGTGTCAGGCGAAGCAACAGCCATTTCGCCGAGCATGCGCATCACCAGCACAACCAGCGCGCCAGCAGCGGCGTACGCCAGCAGAACAGCGGGACCAGCGGCGGCGATGGCGTGGCCGGAGCCTACGAACAGACCTGCACCGATCACCCCGGCGATCGACAGCATGGTCACATGACGCGGTTTGAGCCCCTGTTCGAGGCCATTGGAGCTTTGGGTACTGCTCATTGAAACTACCTTTGCGAGGAAAGCGATTCAGTCCGTCCCGTCTGGCGTTCCTTCTCGTAAAAAGAATCCAACGGGGCGTTCCGGATTCTGCACGCAATAATTGCGCCAAAATGTTTCAAACTCTTCTGCCTCGCGGTTTTCAGCGCGACCGGACAGTCATCGCAAGTCCTTGAGAATGCTGGCCTTTCGCCAAAGCGTTACCCTGCGACTCACTTTTTAAACGATCGAGCGCACCAGAAACACACTGAAAAAGTGTGGGATGCACAATAAAAGGGCGAATGAGGAACGTTCGGCCGGTTAGCGCTTCCAACACCCCGCCAAAGGTGGCAACATCGCGCCTTTTTTTACGCGGCACCCACGGGAATCAACGTTCAAACACCCGTTCGGTTGTTGATGGGGCGACAGTCTGCTGCGCCGATGCGACAACCTGCCACACGCCATCCGTTTACCGCCCGTAGCGCTGTTGGCTGCCATTGAAACGCTATGCTAGCTTGGCCGCCTCGCCAGGAAGGCCAACCAACAGCAGGAGCGCAACATATATGAGGAACGCACATGGCTGAGGCCACGCCCGCGCTTGAAATCCGCAACTTGCACAAACGCTACGGACAGCTTGAGGTGCTCAAAGGCATCTCGCTGACCGCCCGCGACGGCGATGTGATCTCGATCCTGGGTTCCTCCGGTTCCGGCAAGTCCACGTTCCTGCGTTGCATCAACCTGTTGGAAAACCCGCATCAGGGCCAGATCCTGGTGGCCGGGGAAGAACTCAAGCTCAAGGCCGCCAAGAATGGCGAGCTGGTTGCCGCCGACGGCAAGCAGATCAATCGCCTGCGCTCCGAGATTGGTTTTGTGTTTCAAAACTTTAATCTGTGGCCGCACATGAGCGTGCTCGACAACATCATCGAAGCCCCGCGCCGCGTGCTCGGCCAGAGCAAGGCCGAAGCCATCGAAGTCGCCGAAGCCCTGCTGGCCAAGGTCGGCATCGCCGACAAGCGCCACGCCTACCCGGCGCAACTGTCCGGCGGCCAGCAACAACGCGCGGCAATTGCCCGCACGCTGGCGATGCAGCCCAAGGTGATCCTGTTCGACGAGCCCACCTCCGCCCTTGACCCGGAAATGGTCCAGGAAGTACTTAATGTCATCCGCGCATTGGCCGAAGAAGGCCGCACCATGCTGCTCGTGACCCACGAAATGGGGTTCGCCCGTCAGGTTTCCAGTGAAGTGGTGTTCCTCCACCAGGGCCTGGTCGAAGAGCAAGGATCGCCACAGCAGGTGTTTGAAAACCCGCTTTCGGCGCGCTGCAAACAATTCATGTCCAGCAACCGCTAACGGAGCTACCCGCATGCAGAACTACAAAAAGGTCTTCCTGGCCGCCGCCGTCTCCCTGGCGTTCAGCGCCGGCGCCATGGCCGAGACCCTGAAGATGGGCATCGAAGCGGCTTACCCGCCGTTCAACAACAAAGATGCCAGCGGTAACGTCGTCGGCTTCGACAAAGACATCGGCGACGCCCTGTGCGCCAAGATGAAAGTCGAGTGCTCCGTGGTCACCTCCGACTGGGACGGCATCATCCCGGCCCTGAACGCCAAGAAGTTCGACTTCCTGATCTCTTCGATGTCGATCACCGACGAGCGCAAGCAAGCGGTGGACTTCACCGACCCGTACTACTCCAACAAGCTGCAATTCATCGCGCCGAAAAACGTCGACTTCAAAACCGACAAGGCTGCACTGAAGGGCAAAGTGATCGGCGCCCAGCGCGCGACCCTGGCCGGCACCTTCCTGGAAGATCACTTCGGTGACGACATCACCGTCAAGCTCTACGACACCCAGGAAAACGCCTACCTCGACCTGACTTCCGGTCGCCTGGACGGCATCCTCGCCGACAAATACGTCAACTACGAGTGGCTGAAAAGCGACGCCGGCAAAGCCTACGAATTCAAGGGCGACCCGGTGGAAGAAAGCGACAAGATCGGTATCGCTGTACGTAAAGGCGACGCCATCCGCGAGAAGCTGAACGTCGCGCTGAAGGAAATCGTTGCCGACGGCACCTACAAGAAGATCAACGACAAGTACTTCCCGTTCAGCATCTACTGATCCTGACCTGCCGGATCGACGCCGCTACAGAGTGGCGCCGATCCCCGGCCTTGCCTGCCGCGATTTGAAAAGAAATCCATGATTATCGACCTCTACGGATTCGGCCCGGCGCTCGCCGCCGGCGCGCTGATGACCGTCAAACTGGCACTCTCGGCCCTGTGCCTCGGGCTGGTGCTCGGTCTGCTCGGTGCCTTGGCCAAGACTTCCCCGTACAAGCCGCTGCAATGGCTTGGCGGCACTTATTCGACCCTGGTGCGCGGCGTCCCGGAATTGCTCTGGGTGCTG
Organism: Pseudomonas sp. FW215-R2; assembly: GCF_058789255.1. NCBI lineage: Bacteria > Pseudomonadati > Pseudomonadota > Gammaproteobacteria > Pseudomonadales > Pseudomonadaceae > Pseudomonas > Pseudomonas sp. FW215-R2. The sequence continues at coordinate 408,636 of NZ_JBYTBO010000001.1, forward strand.
TTGATCTACTTCGGTACGGTCAACGCCATGCGCGCCCTCGGTGAGTTCTTCGGCAATCCCGATCTGGAACTCAGCGCCTTCGCCGCCGGCGTCATTGCGCTGGGCCTGTGCTTCGGCGCCTACGCCACGGAAGTGTTCCGTGGCGCGATCCTCGCCATTCCCAAAGGCCACCGTGAGGCCGGCGTGGCCCTGGGCCTGTCGAAATGGCGGATCTTCACCCGGCTGATCATGCCGCAGATGTGGCGCATCGCCCTGCCCGGTCTGGGCAACCTGTTCATGATCCTGATGAAGGACACCGCACTGGTGTCGGTGATCGGTCTGGAAGAAATCATGCGACACGCGCAGATCGGCGTGACCGTATCCAAACAGCCGTTCACCTTTTATATGGTCGCCGCCTTCATGTACCTGGGCCTGACCGTACTGGCCATGACCGGCATGCACTTCCTGGAAAAACGCGCCGCACGCGGCTTCGCGAGGAGCGCTCAATGAACTGGGAAGTCATCATCAAGTGGCTGCCGAAACTGGCTCAGGGCGCGACCCTGACCCTGGAACTGGTCGCCATCGCCGTGATCGCCGGGCTGCTGCTGGCAATCCCGCTGGGCATCGCCCGTTCTTCGAAGCTGTGGTACGTGCGCGCATTACCCTACGCCTACATCTTCTTTTTCCGTGGCACGCCGTTGCTGGTTCAGTTGTTCCTGGTCTATTACGGCCTGGCACAGTTCGACGCGGTCCGTAACAGCTCGATGTGGCCGTACCTGCGCGATCCGTTCTGGTGCGCCACCGCGACCATGACACTGCACACCGCGGCGTACATCGCCGAGATCCTGCGCGGCGCGATTCAGGCGATTCCGCCGGGTGAGATAGAAGCGGCGCGGGCGCTGGGCATGTCCCGGCCGAAAGCGCTGTTCTACATCATCCTGCCGCGTGCTGCGCGCATCGGCTTGCCGGCCTACAGCAACGAAGTGATCCTGATGCTCAAGGCCAGTGCCCTGGCCAGTACGGTGACTTTGCTGGAACTGACCGGCATGGCCCGTACGATCATTGCCCGCACTTACTTGCCGGTGGAGATCTTCTTCGCGGCCGGTGTGTTCTATCTGGTAATGGCCTACGTGCTGGTTCGCGGCTTCAAGTTGCTGGAACGCTGGCTGCGCGTCGATGCCTGCCAGGGGCGCTGAAGCTTCTTACGTGCTGACGGGCGAGGATCTGCTCGCCCGTTTCACGGCACTGGATACATTTCTTACAGCGCATCAGGCGCTGTGGAAACCCCGCCCGTTCACTCATCTGCAACTGCCCTGGGAAGCGTCCTACCCGGAGCTGGCCTTGTGGCTACGTGGTCGGTCGCTGGAGGATGCGGAAAACGCCCACAACCATCCTGCCGAACTTTTGGGTGCGCCCGAACCCTTTGCTTCATTGGCAGCGTTATCGCTTGAGCTGAGCTCGGTGGGTGAATTACCTGCACACGAGTTGGAAGCTTCCAGCCATCGACTGAATGTCGATGTGCCGGGGCGCAAATGGCAGCAGATCGAGGCCTTCGCCAGCCGTTTGTCGTTTGCCTCGCAACCGAAGCACTGGCTGGATTGGTGTTCGGGAAAAGGTCATTTGGGCCGTCGCCTGCTCGGCGCTGACCAGCAACTCACCTGTCTGGAATATGACCCGGCGCTGGTCGCCAGCGGTCAGGCGCTGAGTCAACGTCATCACCTGAATACGCTGCATGTCGAGCAGGATGTGCTCGCGGCGAACACCGCTTTATTGCTGAACGCCGAGCACACACCCGTCGCCCTGCACGCTTGCGGCGACCTGCATGTGCGGCTGATGCAACTGGCTTCCGACGCTGGCTGCCGACAATTGGCGATCGCACCGTGCTGCTACAACCGGATCAGTCTTACTGAATATCAGGCATTGTCCTCCGCTGGTTCGCGATCAGACCTCCAGCTCTCGCTGGAAGATCTGTCCCTACCGATGAGCGAAACCGTCACTGCCGGGGCCCGCGTCCGACGTCAACGTGATACCTCCATGGCCCGTCGGTTGGCCTTCGATCTGCTGCAACGGCAAGTGCGGGGCATCGACGAGTACCTCCCGACGCCATCCCTTCCCAGCGCCTGGCTGGACAAGCCGTTCGACGACTTCTGTCGCGACCTGGCGGCGTTGAAAGAGTTATCCACAATCGGCGAGCACGATTGGCCGGCACTGGAAGCAGCGGGTTGGCAGCGGTTGGCCGAAGTTCGCAACCTGGAATTAATGCGCGGACTCTTCCGACGACCGTTGGAGCTTTGGCTGAATCTTGATCGGGCACTTTTCCTCACCGAACAGGGATACGTCGTACGTCTCGGTACCTTCTGCGAGGCGCCGCTCACACCCCGCAATTTCCTGCTGCTGGCCGAACGCGCTTAATTCCTTGCAGCCTGTGGATAACTCTGTTGATGGATTTATCGTGGATCCAATATCCACGGCTGTTTCAAGCCATTAACAGCCCTGGTCATTTTTTGTTCATATGAATAAAAAACCGGTAAAACAGGGATTTGCGATTCAAATGAGAACCCGTCCACAAAATCCCGCCTGACCCTGTCGAATTAAACGCCTGTTGTGCATAAGCCCCCAAGCAAAAGGACATAACCGCCGAATCACGGACGCCGGCAACCGAAAATTGCGCCTGCCCACCACCCTTGCTATACAGGCTCACACCGTGCCGGCAGCGCACGCACGAACAAGAAGAACCTGACCAACAGGGAGCGATCGTGACGTTCATCTCTTACGCACAGAATTTCGAAGACATCCGCCTGTGGCGCGCCCTCAAGCTCTTTGAAAACGGCTTCTACATCGATGTCGGCGCCAACGATCCGACCCACGACTCGGTCACCAAGGCGTTCTACGATCGCGGCTGGAGCGGCATCAACGTCGAGCCGATGCAGAACTTCCACGACGCCCTGTGCCAACAACGCCCGCGCGACACGACGCTGCAATGTATCGCCAGCGATGAGCCCGGCGAAGTGACCTTCTATGGCATTCCCGGGACCGGCCTGTCCACCGCCGACCCAGTCACCGCCCAGGAGCGCCGCGATCTCGGCCTCGATGTGCGCAGCCTCACTGTCCAGGCCCGGACCCTGACCTCGATTTGCGAAGAACACGCCAGCGGCCGCGAAATCCATTTCCTGAAAATCGACGTCGAGGGCCACGAAGAAACCGTGCTGCGCGGCATGGACTTCAGCCGCTTCCGTCCATGGATCATCCTCATCGAAACCCCGTTCGAGCGCGACCACACCTGGGAACACCTGGTCACCGACGCCGGCTACACCAACGTTTGCTTCGACGGCCTCAACAGCTATTTCCTGGCCGACGAACACTTGAATCTGAAACCGGCCTTCGACATGGCGCCCTGCCAACTCGACAACTTCCAGCTATGCCTCGGCCACCCCTTCGCCCACCCCGTCAGCCCCGGCGAAGCCGACGCCTTGGCGCAAATCAGCGCCGCTCTGCAACGCGCCGAACACGCCGAAGCCCAACTGCGCGCCCTCCAGAACAACCGCGCCTGGCGAGCGATCCAGAAACTGCGCAACGTCCTGCGCCGGGCTTGATCGAAGCCCGCGCAAAAATAGTCTGAATTCAGGGGTTTACAGAAGCAACCGAGTCGCTATAATCGTCGCCCACACGCCGGTATAGCTCAGATGGTAGAGCAACTGACTTGTAATCAGTAGGTCCCGGGTTCGATTCCTGGTGCCGGCACCATACAAAACAAGCCCCTGCAGAAATGCAGGGGCTTTGTTGTTTCTGGGGTTTGGTTTTCCGCCCCAAATGAAAAGCCCCCGACAGCTATCGCTGTCGGGGGCTTTTCTCCATCATTCGGTTGTGGAACCTACGCAGCCTCAACCGAAAGCAAAATCCGCCGCCCAAGCTGCTGCAACGCACGCTCGACATTCTCGATCTTGGAGTGATGAAGGAAATCGACTAACCGATCTACCTGAGGCCGTTGCACACCCAAACGGCGTGCCAACTCCGCGTTGCTCATTCCAGACTCCAGAAGCGTATTCCACAGCGCAACCTTCGCGGCAGTCAACGCAGGCAGACGCAAAACAGCGTCACTGTCCTGCTCCTTCGCATCACCTGTCGGAATCAACCGGCGATCATCAACGTAGATAGAGAAGGCTGTTTCCATAGCATCAATGGCACCATCGAGCGCTTCCTTGAGGGTGTCGCCAGCGGCGTGCATCTCTGGAATTTCTGCGCAGGACAACCAGACACTGCCCCGCTCTTCGTGGACTTCCAACGCATATTCGAACATCACGCTTCCTCTGATGGGGTACATGAAAAATGGGGACTGAAAAATGGGGACGACTGAAAAATGGGGACAGATTTATTTCCAGTGCGGCCTTGGGAAGGATCATTTTCAGAGCCTACCCATACCCGGCACTCAATACGTGATCAAGGTGCAAGATTTTCTGGTTACAACACGCACTTGCAGCTTCCCTCCCACGCTCAACATTACCCCTCCGTATCAGATGAGCGTGCTAAAAATAGATCTGTCACCATTCCCAAAATAACTGCTTCCGTTTGAATACGATGATCCGTTTCGGGGAGAATGTTGGTCGCTCAAATGCCACCAGGCCAAGGATCTCAAATGGAAGTCACACAAATCGCTGCGCTTATCGTCAATCGGCTTGACGAAATGGGCACTGACATTCAGAGACAGTGGAACAATCCCGAGGGCACCCACACTCGCCACTTCTTCGTTGACGACCTGCTCACGGACGAAATGGCCGAGGCGATTTATGAGGCGTTCCCGCGTAATGCTGATGGGTTCTTTGACCGCCAGTCGTTCCGGGAGAAGAAAAAGACGCTGACCAATCTCTCCGACTATCCGCAGATCCTGAGCGCCGTGACCTACGCAATGCAGCACGAATCTGTTGTGGCCAAGGTTGCACAACTGGTCGGGATGGACGATGTCGTGCCGGACCCAAGCCTGTACGCCGGCGGCCTGTCGATGATGTTCCAAGGCGACTTTCTGAACCCTCACATCGACAACAGCCACGACGGCACGCGCAACCTGTACCGCCGCCTGAATCTGCTCTATTACGTGTCGCCCGACTGGGTGCTTGAAAATGGCGGCAACTTTGAGCTGTGGGATCCGAAGGTCAAGCAGCAGAAAACGATCGTGTCCAAGTGCAATCGCCTGGTGGTGATGGAAACCAACAAATACTCCTGGCACTCCGTGAGCGGTGTTCGCGCCGAAATGCCTCGGTGCTGTGTTTCCAACTATTACTTCTCGGCAACTTCGCCGGATGATCACGAATACTTTCACGTAACGTCGTTCAGTGGCCGCCCGGAGGAAACAGGTCGTCGCCTGCTGGGTATTGTGGACAACAGCCTTCGTAATGTGGTCTCGAAAGTGCTGCGAGTGGGACGAGGAACCAAGCTGATCAATAAAAAGGATCAAAAAGATTGAGCCGAATTTCAGCGATCCGTTCGGTATCAAATTGATTCTGCAATCCTGGTTTCATTGACAGGCTAAAAGCAAAACAAGCCCCTTTGCGGCTTGAACCTATCGATGCAGCTGACCGAAGCCTCGGCCAGCCGCATCAGGTCAATCAGTTGCACCCGATCGACACGCCGACGGTCAGTGCCCGGCGCTCTGCCCGCCATCCACATGCAGAATCTCACCCGTCACAAACGCCGCGTTATCCAGATACACCACGGCCTGCGCGATATCGTCGACCTCGCCCATGTGCCCAACCGGGTGCAGAGCCCCCAGTGCCGCGTGGGTTTCCTCGCCATGCATCGGCGTCTTGATGATGCCAGGCGAAACCGCGTTCACCCGGATCCCGCGTTTGGCGTATTCGATGGCCAGGGATTTGGTGGCGGCGTTGAGACCGCCCTTGGTCAGTGAGGCGAGGACCGAGGGCACGCCGTCGACCGCGTGGTCGGTCAGGCTGGTGGTGATGTTGACCACGTGGCCCTTGCCCTGTTTTTCCATTTCGGCGATGGCCAGTTGGGTGATGTAGAAGAAGCCGTTGAGGTTGACCGACAGCACCGCAGCGTAGTCTTCCGGGGTGTAAGCGGTGAACGGTTTGGCGACGAAGATGCCGGCGTTGTTGACCAGGGTGTCGATGCGGCCAAAGCGCGCCACACCTTCGCTGATCACACGCTGAGCGGTGGCAGGATCGCCTATGTCGCCGGCGATGGTCAGGATCTGCGGGTCGTTCGACGGTTTGATCGAGCGCGAGGTGGCGACGATGTTGTAGCCCAGTTCACGGAAGGCCTTGACCATGCCTTCGCCCAGACCTTGGGAGGCGCCAGTGATGACGACGGTTTTTTTCGAATGGCTCATGATGAAATCCTCAACAGGTTGATGGTGACCGAAAAGACAGTGAGTGCGGTCATGACTGATTCCGTTCCGCCAGTTGTCGGCGGTATTCGGTGGTGGTGATGCCGGCGTAACCCCAGTTATCGGTGTCGACTTCTTCGATCACGATGTGGGTCAGGTCCGGGCGTTTGTTGAGGACGCGTTCCAGGGTTTCGGTGATTTCGGCGATCACCTGAGCTTTCTGCTCGCGGGTAACACCGTCGCGGGTGATGCGTACGCTGACAAATGGCATGACGATTACTCCAGTGACCTGGCCTCGGGATGATGGTCAGGTGTTGGAGCTCAATTTAGGCGTGTGCCGGTAGGGGAAAAAGTAGGGGTGGAGTACTTCATTTGTGAGGTGGTGTAATGAATAACTTGTCACAACCAGGCCTGAATTTGAGCAAAAGACCGCGTCCGATATCAGCTCATTCGCAGTGATCTCTGAGACCTATCCGTAAAAATTGCGGGCGAAAGCCCCCATTCGTGTCAGTCGTTTCCCTTTGAAAATCCCCGCAAACGCACCCAAACCGTGCACTTTTTTTGACCCCAATCATCCCCACGTCACCAAAAACCCCGATCCTGTGTCAGCCTCCAGCCATCGGCAGGGACATCAATTCGCTACTAATTGCGCGACAACTATGCTCAGGTGCAGGAATATAGCCGGCAAATGGAGCCGTTCAGGCCGTCACGTACACAACAATACCCAGCCCACTTCAGAGGGCATTACCCATGGATAGCAGAACCTTACGCAACCTCATGCGCATCGTGCAGACCGGCTCGTTGTCGGCCGCAGCCGAGCATTCGTGCCTGACTGTGCAGGCCCTGGCCGCGCAGTTGAACAAGGTCGAAGAACAGTTCGGTTTCCGCTTGTTTCGCCGTTCCAACAAGGGCCTGACGCTGACGCCGCAAGGCACGGAGCTGACGCCTTATATGGACAGAGTGCTGATTGCCACGCGGCAGATGGAAGAGAAAGTCGAGGCGCTGAAGGTGCCGGGACAGCGCACGTTGAAAGTGGCGTTGAACACCACGCTGGACCCGGATTTCAACCGACGATTGATCGGACGCCTGATCGACGTGTTTCCCGACTACCAGATGGAATTCAGCTACGCCGAGTCGATGGAAAACCTCAGCAAGCTGAAGAACGAGGACTTCGACCTCGCGGTGTTGATCGGCCCGCAGCGTCCGGGTTTGCCGAGCATTGTCCTGCCTGAAGTGCAGGTGCAAGTGGTCGGCGCGCATTGCGGCCAGGAAAACGATCCGCTGACGTTGCTCGGCAACAAGTTTCAGGTGCGTCCGGCAGAAGATTGTCCGTATTCCCACAGCTTTTTGCGTTTTCTCGACGCCGGGCTGGGCAATCACGAGAACAGCCAGCGGACGATTTATTCCTGTAGCGAAACGCTGACCCTGTCGCTCATCACGCAGATGGACGCGGTCGGCATGGTCTCCCGCGAGGCCGCACAGAAGAACGGCCTGACGATTTTTCCCGGGTTCGAGGATTTCCTCGAAGTGCGCCTGGCGGTGAACAACCCGGATCTGTCCGGCCAGGCGTTGAACGATGTGGTCGATCTGCCGCTACATGAACGAGCCGAGCGCAATGTACGCAGCCGTCCCAACCGCCACACTGAGAAAGAGGTTTTTGCTGAAATACGCACATAACAGCGTCGGAATCGCTGCATAGAATTCCGGGCGATCGAGCTGTATGTGCTGATCCTTGATCAACAAGGGAGTCAGGCTGATCGCAGCGACGATCGCCACCGGCAGGTATTCCAGCGCCCGGGCGATGAAGGGCGGCCAGTGCTCGGTGTTGACCTGCAACGGCAAGGCACGCGGCAGGAAGGTCACGGCCATCATCAGCGCGACCACCAGAATCAGGAACGTTTGGTCAGGCATACACCCACTCCGCAGCCCACAAACGTGGCGATGAAAACGTTGAATGGCGAGCTGCCGACCAGACTCAGTGCGCCCATGCAGACCACAGCGGCCAGTGCGGCGATGAGTTTGTTGCGGGTGTTGCACAGCGAGACCAGCACGTAGAGCATCATCGCGGTCAGCGCATAGTCGAGCTGGTATTTGATCAGGTGTGACGCGTACTGCGCGCACAGGGCGCCGAGCAATCCGCCGATCACCCAGGAGGTGTGGCAGAACAGGTTGAAGCCGATCAGATAACGGATGTTTACCGGCGCACCGGTGCCCAGTTTGACGCTGTGGAAGGCGAACGATTCATCGGTCAGGCCGCCGGCGTAGCACCAGCGCTCCATGCGGCTCAGGCCCAGCGCCCGCAGGGCCTTCGCCATGTACACCGACATCAGCATGTGCCGCGCATTGATCAGAAACGTGGTCAGCACGATGGTGGTCAGTGACGCCCCGCTGCTGATCAGCGCCAGCGCCGCGAATTGCGAAGCCCCGGCATACACGAACAGACACATGGCCACCGGCAGCCACAGCGGCAGCCCGGCGTTGACCGCCATCAGCCCGAACACGAACGACACGGTGAAATAACCGGCCACCACCGGGCTGGCTTCGGCAAAAGTGCGCGACGGCTGACGGTCGACCATCAGCGGCGCACTGCCGGATGTTTCATTCATAGATCCCTCTCAAATGTCCGCTCGCCGTGAGGTTCGCAAAAACCCTGGGCAGTCCAGAAACGCTTGCCCGCGAGGTTAGCATCATCGACGAACAGGAACATCCGCAGCACACCGACCCGTTTCATGTCGGCCGACGCCGCTTCCACCAGCCGCTGGCCGACGCCCTGGCTGCGATAGCGCGCGCTGACCGCCAGATGGTTGATCGTGCCGCGACTGCCCAGCATGCCGCCCAGCACCGCGCCGACGATCTCGCCTTCGACATCGAAGGCCAGATACGCCGTGGTGGTCTTCTGGATCAGCACACCGCGCAGGCATTTGGCGTCCTGCCATTCGCAGAACGACACTTCGTCGAACTGGCGGAAGAAGCGCTCCATGCGCTGCGCATCCTTGGCCGTCGCGCGCCGCAGCACCACCGGCGTCGAGCATTCGACGCCGTCAATTTGAGTGATCTGATTAGCGAACAATGTCGAAAGCGGTCCCGGGCCGCGAGAAGGAAATCGCCAGAATCTGCCGGTACGCCATGGCATGGGAGTGGGTATTGCGTGCCGGTGTCACGTAGTGGCGCATGTCGCGGTCGAGGAAGTAAGTGGTGTCGAGGATTTCCAGGTAAGTGGTCGACGCCAGTTGCTGCTCGTGAATGTCGTACAGACGACTTTCGGCGCCCTCGACATTGTTGCGGCCCCAGAAGTGCACACCGCTGAACGGATAACCGTCGCAGTGAATGCCTTCCGGTGTGATTTCCAGTTGTTTGCCGGGTTTGATCTCGATGCGGATCTGATGGATCTGGCATTGCCAGATTTCATCGTGCAGCTCTTCCGGCAACACGCTTTTGTACACTTCGAAATCGGTGTCGATCAGGCTGCGCATCACCGGCGAACTGATGACTTCATCAGAGAAGTCCTGGAAGTGCCGTACAACGCCGCCCACGTAAGCATTGTTTTCCTTGGACTGCACGTACGCGCGGTGTTCCAGTTGCTTCAGTTCGCGTGTCTTGGGGTTGTACTCAAAGTCGCTGTAACGACGGTAACGCATGCCGGCTTCAGCCTGACCGTAGTAACTGTCAGGCTCCATGTTTTCCCAACTTTTGGTCAGTCTGACGAAGTCGGCGAAATGACCGTAGAGATTGAAGTCAGCACCCTGCACATTGGCGTACTTGTCACGCCGTAGCGATTCGCCCACTTCTCTGGTTAAAACGATCATTACCAAATTCTCCGCTGCATTGAGCGGCCTAATCTATTAGGTGGAGAATTTGCGTCCATGAGAAAGAATTTCAGGCATTTAAAGCCCTGTTTGAAACGCGATTTGAAACGCCTTCAAAGTGCGTTTCAAATGACAAAAACACGGGTTTTTATGCTTTTTTTTCAAAAAACGTCAAAAAAAAACCCCGAACCAGTCGGGGTTTTTTATGGCGTTTCGCAGCCTTAACCGATCATCAGAAGATGTTGATCGGGTAATCCACGAACACACGCAGCTCGTTGCCGCTGACGTTGTATTCGCTGGACTTCTGCGAAACACGCAGGATCGAGCTGCGCAGTTTCACGCTCAGGTCTTTGGCCGGGCCACTTTGCACGACGTACTTGAACTGGTTGAAGATTTCGCGCTCGGTGCCGCCTTCGCTGGTGGACGTGGTGATGTTGTCGCCACGCACATAAGCGAAGTTGTAGCTCAGACCCGGTACGCCGAATGCGCCGAAGTCCAGGCCGTAGCCCAACTGCCAGCTGCGCTCGTCTTCAGCGTTGAAGTCCGACCAGTAGGAGTTGGCCAGGTAGATGGTGTTGCCACCGTCACCCACGCGACCCTGACCTTTCTGGTAGCCGCCATAGGCGTAACCCAGGTTGCTGTCGCCGGTGGAACGCTGGTGCGCCACGGTGAACGAGTGCGGGCCGGTAGCGAAGGTCGCTGCCAGGCTCCAGATCTTGTTGTCGTCGCCGGTCACACCGTTTTCGCGGACATAGGAGTTGTCCAGCTTGGTGCGGTAACCGTTGAAGTCCAGGGTCAGGGACTGATCCTTGTCGATCGGGAACACGTAGTTGGCGTTCACGTATTGCTTCTTCAGCACGTCTTCGACGTCGGAAGCGTACAGCGCTGCCTTGAACTGTTCAGTGAACTGGTAGCTACCGCCCAACACGTTGATCGACTTCAGACCACCGCTGTCACGGCCTTCAGCGCTTTTGCGCGATTCGGCAGTGAAACGACCGGCATCCAGTTGCAGACCTTTGATCTCTTTGGAAGTGATCAAGGTACCGGTGTAGCTTTCCGGCAGCAGACGCGAGTTGTCGTAGTTCAGCACCGGCAGGGCCGGCATCTGGTCACCGTAAGTCAGGGTGGTGTTGGACAGACGGAATTTCACCGCTGCGCCGCCCTTGGACAGGTCATTGGCCGGGTGGCCGCTGTCGCCCTTCTTGAAGAAGTCGATACCCTGGGCGCCGCTGCGATCTTCGCTGCGCTCCAGGTTCAGGGCGTACAGACCGAATGCGTCCACACCGACACCGACGGTGCCCTGGGTGAAACCGGACGAGAACGTACCGATGGCCGCCTGGCCCCACTCGGATTTGTCCTTGTTGCCGTCTTTATAGTCACGATTGATATAGGCATTGCGCAGCAGCACTTTGAGGCTGCTGTCTTCAACAAAACCCTTGGACTCGGCCTGGTCGTTAGCCATGGCCTGAGTGGCGCTCAACATCCCCAATGCGATCAGACTGATCCGCTTGTTCAACATTTTGTTTTCCTTATTACGGGTTGAAACGCGCTGTGTCGAACGGCTGAAACGGCGCTAATGCACTCTTTTTTCACCCCGAAACAAAAAGGCCCGCCCACGACAAAGTCGTGGCGGGCCTTCTTATTATTTTTGAGTCATGGCGGTTGGCCACAGGCGTTGGGCCGAATCGTAGCCGCGCCCTGAACAATGTGTCAATTTCAAGAATCGTCTTTAAATAGGCAAAAATCGTCTAAAAAAAGTAAATTTTTCGATGGCTGCGTGCAGGGAAACGCCTGTAATCAGGAATTTTGATGCCGTCTCACGCGCAACCGTCGAGGCCGCAAACCGGCAAGGTTTGCGCCGATGGTGCCGACGGAATCGACTCGCTCAACCACTGTGCAAAGGCCTGCGGTTTGCCGAGCCACGGGCCAATATCGATCAGGGTGAACTGCCCGTCCTGTTCCAACGCAAAGGTCGGAAAGCCTTGGCCACCGAGTTTCGCCAACAATGCGCGGCTGTTCTTTATGTGTTGATCGGTGTCAGTCGCTTTGAGGGTTTTGAGGAACGTATCCGCCTCGTAGCCCATCTCTGCCGCGCACTCCACGAGCACGGCTTCATCGGCAATTCGCCGGCCTTCTACATAGTGTGCGGTTTGCAAACGGCCAAGCAGTTCCAGGCCACGCTCATCGATGCTTTCTGCTGCCATGACAGCAGCAATCGGTGGCGCGGAATCAAAAACCGCCGTGTGATCGCGCAACAGACCTTCGAAATAGGCTTCGCCGAACGGCTGTCCGGTGTATTCGGCGATGCGTCGGTCGTGAGGCATCACGTAATTGCGCAGTTGCGGTGAAACACTCTGGCGGTTGGCACCGGTCATCATGCCGCCCGCGTGGGCGATCACCGGCAGCACTTGTTGTGCGGCTTGTACCAGCGGTTTGGCGCCATAGCACCAGCCGCACAGAGGGTCGTAGATGTAATGAAGCGTCATCGGAAAGCTCCGGCAAGAAGGTGGGAAAAACGATGTCGTCACCTTAATCCTCTGGTCGTTGCGGAAAAACGCCGGAATGGCTTTCAGTCTGTTTCGGCAATCGGTCGAATGGGGTCGTTGTCAGTCTTGTAACAGTCTTGAAAAAGACCTGAAACAAAATGAAACAATCAAACAACGGAACCTTTCAGGAATAATTAACGGAAGTAAATGCAAAGCATTACCATTCGCGCACTCGAATTCTTCCACCCTTCCGGATGCGCTTTTCAATGCCTGCCCCGTTCCGTCTCACGCCCGTCACGCTTGGGCTTTCTGCCTTTTTGTCCTCCGGTTTCGCTTACTCCGCGACCGAACTTCCCGCCACTTCGATCAGTGCTGAAGCGCAGGCCGACGACCCGCGCGTAAAGGTCAGCAACACCGCAACCCGCACGTCCACCCCCGTGCGCTACGTGCCGCAGGCGATCGATTCGATCAAGACCGCCAACGTCGCGGATTACGGCGTCAATGACATCGAAGATGCCCTGAGCGGGATTCCCAACGTCAGCGGCGGAGGCGACACGCGCTTCGACAGCCTGCGCATCCGTGGTTTCGACGCCAGCAACGACTTCTATCTGGACGGCATCCGCGACGACAGCCAGTACAAGCGCGATCTGCACAACATCGAACGCGTCGAAGTACTCAAGGGCCCCGCCGCCGTGCTGTACGGCCGTGGCAGCCAGGGCGGGATCGTCAACCGGGTGAGCAAGGCGCCCGAGTTCGGCCGCCGCTCGACCATTGAGGCCCAGGGCGGCAGCGAGGATCTGCGCAGCCTGTACGCCGACCTCAGCGCCGACCCGAGCGAGAACATCAGCCTGCGCCTGAACATGGGCAACATGGACGAGAACAGCTTCCGCGACGGTGTCAGCGGCAACCGCAAACTGTTTGCGCCGTCGATGAGCTGGCAGCTTACGCCTGACCTGAACTGGCTGGTGCAATACGAATACAGCCGCTACAACCGCACGCCGGATCGCGGCATTCCCGGGGTCGGTGGACGTCCGGCGGATGTCGGCCGGGACACCACCTACGGCAACGATCACGACTTCATCGACGACAAGACGCAGTCCCTGCGCTCGAAACTGAGTTATGAAATCAACGACAACTGGCAACTGCGCCACACGCTCGGTGTGTTCAAGCTCGACAGCGATTTCGACAACACCTACCTCACCGGCTTCGATGCGAAGACCAACAAGGTCACCCGCCAGCACTGGCAACAGGATCTGACCACCCGCAACGTGTTCAACAACGTCGAACTGGAAGGCGGCTTCGATACCTTCGGCCTCGAACATCGACTGCTGACCGGAATCGAAACCGGCAGCCAGCGCCGCGACCCGACGCTGTACAACGCGGCCACCGGCCGTGGCACCCAACCGGTGCCGTCGCTGGATCTGTACAACCCGGATCGCAGCCAGCGCCACACCGGGCGCATGCAGGTGTCGAGCAGCAGCCACACCGAAGTCGAAAGCCGCGCGATCTATGTTCAGGATCAACTGCGCCTGAACGATGAATGGCAACTGCTGGCCGGTCTGCGCTACGACACTTTCGATATCGAGTCGACCAACAAACTGCGTAACATCTCCGAGGACCGCGACAGCCACAGCACCAGCCCGCGTTTCGGCGTGGTCTGGACGCCGCTGCAGAATCACTCGTTCTACGCTTCATGGACCAAGACGTTTTCGCCGGTTGGCGGCGGTCTGATCGGTATCACCCCCGGCGCGGCCGGCAACACCAACGACCTGAGCCCGGAGCTGACCAAGCAAAAGGAAATCGGCGTCAAGAGCGACTGGCTCGACGATCGCCTGAGCACCACCCTCGCCGTCTACGAGCTGGAACTCTACAACCGCCGCACCACCGACCCGGTCGATCCGACGCTGACCGTGATGAGCGGTTTGCAGCGCTCGCGCGGGATCGAACTGACCGGTACTGGCAAGATCGTCGGCAACTGGTACGTGCGCGGTGGCGTTGGTGTGCAGGACGCGACCATCGAGAAGGACAACAACGGCCTGGAAGGCAAACGCGTCAACAACGTCGCCAAGCACAACGGCAGCCTGTTCCTGACCTGGAAACCGGAGATGGGCTGGTACGGCGAAACCGGTCTGACCATGGTCGGTCAGCGTTACGCCGACAACGCCAACACCACCGTGTTGCCGGGCTACGGTCGCTGGGACGCCCTGGTCGGCTACCGCCACAAGGACTGGGATTTGCGCGCAGCGCTGAACAACATCACCGACCGCGAGTATTACTCGTCGGCCACCAGCGCCTTCCAGATCCAGCCAGGCGCACCACGCAGCCTGGTCATGACCGGCACCTACAGCTTCTGATTCACGCCCATAAAAAAAGCGCTGCCATCCCGGCAGCGCTTTTTACAATCCTTGTTTGTTCTTCTTATCCTTCCATCACATCCCACAATGCGTCCAGTTCGGCCTCGCTGAACAGGCCAGCGGGGTAACGCTCGATCATCATCCGGCGCGGATCAGGTTCCCTGATCTGACGCGTTCCATTGGATTTCAACCAGTGCGCGACAATCTGGAGCGACTCACTATTTACAGCCATGGGATGCAACGTCCGCTCGCTGATTACGTTCACTTCGGCGTTCATTTCAGCGCTCTCTCCCCGTTCGTGAGCGGCTACGTTATCCAAGGTTTATGACAGAACTGTTGAAGTTCTCCCCCCTCCCTAGTGCGTCATGAGCGATACAAGAGCTATGCCAACGTAGTGAAATTGTCGACCAGCGGACATAAAGAAACCCGCAGTCCTGACGGGCTGCGGGTTTCTCTTCAAGCGTGGGCAACAAATGACTGCCCGGTCGATTTTTCAATCAACTCAAGCTGTTACATCCGCACTCACTCTTTGTGCGGCGCGGGTTGCTGTTGGGTAAGGCAGTGAATGTTGCCGCCACCCAGTAACAGTTCACGACCCGGCACCATCACCACTTCGTGTTGCGGGAACAGGTTCTGCAGGATTTCGCGGGCCGGGGCGTCCATTGGATCGTCGAAACTCGGTGCGATGATGCCGCCGTTGACGATCAGGAAGTTCACGTAGGACCCGGCCAGACGCACGCTCGGGTTGCGCTCCTGAGTGCCGTCCACCGGGTCCACGCCCGCGCACTCTTCTTCGGTGGCAAACAGCGGCCCCGGAATCGGCATCTTGTGCACCGTGAACGGGCGGCCCTTGGCGTCGGTGCTGCTTTCCAGCACTTTCATCGCAGCCTGGCAGCGCGGGTAGTTCGGATCCTGCGGATCGTCGGTCCACGCCAGCAGCACTTCGCCCGGACGCACGTAGCAGCAGAAGTTATCCACATGGCCGTCGGTTTCGTCGTTGAACAGGCCATCCGGCAGCCAGATGATCTTGTCCACCGACAGGTTTTCGCTGAGCACCGCTTCGATTTCCTCGCGGCCCAGGTGCGGGTTGCGATTGCGGTTGAGCAGGCACTCTTCGGTGGTGATCAGGGTGCCTTCGCCGTCGACGTGAATCGAGCCGCCTTCAAGCACGAAACCTTCAGTGCGGTAGCGTGGGCTGCGTTCGATCTCGAGGATCTTGCCGCCAACCTGAGAATCACGGTTCCACGGCGAATACAGGCCGCCGTCAAAGCCGCCCCAGGCGTTGAAGTCCCAGTTCACACCGCGCACTTCGCCGCTGTTGTTGATCACGAAGGTCGGGCCGCTGTCGCGGACCCAGGCGTCATCGCTGGACATCTCGACCACGCGGATATTCGGCACGTCGAGGCGAGCGCGAGCGTTTTCGTACTGGCCGGCGGACACCGCCACGGTCACCGGTTCGAAACGCGCAATGGCCTTGGCCACGGCGGCGTGAGCGGCCTGCGCGGGCTTGCCGCCCAGACGCCAGTTGTCCGGACGCTCGGGCCAGATCATCCAGGTCTGGGTTTGCGGCGCCCATTCGGCCGGCATGTGGAAGCCATCGGCGCGTGGGGTACTTTTCAAGGTGGTCATGTCGATCAGGACTCCAGGGAACGGTCGAGGGTGTTCAACGCGCCGAACAGGTTTGGACGACGGACTATGGCGACTTTATAAACGATAAATATCGACTTTAAAAGCTAAAAACAAATGATCTCTTTTGAATCTACCGATTAATGCCGATACAAATCGGCATTAATCGACCTATCACAGGCTCAGAGGCCTTCTTCCAGCACCTTCGACAGCATGTCGACAAAGAAATCCACGCTCTGACGCGAAGTGACCATCGGCGGTTTGATCTTGAGGATATTCAGGTCATCGCCGGTCGGCTGCATGAAGATCCCCAGCTCTCGCAGGCGATCACACAGCAGCGTGGTTTCTTCGGTTGCCGGCTCCAGGGTCTGCCGATTGCGGATCAGTTCGACCCCCAGATAGAACCCCGAGCCATGCACCGCACCGACCAGCGGATGTTTATCGATCAATGCCTCCAGCCGCTGCTTGAAGTGCCCGCCGACCACCTGGGCGTTTTCCCAGAGTTTTTCCTCTTCCATCACATCGAGCACGGCCATGCCGATCTGGCAACTCACCGGACTGCCGCCCGCGGACGAGAAGAAGTAACCCTCGGCTTCCAGCGCTTCGGCGATTTCCCGGCGGGTGATCACGGCGCCCAGTGGCTGGCCGTTGCCCATGCCCTTGGCCATAGTGATGATGTCCGGCACCACGCCTTGCTCTTCGAAGCCCCAGAAGAAGTGGCCCATGCGCCCGTAACCGACCTGCACCTCGTCGGCGATGCACACGCCGCCCCGGGCGCGCACCAATTCATAGACTTTTTTCAGATAGCCCGGCGGCAGCGAGATCCCGCCCGCATTGCCGTAGACCGGCTCGCAGATGAACCCGGCCAGTTGCCGCTTCTGCTCGTCGATTTTGGCCAGGTTGTGTTCGACGCTGCGCACGTAGTCCGGCGCCGAATCAAGCCCACGGAATTCACCGCGATAGATATTCGGCGCAGTCACCGGGTGTACCCAGTCCGGACGGCTGCTCAGGGCCTGCGGATTGTCGGCAATCGAGGTCGACACTGCATCCGCGCCGACCGTCCAGCCGTGATAGGCCTCCAGCACACTGAGCATGTCGCGCCCGCCGCTGTAGGCCCAGGCCAGACGGATCGCCAGATCATTGGCCTCGCTGCCGCTGTTGACCAGGAACACCCGGTCCATGCCTTCCGGCGCCAGTTTCAGCAAGCGTTCGGAAAACTCGGCGACCGCCGCATAGTTGAACCGCGAGTTCGTGTTGAGCAACGACCACTGCCGGCTCGCAACCGCGGCCATACGCGGATGACCGTGCCCGAGCACCGCGACGTTGTTGAGCATGTCGAGGTAGGAGCGGCCCTGCATGTCGATCAAGTGATTGCGCCAGCCGCGCTCGATGCGCGGCGGGTCGACGTAATAATGTTTCTGGGTGCGGGCGAAACTGGCATCACGGCGCGCCAGCAGGGATTGCGCATCCAGTTCCGGCTCAGCGTCGCAGGCCAGGCCCAGCAGCGCCGCTGGCGATGGGGACAGCGCCTGCCACGCCGGCGCGCGGGTCGGCGTGCAGAACAGCGGTGCCTCAAGGTGCGCATCGCGAACCAGTTGCACGATCAACGGGCCCTCCACCGAACCCAACACCTGGCCTTTGACCAGCGCCGCACCGCTGTGCAACGACGGCGTCACGCCCCACAGGCGCACGCTCAGTTGCGGGCCGTCGAGTCGCAGCGCGCCGTCAGCCGACAGATGCAGAACGCCCGCAAACGGCGCTTCCACCGTCGTACCCTGAGGTACGCGCAACTCAACGTGCAGCGGGAATGTTTCTGGCTCCTCGGCACTGTCAGGCCGGGTACGAGACAGACGGTATTGCCCGTATCGACTGGCGGCCAGACCGTGGATGGCGGCGGCCTCGTTCAACAGACGTTGATCAATGCCCGATTGCTCCCAATTGCCCGCCTCGAAGTGCGCGCTCAACACACCCAGATCAATCAGCGCGAACTCGCGCCCGACCAGACCGGGTAACAACGGCGCGAAGCCTTCACTGTCGATGGCCGGCAACGTCTGCTCGACTGCAGAGAGAATCGCCGCCTCCATCAGCGCCAGCGGCACCGAAGTGGCGACCCGGAAGATTTCCCATTCATGGGTGAGGTTGTCGCGGCTGTAGGTATTGCCCGGATCAATGCTGACCTGTTGCTCGCCACTGAGCACCAGCACCGCCGCGCGCGCCACGATCAGCGGCCACAGCGCCTGCAATTCTTCGTGTTGCAACGGATTGACCGCGTGGTAGGCCTGCACTGCCGGCAGGATCACGAACGGATCGCCCCCGGCGTGATGCAGCAACGCCGCACAGGTGACCGACAGATCGGTGATACGCCAGGTGCGCACCAGATCACCGAAATCGATGACGCCCTGCAACTGCCAGTGTCGCCGGGCATCACGCTGCCAGACCACGTTGTCGTCGGTGATGTCCATGTGGATCGCCTGCACCGGCAGCTTTTCCAGCAACGGTTGCAGACGGCGACCAGCCTGTTCGGCGGCCTCGGCGATCAGTGCGCGCTGGCGCTGATCCTCGATCACCGGCAGCAGGTGCTCGATCAGGGCACTGGCGTGGCGCGCATCCCATTGCAACGTGCGCGCGAGCCCCGGATGGTCGAACCCGGCCAGGGCCAGGTCCATTTCACCGCAGAGCCGGCCGAATCCGGCGACGACTTCGTGGCCAAGATGATCGAGCGCCGTCAGCGGCTGGCCTTCGATGTAATCGAGCAACCGCACATGCACCGCTTCACCGCCGATCTCCAGCGACAACAGGTCCTGGCCGTCATTGGCCGGGATGACCCGGGGAACATGGACATCGCAGTGTTCGGCCAAATATTTCAGGCCAGCATGCTGGGCCTGCAACTCCACCAGCGAATAGTCGCCCCGGCAGATTTTCAGCACGAATCGCCCGCGCTCGCTGTCCACGCGATAGTTGAGATCCTGCTGGCTACCCAGTGCCTGCAACGTGCCGTTCAGCCCGTAATGCTGCGCCAGAACCTGCAACGCCTGCTCCGCAGTGACCTGTGGGCCCGGCAGACTGGCGCGATGAATCAACGTGGCGAACGACATGGAACGACCCCTGAAATTTTATTAGGCGCCTATATCGCCATTGCTTTGGACGATTCGCAACCCCTGCTCCGTCGGACGGGATCGCAAGTTCGGGCGAAATGTTTCAGACCACTCGCGCCCACCGGCACTTTGCGCAAGAATGTCGACCATTCACACCTCTCACTGGAAAAAACTCATGAATGTAATCGCTACCGATCTGCCCGGCGTTCTGATCATCGAACCCAAGGTGTTTGGTGACGAGCGTGGTTTCTTTTACGAAAGCTTTAATGCCAAGGCTTTTCAGGAAGCGACCGGTCTGGATACGCAATTCGTCCAGGACAACCATTCGCGCTCGCAGAAAGGCGTGCTGCGCGGCCTGCATTACCAACTGGAAAACACTCAGGGCAAACTGGTCCGTGTCACCGTTGGTGAAGTGCTCGACGTGGCGGTAGATATCCGCCGCAGCTCGCCGAACTTCGGCAAATGGGTTGCTGTACGGCTGTCGGCCGAAAACCACCGCCAACTCTGGGTACCGGAAGGCTTCGCCCATGGCTTCGTGGTGTTGAGCGAATTCGCCGAATTCCTCTACAAGACCACCAACTACTACACCCCGTCCGCGGAGCGCAGCATTCGCTGGAACGACCCGGATCTGGGCATCGACTGGCAGTTGGACGAAGAACCGAAACTGTCGGCCAAGGATCAGGCGGGTGCACTCCTCAAGGACGCCGACGTCTTTTCCTGAATGCCTGTGTGAAACTTCAGCGCTGCTGTGCACCCGACAACGGGTGCGCAGACTGCGACTGCAAGCCTAGGCATAATGCGCCTGTATCCACAGGCGCTCGATGCTCATGACTCCGACCCTTCCCCGCCGCCCCCGCTGGCGCAGCCTCGCCCTGCTGGCCCTGTGCCTGGCCCCGCTGCTGTGGCCGCTGGAGCATCTCGCCGAACGTTACTACCGCAGTGAGCTGGCTGGCCAGAACCGCCAGACTCTCGACCTCTACGTCGCCAACCTGCTGGGCACTCTGCATCGTTACGAAGTGCTGCCACAGATCCTCGGCGATCTGCCGGCCCTGCGCGCGGTCGTCGGCGCGCCGGACGACGGTGTCACCCAGGGCAATGCCAACCGCCTGCTGAAGAACATCGCTTCCCAGACCGGCGCCGAAGTCATGTACCTGATGGACACCACTGGCCGAACGCTGGCGGCGTCGAACTGGGACAAGCACGACAGTTTCGTCGGGCGCAATTTCTCGTTTCGGCCTTACTTCAGCGAAGCCATGGCCGGACGCCTGGGCCGCTTCTTCGGCCTTGGCACCACCTCCGCCAAACGCGGCTATTTCTTCGCAGCGGCCGTGCGCAATGGCGAGAAAATCATCGGTGTGCTGGTGATCAAGGTCGACCTCGACCACACCGAAAGCCTGTGGGGCAAAACCCCGGAACAACTGCTGGTGACCGATCACAACGGCGTGGTCATTCTCACCTCGCGCCCGGAATGGCGCTTCCGCTCCACCCGTCCATTGAGTAACGACGAACGCTCAGCAATCACCGCGATCCAGCCGTACCCGACTCGCGAGCCGCGGCCATTGAACCTCAGCCCGACCGCCTGGCTGACCCAGACCCGGGACATCGAAGAAACCGGCTGGAGCGTCAGCATTCTTGCGCCGCGCACCCTGATCGATCGTCCGGTGCGCACCGTGGTGGCCGTCGGCGGCGCCACGTTGCTGGTGGTCATGCTGTTGCTCGGGCTGATGATGCAGCGCCGCCGCCATTACCTGGAACGGATCGCTTTCGAAGCCAAGGCAAGACGGGAACTCGAAGGCCGGGTCGCCGAGCGCACCAGCGATCTGGAAGGACTCAACCGGCGCCTGAAACAGGAAGTGCTGGAGCGTGAACAGGCCCAGCAGGAACTGGTCCGGGCCCAGGACGACCTGGTGCAGGCCGGCAAACTGTCAGCGCTCGGGACGATGTCGGCGAGCATCAGCCACGAACTCAACCAGCCGCTGGCGGCGATCCGCAGTTACGCGGAAAACGCCGAGGTGCTGCTTGACCATCAGCGTACCGACGACGCTCGCGGCAACCTCAAGTTGATCAGCGAACTGACCGGGCGCATGGCGTCGATCATCGCTCACCTGCGCGCCTTCGCCCGCCGCGATCGCCACGCCCCGGAAAGCGTGGCCCTGCAACCGGCACTGGACGATGCATTGGCGCTGCTGGCCAAACGTCGCCGGAGCATGGACGTCGAGCTGATCCGAGACCTGCCCGCCGCAACCTTGTGGGTTGAAGCCGGGGAAACCCGTCTGCGCCAGGTCCTCGGCAACCTGCTGGCCAACGCCCTCGATGCCCTGACCGAGAAAGGCCCGCCGCGCAAATTGTGGCTGAGTGCCGAATCCACCGGCGAGGGCGTCAATCTGTACATTCGCGACAATGGCCCGGGTTTTTGCATGGAAGCGCTGGGCCGCGCCAGCGAACCGTTTTACACCACCAAGACCCGCACACAGGGGCTTGGTCTGGGGTTGGCCATCTGCGAAACCCTGATGCGCGCCTTCGGCGGTGAACTGTCGTTCGCCAACCACAAGCAAGGTGGCGCCTTGATCACCCTGCGGCTGCGCGCCGGCGCGCCCGGGGTCAGCCTGCAACCGTCCGAGGATCGAAGTGCATGACCATCGACAACCGCATTCAGGTGGTGCTGATCGACGACGATCCGCACCTGCGTCAGGCCCTGGGCCAGACGCTGGATCTGGCCGGCCTGAAAATCCTTCCGCTGTCCGAAGCCAAGGGCCTGGCCGCCCAACTGGAGCGTGACTGGCCCGGCGTGGTGGTCAGCGACATCCGCATGCCCGGCATGGACGGTCTTGAGTTATTGAGCGAACTGCACGCTCAGGACCCTGAGCTGCCCGTACTGCTGATCACCGGCCATGGTGACGTGCCGCTGGCCGTGCAGGCCATGCGCGCCGGCGCCTACGACTTCCTCGAAAAACCGTTCGCCAGTGACGCCCTGCTCGACAGTGTGCGCCGCGCATTGGCCCTGCGGCGTCTGGTGCTGGACAACCGCAGCCTGCGCATGGCCCTGAGCGACCGCAACGAACTGAGCGCGCGACTGGTCGGCCAGTCGGCGCCGATGGCGCGCCTGCGCGAGCAGATCGGCGCACTGGCCGCGACCAAGGCCGACGTCTTGATCCTCGGCGAAACCGGTGCCGGCAAAGAAGTTGTCGCCCGCGCATTGCACGACCTGTCGAGCCGGCGCAACGGCCCGTTCGTGGCGATCAACGCCGGGGCGCTGGCTGAGTCAGTAGTGGAAAGCGAACTGTTCGGCCATGAGCCCGGCGCGTTCACCGGTGCGCAAAAGCGCCGAATCGGCAAGTTCGAATTCGCCAATGGCGGCACGCTGTTCCTCGATGAAATCGAGAGCATGAGCATGGACGTGCAGGTCAAACTGCTGCGCATGCTGCAGGAGCGAGTCGTCGAACGGCTGGGCGGCAATCAGTTGATCCCGCTGGACATCCGCGTCATCGCCGCCACCAAGGAAGACCTGCGCCAGGCCGCCGATCAAGGGCGGTTCCGGGCCGACTTGTATTACCGCCTCAATGTAGCGCCACTACGTATCCCGCCATTGCGCGAACGGGGCGAAGACGCGCTGGTGCTGTTCCAGCACTATGCCGACGAAGCCAGCGCCCGCCACGGTTTGCCACCGCATGAACTGCAACCGGCGCAACGGGCATTGCTGCTGCGTCACTCATGGCCGGGCAATGTGCGGGAATTGCAGAACGCGGCAGAGCGTTTCGCCCTTGGCCTGGAGCTGGCGCTGGACAACACTCAGCCTGACGGCAGCAGCACTGCCATCGAGGTCACCAGCGGTGGCCTCAGTGAACAGGTGGAGAATTTCGAGAAGTCATTGATCGCCGCCGAACTGGCCCGTTCGCACAGCTCGGTACGCAGCCTTGCCGAAGCCCTGGGCATTCCGCGCAAGACTCTGCACGACAAACTGCGCAAGCACGGTCTGAATTTCGCCGACAGCAGCAGCCATGGAGACGAATCCGAATGAATCGCGACAGCCGCTATCTGGAATCCGTCCTCCATCACGACATTCCGCTGACCCGGGACATGGGCCTTAAGGTGCTCGACTGGCAGGAACAGCAACTACGCCTGCATTTGCCGCTGGAAGCCAACGTCAACCACAAGAGCACCATGTTCGGCGGCAGTCTGTATTGCGGCGCGGTACTGGCCGGCTGGGGCTGGCTGCACTTGCGTTTGAAAGAAGAAGGCATCACCGACGGACACATCGTGATCCAGGAAGGACAGATCAGTTATCCGCTGCCGGTAACCGGCGATGCCAACGCCATCTGCGCGGCGCCGAACGCAGCCGTATGGAAGAAATTTCTGACGATGTATCAGCGCTACGGGCGGGCGCGATTGACGCTGCATACGCGAGTCGTCAATGCGGGGAGCGATGAGGATGCGGTGACCTTCAGCGGGCAGTACGTTCTGCACCGCTGAAGGCTGAGCGTTCCCGAGTCCGGGAACGCACTTACGAACGGGCCAGTTCCAGCAACTTCGAACGCCACGCCGCTTTCGCCGGCAGCGCCAGAAAGAATGCGTTGCGCAACGATTCCCGTGGTGGATAACAGAACGCATCACCGTTCAAATCCAGGACCTCACCGCCGGCACCTTCCAGCACGCCTTGCGCCGCCGCCGTGTCCCACTGGGACGTCGGCGCCAGTCGCGGATAACAATCCGCCGCACCTTCGGCCACCAGACAGAACTTCAGCGAACTGCCGATGTTGGCCAGTTGCAACTCGCCAAGGCTCGCGCTCAAACCGGCCAGCAAGCGTTCCTGTTCCGGGCTCGAATGACGGCGGCTGGCAACCACAGTGAACGCTTCGCCAGGCCCCGGCACGTCACGAACCTGAATCGCCACCGGCGTGCCGCCCGTGTCGCCACGCCAGGCACCGAGCCCGGCACCGCCAACGTAGTAACGCCCATTGGTCGGCATCGATACTACGCCAAAGACCACCCGGCCATTTTCGATCAGGGCAATGTTGACGGTGAACTCTTCGCTGCCGCTGATGAATTCCTTGGTGCCATCCAGCGGATCCACCAGCCACCAGCGCTGCCAGCCGGCACGCACGCTTTGCGGGATGTTGGCGTCCTCTTCGGACAACACCGGGATGCTCGGATCCAGGGCGGTCAGGCCGGCGACGATCACATGGTGCGCAGCGATATCCGCAGCGGTCACCGGCGAATCATCGGACTTGGCGGTCACCGCCACATCGGCGCGCCAGAACGGCAGAATCGCCTCGCCGGCCCGCAGCGCCAGTTCAACCACCGGCGCCATCAACGGATGGGAAAAACTCATAGACATCTCACTCATGACTGGAAAAAACCGCGCTGGGTCAGCAGATCGCGGGCCAGGTACAACGCCGCCAAGGCACGACCTTCGGAAAACTGCGGATTTTGCGCCAATGAAGAGAGATCCCGCAGGTTGATCTTGTCCACCCGCATCGGCTCCGGCTCGTCGCCTTCCAGTCGCTCCTCGTACAGATCGCTGGCAAGCACCACCTGGATTTTCTGGCTCATGTAGCCGGGGGACAACGACAACTCGGTCAGGTGTTCCAATTGCCGGGCACCAAAGCCCGCCTCTTCCTTGAGCTCACGCTCGGCCGCCGCCAGCACATCCTCGCCCGGTTCGATCAAGCCCTTGGGCAGGGACAATTCGTACTCGTCGGTACCGCCGCAGTATTCCTCGACCAGCACTGCGTGCTCGGCATCGAGCATGGCCACAATCATCACCGCGCCGTAACCGGCGCCCTTGCCCACCAGCCGCTCGTAGGTGCGCTCCACGCCGTTGGAAAAGCGCAGTTTCAGCTCTTCCACGCAGAACAGACGACTGGTGGCGACGATTTCGCGGGCAAGTACGGTTGGTTTCTGGCGCATGCAAAGCTCCTTGGCGTGAACGCGCTACTATAACGCGGCTTTTCCGATTGTTTGCGTCGGATATCTTTCTACCGTTCGAGACGTTGCCATGCCTTCATTACCGTGGTCCGACATCGATACCGTTCTGCTCGACATGGACGGCACGTTGCTGGATCTGCACTTCGACAACCACTTCTGGCTGGAACACTTGCCGCAGCGCTACGCCGAACTGCATGGCGTGAGCCGGGCCATGGCGGAAATGGAATTGCAGCCGTTGTTCGAACGTCATGCCGGTCAATTGCAGTGGTATTGCCTGGACTTCTGGAGCACGGAATTGAAGCTGTCGGTGCGCGAGCTGAAGCTGGAAACCGCCCACCTGATTGCCCTGCGCCCGGACGCCGACACTTTTCTGGCCGCGATCAAACGGGCCGGTAAACGCGTGGTGATGATCACCAACGCGCACCGCGATTCGCTGTCGCTGAAACTGGAACGGGTTGAACTGGCGCCGTACTTCGAGCGGCTGATCAGCTCCCACGATTACGGTTTTCCCAAGGAGAACCCGCAGTTCTGGGATGCCTTGCAGGCCGATATCGGTTTTGACCCGGCGCGCAGCCTGTTCATCGACGACACCCTGCCGATCCTGCGCAGTGCACGGGACTTTGGTGTGGCGCATCTGTTGGCCGTAAAGGAACCGGACAGTCGCAAGGGACCGAAGGACACGGCGGAGTTTGTGGCCGTCGAAGATTATCGGGACTTGATAGCAGGACTCTGAACGTTGCAGGAGCTGCCAGAGGCAGCTCCTGCAAGTCTGTTGTTACTCAGGAATACGCAGCGTCTGCCCCGGATAGATCTTGTTCACGTCCTTGAGCAGCGGCTTGTTGGCCTCGAAAATCTTGTTGTACTGGTTGGCATTGCCATACACCGCCAGGGAAATCGCGCTGAGGGTGTCGCCCTTTTTCACCACCACGAAACGTGCGGCAGCCACCACCGGCCCGGTGACCGTGATCTGGTCATCGACACTGCCGACGCCTTCAATATTGCCCACCGCCAGCAGAATCTTCTCTTTCTCTTCCTGGCTCGCCACCTCGCCGGTGACTGTCACCTTGTCGCCATCCACCGTCGCCTGAACATTCGGGTTACCCAACCCGACCTTGCTGATGTGTTCCTTCAATTGCTCGCTGGCATTGGCGTTGCCAGGGGTCAGCAGGTCGATCAGCTTCTCACCGGCCTCTTTTACAAAGCTCAAAAGACTCATAGCGCACACTCCTTGATTTAAGTTCCAGACGCCCAAGCCTAGACCACCACAAACCAACCCGGTTCCAGACCGACCAATGACCCTGTCGCCGCGCAAACGGTAGAATCGCCCACCCTTGCCAGCGCCCCGGAGCGAAGATGGACATCAAGCAGCTGAAATTCCTCATCGCCCTCGACGAAACCCGCCATTTCGGCCAGGCCGCCGCCCGGTGCCACATCACCCAGCCGACTCTATCAATGCGCCTGCGCAGCCTCGAAGAAGAACTCGATCTGCCGCTGGTCAATCGCGGCCAGCGCTTCGAAGGCTTCACCGCGCCTGGCGAGCGAGTGCTGGCCTGGGCCCGTACGGTGCTGGCGGCTTATGACGGCTTGCAGGCGGAAGCGGCGGCCTGTCGCGGCAACCTGATCGGTACCTTGCGCCTGGGAGTGGTGCCGCTGTCGAGTTTTGATCCGCTGCCGTTGATGCAACGCCTGCACGCTGCACACCCGGAACTGCGCTTCGAATTGTCGGCACTGAGTTCGGAGCAGATCCTCGAACAACTGGCGGACAACCGGATCGACATCGGCGTGTCCTACCTGGATCGTCTCGACAACGAGCGTTTCGAATCCCTGGCGTTCGACGAAACCCGCATGGGCCTGCTTTACGATCAGCGCTCCTTCAGCTTCGGCGAGGCACCGCTGAGCTGGCAGGCGCTGATCGAACTGCCGCTGGGCATGCTCACCAGCGGCATGCACTTTCGCCAGTCCATCGACCACAACTTCCACAGCCGGGGCCTGACACCGCAACCACTGTTGCAGACCGACGCCGTGCATCAATTGTTACAAGCTGTGCACGGCGGATTCTGCTGCGCGATCATGCCGCTGGACGGCGGCCTCGAACGCCTCACCGATCACCTGCGCCTGCAACCGATCGAAAACGCCCAGACCCTCGCCCGGCTGGGCCTTATCATGCGCCGCGGCGCCCCGCGTTCGGCACTGGCCGAGGCCTGTTTCGCGCTGTATCAGAAATCGCCAGCGGCCGCTTGATCGACGGCATCTATCGATAGATCGACACTAGCGATTAGACGCGACAAGTTGCCGCGCCTAGTCTTAACGTTGATCAATCCGTCGGTGATGCCATGAACGCCAAGCGCCCGGCCTGCGCGGCGCCTGCACTCGAAACACCCGCGCCCGCCGCCAGTCAGACCTACAGCTACAGCGACCTGCCCCTGGCGGAGTCGGCCAGCACCGCGCTGGCCGAGGAAGTCGCACTGGCGATTGCCTACAACGGCATCAGCCAGGCCGTGATGCTGGTGACGCCAACCGACCTCGAAGACTTCATCGTCGGCTTCAGCCTGGGCAGCGGCATCATCGAAGACGCCTCGGACATCTATGACCTGCAACTGACCGGTTCAGGCTCGGCGCAATACGCCCAGGTGACCATCGCCAACCGCGCCTTCTGGAATCTCAAGCAGCAGCGTCGGCAACTGGCCGGCACCAGCGGTTGCGGGCTGTGCGGCGTAGAAGCGGTGGAACAGGCGCTGCCCGATCTCAAGGTCTTGCCCGGCGCCCCTTTGCCGCCGATTGAATGGCTCGACGGTTTGCGCCAGCGCATCGGTGCGTTCCAGCCGCTGGGCCAGCATTGCGGCGCGGTACACGCGGCGGTGTTCATGAACGCCAGCGGTGAATTGCTGCTGGGCCGCGAAGACATCGGCCGACACAACGCCCTCGACAAACTGATCGGTGGCCTGATCCGGCAAAAGATATCCACAACCGGCGGCCTGGCGATTGTCACCAGCCGTTGCAGCCTCGAATTGATCCAGAAAGTCCTGCGCGCCGGGATCCAGACCCTCGTCAGTCTGTCCGCGCCCACCGGCCTCGCCGTGCAATGGGCCCGCCGCCACAACCTCAATCTCATCCACCTGCCGCAGAAAAACGCGCCGCGGGTGTATAGCCCAGAAATGGAGAAACACTCGTGAGCCAACACCATCAAGCCGACCAGAAACCCGTCCCGCGCTACAAGCCCTACAAGGGCGCAGCCGGCGGCTGGGGCGCACTGATCAGCGTGGCCCAGGCCTGGTTGACCAGCGACAACGCGCTGA
Source organism: Pseudomonas sp. FW215-R2 (assembly GCF_058789255.1). NCBI lineage: Bacteria > Pseudomonadati > Pseudomonadota > Gammaproteobacteria > Pseudomonadales > Pseudomonadaceae > Pseudomonas > Pseudomonas sp. FW215-R2. Next base: position 437,540 of record NZ_JBYTBO010000001.1, read on the forward strand.
AGAACCTGCGCATGATGCTCAAGACCAACCAGAACGGCGGCTTCGACTGCCCGGGTTGCGCCTGGGGCGACTCGCCGGAAAGCGGCATGGTCAAGTTCTGCGAGAACGGCGCCAAAGCGGTGAACTGGGAAGCGACCAAACGTCGGGTGGACGGCAAGTTCTTCGCCAAACACAGCGTCACCTCGTTACTGGAGCAGAGCGACTACTGGCTCGAATATCAGGGTCGCCTGACCGAGCCGGTGGTGTATGACGCCGAAACCGATCGCTACAAGCCGATCAGTTGGGACGATGCCTACGCGCTGATCGGCAAGCACCTGCAAGCCCTGCCGAGCCCGGACCTGGCCGAGTTCTACACCTCGGGTCGTGCCAGTAACGAAGCCGCCTATTTGTATCAACTGTTCGTGCGCGCCTACGGCACCAACAATTTCCCCGACTGCTCGAACATGTGCCACGAAGCCAGCGGTGTGGCGCTCGCGCAAAGCGTCGGTGTCGGCAAAGGCACCGTAACCTTCGACGATTTCGAACACGCCGATGCGATTTTCGTCTGGGGCCAGAACCCCGGCACCAACCACCCGCGCATGCTCGAACCCCTGCGTGAAGCGGTGAAACGCGGCGCTCAGGTGGTCTGCATCAACCCGCTGAAAGAACGCGGTCTGGAACGCTTCCAGCATCCGCAGCACCCGATCGAAATGCTCACCAACGGCGACAAGCCGACCAACACCGCGTATTTCCGCCCGGCACTGGGCGGTGACATGGCGGTGCTGCGCGGCATGGCCAAGTTCCTGCTGCAATGGGAACGCGATGCGCAGAAGGCCGGTGCGCCGGCGGTGTTCGATCACGACTTCCTCAATGAACACAGCGTCAACGTGCTGGAATATCTCGGTGTCGTCGATGACACGCCGTGGGAGCAGATCGTTGCGCAGTCCGGCCTGACGCTGGTTGAAATCGAGCAAGCGGCGCGCATGTACGCCAAAGGCAAGAACGTGATCATGTGCTGGGCGATGGGCATCACCCAGCACCGCCATTCGGTGCCGACCATCCAGGAAATCGCCAACCTGATGCTGCTGCGCGGCAACATCGGCAAACCCGGCGCCGGTCTGTGCCCGGTGCGCGGTCACAGTAACGTGCAGGGCGACCGCACCATGGGCATCAACGAGCGTCCGCCGGTGGCGTTTCTCGATTCCCTGGAGCGTCGCTTCCAGTTCAAGGTGCCGCGCCACAACGGGCACAACGTGGTTGAAGCGATTCACGCGATGGCCGAAGGCCGCGCCAAAGTGTTCATCGGTCTGGGCGGCAACTTCGCCCAGGCCACGCCGGACAGCCCACGCACCTTCCAGGCCCTGCGCAACTGCGACCTGACCGTGCAGATCAGCACCAAGCTCAATCGCAGCCACCTGGCCCACGGCAAAGACGCATTGATCCTGCCGTGCCTGGGTCGTACCGACATCGACATCCAGACCGAAGGCCCGCAGGCCGTCACCGTGGAAGACTCGTTCAGCATGGTGCACGCCTCCAACGGCCAGTTGCAGCCGCTGTCGAACCAGATGCGCTCGGAGCCGTCGATCATCGCCGGCATTGCCGCCGCGACCTTGGGCAGCAAACCGGTGGACTGGAACTGGCTGGTGGCCGACTACCGGCGCATCCGCGAACTGATCGCCGACACCATCCCGGGCTTCAAGGACTTCAACGAGAAGGTCAAGAACCCGGGCGGTTTCTACCTCGGCAACAGTGCCGGCGCGCGCAAGTGGAACACCACCTCGGGCCGGGCCAACTTCAAGCCGAACATGCTGCCCAAAGACCTGATCCACGAACGCACTCGCGCCACCGGTCAACTGCCGGATCTGATCTTGCAATCAATGCGCTCTCACGATCAGTACAACACCACGATTTATGGTCTCGACGATCGTTATCGCGGGGTGAAGGGACAGCGTGACGTGCTGTTCGCCAACGAGGCGGACATCATCCGTCTGGGCTTCAAGCCTGGGCAGAAGGCTGACATCGTGTCGCTGTGGGACGATGGCCGTGAGCGTCGCGTGAAAGGCTTCACACTGCTGGCGTTCGATATTCCGGCGGGGCAAGCGGCGGCTTATTACCCTGAGGTGAACCCGCTGGTGCCGCTCGAAAGCACCGGGGACGGCAGCCATACGCCGACGTCGAAGTTCATCGCGATCCGGTTGGAAGCGGCGAGCGAGACAGGGCTGATCATGGCCAGGTCGGCCTGACACCAAACTTTTCAGCGCCCACAAAAAAGGCCGCTTTTGTATAAAAGCGGCCTGTCCGAAGCAGTTAAAGACCGGTGAAAATCGGTTAAGTTCCACCCAAAAATCAGTAACTTGCATAATTGTATACAAGTCGTGTTATTCGTCGGATTTCGATTGTCAGCCTTGTTACACAGCCTCAGGATCGCGCCGTCATCCCTTTGAGGCTCCTCTATGAAGTTCTCCCAGATTCTCTTGTTGTCCCTTGGCCTGGTCAGTGGCTTCGCTTCTGCCGGAGGCACCACCGAAGCAGGTGTGGGCGGCGCATTGGGCGGGGTTCTTGGCTCGGTCGTCGGTCAGTCTTTAGGCGGCAGCACAGGTTCAACCATTGGCGCGGCCCTGGGCGGCGCGGGTGGTAGCGCGGTAGGCGCCAACAAACACAGCCGTGGCGAAGCGGCCATTGGCGGTGCGTTGGGCGCAGCCGGCGGTAACGTGGTTGGCCGCAGCATGGGCGGCACCACCGGCAGCCTGATCGGTGCCGCAGCAGGTGGCGGCGCCGGTGGCGCGCTGGGTAACTACATGGGCAACGAGAGTAATCGCGAAGACCGCAGTTACGATCGCGGCCGTGACCGTGGTCGCTACTACCGCGACGACCACCGTGGTCGTGGCCACGCCTATGGCCATCGCAAGCATCACCGCTACTACCGCGACTGAGGCTTGACCTCATTGCCGGTACAGCCAGATCGCAGCTCCCCCGAGCTGCGATTTTTTTTGCCTGTCAAACCGCCAGCCGTTCCAGCGCTCCGCGTAACCCCGCAGGGATCGCCACCGGCTGATTCGATGCACGATCAACGAACACATGCACAAAACGCCCCGCCGCACAGGCTTCATGCTCGCCAGCCTTGAACACGGCCAGCTCGTATTGCACTGAACTGTTGCCCAGTTTGCCGACCCGCAAACCAACTTCGATCAAGTCCGGGAACGCAATCGAGGCGAAGTAATCGCAAGACGAACTCACCACAAACCCCACCACCTCGCCATCGTGGATATCCAGGCCACCGACCTGAATCAGGTAGGTGTTTACCGCCGTATCGAAAAAGCTGTAGTAGGTGACGTTGTTGACGTGGCCATAGGCATCGTTGTCGTGCCAGCGCGTGGTGATCGGCTGGAAATGCGGGTAATCGGCGCGTTGCGGCATCGGGTTGGACATCAGTGTCGATTCCTTGAGTGATCGGCCCAGTCTAAAGGTAAAAACCTTTGCCTCGTGCCGCCAGCTCGCCAATCAGTTGCGCCGGCCGCCATTGATCACCCTGCCGCGTTTCCAGCGCCAGCAGCCGCTTGTGAATGTCTGCCAGCCCCTGATCGTCCGTCCAGGCCATCGGCCCGCCTCTCTCAGCCGGGAAGCCATAGCCGTTCAGGTAAACCTGATCGATGTCATGCGCCGACTCGGCAATCCCTTCCTGCAGAATCTTTGCGCCCTCATTGACCAACGCCAGAAGACAGCGCTCAAGGATCTCCTCAGATCCGATCTCACGGCGATGAAACCCCAGACCTTCACTGACACTCAACACCAGTGCATCCACCTCAGGATCATGTTCGGCCTGACGACTGCCCGGTTCGTAATGGTAGTAACCATTGCCAGACTTCTGCCCGAACCGACCCAACTCGCACAAGCGGTTATCCACCTGAACCTCTGGCGCATCCTGGCCCTTGCCGGCCAGCTCACGAGCACGCCACTCAAGATCGATGCCGACCACGTCGTACATGCGAAACGGCCCCATGGCAAAACCGAAGCCCTGCAATATTGCGTCGATCTGCTGCGGCCAGGCCCCCTCAAGCAGCATCTTGCGCGCCTCGAGCACGTAAGGATGGAGCATGCGATTGCCGATGAATCCGTGGCAGTTGCCCGACACCACACTGACCTTACCCATACGCTTGCCCAGCTCAAGTGCAGCCTCAAGCACGGCTGGCGAGGTCTGTGCACCACGGACTATTTCCAGCAGTTTCATGATGTGCGCCGGGCTGAAGAAATGCAGACCCAGCACTTGCGTCGGTCGTCGTGTCGCGGCGGCAATCGCATCGATGTCCAGTGCCGAGGTGTTGCTCGCCAGCAGGGCTTCGGGTTTCAGCAAGCCATCGAGCTCACGGAAGATCTTCTGCTTGAGTTCGAGATTCTCGTACACCGCTTCGATCACCAGGTCGACATTGCGGATCGCAACATAATCCGCCGCCGCACTGATCCGGGCGATTCGCGCATCGGCCTCGGCCTGATCGATCCGACCCTGACGCACGTTGTGCGCATAGGTATCGGCCACCGTCTTCAGCGCCTGCTCAAGCATCTGTGGATTGTTATCGACCCATTGCACTGACACGCCGGCGTTGGCCAGGCACATGACAATGCCACGGCCCATGGTGCCGGCGCCGATCACGGCGGCCTGCCGAATTTCGAAGGATGTCTGGCTCATTGTTGTTCTCTTGTTGGAGATCCAAAGACAGCCTTCACCATAGTCAGCCAACGGGTATTTTTGAAGTTTATTGCTGTGATGATCGACATTCAGCAAATGGATTCGTTGCTTCAGAGATGCGCCTGAGCCCAAGCCCGCACGTCCGCGTAGGGATACGCCTCCAGCGCCGCATACCCGGAAATGGTCCGTGCCTTGAGCTTGGTGAACAGCGGCACACTGATCCCGCACAGAAAGCGCGTCAGCCGCTCCGCTGAAGGCGCACTGCCTGTCTGCTGCTCATGCCTGTGGATAAAATCGCCGCACAACGCCGAGAAACTTTTATCCACAAGCGCCAGCAATTCCGGAGGCGCCGGGAGCCGGGCAACCTGCCCGTGGCACACCGAGCAATGCCCGCACTGCTCGGGGGCGTTGTGATCACCGAAGTACTCCGCCAGTCGATAGCCCAGGCACCGCTCGGTGGCGAACAATTCGAGCATGGCGTGAATCCGCGCCACTTCGGTCTGTTCGTGGCGAGAGAAATAATCATGTAGCTCGCCACTCAAGACCTGGCTGTCGAAGGCGCTGTGCAGCACGTTGTAGACTTCGGTCATCTGCTTGCTTTCCAGCTCGACCCAGCCTTTCTCCTGGAAGTAATCCAGCGCCTTCACCACACGATTGCGCTCAGCCGAATACTGCGTGTACATCGCCTCGAAATTCACCGTGGCCCAGGTCCGCGCGCGATTCGAGGTCTGGATGATCGCCGCAACGAAATCCCTGCGCTCGCCCTCGAAACGCTCTAGCAGCGCCTCGGGTTCCAGCAGGTATTTGAAACGGTATTCGGCGTAGTACGCGTAGCGCGGGGCAATCAGCCCTCGCAGCTCCAGTTGCACCAGCAACGTCTTCAACGGCAGCGCACGAATGTTGCTCTGATCCGCCAGCGGCCCGAGCAAAAACTCCCACTGACCTTCAGGCGCAGCGGCCTGCAACTCGTCCAGCACATGGCGAATGCCATCGCGCTCCGGCGTGTCGCCGTAGACAAAGTTTTCCAGCACATTGAGGCTGTCGCGGTTGGCCAGCACCAGACAGTCGGACGGTTGCCCGTCACGCCCGGCGCGGCCGATTTCCTGGCTGTAGTTTTCGATGGATTTGGGCAGGTCGAAATGCACCACGTTGCGGATGTCGCTCTTGTCGATGCCCATGCCGAACGCGATGGTCGCGACGATGCAATTGGACTGCCCACCCATGAAGCGCTTCTGAATCGCTTCCCGTTGTTCGTGAGGCAGCCCGGCATGGTAAGCCTCAGCCTGAATGCCATTGCGCCCCAGATGTTCGGCGATGTGTTCGGCGGTTTTCTGCAGAGTGACGTAGACGATGGTCGGCTGGCCCGCCCGCTCGGCCATCCACTGCACCAGCCGTCGCCGCTTATCCTCACCGCGCACCGGCTCCACCAGCAGATTGAGATTGGGCCGATAGAAACCCGTGGTCACAACGTCTTCGGCAGCGATGGCGAATTTCGCCTGCATGTCGGCGATGACTTTCGGTGTTGCCGTGGCGGTCAGCAGCAAGGTTTGCGGGATGTTGAACTGACGCTGGTAGTCCGGCAGCTTGAGGTAATCAGGCCGGAAGTTGTGGCCCCATTCGGAGATGCAGTGGGCCTCATCCACCACCAGCAGCGAGATCGGCACCTGCTGCAAAAAATTGCGAAAACGCTCGTTCTTCAGGCGCTCCACGGAAATCATCAGGATCTTCAGTTCGCCGGAACGGGCACGGGCCATCACATCGTTGGCGTCTTCGCGACTCTGCGCAGAATCAATGCTCCCCGCCGAGATGCCGTGACGTTGCAGAAACGCCAGCTGATCCTGCATCAGCGCGAGCAACGGCGAGACCACCAGCGTCAGGTGCGGCAGCAGGAGAGCCGGCACCTGGTAGCAAAGGGATTTGCCGGAGCCCGTGGGAAAGATCGCCGCCGCCGAGCGCCCGGCCAGCACAGCGCTGATTGCCGCTTCCTGACCGGGTCGAAACTGTGGATAACCGAAAACCTGTTCCAGGGTGTTGTGCATTCGCTGTCACTCCGTTGACCGCTGTGATGCCAACAGCCTAGCGGGCGATCGCAGCGAATCGAGAAAAGGTCGGGGGGCAAATCGATACGGGATGATACAGCGTCGGCAGCTTCGCCACGGGATCAAACAAATGAAACACATTGTTCATCGCCGCGTGAATCGAACCGAGGGTAATGTCCGTCACGCCTCGAGCCAGGACGGCCGATGCGCATGGATTTCTATCAAGGAGTGAACATGTCGAACAACCTGAAACTGCCTGTCGCCCTGGTCTTTGCATCCCTGTTGCTGGGCGCATGCACGCCAGTTCCCGACGGCTTCCCACCACCCTTGGCGATCGCCGTGACAGCGGATGAAGCCTCGTCGGCTTAGCAGCCGCAAGCGCTCTGCTATGGCCGCAATACGGCTACCCGCAATTGCTCATCCAGTACCCGCTCATGCACATCCAGGCTCTTGCTCGCCCACAGTGCATGGGCCGGGCTGATGCCGCCAGTGAATGCCGCCGCCAACTGACGCAAGTCGGCGACGCTGCGCACCCGTGGGCAAAACGCTTGATCGTCACAGTTCTGGCTGGCGTTACGGTAGGTGCTGAGCAAGCGATCCCACAGACCGTCGCGCACTTGTCTGATCGACTTGAGCTGCACTTGCTGCACGCCCAGTCGTTGCTTGAGTCCCGGTTCGTCCAGCGCTTCGCTCGCCAACAGAGCCTTGCCGAAGATCAGCACCTCAGCGCGGGAGGCTGTGTCGATGCTGGCCTGAGTGGTGAGTGCATCGGGCCAACCGCTGCGCTCCAGGTTGGCAAGTGCCAACCCATTGCCCGTGTCGGAGGCCACCGTCAAACGACAACCACTGGCCCACAGCAAAATGATCGAGGCCATTCGTAGCCACTGCATACCTAATTCCCTTTAAGCGTGTGTCGGACGTCTGGAAACGCCCTACGGATTCTGGCGCGCACCATACAGAGGTTTACCGGGAATCACCCGACAAACACGTGGGAAATTTCTCTCCTCAGGGTTTGGCTGTGAAAACGCCGTAAAAACGCGTAGGGCAAATGCCCGAACCCCGGAAAAACCCCTACGAATCCTGTCCATTGTGACTGTCTTGTCCCACTCGATGGCGCCCTTCTATAGTGGCCGGCGCGGCTGAAAACACTGTGTCGGCCGACCGACGCGACTTCGTAAAGGACACGCCTCAATCATGAACATGTTCAAACCGCTGAGTACTCGTTTTCGCCCTCTCAAAACCTGCGACGGCGACATCCCGGTCATGGTCATCGACACCGAAGCCAAACCTGGGGATCTGCTCAATGCTGCCGATCAACGCCTCCGTGCCGCCAGCGATCTGCTGGAAACTCTTTACTGCCTGTGTTTCAAACAGGCCGACGTGAAAGACATCCCCAACATCGTCAATGCGCTGTATTTGTTGACGCAGGACGGCTGTGACTTGCTGGAAGTTGCCAGACAACGAATAAATAACTGACGCTACCCGCTAAATCTACAAAGTTCGCAACAACCCATCGCTTCCATTACTGCAAAGTTCAGAACTAGCCTGTTTGCTCTTACATCAACCAAGAGCAAAAACATGACTACGCTGACTATTTTCTTTTGCGGTACAGGTTCGACAAAGTTTGATAATGCCCATGAAAACTATTGGGATGGCGAGCTGGTCTCCACACTGGCCTCCCATCATACCGGTCGCGAGTTCGCCGAATGGATCGTGGTCGACGGCCCCGGCACCAGCAACCTGCAAGCCGATGAACTGTTCACCCGATCCAAGGACTACGGCCTCAGCGGAACCCTGTTCGGCAAGGGCTGGGAGGAAAACGTCCAGCACGCGATGAACATCATCAAAGGCCAATGCGACTGGCAGCGCGAGCAACTGACCGAAGCGGAATATAACCGCCTCAAGGCTGCTGGCATTCCTATTGAGGACGTAAAAGTCGAGGGCTCCTGGCTGTGGCGCAAATACAACTATGGTGATCGCAGCATCACGCAACAGAAGTTACAAGAGCAAATCATTAAAACGTTCCGCAAGGACGGCGTTATTCCAACAAAGGTCAATCTGGTAGGCTGGAGCCGTGGCGGCATTAGTTGCCATATGCTGGCCAATGCCATGTTCAACGACAGTGCGCTGAAAAACATTCCGGTCAATATCTTTGCCATTGATCCTGTGCCGGGCATCGGTAACTTTCAGGAACACCGGGTGAAGCTCAATTACAACGTAAAAGAGTACGTGGGTTTCTATGCACGGGACGAACGCTCCAAGGGTTTCAGCTGCGTCATCCCGCAAACCGCGACCGGCACCAAAACCAGCATCTTCCCCATGCCTGGCCGTCACGCCACCCTGGTCGGCAACGCCTCCGCCGATGGCAACAGTGGTCCCAAAGTGCTGGCCGAACCCGGCCTCATCGTCCGCCACTTTGCCGAGGTCTGCCTGAAACGCTGGGGCACCGTACTCGACAAAAACCTCAACCTCACCGACGCCACCCTGCGAAACCACACCGCCGCCATCGTCAACGCGGCAGCGAAATACAAGGCCATGGAGAAGTGCTCCTACACCTGGTTCACCGAACTGGATCAGGGTGAACGCTACGTTTCACTGGGCAGCAAAGGCGTCCCGTTCTCGACGGTGAAAGGCACGATCTACACACCGGCGAGCGGGCTGACGACGAGTGTGCTGGATGTTGAGGCGTATCGGGCGATTCGTTGAAAACCGTGATTGATCTGTAGGAACAGCCTGCCCGAATCTGCATCCAGTTCCTACACAAAGCGGCGCCTTGTCTTCTATCGGCGCCGGTGGGCCGAAACCTATAGTTGTGACTGTCGCTGCCAATTCAGCGGCTCGGGCTTGGTCACCCGAATGGATCATGCATTCGCGTCCGCTGTATGCTGCCGGCACTTAATTGCCAGCAGCGTTATGGTGGCTGTGTTTGGGACGCTTTCGAGCGTGCCGGGTATGTGCATGATCCTCACCGGTTGACCAACCCGAACACAGTCGCCTCCAGTCGCTTGGTCACGATGTGGTGGCTTCATTAGAAGCAATTGAGGATCTAAAAAATGAAATCATGGAACGAGCTCCACTCCGATCGCTACCGTCCACTCGACTCCAACCTCACCGACACCAAGCCCCTGGTCATCGACACCGATGCCAATCCGCAAGACATCCTCGAATGCGCCGTCCAGCGCCTGCGTGCATCCAGCGACTTGCTGCAAACCCTCTACTGCCTCTGCTTCAAACACGCCGACGTCGAAGACATCCCGCACATCACCCACGCACTCTACCTGCTGACCAAAGACGGCTATGACCTGCTCCAGGTCGCCCAGCAGCGAATGCTTAACTGGAAAGCGCCGGCCTGAGGCTGAGTGATCGAATCGCTCTCACGCATTACCTGAGAGCGATCTAAAAAACAGCAATCGAACAATGGAGATTCCGGTGAGCAAATTTTTTGATGAGCTGATGGAAAGCGTTAAACAGGCAGACGAAATCTTTCGTCGTGAGCACCGAGCCGACTGCCAATCGAGTTTCGATGGGTTTCCCAAAGAACCCCATCAGCCCAATGATAGGCAACGCATATGTAAGCATCGAAAATCCCGACCGATCCGGGAACACGATTGCGCTACACTGGAATCCAGCACAAAGAGGCATATGACATGAGCGAGTTGACGTTCCAGCAAAAGCAGGCTTATTACGACAAGGTCCGCCGGTCCAACTATCTGGCAAGTCTGCGACTTGAAGGCTTTGATACCACCCGTGCCGACGCTGAAAAACCGCTCCCTTCGCGGGAATCGGTTATCGAAAAATATCGTCAAAACGGCCGTTAATGGTGGACAAGTACGGGGTTGGGCAAGACCCTTATTGTTACCCTGGCACCGATGTTTTGCGTAATTTGCTCAACATCCATTGTGAAGAACAGCTTCAAAAAGCAGAGCGAGAGCTCTCTGAAATCGCAATCAGCCGATTTCATCTTCTCCCCCCTCCCTATGACCTCAGCCGCTTGCAGCACGTCCATGAAGTTCTATTTTGCGACGTCTATGATTGGGCTGGACTGCTGCGTACCGTTAACATCCAAAAAGGCGAAACATCTTTTTGCACTGCGGAGAGGATCCTCCCGGAAGCTGACAAAATTTTTCTCTCTATGGAACGCTCCGCATGGTTCGAGGGGCTGGAAAGGTCAGATCTTGTAGTAAAAGTTGCTGAAGCCTACGGCGATCTGAACGTCATTCATCCTTTTCGCGAAGGCAATGGTCGTGCCCAACGCATTCTTTTTGAGCACATCATCATCAATGCTGGTTTTGCAGTAGATTGGTGGTTGATCAAGGATGAGGCTTGGATTCCGGCAAACATCGATGCTGTGGCATGCGATTACCGGGGCCTTGAGGCAATTTTTGATCGCTGCATTGGCGAAAAGCTTGCATCTTAAGTAGCAGAATTCTGGCAGCTCACACCGTATCGTGCGGGAATAATGGCACTTACTCGATAACTGAACGCCTACAAAAAAGCCGCCCTCAAGAGGCGGCTTTTTCATTCACCAGAACTAAGTCTTACAACTTAGGCCCGGCAGCCTTGATCGCGTCGCTCACGTCAAACTTCTTGAAGTTCTCGATGAACAGACCGGCCAGTGCTTTGGCAGCTTCGTCGTACGCAGCCTTGTCAGCCCAGGTGTTGCGTGGGTTGAGCAGGTTGGTTTCGACGCCCGGTACGGCCAGTGGCACGTCCAGGTTAATGGTATCCAGGTGTTCGGTTTCGGCACCGATCAGTGCACCGCTCTGGATCGCTGCGATCACGGCGCGGGTGGTCGGGATGTTGAAGCGTTTGCCGACGCCGTAACCACCGCCGGTCCAGCCGGTGTTGACCAGGTAGACCTTGGAGCCGAAGCCCTTGATGCGCTTGATCAGCAGCTCAGCGTATTCGCCAGCCGGACGCGGGAAGAACGGTGCGCCGAAGCAGGTGGAGAAGGTCGACTTGATGCCGCTGCCCGAACCCATTTCAGTCGAGCCCACCAGTGCGGTGTAGCCGGACAGGAAGTGGTAAGCCGCTTGCTCGTTGTTCAGGATCGACACTGGCGGCAGTACGCCGGTCAGGTCGCAAGTCAGGAAGATCACAGCGTTAGGCTCGCCGCCCAGGTTCTTCTCGGAACGCTTGGCAACGTGCTCCAGCGGGTAGGCTGCGCGGCTGTTCTGGGTCAGGCTGACATCGGCGTAGTCGGCGTGCTTGGCATCGTCGATCACGACGTTTTCCAGCACAGCGCCGTGCTTGATGGCTTTCCAGATGACCGGCTCGTTCTTCTCGGACAAGTCGATGCACTTGGCGTAGCAGCCGCCTTCGATGTTGAAGACAACGCCTTCGCCCCAGCCGTGTTCGTCGTCACCGATCAGGTAACGGCTTTCGTCGGCGGACAGGGTGGTCTTGCCAGTGCCGGACAGACCGAAGAACAGGGTCACGTCGCCCTCTTCGCCGATGTTGGCAGCGCAGTGCATTGGCAGCACGTCAGCGGCCGGCAGCAGGAAGTTCTGCACGGAGAACATGGCTTTCTTCATTTCACCGGCGTAACGCATGCCGGCGATCAACACTTTTTTCTGTGCGAAGTTGAGGATCACGCAACCGTCGGAGTTGGTGCCGTCACGCTCAGGCACGCACTCGAAGTTGGCCACGTTCAACACTTGCCACTCGTCACGACCGGCCGGGTTGTACTGAGCCGGGTTGATGAACAGGCAACGACCGAACAGGTTCTGCCAGGCAGTCTGGGTGGTCATCTTCACGGCCAGGTAGTGATCTTCGGCCGCGCCTACATGCACGTGGGAAACGAAATGCTCTTGCGCGTTGTTGAATGCTTCAACACGAGCCCACAGCGCGTCGAACTTGTCGGCCGGGAACTTGCGGTTGATCGGGCCCCAGGCGATTGCGTCCTGGGTGGAAGGCTCTTCAACGATGAAACGGTCGACTGGCGAACGGCCGGTGCGGTGACCGGTGCGAACTACCAGAGCGCCGGTATCGGCAAGCTCGCCTTCACCGCGTTTCAGGGCTTCTTTTACCAGATCATCAACACTCAGATCGGTGTACACGGCGTTATTGGCTTGCGTCATGAGGTTCCCCGTCGGCCAGTGGCCGAGTGTGCTCCAAACGTTTTGTAGTAGAAAGTCGTGCACTACTACCGCGAAAAAAGTGGGCCGGATTATGCCAGAAAAGCCCAAAAAGAGTAGGGCCCTCCCGTCGTAACGGCGTTATTCCGTCGTTGAGCAGTGAATTTACCTGCGCTGAACCGTTTTAGTGCCGGGTATCTGACGGCGTCTCGACACCCGCACCAGCGAACAATTGAGCGATATCCGCCGCGTCGAACAGGTAGCGCTGGTTGCAGAACTGGCAATCGATCTCGACGCTGCCACCCTGCTCGGCCACCAATTGCTGCGCATCTTCCAGACCCAGGCTGACCAGTGCGTTGCCCGAGCGTTCGCGGGAGCAGCTGCAATGGAAGCGCAGTTTCTGCACATCGAACAGACGGACCTGTTCTTCATGGTAGAGGCGATGCAGAACCGTTTCGTTGTCCAGGCTCAACAGTTCATCAGCGGTCAGGGTGTTGCCCAGCGCGGTGATGTGCTGCCAGCTGGCGGCGCGTTCTTCTTCGTCTTTCAGGCGATCGGCAGGCAGTTGCTGCAGCAGCAGGCCACGGGCGCGACGGCCATCGGCGCACAGCTTGAAGCGGGTGCCAACCTGCTGGGACATGACGAAGTAGTTGGTGAAGCAGTCGGACAGGGTTTCGCCGTCGAGGTCGACGATGCCCTGGTAGCGCTGGCCCACCGTCGGATCGACAGTCAACGCCAACACGCCGTTGGGCATCAGGTCGGAGAGGGTCGCATCAGCGGCGATCAAGTCGGCTTCATAACGGGCCAGGCCACGAATTTCGCGGTCACTGGAGCACTCGATCATCAGCAGCGGGATCGGGCCTTCGGAGCGCGCCTGAAGAATCAGCAAGCCATCGAATTTCAGGGTGCCTACCAGCAACGACGCAGCAGCCATCAGTTCGCCCAGCAGTTGCGCAACCGGCTCCGGATACGGGTGCTTGGCGAGCACTTCGGCGTAGCTGCGTTCCAGCGACACCAGTTCGCCGCGCGTGTCGCTGTCATCGAAGATGAAGCGTTGGGTGTAATCGGTATCGAGGAAATCGGTCATAGGTCTAGGTATCTGATTTTAATGACAAAAAGGTTACAAAGAATGAAAATCCCGCGCTTCTGGCATCCATTTTGATGCCTATGTTCAGCCACGGGAGGCATTTTATGAACAATCCGGGTTTGTTCCAATCAAGGTGGAACCTCGGCCGGCTGGTTCTGTGCAATGCAGTGCCTTTGGCACTACTGGCTTTCTGGTTATGGCCTACGGGTCAGATGCTGTGTGTGATTTTCGACGAGTGGCTGTTCCGCTCACTCAATGCACCGCTGGCCAGCAACCCCATATGGCTCCACATCTGGGCAATTGCAAGTCTGCGCCCGTTCGACGTTGTCGTCGGACTGATCCTGCTGACCCTGCTGATCAAGGGCGACTGGGTGTTCAAGGCGATTGACGTGCGTCGCGCCTTCTTCGGATTTTTCTCGATCCTGCTGCTGATGGTGGTGATCCGCGCGCTGTTTTCCAAATTCGCCGACCACATGGGCTGGCAGCACAATAGCCCATCCATGGTGCTCCAGGGCGCCGTTCATATGAGCGACTACTTCCCGCATCTCGAGAAGACCTTTGAGCTGAAGGATCGCTCGAGCCAGAGTTTCCCCGGTGACCATGCTTCGGTGCTGTTGATCTGGGCGCTGTTCATGGGCGTTTTCAGTCGCTCCGCCGGCCAGTTCCTGACGATCTGGGGTCTGGCGCTGCTATTCATGCTGCCGCGTCTGGTGGCCGGCGCGCACTGGGGCCAGGACGATTACATCGGTGGCCTGCTGTTGGCGGTATGGGCGTTGGGCTGGGGTTACTACACACCGTTTGCCTATCACGCGGCGAACTTCTGGCTGAAGATCACAGCGCCGATTTTCACGCTGGTGGGCAAGTTGCCGGTGGTTTCGCGGATGAGTGTGGTGGCGCTCCGCTAATTCGATACGCCTGAAAAGATCGCAGCCTCCGGCAGCTCCTCAGGGAGCGCATGCAGGCTGCGATTTTTTATTCGCCGCTACTGTTCCCACGAAATTTAAACAAGTCCCGACGCTGTTTCTTGCTCGGTTTGCCGTCGGTGGTCACACCCAACGCGCCCGCCTTGCGCATCGCTGCAGCCGCCTCGCGCTTGGCGATACTGGCTTCGGTTTCCGCATACAGCGTCTGCGCTTCCGGCGCGCCACGGCGCACGATCGACAGGGCCTGGACCACGACAGTCTTTTCATCGAAGCCGGTACGAATCTCGAATTCATCGCCGATGCGTGGCTCTTTGCCAGGCTTGCAGCGCTCTCCCCGACAATGCACCTTGCCACTTTCGATGGCGGCTTTGGCCAAGGCACGGGTTTTAAAAAAACGTGCAGCCCACAGCCATTTGTCGAGACGGACCTTGTCGTCCTCTTCGCTTTTTTGTGCCATGGAATTTCCTCATTCTGAAATATTGATGAACTGTACTACCGTTTCTGTCGTGCCATGAATTGCGCTGTCCCGGATTACAATGCACACATTCCGGGGCGTGCTTGAGAGCGCGCAAATCCGGGCCATAGATATCTGTCGCCTTTTAACCACTATTCTGCGTGAATACCGCAAATCCGGCCCCCTGCGGGCTGATCGGTTTTCACCGGTTGAGCATTTTTTTGAAGACATTTGACCATTTGACCGTTGTCGGTCTGCGCGAGTGGGTGGCGCTCCCGGGTTTGGGAGTCGCAGGCCTTCGGGCGAAAATCGACACCGGTGCCAGTACCTCCAGCCTGCACGCCACCGACATCGAGCCGTTCGAGCGGGACGGTGAGAAGTGGGTGCGTTTCACCGCGCACCTGGGCACGGTGGTGCAATTGCGCCACCGGCGTTGCGAAGCGCCGCTGGTCACCCGCAAGACTATCAAGAGTTCCAACGGCCAGGCCCAGGTGCGCTATGTAATCAGCACCACCCTGGCCCTCGGTGATCGGGTCTGGCCGGTCGAGTTCACCCTCGCCTGCCGCAAGTCCATGCGCTATCGCCTGTTGCTCGGTTCCAAAGCCCTGATCGACGGCCAGTTGGTGGTCAATCCGGGTATCAAGTATGTACAAGACAAGCCGGTGTTCCCGGTATCTACCTCCTCCACAGGTGTTGCATGAAGATCGCTGTGCTGTCGCGGAATCCGCGTCTGTATTCCACCCGTCGTCTGGTCGAAGCCGGCACCGAACGCGGGCATGAAATGGTGGTGATCGACACCTTGCGCGCCTACATGAACATCGCCAGCCACAAGCCGCAGATCCACTATCGCGGCAAGCCGCTGGAAGGTTTCGATGCGGTGATCCCGCGGATCGGCGCGTCGGTGACGTTTTATGGCTGCGCAGTGTTGCGTCAGTTTGAAATGATGGGGGTGTTTCCGCTCAACGAATCGGTGGCCATCGCCCGTTCCCGGGACAAGCTGCGTTCGCTGCAATTGCTGTCGCGCCGGGGCATCGGTTTGCCGGTGACCGGCTTCGCCCACTCACCGGACGACATTCCCGACCTGATCGACATGGTCAACGGCGCGCCGCTGGTGATCAAGGTGCTGGAAGGTACTCAGGGCATCGGCGTGGTGCTGTGCGAAACCGCGACGGCCGCGGAGTCGGTGATCGAGGCGTTCATGGGCCTCAAGCAGAACATCATGGTGCAGGAATACATCAAGGAGGCCGGCGGCGCGGACATCCGCTGCTTCGTGGTCGGCGACAAGGTGATCGCGGCGATGAAGCGTCAGGCCAAGCCCGGGGAGTTCCGCTCCAACCTGCACCGTGGCGGCAGCGCCAGCCTGATCAAGATCACCCCGGAAGAGCGCATGACCGCGTTGCGCGCCGCCAAGGTCATGGGCCTGGCGGTGGCGGGTGTGGATATCCTGCGTTCGAATCACGGGCCGCTGGTGATGGAAGTGAACTCGTCGCCGGGCCTGGAAGGGATCGAGACCACCACCGGCAAGAACGTGGCGGGGATCATCATCGAGCACCTTGAGAAGAATGGCGGGCCGAACATGACCCGCACCAAAGGCAAGGGTTGAACCTTGAATCAGGCGGCCGCAAGGCCGCCTGAAACTTAAACCGCGTCTCGCGGCAGCATCAACCCCAGCGGCAAGCGCACCCGCGCCTCCAGCCCGCCACCGGAGCGGTTGCGCAACTCGACATTGCCACCGTGCATCGAAGCAATCCGCTTCACGATCGCCAGCCCCAGCCCGGTACCCTTTCCGCCCCGCGCGCGGTCGCCACGGGTGAACGGGTTGAAAATCGCCTCAAGCTCCGACGGATCAATCCCCGCCCCACGGTCCATCACGCTCAGCACCACGTACGGCGCACTGGTGTCGCCGGACACGTAAGCCGCGACTTCGACGCCGCTGCCGGCATGATTCAACGCATTGCCGATCAGGTTGTTCAGCAAACGTTTCATCGACACCCGACGCAGCGGAAACGGCTGGATCGGCTCCAGACGCAAGCGCACCTTCTCTTCACTCTGGTTGTACGGCGCCGCGACTTCGCGCACCAGATCGCTCAGATCCACTTCTTCCACCGACTCGTCCCGACCATCGCGAATGAACGCGAGGAACTGGTCGAGAATCGCGTCCATGTCTTCAATGTCGCGCACCATGTCGTCGGTCAGGTCGGTGCGGTCACCCATCAGTTCCAGCGACAGTCGTAGACGGGTCAGCGGCGTGCGCAGGTCGTGGGAAACCCCGGCGAGCATCAGTTCACGTTCACGGCCGGCCTGTTCTACATCTTCAGCCATCTGGTTGAAGGCGCGATAAACCTCGGTCATTTCGCTTGGCGTGTCACTGATCGGCAGGCGCACGCTGCGGCCCTGGCCGAGTTGCCGTGCGGCATACACGAGACGCTTCAAAGGCTGATTGAGCTGGCTGACGAAAATCCATGCCGACGCGGTCGAGAGCAACCCGATGGCGAGGAACCAGCCGAGTACGTTCCAGATTTTCTGGCCGCGCAACGGATGCGGGTACAACGGCACTTTCAACCAGCCATCACCCAGGCTCGGCGCACGCACCCACAACGCCGGCGGCGAATGCATGCGCAAGCGAACCTCGGTGTCGGCACCCAATTCCGCCTGCATCTGCCGCTGGTAGATTTCGCTGTACGGCCAGTGCTGCTCGCCTTCCGGCACACCGGCACCGACCACCCGGATCAGGGTCGCGGCATCAGCGATCTTCGCGCGGTTTTCTTCATCGGCAGCCCAATAGGCACGCAGCGTCAGGGCGACGCCGTGGCTGTATTGACGGTCCACCAGCACGTCCTCGTTCATCAGCAGATAAACCAGGGTCAGTGCCTTGGAAAACAATACGACGATGAGCACCAGCCAGAGGGTGCGGGAGAAGAAACTTTGGGGGAACCAGACAGGGGTTTTCATGGATAACCGCTACGCACTTGCAGGAGCGAGCAATGCTCGCATATTGCGGATAACGAGTCTGCGGAGGCGGCATTTTTGACCGCTCCCCACAGACCCGCTCCTACAAATCACCCGTCACTTGGTGGAGTTGCCATCCGGCACGAACACATAACCCACGCCCCAGACAGTCTGGATGTAGCGCGGTTTGGACGGATCGGGTTCGATCATCCGGCGCAGACGGGAAATCTGCACATCGATGGAACGCTCCAGGGCATCCCATTCCCGGCCACGGGCCAGGTTCATCAGTTTGTCGCGGGTCAGCGGCTGACGGGCGTTCATCACCAGGGCCTTGAGTACCGCGAACTCACCGGTGGTGAGCATGTGCACTTCGTCGCCGCGCTTGAGTTCGCGGGTGGCCAGGGACAGCACGTAGTCACCGAACGTGACGTTCTCTTCTTCGCTGCCCGGCGCGCCCGGCACCGGTGCGGCCTGACGGCGCAGCACGGCTTTGACGCGGGCCATCAACTCGTCCGGGTTGAACGGCTTGGCCAGGTAGTCGTCGGCGCCCAGTTCCAGGCCCTTGATACGGCTCAGCTCGTCGCCCTTGGCGGTGAGCATGATGATCGGGATCTGATTGTTCGCGCCACGCAGGCGACGGCAAGCGGTCAGGCCGTCTTCGCCCGGCAGCATCAGGTCGAGGACGACCAGATTGAACACTTCACGCGACAGCAGACGATCCATCTGCTCGGTATTCGGTACGGCTCGGGCGCGGTAGCCCTTGCTGACGAAGAAGCGTTCCAGCAGGCTGCTCAGCCCCGGATCATCGTCAACAATAAGAATTTTTTCGCCTTCAGCAGTTTGTGCAGTGCTGCTCATTGGATGCTCCTTTTAGCTCGGCGCGCATTATGGCGTAGCTGCCGTTATACGCACCGTGTGCATTGTTAGCAGATTTTTCCTTCACTGCCAGAAAACCGGGGCTTGAGCCTACAGACTGTGTCGCCCCCGAATGACAGAACGCTGGTTATAATGCGCGGCCTTTTGTGTCAGGCAACGTCTGAATCGTTACCGCAGGTGGCCGTCTCTTATTTTCCGGGCCGTCGCAGTAATTGTTCGATTTCACGGGTCAATGGGATGCCTTTTGACCCAGGCAGCGGCAAGCGTCAGGCCGCCCAACCAGACTCCGGGCCTTTATTTACGTGCCTGCGAGCCTGCTTTCACAATTTGTCAGGTGGTTTTATGGACAGCATCAACAGCCGCATCGCCGAGGAACTCGGCGTACGCCCACAACAGGTCGAAGCGGCCGTCGCGCTACTCGATGAAGGCTCTACCGTTCCCTTCATCGCCCGTTACCGGAAAGAAGTGACCGGCAGCCTCGATGACACTCAACTGCGTCATCTGGAAGAGCGTCTGCGCTACCTGCGAGAACTCGACGAACGGCGCATCAGCATTCTTTCCAGCATCCAGGAGCAGGGCAAACTCACCCCTGAACTGGAGCGCGAAATCAAACTCGCCGACACCAAGACCCGCCTCGAAGACTTGTATCTGCCGTACAAGCAGAAGCGCCGCACCAAGGGCCAGATCGCCCTGGAAGCCGGCCTCGGCGAGCTGGCCGACGGTCTGTTCAACGACCCGAGCCTGGCCCCGGAAGCCGAAGCCGCACGCTTCATCGACGCCGAAAAAGGCGTGGCCGACGTCAAGGCTGCGCTGGAAGGCGCCAAGTACATCCTCATGGAGCGCTTCGCCGAAGACGCCAACCTGCTGGAAAAACTGCGTACTTACCTGAAACAGGAAGCCACCCTCAGTGCCCGCGTGATCGCTGGCAAGGAAGAGGAAGGCGCCAAGTTCCGCGATTACTTCGAACACGACGAACCGCTGAAAAGCATGCCGTCGCACCGCGCGCTGGCGATTTTCCGTGGCCGCAATGAAGGCATTCTCAGCTCCGCACTGAAGGTCGGCGATGAACTGCCGGGCACCATGCATCCGTGCGAAGGCATGATCGGCCAGCAAGTCGGCATCCAGAACCAGAACCGTCCGGCCGACAAATGGCTGGGTGAAGTGGTGCGCTGGACCTGGAAGGTCAAGCTCTACACCCACCTGGAAACCGACCTGCTCGGCGAGCTGCGCGACGGCGCCGAAACCGAAGCGATCAACGTGTTCGCCCACAACCTGCACGACCTGCTGCTGGCCGCTCCGGCCGGCCCGCGCGCCACCCTGGGTCTCGACCCGGGCCTGCGCACCGGCTGCAAGGTCGCGGTGGTCGACTCCACCGGCAAGCTGCTGGATCACGCCACGGTTTACCCGCACGTGCCGCACAACAAATGGGATCAGACCATCGCGATCCTGGCCGCCCTGTGCGCCAAGCACTCGGTCGACCTGATCGCCATCGGCAACGGCACCGCCAGTCGTGAAACCGACAAACTGGCCATCGAGCTGATCAAAAAATATCCAGCGATGAAAATGACCAAGGTCATGGTCTCCGAAGCCGGCGCATCGGTGTACTCGGCATCGGAACTGGCAGCCAAGGAATTCCCGGATCTGGACGTATCGATCCGTGGCGCGGTATCGATCGCCCGTCGCTTGCAGGATCCACTGGCCGAACTGGTGAAAATCGATCCGAAATCCATCGGTGTCGGTCAGTACCAGCACGACGTGTCGCAGCTGAAACTGGCACGCGGCCTGGACGCCGTGGTCGAGGACTGCGTGAACGCCGTGGGCGTGGACGTGAACACCGCGTCCGTGGCGCTGCTGGCGCGGATCTCCGGCCTCAACGCGACCCTGGCGCAGAACATCGTGACTCACCGTGACGAACACGGCGCGTTCAAGACTCGCGCTGCACTGAAGAAAGTCGCGCGTCTCGGCGAAAAAACCTTCGAACAGGCCGCCGGCTTCCTGCGCGTGATGAACGGCGACAACCCGCTGGATTCCTCGGCGGTTCACCCGGAAGCCTATCCGCTGGTGCAACGCATCGCCGCTGAAACCGACCGCGACATCCGCTCGCTGATCGGCGATGCCGGGTTCCTCAAGCGTCTGGATCCGAAGAAATTCACCGACGAGACCTTCGGTCTGCCAACCGTCACCGACATCCTGCAGGAACTGGAAAAACCGGGCCGCGACCCGCGTCCGGAGTTCAAGACCGCCGAGTTCCAGGAAGGCGTCGAGGACCTGAAAGACCTGCAACTGGGGATGATCCTCGAAGGTGTGGTGACCAACGTGACCGCATTCGGCGCGTTCGTCGACATCGGCGTGCATCAGGATGGTCTGGTGCACATCTCGGCGCTGTCGGAGAAGTTCATCAAGGATCCACGCGAAGCGGTGAAGGCCGGTGACGTGGTGAAAGTGAAGGTCATGGAAGTCGACATCCCGCGCAAACGCGTCGGCCTGTCGATGCGCATGAGCGACACCCCGGGCGAGAAAATCGACGGTGCCCGTGGCGCGCGTCCAGGCTCGGCGCCACGCCAGTCGCAGGGTTCAGCGCCGCGCAAGGAAACTACCCCGGCGGCTCCGGCGAACAACGCCATGGCGTCGCTGTTCGCCAACGCCAAGCAGTTGAAGAAACGCTGATGGAAATTCCGGCCGGGCTCGTCGAGAGCGCGTTTTTCAAGCTGTTGGGCTGCCGCCTGCACAGCCTGGAAACCGGGGTGGCGCAAGTCGCCCTGGTGCTGGAACCCGAACTGCGCAACCGCGGCGGCAAGCTGCACGGCGGCGCGCTGTTCAGTCTGGTCGATATCGCGATGGGGCTGGCCTGTTCCAGCACCCACGGCTTTGACCAGCAAAGCGCGACCATCGAGTGCAAGATCAACTACATCCGCGCCGTCTCCGAGGGCGAGGTGATGTGCACGGCGCGGGTGATCCACCCGGGCCGGCGCACGCTGGTGGTCGAAGCCGACGTGATGCAGGGCGACAAACTGGTCGCAAAAGCGCAAGGCACGTTCGCTGTCCTGTAGATGTTGTTCATCATTTTGAGTTAATTTCGGCGCTGTGATCGCAGCGTCGGAGTTTTCCTCGCCCGCGTCTGCCAGATTCAGGGACTGAAGTTGGCGTTTCCAATGGGGCTTTCATGGCCCGAAAACCAGGCGAAAACGCCAGTTTCAACTTCACCCTTGTAGACCGTCCTGCCCACCCCCATATTGGGGCGACTGACGCGTGAAGGAATCCAAATTGAGCGAACTTCTCAACCGCCGCCTGGCTCTGCTCGGTGAGCGCGCCAACCTCTCTCTGCTCGAGCAGTGCCTGCACGGTATCGAACGTGAATGCCTGCGCGTGACCGGCGAGGGACGTCTGGCGCAAACGCCGCACCCTGAAAGCCTGGGTTCCGCGCTGACCAACGAACAGATCACCACCGACTATTCCGAGTCGCTGCTGGAATTCATCACGCCTGCCCTGCCAGACCCGGCCGACACCCTGGCCAGCCTGGACAAGATTCATCGCTTCGCCTACAGCAAGCTCGGCAACGAGTACCTGTGGAGTCCATCGATGCCGTGCCCGTTGCCGGCCGAGGAAGATATCCCGATCGCCTATTACGGCACCTCCAACATTGGTCAGCTCAAGTATGTCTACCGCAAGGGCCTGGCCCTGCGTTACGGCAAGACCATGCAGTGCATCGCCGGGATTCACTACAACTTCTCCCTGCCGGAAAAGCTCTGGCCGCTGCTGAAAGAAGCCGAAGGCTTCGTCGGCACCGACCGGGATTTCCAGTCGTCGTCCTATATCGCGCTGATCCGCAACTTCCGTCGCTACAGCTGGCTGCTGATGTACCTGTTCGGTGCTTCGCCGGCGCTGGACGCGGGGTTCCTGCGCGGCCGTTCGCATCAACTGGAACAGTTGGACCCGGACACTCTGTACCTGCCTTACGCCACCAGCCTGCGCATGAGTGACCTCGGTTACCAGAGCAACGCCCAGGCTGGCCTGACCCCTTGCTACAACGACCTGGCAAGCTACACCGACAGCCTGCGCAAGGCGGTGGCCACGCCATACGCGCCGTATGTAGAAGTCGGCACGCACCAGGATGGCGAGTGGGTGCAACTGAACACCAACATCCTGCAGATCGAAAACGAGTACTACTCCAACATCCGCCCGAAACGCGTGACCTACACCGGCGAGCGGCCGATCCAGGCGCTGGTCGCCCGTGGCATCCAGTACGTCGAAGTGCGTTGCCTGGACATCAACCCGTTCCTGCCGATGGGCATCGACCTCACCGAATCGCGCTTCCTCGACGCGTTCCTGCTGTACTGCGCACTGAACGACAGCCCGCTGCTGACCAACATCAGCTGCGGCAACGCCACGTCGAACTTCCTCAGCGTGGTCAAGGAAGGTCGTCGTCCGGGCCTGCAATTGCAGCGTGACGGCCAACCGGTCGAACTGAAGGAATGGGCCGCCGAACTGCTGGAAAAAATTGCTCCACTGGCGGCGCTGCTGGATCAAAGCCATGGTGGAGATGCCCACAGCAAGGCACTCGACGCACAACTGGCCAAGGTCAAGGATTCGTCCCTGACGCCTTCGGCCCAGGTGCTGGCGGCGATGGCCGAGCACAAGGAAAGCTTCGCGCAATTCTCCCTGCGCCAGAGCCAGGCTCACGCCGAGTTCTTCCGCAGCGAGCCGTTGGCGGCTGAGGAACAGGCGAAGTTTGAAGAACTGGCGCGGTCGTCGCTGGCGCAACAGGCTGAGCTGGAGCAGAACGAGGTGGGCGATTTCGACGTGTTTGTCGGGTCGTATCAGGCGAGTATTCTGGCGATCAGCAACTGACTGCCTTCCACTCGTTGATCGTTCCAACATCGAGGCGTCGAGCCGTCCGCTTGGGAACGCCTCACGCTAATGATCGTTCCCACGCTCCGCGTGGGAATGCCTCAAGGGACGCTCTGCGTCCCAGTGACGCGGAGCGTCACAAGCTGAATTCCCACGCAGAGCGTGGGAACTATCAAATACCCCCGGCTTAGATTTTTCCGCTCATAAGCTAAGTCTAAAAAGTTATTTATTTCTAGATTCTTAGATCATTTAGTCTCCTTTCACGCCGACGCTCGGTCGCCTGATATGGAGCTCTTCAATGAAACTGAATGTCCCGCTTCGCCTGCTGGCCGTGGCCTCTCTGGCTGCCGCGAGTTTCCTGGCTCAGGCCGCCGACCTCACCGTCGCCTACCAGACCACCGTTGACCCGGCGAAAGTCGCCCAGGCCGACGGCGCCTATGAGAAAGCCACCAAGGCCGATATCAGCTGGCGCAAGTTCGACAACGGTGCCGACGTCATCACCGCCATCGCTTCCGGCGACGTGCAGATCGGCTACCTCGGTTCCAGCCCCCTGACTGCCGCGATCACCCGCAAAGTCCCGGTGGAAACCTTCCTTATCGCCACTCAGATCGGCGCTGCTGAAGCGCTGGTCGCCCGCGACGGCTCCGGCATCAAGACGCCGCAGGATCTGGTCGGCAAGAAAATCGCCGTGCCATTCGTGTCCACCGGTCACTACAGCCTGCTGGCCGCGCTGAAGCACTGGAACATCGACCCTTCGAAAGTCACCGTCCTCAACCTCGCCCCGCCAGCGATCATTGCCGCGTGGAAGCGCGGTGACATCGATGCCACCTACGTTTGGGATCCGGCGCTGGGTGTGGCCAAGGAAAACGGCAAAGTGCTGATTACTTCCGGCGAACTGGCCAAGTTCGGCGCGCCAACTTTCGACGCCTGGATCGTGCGCAAAGACTTCGCCGAGAAGCACCCGGAAATCGTTACCGCATTCGCCAAGGTCACCCTCGACGCCTACGCCGACTACCGCAAGGATCCAAAAGCCTGGATCGCCAATCAGAGCAACGTCGACAAGCTGGTGAAACTGTCCGGCGCCAAGGCCAGCGACATTCCATTGCTGCTGCAAGGCAACGTCTACCCGCTGGCGGCGGATCAGGTCAGTGACCTCGGCGCGCCGACCACCAAAGCCATCACCGACACCGCTGCGTTCCTCAAGGAGCAAGGCAAGGTCGAAGCGGTTCTGCCGGACTACGCGCCGTACGTCACCCCCAAGTACATCACCAACTGATCGGGAGCTAATTGCGATGGCCTTGCTACAGCTGGAGCGCATCAGCGCACAGTATCCCGGCAGCCCGGAACCGGTGCTGGCGGATATCTCTCTGACCCTGGGGCCCCAGCAATTGCTGGTCGCCCTCGGCCCGTCCGGCAGTGGCAAGACTTCGCTGTTGAACCTGATTGCCGGCTTCGTCGAACCGAGCGCCGGCCGCATCACCCTCGACGGTGTGCCGGTCAAAGGCCCGAGCGCCGAACGCGGCGTGGTGTTCCAGGACGACGCCCTGCTGCCCTGGCAGGACGTGCTGGCCAACGTTGCCTTCGGTCTCGAACTGGCCGGTGTCGCCAAGGACAAACGCGAACAGCGCGCCCGGGAAATGCTCGCGCTGGTCGATCTCTCCGGTTTCGAAAAACGTCGCATCTGGCAACTCTCCGGTGGCCAGAAGCAACGTGTCGGCCTGGCCCGCGCCCTCGCGGCCGACCCGCGCGTGCTGCTGATGGACGAACCCTTCGGTGCCCTCGACGCCTTCACCCGCGAACAGATGCAGGAACTGTTGCTGCAAGTCTGGCAACGCACCGCCAAACCGGTGTTCCTGATTACCCACGACATTGAAGAGGCGGTGTTCCTCGCCACCGACCTGATTCTGCTGGCGCCGAATCCGGGGCAGATCGTCGAGCGTCTGCATCTCGATTTTGGCCAGCGTTACGCCGCCGGCGAATCGGCGCGAGCGATCAAGTCCGATCCGCGCTTCATCGAAACCCGCGAACACGTGCTCGCCAAAGTGTTCTCGCAACGCAGCGCCGTTCAGCGGCAGGAGCGCGCATGAGCAGTTACGACGTTTCCGCCACCGCAGTGAAACCCGCCGCCACGTCGGTGGTGATTCCTGTGCGTCGCAGCCTCAGCACTCGCTGGATCAGCCTGCTGACCTTGTTCGCGTTGCTGGTGATCTGGTGGGCCGTCACGGCCACCGGCCTGATCGAACCGCTGTTCCTGCCGCCACCGTCCGCCGTACTGCAAAAAGGTTGGTTACTGGCGACCACGGGTTACATGGATTCGACGTTGTGGCAGCACCTGGGCGCGAGCCTGAGCCGCATCGGTCTGGGCCTGGGTTTTGCGATTCTGACCGCGGTGCCGGTGGGCATTGCCATCGGCGCCAACCGCATCGCCCGAGGTGTGCTGGATCCGCTGATCGAGTTCTACCGCCCTATTCCGCCGCTCGCGTATCTGCCGCTGATCGTGATCTGGTGCGGCATCGGCGAATTGTCGAAAGTGCTGCTGATCTACCTGGCGATTTTCGCCCCGATCGCGATTGCCACCGCCACCGGCGTGCGCACCGTCGACCCGGCCAAACTGCGCGCTGCGCAATCGCTGGGCGCCACTCGCGCACAACTGATTCGCCACGTGATTTTGCCGAGCGCGCTGCCGGACATTCTGACCGGTGTGCGCATTGGCCTGGGTGTCGGCTGGTCGACTCTGGTCGCCGCCGAATTGATCGCGGCCACCAGTGGCCTGGGCTTCATGGTGCAGTCGGCTGCGCAATTCCTGGTCACCGACGTGGTGGTGCTGGGGATTCTGGTCATCGCCCTGATTGCCTTCGCCATGGAAATGGGCCTGCGCGCCCTGCAACGCAAACTGGTGCCGTGGCACGGCCAGGCCCACTGATTTTTCAGCACTGACTACCCCGACAGTTTCGGGGCCC
The DNA here is from genome assembly GCF_058789255.1 of Pseudomonas sp. FW215-R2. Taxonomy (NCBI): domain Bacteria; kingdom Pseudomonadati; phylum Pseudomonadota; class Gammaproteobacteria; order Pseudomonadales; family Pseudomonadaceae; genus Pseudomonas; species Pseudomonas sp. FW215-R2. The sequence goes on from NZ_JBYTBO010000001.1 coordinate 464,416, forward strand.
CGGAATTGAAGAGAACCACCATGAGCAGCCTGAACATCACCCCGTTAAGCTCGGCCCTCGGCGCACAGATCAGCGGCGTCGACATCAGCCAGCCGCTGAACCTGGAACAGCGCGACGCCATCGAGCAGGCACTGCTCAAATACCAGGTGCTGTTCTTCCGCAATCAGCCGATCGAGCCGTCGCAACAGGCACGTTTCGCCCACTACTTCGGCGACCTGCACATTCACCCGATCTACCCTAATGTGCCTGAGCAACCGGAAGTGCTGATCCTCGACACCGCCGTCACCGACGTGCGCGACAACGCGATCTGGCACACCGACGTCACCTTCCTGCCAACCCCGGCCATGGGCGCGGTGCTCAGCGCCAAGCTGTTGCCGGAGTTCGGCGGCGATACGTTGTGGGCCAGCGGGATTGCCGCGTATGAGGCGCTGTCGACGCCGATGAAAGCGCTGCTCGAAGGGTTGACCGCGACTCACGACTTCACCCGCTCATTTCCGTTGGAGCGCTATGGCAACACGCCGGAAGCACTGGCGCAGTGGGAAGAGGCGCGGCGCAAGAATCCACCGCTGTCGCATCCGGTGATTCGCACGCACCCAGTGAGCGGGCGGCGTTCGTTGTTCGTCAACGAAGGCTTCACGTCGAAGATCAATGAGTTGTCGGAGACTGAGAGTGAAGCGGTGCTGAAGTTTCTGTTCGCCCACGCGACGCGGCCGGAGTTCACCATTCGCTGGCGCTGGCAGAAGGATGACATTGCGTTCTGGGATAACCGCGTGACGCAGCATTACGCGGTGGATGATTACCGGCCGGCGCGGCGGGTGATGCAGCGGGCTACGGTGTTGGGGGATGTGCCGTTTTTTCGCTGAACAATTGATCGTTCCCACGCTCTGCGTGGGAACGATCAGTGTGTCGTTATTCCGCCGTCGAAGGCTTCTCCCAAAGATTGATCCCGCCCTCCTGGGCAAACCGGTCAATCTCCGCCAACTCTTCCGCACTGAAACTCAGGTTCTTCAACGCCCCGACGTTCTCGACAATCTGCTCCGGCCGGCTCGCGCCGATCAGGGCCGAGGTCACTCGCGGATCCCGCAGCGTCCACGCCAGCGCCAGTTGCGCCAGACTCTGCCCACGACGTTTGGCGATTTCATTCAACGCCCGCACATGAGCGATGTTGGCCCCGGACAAATGTGAAGCCTGCAACGAACCACCCCCCGGACGATTGACCCGCGCATCCGCCGGCACGCCGTTGAGGTATTTGTCGGTCAGCAGACCCTGCGCCAGCGGGGTGAACGCAATCACGCCAGTGCCGAGTTCTTCGGTGGTGTCGAGCAGGTCTTTTTCCACCCAACGGTTGAGCAGGTTGTAGGCCGGCTGGTGAATCAACAGCGGCACTTTCCACTCTTTGAGCAGCGCGGCGATCTCACGAGTTTTCACCCCGGAGTACGACGAGATGCCGATGTACAACGCCTTGCCCTGCTGCACGGCAGTGGCGAGGGCGCTGGCGGTTTCTTCCAGCGGGGTGTCCGGGTCGAAGCGGTGCGAATAAAAGATATCCACATAGTCCAGGCCCAGGCGTTGCAGGCTCTGGTCGAGGCTGGCCAGCACGTATTTGCGCGAACCGCCGCCCTGGCCGTAAGGGCCGGGCCACATGTCCCAACCGGCCTTGCTGGAGATGATCAGTTCATCGCGATATTGCTTGAAGTCTTCGCGCAGCAAACGGCCGAAATTGGTCTCGGCGCTGCCGTAGGGAGGGCCGTAGTTGTTGGCCAGGTCGAAGTGGTTGATCCCCAGATCGAACGCGGTGCGCAGCAAGGCACGCTGGGTGTCGATCGGCGTGCTGTCGCCGAAGTTGTGCCACAGGCCCAGGGACAGCGCCGGCAGCACCAGACCGCTGCGTCCGACGCGGCGGTAAGGGATGGAGTCATAACGGTTTTCGGCAGCGGTGTAAGTCATCGAATCCTCTCTTGTCGGTCTTGAAATGGGTGTCGATTGCTACGCAAATCTGTTGCCGGGACGGGCGAGGCCAAGGTTCTGGCGCAAGGTCCGGCCCTCGTATTCGGTTCTGAACAGTCCGCGCCGTTGCAGTTCCGGGACCACGCCATTGGCGAAATCTTCGAGCCCGCCGGGCAGGTGCGGCACCAGCACGTTGAAGCCGTCCGCCGCGCCCTGCTCGAACCACTCCTGCAAGCGGTCGGCAATCTGCGCCGGCGTGCCGACGACGCTGTAATGCCCGCGGCCGCCGGCGATTCTGCGGCCCAGTTCGGCCAGGGTCAGACGCTCCCGGCCGGCCAGTTCTGTCAGCAGTTTCTGCCGGCTCTGCTGGCCGCTTTCAGTCAGCGGCAATTCCGGCAGCGGCCCGTCCAACGGGTACTTCGACAGGTCGAAGTTGCCCAGCATACGCCCAAGCAGGGCGACACCAACCTCGGGTTCGACCAATTGCTGAAACGTTTCACATTTTTCCTGCGCTTCGGCTTCCGTCTGCCCGACGACGACAAACACACCGGGCATGATTTTCAGCGAATCGGCGCTGCGCCCGTACTTCGGCAAGCGTCCCTTGAGGTCGGCGTAAAACGCCTGGGCGCTGGCCAGTGAGGTCTGCGCGGTGAACACCACTTCGGCCGTCTGCGCCGCCAGTTCACGCCCGGTTTCCGACGAGCCAGCCTGCACGATCACCGGCTGACCCTGTGGCGAACGTGCGACGTTCAGCGGGCCCTTGACCCGGAAGTGCTCACCGACGTGATCCAGCACATGCAATTTTTCCGGGTCGTAATACGCTCCGCTGGCCTTGTCGCGGAGGAAGGCGTCGTCCTGCCAACTGTCCCAGAGCCCGGTCACCACCTGATGAAATTCTCGGGCGCGACTGTAGCGTTCTGCATGGCCGATGTGTTCGTCGCGGCCGAAATTCTGCGCTTCGGCGGCGTTGTCCGAGGTCACCAGATTCCACCCCGCTCGCCCGCCCGAGAGGTGATCGAGCGAAGCAAATTTACGCGCCACGTGATACGGCTCGTTGTAGCTGGTAGTGGCGGTGGCGATCAGGCCGATGCGTTCGGTCACGGCGCTCAAGGCCGAGAGCAACGTCAGCGGCTCGAAGTGATCCGAACGGGCCATCCGGCTGGCGATATCCTGGGTCGGCGCAGCGACGCTGTCGGCGACGAACAACGTATCGAACTTCGCTGCCTCGGCAATCTGCGCCAGACGTTTGTAATGGGCGAAATCCAGCCCGGCGTTGGCCGGCACATCCGGATGACGCCACGCGGCGACGTGGTGCCCGGTGGCCATGAGAAACGCGCCGAGTTTCAGCTGTCTGCTCATCTCAGAAGTCCTTGCGCAGTTGCACGCCGAAGTAACGCTCGTCGTCGCGAGGCACGGCGCGGTAGATGTAATTGCCACCGCTGGCGAGCAACGGCGAATACGACTTGTCGGTGAGATTCTTGCCCAGCAATGCCACGCGCCAGCCGTTGGTGTAATCGGCCAGGGCGACGCTGGCATTCCAGAGGCCGTAGGCGCCCTGCTTGGTGTCGGCGTTCTGGCTGATGTCGTACTGCACTTCGCTCTGCCAGCTGTAGTCGGTGCCGAGTTCGATATCCAGGCCGTTATCCAGCGGGATGGTGTAGTCGGCCCGCACGTAGCTTTTCCAGTCCGGGCTGAATGGCAGCGGTTTGCCGTTGACGTTGCACGACGCCGCCGCACCCGCCGGGCAGGCGAACTGGTCGATGCGGGCGCGGGTGTAAGCCAGCGCTCCGGAGAACTTCAGTTGCTGGGTCGCCTGCAAGGCGTAATCGAGTTCCACGCCCTCGGTGCTGACGCTGCCGGCGTTGATCAGGCGCGTCACCACTTGCCCGGCGACGGTGTCGAAAAAGTTCGCCTGGTAGTTGTCGTAGTCGCTGTGGAAAACCGCGAGGTTGGTGGTCAGTCGATTGTTCCAGGATGAAGCCTTGATCCCCGCCTCCCAGGTGTTGGAGGTTTCCGGTTTCAGTGCTTCGGTATCGCGCGGCTGCATGTTGAAGAACACGTTGTAGGCCGGGCCTTTGTAACCGCGAGAGTAGGTCAAATAAGTGGTGACCGCATCGCTCAAGTCGTACTGCAAACCGAGCCGACCGGACCAGCCGTCCTCGTCCACCGAACCGGAACTGCGGGTGGCCGGTTGAATGCCGCTGACCGTGGTTGCAGAAGTGGAAACGCGACGGTGATCGTATTCCAGATCGTCGTGGGTGTAGCGCAGGCCGGCGATGCCTCGGAAGTCCGAGGTGAAATTCAGCGTGCTTTCGCCGAACACTGCGTAGCTGTCGCTGGTGGTGCTGTAATCGGCGACGCCGCGATCAGTCCGCGTGGTGGTGGTCAGCGTGCGCTGATAGGTTTCCTCGTCCTTGCCGTGCATGTAGAACAGGCCGCCGACGTATTCGAGGAACTCGCCTTTCGGCGAGGCCAGACGCAACTCCTGCGAGTACTGGTCGAAGGCCAGATCGCCCTTGTCCGCTGTGCCGGGGAACGCGGCCGTCACCGTGCCGAGGCGGTCGCCGTCCTGATACTGGGTGTTGTCCCAGCCACGCCACGCGGTGATCGACGTCAGGGTGTAATCGCCCAGTTGCCAGTCGAGCTGGCCGGACAGGCCCTTGTTGGTGTCTTCGACGTGGGTGCGGGTGTCGGTGTTGATGTCGCGGTTGTGGCTGGTGGCGCTGACCGGACTCAGCGCGTTGGCGAAGGCCGGGGTCAACGACTTGGTGACGACGCCGTTGGGGCCGTCATCGTGGGACTGCATGTAGTCGGCGATCAGGGTGAAGGTGACGTCGTCGTTCGGGGTGAATTCCAGTTTGCCGCGTACACCGCGATGGTTGTAACCGTTGACCTCCTGGCCATTGTGCTTGTTATCGACGTTGCCGTCGTAAGTGCCGAACAAGGTGCTGATCGAACCCTTGAGCGTGTCCGGAATCAGGCTGCCGCCAATGCCGAAACGGGTGCGGCTTTCGTTGCCGCTGTAGTACGACTGATCGATGTAACCGTGGGTCTCGGCGGTCGGCGCCTTGCTGGTGATGTTCAGCACGCCGGCCGACGCGTTTTTGCCGAACAGCGTGCCTTGCGGGCCGCGCAGAACCTCGACGCGCTCCAGATCCAGCAGATCCAGAGTCGACTGGCCAGGACGGGCGTAGACCACGCCGTCAATCACCGTGGCCACCGTCGGCTCGACGCCCGGCGAGGTGGAAATCGTCCCCACGCCACGCACGAACAACGAGGTGTCCTTGTTCGATGCGCCAGTGCGGAAATTCAGCGATGGCACTTGCTGGACGATGCTCGCCACACTGTTGCGGTTGTCGCGTTCCAGTTGCTCGCCGTCGATCACCGACACCGCCACCGGGACCTTTTGCAGCGACTCTTCGCGGCGGGTGGCGGTGACCGTGACGGACTTGAGTGTCGGCTCCTGATCGGTGCTGTCGGCGGCGAACGCGGCGGGCAGCGGCAGCGCGGCCAGCCCGGTGAGTAGCCAGCCCGCAGCGCGGATCGATTGCGCCAGTTTGTGTGTCGCCCCAGGAATGTTGTGCATGTTTGCCCGCTCGAAAAGTTGCCCTGAACCGCTGCCGTTCTGCGACGACAGCGCCTGTCTCGGTGTCTTGGGCATTCGCTCGAGCGAGTAGCAGACAACGCGCTTTGTTAGCGCTAACATCGCCAGTATTGGCAAGCCGGACATAGACCGTCCAATACTGAAAAATTACTTTTATATGCGTTTTGGTTTTTAAGAAGGATCGAGCCTTGAGCGAAGAAAAGCCCCGCAAACGCCGTGGCGCCGGTCGCGTGACCCTCAACGCGGTGGCGCGCCAGGCCGGTGTTTCGGCAATCACCGTGTCGCGCTACTTCAACCAGCCGGACCAGGTGTCGCCCGAACGCCGCGAGCGGATCGCGGCGGTGGTCGCCGAGCTGGGTTATGTGCCGAACCTGGTGGCCGGCGGGCTCGCCTCGGCGCGGGGAAAAATCGTCGGCATGGTGATCCCGAACATCTCCGGGCCGATCTTCGCCAACACCATTCAAGGCTTCAGCGACACCCTCAGCCGCCACGGTTATCAGTTGCTGCTGGCCTCGAGTTACTTCAGCGCCGAGCAAGAAGAAAACGCGGTACGGGCCTTCCTCGGCTGGTCGCCGGCGGCGCTGGTGGTCACCAGTCACTTCCACAGCACGGGCACGGAAAAGATGCTCGCCGAAGCGGATATCCCGGTGATCGAAACCTGGGATTACCAGCCGGATCGCGAGCCGATGCAGATCGGTTTTTCGCACTTCGAGGTGGGTGTCAGCGCCGCTCGTTATCTGCACGGCAAAGGCTATCGGCGAATCGCCTTCGTGCAGAACAGCGCACCCGGCGACTTCAGCGCACTGGAACGCCGCGACGGTTACGCAGCGACCGTCCGCGAGTTCGGTCTGGAACCGTGGGTATTCGCACCAGATGCCGATCGCGCCCCGTTCGAGGCCGGCAAGCAAGCGATGGAAGCGCTGATGAACACCTCACCGCGCCCGGACGCCATCATCTTCGCCAACGACAACCTCGCCGCCGGCGGCCTGCTCGCCGGGCAACGGGCCGGCCTCAAGATTCCCGAAGACTGCGCCGTCCTCGGCTTCGGCGACTACCCGTTCGCCGAGATGCTGCTGCCGAGTCTGAGCACGATCAAACCGCCGGCGCTGGAGATCGGCGTACTGGCGGCGACGCGAGTACTGGAAAGTCTGGGCGTGCTGCCGAGCGATGAGGTGCAGCGGTTGAATCTGCTGCAATGCACGGTCATTGAGCGGGAAAGTACCTGACCCCAAATGCTGTAAACCGGCCTTAAGCCGACAACTCACGCAAGGCAGCAGCAGCCAGAAATCCGGAGCGAGAGCTGTAACGCTGATCCCGTCGTACAGTTTGGTCAATACGCTCCAGCAACTGCTCCGGCAGCGTAGCGTTGAAGCGCACCGACTTGCCGAAATAGGGAGTGATATCAAACTCGACTACACCCCAGATACCGCCGGTGTAATCCGGGTTCTCGAGATGAGCATCAATGTCCTGAACCCGAGGCAACGGCGCGCCATCAGCGACCAATCCCTCATAGTGCAAGGCCAGTGCCTCCTGAGTGTTGTCAAAAGCTTCGGCTACCGTTGTGCCTGCGGAGAAACAGCCCGGTACATCCGGGATAATCACTCCGTAGTCTGAGTCGGCATCCTTGTGCAGAACGACCGGGAATTTCATGTAAGTGAATCCTTCCTCTGACATGTCCATAAAGGGACTTTCGTTTCCAATCACGGGCTTCATTTCAAACCCGCCTGTTTCAAGATGCTGTTGATCGTACCCTTGGGAAGATCCGAATCCGGATGCTTGATCGTCACCCTCCCTGGCTTGCCCGGATGTTTGTATTGGTGGTGACTACCTTTGACGGCGACCAGATACCAGCCATCCTCCTCGATCATCCTGATCATTTCCCGACTACGCATTTCCTTCGCCCTGTTCGACAGCAAGAGCTGCGTACTTTAGGAGCTGGACGCCTCACCCAATACACACCATACACACTTGGACAAATATTAGCCTACCAGGCAGACACGTGTTTAATATCCAGATCAGCGGTGAGCGCGCCTAACAAGCGGCCCGCATAAACAGATGGATACGTGCCGAAATGTGTCGAACGACATGAGGCTGACAGCTGACCTATGCTCAGCAAAGACAGGACGACTCCCTTTCACAGGCAGATCCCGACCATGCACACCGCAATCATCATCTTCTTCGGCCTGATCCTGCTGGCGCTGATGTTCTATATCGGCGAGCGCATCGGCTTCAGCCGGCAGACGCTGGCCTACGGCTTCGCGGCGTTGTGGCTGGCGTTGACGGTGATCAATGGCGCGGTCGGCGTGGTGCACGCCGGGCAGCCGCTGGGGTCGGAGATCGCGATTGGCAGCGCCGTGTTCGGCGTGCCGATCGCCGCGATGGTTTTGTTCATGGTGCTGAGCGCCGAGACCTGAATCCGTCCCGGCGCCCTGCCCCGATCAACGCACCAGATGCAGGAACTGCATGTGCCGTTCGTACTGGTCGAGGATGTCGTTGATGATCTGTTCTTTCGTGTAACCGACCAGATCGTAGTCCTGACTGCCCTCGCTCAGATGCACTTCGGCGCGGTAGTAGCGGCGGTTATTGAGCTGCTTGGAACCCATGCCACCACGAGCGAACGATGGCGTGAAGTAGCCACGCATCTGCACCTGGTAGATGAACGGGTGCAACTCACCATGGCCGATTTCCAGGCTGACGCTGTCATGGGCCGGGTCCGGTTGGGTGACCACGTTCAGACCTTTCTCGACGAACACCGCGGTCACTTCTTCGATGGCCGGTTTTACCGTGGTGTCCATGAAGCGGTACACCTCGTCCCGCGACGGGAAGTGCACGGCCTGACTCAGGCGCTGGCGCCAGCCACCCTTGCCACGCCGTGAACCGGACACAGGCGCCAGCGAATGCAGTTGCGCGATCTGTTTCTGCGACTCCAGATAGAACGCCTTGTGCAGCCCCCACATCATCAGCAGCAGAATCAGCGAGAACGGCAGCGAGGTCAGCACCACCGCTGACTTCAGCGCATCGATGCTGCCGGAGAACAGCAGCGCACTGGTGATCAGTGCGGTCATCGCACCCCAGAACACCCGCAGCCATTTCGGTCCGTCTTCATCCGGGTTGCCACCCTTGGCCGACAGGGTCGAGAGCACTACCGTGCCGGAGTCGGCGGAGGTGACGAAGAACACGAAGCTGATGAACACCGTCACCGCGATGACAGTTTTGCTCCACGGGTAGGTTTCCAGCAGCAGGTACAGGGTCATCGACGGGTTGTCGAGGGCCGACATGCCCAGTGCCGACATGCCGTGATTGAGCACCTGATCGATGGCGCTGTTGCCGAAGATCGACATCCACGCCAGGGTGAAACCGAGCGGAATCAACAGCACGCCGAAGACGAATTCGCGGATGGTCCGGCCACGGGAAATCCGCGCGATGAACAGGCCCACGAATGGTGACCACGCAATCCACCAGGCCCAGTAGAACACCGTCCAGCCACCGAGCCAGTCGCTCGGTTTGTCGTAGGCGTAGAGGTCGAAACTCTTCATCGGCAACGCGCCGAGGTAGTCGCCGAGGTTCTGGATCAGGGTGTTGAGCAAATGCTGGGTGGGACCGGCGAACAACACGAACAGCAGCAGCGCACAGGCCAGCAGCATGTTGATGTCGGACATGACCCGCACGCCTTTATCCACTCCGGAAACGGCGACGATGATCGCCGCGCCCATCATCAGCGTGATCAGGCCGACCTGAATCCACTGGGTGTGGGCGATGCCGAACAGGTAGTCCAGACCCGAGTTGAGGTGCAACACGCCGAAGCCCATGTCCGCACCGAGGCCGAACACCGTGGCGATGATGCCGAAGCCGTCCACCGCATAGCCGATGGGACCGTTGATGCGTTTGCCGATCAGCGGGTACAGCGCCGAACGCAGGGCCAGCGGCAGGTTATGCCGATAGGCGAAATACGCCAGCGCCATGCCGACGAAGGCGAACACGCCCCAGCCGTGCAGGCCCCAGTGCAGAAACAGAATCTGCATCGCCTGACGCGCCGCGTCCGCGGTGCCGGCCTCGCCTTGCGGCGGCTGGAGCATGTGGGTCAGCGGCTCGGACACACAGAAGAAAAACAGCGTGATGCTGATCCCGGCGGCGAACAGCATGCCGGCCCAGGACAGGTAACTGAATTCGGGTTCGTCGTGGTCGGCACCGAGTTTGATCTTGCCGTAGCCCGATAACGCGGTGACCACCACGAAGACCAGATACAGGGTCATCGCGAGCATGTAGTACCAGCCGACCGTATTGGCCGCCCAGTTTTGCGCTTCAAGGAGCCAGGCACCGGCCTGTTCCGGCATGGCGATGACAACCAGGCCAAACAGCAGAATCACTGTCGCGGCGAACCAGAACACCGGCGGATTCATGCGTACCAGGCCGCTGGCAGGGGTGGACGATGCACTCATGAACGGTGCACCTCAAGGGGTTGGAAAATGGCTGAAATGATCGGACTCAGCAAAGGCAAGCCTCCTGTTGTGAGCGGGCAGCGAGCTACCGGTTTAACTTGAATGAACGTTCAAGTTAAACATGGATAGCACGCTAAGGACTAATCGCAGGGCTCAGCGGTCGCTTTCGTACGCTAGCTCAAGGAGGGGTATGACGCTGTGGCGAGGGCGTTCGTTCCCACCTCGCGCGGGAACGAACGGACAGGAAAATTACTTCTGCGTCCCGTCATCATGCTGCAGGTTGGCCTGGGTCAGGTTGCACCCGGCCGGCACGCTGCGGGTCAGCCACACGTTGCCGCCGATGGTCGAACCCTGGCCGATGGTGATGCGCCCGAGAATCGTCGCGCCGGCGTAAATCACCACGTCGTCCTCGACAATCGGATGCCTAGGATGGCCCTTCTGCAACTGGCCGTCCTCGTCCGCCGGGAAGCGTTTGGCGCCGAGGGTCACTGCCTGATAGATCCTGACGCGCTCGCCGATGATCGCGGTCTCGCCGATCACCACGCCGGTCCCGTGGTCGATGAAGAAACTGCGGCCGATCTGCGCGCCCGGATGGATATCGATACCGGTCGCCGAGTGGGCGATTTCCGAACTGATCCGCGCCAGCAACGGCAGACCCGCGCGATACAAATGGTGCGCCAGACGATGGTGGATCACCGCCAGAATCCCCGGATAGCACAGCAGCACTTCATCGACGCTGCGCGCCGCCGGATCGCCGTGATACGCAGCCAGCACATCCGTGTCGAGCAGACTGCGCAGGCCCGGCAATGCAAGGGCGAAGTCCTGGATGATCCTGATCGCCTGCGCCTCGACTTCGGTGTCGGCCCGGGCACTGTGACGGGCGACGTAACGCAGTTCGAGTCGCGCCTGCGCCAGCAATGCATTCAACGCAACGTCGAGGGTGTGACCGACGTAAAAATCTTCGCTTTCTTCTCGTAGATCAACCGGCCCCAGACGCATCGGGAACAACGCGCCGCACAAGGCTTCGAGAATCTGCGCCATCGCATCACGGGACGGCAATTCGCGCCCGCCCTGTTCGCCGCTGGCGCGGCCATTTTGTGTGCGCCACTGATCCCGGGCGGTACGCAGTTGGCTGACGATGGTCTGCAATTGCCAATGGCTGGAACGCTCGCTCACGGTAAAGACTCCTCACGGGCGGCCGGACTGTCTGGCCGCGTCAACGGCCACTACTTTACGGCAACGCCTAGGAGGCGAATTAAGAACCGATAGTGCTGGCCTAAGCACATTTGGCTATAAGCGATTGGCGGTTGCCCCGGTAAATCGGCGTGCCTATAGTCCTGACATCTCCTTGCATCAGTACGGACTCATGATCAAACAACAGCTGGACCGCTTTAACCGCCTCGACCTGCTCGGCCAACCGACCCCACTGGAAAAGCTCGAGCGCCTGTCCACCTGGCTCGGCCGCGATGTCTACATCAAGCGCGATGACCTGACGCCGCTGGCCATGGGCGGCAACAAGCTGCGCAAGCTCGAATACCTCGCCGCCGATGCCCTCGCCCAAGGCGCGGACACGCTGATCACCGCCGGCGCACTGCAATCGAATCACGTTCGCCAGACCGCCGCGCTGGCCGCGAAACTCGGCCTGGGCTGCGTGGCGCTGCTGGAAAATCCGCTGGGCACCGACGACAGCAACTACACCGGCAACGGTAACCGTCTGCTGCTGGATCTGTTCGACACCAAGGTCGAACTGGTCGACAACCTCGACAACGCCGACGAACAACTGGCCGCCCTCGCCGTGCGTCTGCGCAGCAACGGCAAGAAGCCTTATCTGGTGCCGATCGGTGGTTCCAACGCCCTCGGCGCACTGGGTTACGTACGCGCCGGCCTGGAACTGGCGGAACAGATCAAGGACACCGGCCTGCAATTTTCCGCCGTGGTGCTCGCCTCGGGCAGCGCCGGTACACACAGCGGCCTGGCACTGGCCTTGAGCGAAGCGCTGCCGCAACTGCCGGTGATCGGCGTGACCGTCTCGCGCAGCGAAGAAGATCAGCGCCCGAAAGTGCAGGGCCTGGCCGAGCGCACTGCCGATCTGTTGGGCGTGGCGCTGCCGGAGAGTTTCAAGGTCGAGTTGTGGGACGAATACTTCGGCCCGCGCTATGGCGAGCCAAATGCCGGGACATTGGCGGCCGTGAAACTGCTGGCGAGTCAGGACGCCGTGTTGCTGGATCCGGTCTACACCGGCAAGGCCATGGCCGGGTTGCTCGACGGTATCGGTCGCGGGCGTTTCGATGACGGCCCGATCATTTTCCTGCACACCGGCGGAGCCCCGGCGCTGTTTGCCTACAAGGATTTTCTCTAGGCTGAAGCGCGTTCCCGCGCCCTGCGTGGGAACGCTCAGCACCCGCTCGAATCCATATTCATTAAATGCATAACAAATAGAAAATTCATTATTTTCCATTCTAAAAGAACCGTCTTATAGTCTCGCCGCAGGCGAATTTCGCGAGAGACGCATAAGCTGCTTTAAGGCAGGATAGCGCTGTCGTTCAACTCCCGGATTCGCCAACTTTCCTTAAGCGTCTTCCATAAGAAAACACAGGGGCTTGTCATGATTCTTTCCGCACTACGTCGAAATCTGCTGGTAGGTTCGCTGGGCCTGGCACTGAGCGCCGGTCTGATCAGCAGCGCCGTTGCCGGTGAGCAACTGCAACAGATCAAGGACAAAGGCGTTATCAACGTCGGCCTGGAAGGCACTTATCCACCGTTCAGCTTCGTCGATGCCGACGGCAAGCTGTCGGGTTTCGAAGTCGAGCTGTCCGAAGCCCTGGCCAAGAAGCTGGGCGTCAAGGCCAAGATTCAGCCAACCAAGTGGGACGGCATCCTCGCCGCACTGGAATCCAAGCGTCTGGACGTCGTGGTCAACCAAGTGACCATCTCCGACGAGCGCAAGAAGAAGTATGACTTCTCCGAGCCGTACACCATCTCCGGGATTCAGGCGCTGGTGCTGAAGGACAAGGAAGCTGCGCTGAACATCAAGTCCGCCGCTGACCTGTCCGGCAAGAAAGTCGGCGTAGGCCTGGGCACCAACTACGAGCAATGGGTTCGCGCCAACGTGCCGGGTGCCGACGTGCGTACCTACGACGATGATCCGACCAAGTTCGCCGACCTGAACAACGGCCGTACCGACGCGATTCTGATCGACCGTCTGGCCGCGCTCGAATACGCCAAGAAAGCACCGAAAACCGTAGCGGCCGGTCAGGCGTTCTCCCGTCAGGAATCCGGTATTGCCCTGCGCAAAGGCGAGCCTGAACTGCTGGCGGCCGTGAACAAGGCCCTCGACGAGCTGCGTGCCGACGGGACCCTGGCCAAGATCTCGGAAAAGTACTTCCAAGCTGACGTCACCAAATAATGGAAGCAGCTTTCCAACTCGCACTGGACTCCGCGCCCTTTCTGCTCAAGGGCGCGTACTACACGGTAGTCCTCAGCCTCGGCGGCATGTTCTTCGGCCTGCTGCTGGGCTTTGGCCTGGCGCTGATGCGCCTGTCGCGTTTCAAATCGGTCAGCTGGCTGGCCCGCATCTACGTGTCGTTCTTTCGCGGCACGCCATTGCTGGTCCAGCTGTTCGTGATCTATTACGGCTTGCCGCAAATGGGTCTGGAACTCGATCCGCTGCCGGCGGCCCTGATCGGCTTCTCGCTGAACATGGCCGCTTACGCCTGTGAAATCCTGCGGTCCGCGATCGGTTCGATCGAACGAGGCCAATGGGAAGCGGCTGCGAGCATCGGCATGACCCGCGCGCAGACCCTGCGCCGGGCCATCCTGCCGCAAGCGATGCGCACGGCGTTGCCGCCGTTGGGCAACAGCTTCATTTCACTGGTCAAGGATACCGCGCTGGCTGCCACCATCCAGGTGCCGGAGCTGTTCCGTCAGGCACAACTGATTACCGCCCGGACTTTCGAAGTCTTCACCATGTATCTTGCCGCCGCGCTGATCTACTGGATTCTGGCCACAGTGCTGTCGCACTTCCAGAACAAGTTGGAAGAGCGGGTCAATCGGCACGACCAGGAGTCCTGACCCCATGATTGTCGTGGAAAAACTGACAAAGCAGTTCAAGGGTCAAGTCGTGCTCAACGGCATCGATCTTGAAGTGAAGGAAGGCGAGGTCGTGGCAATCATCGGCCCCAGCGGTTCGGGCAAGACCACGTTCCTGCGCTGCCTGAACTTCCTCGAACAACCCACCAGCGGCCGGATCAAGGTCGGCGATATCGAGATCGATACCAGCCGCCCGCTGAACCAGCAGCAAAGCCTGGTGCGCAACCTGCGCCAGCATGTGGGCTTCGTGTTCCAGAACTTCAACCTGTTCCCCCACCGCACCGCCCTGGAAAACGTCATCGAAGGCCCGATCGTGGTCAAGAAGATGCACCGCGACGTAGCCATTGCTCTGGGCAAGAAGCTGCTGGCCAAGGTCGGCCTGGCGGGCAAGGAAGACGCCTACCCACGGCGCCTGTCCGGTGGTCAGCAACAGCGCGTGGCGATTGCCCGGGCGCTGGCGATGGAGCCGGAGGTGATCCTGTTCGACGAACCGACGTCGGCCCTCGACCCGGAACTGGTCGGCGAAGTACTGGCGACTATTCGCGGCCTGGCCGAAGAAAAACGCACCATGGTTATCGTGACTCACGAAATGGCGTTCGCCCGTGACGTGGCCAACCGCGTGGTGTTTTTCGACAAGGGTGTGATCGTCGAGCAAGGCGAAGCCAAGGCGCTGTTTGCCAATCCGAAAGAAGAACGCACACGACAGTTTCTCAGCAAGTTCCGCAACAACGGCTGATAACTTCGCAAGTGCTATCACTCACTTCCATGGATGGAAGTAGTGTTTTCCCCGCAATACAATCCCCCTCCAAAAATAAACAATAAAACCCTTCAAAGCGCAGTACATATATATGTCCTGCAACACGTTCCCTGTGCGTAAAATTCGCCGCGTCTTGATTTTCCGCTTCGGTAGAACTCACAGCGAAACAGGCTGAAAACCGCAGCAATCTGTAGCTCTCTTCCTTACAAAGCCTAGGCTGACAGCCGCGACAATGTAGGAACCTTCTGATTAATCCGTAATTCACGGATTAACTAATCCACTCGCTTGACACCTCTTCCGGCGAACTCTTATCTAGTCTCCAACCGGCACACGCTAGTTCAACAAGACACTTTCAAACTTGTACGGAACTCCGAAGTTTTATTGCCGGGTAATTCACGCCATTCGTTCTTTCGAAAACGGACTTCGCTGCAAGGCTTCAAGGAGAGAAACCGATGACCTGCATTTCAAACACCCCGCTGCTGGCACCACCGACCCTGGAAAAATCCCACGGGGCCGGTATCAACCTCATGGCGGCCGCCAACCTGACGGTCGACATCAGGCCCTGGCACAACATGGACAGTGGCGACCTGATCGAGCTGTTCTGGGATGGCTGCTACGTCGCTTCCCGCGTGCTGAATGCCGGGGATGTCGGAAGCACGGTCAGCCTGCGGGTACCGGAAAGCTTCATCATCAGCGGTTCGCCGCGCGTGCATTACCGGGTCATGCAGGTCGGAAGAAACCCGGCGCTGTCGGCCAGCGCGCAGTTCCAGGTCAAGCTCGACTGCCCGGGCGGGCAATTCGCGGCAGGCTGCGCGGAGGAAAACCAGTACCTGCTGCCGGTCAGTCTTCCCGAGGTCATTCGCCGACGCGGGATCAACCCGAACCAGATCAAGCGCGGCGTTCCCCTGACTATCGAGCCTTACCTGAACATGGCCGAGGGTGACGAAATCACCCTGCGCTGGGGCGATGTACGTATGGATCTGCCGCCTATTACCCAATCCGATATCGGTCACGGCATTCAGGTCTGGGTGCCCCCGGCAATCATCGTCGAAGCCGGCGAAGACCTGCGGCTGGATGTGACCTATTGCATCATCGACCGGGTCGGCAACAACTCGCGTTGGGCACCATCACAGACGCTGAAAATCGGTTGCGTGAATCCTTATCTGAAAGTGCCCTTGAGGCAGATTCCCATGGCCGCGGAGCGCAAAGCCGAGTGAGCTTTTGATCTTCTATGCATATTCCTAAAAGTTAGTTTATTTAATATTTATACGCGCTTAGGGTATATGAACCGGACCACCGGACATTCTTTCGTTCGCCGCACTTTTGCGGCGTTTTTCATGAGATGTGAGGTAGGTAACATGGTCCGGAACACAATCACCCCAGTGCAAAACGCCAGGGCATTGCGTGCAGCCAAGGAGTGGCACTGATGTCCAGTCTGGCAGACGCAAACGTCCAGAGTGACCTGGACATCGCCCCGCTGTTGTTGCCCGCGCAAGTGCTGCGCAACGACGCTCAAGCCATCAAGGCTGCACATGAACTGGCGCAAGTCGCCCGCGTGCAGGCCGCCAAACGTGACCGCCAGCGCAAGCTGCCGTGGTCGGAAGTCGAACAGTTCACCCGCAGCGGACTGGGCAGCATCGCGATTCCGCGCGAGTACGGCGGCCCGCAGGTTTCCTTCGTCACCCTGGCCGAGGTGTTCGCGATCATTTCCGCGGCCGACCCGGCACTGGGACAGATCCCGCAGAACCAGTTCGGCATCATCAACCTGATCCTCGGCAGCGCCACCGAAGAGCAGAAAAAACAATTGCTGCAGAGCGTGCTCGAAGGCTGGCGCATCGGTAACGCCGGGCCTGAACGCGGCACCAAAGATACCCTGGAGCTGAAAGCGCGCATCACCGCCGATGGCGATGACTACGTGATCAACGGCCAGAAGTTCTATTCCACTGGTGCCCTCTTCGCCCACTGGGTCGCGGTCAAGGCACTCAACGATGACGGCAGGCAAGTGCTGGCCTTCGTCCGTCGCGGCACGCCGGGATTGCGCATCGTCGACGACTGGTCCGGTTTCGGCCAGCGCACCACGGCCAGCGGCACAATCCTGCTGAACAACGTGCGGGTCGATGCTGGTCTTGTGGTAGACAACTGGAAGATCAACGAAAAGCCCAACACCCAGGGCGCGGTGTCGCAGTTGATTCAGGCGGCCATCGACGCCGGCATCGCCCGTGGCGCCATCGATGACGCCATCGAATTCGTCAAGACCCGCGCCCGGCCGTGGATCGATGCCAAGGTCGAACGCGCCAGCGATGACCTCTACGTGATCGCCGACATCGGCAAACTGAAAATCGAACTGCACGCCGCCGAAGCGCTGCTGCGCAAGGCCGGTCAGGTGCTGGATCAGGTGCACGCCGCGCCGCTCACCGCCGAGTCCGCCGCCCGCGCCTCGATTGCCGTGGCCGAAGCCAAGGTGCTGACCACCGAGATCTCGCTGCTGGCCAGCGAAAAGCTCTTCGAACTGGCCGGCAGCCGCGCCACCCTCGCCGAATTCAACCTCGACCGTCACTGGCGCAACGCACGGGTGCACACCTTGCACGACCCGGTGCGCTGGAAGTACCACGCGGTCGGCGCCTATCGCCTCAACGGCAAGTTGCCGGCTCGCCATTCCTGGATCTGACGACCAGAACACTTTTGACCAGATCTCTGGAGAAACACATGACTCTTTCCCATCCCGTCGCGGTCATCACCAGCGACGAGCAAGCCCTGATCGTCGCCAGCGACCTGGCCGAAGACTTCCAGCGCGACAGCAACCTGCGCGACCGCGAACGCCGCCTGCCGCTGCCGGAACTCGACGTGTTTTCCCGCTCCGGCCTGTGGGGCATTAGCGTGCCCAAGGAATACGGCGGCGCCGGCGTGTCCAACGTGACCCTGGCCAACGTCATCGCCCTGATCGCCCGGGCCGATGGCTCGCTCGGGCAGATTCCGCAGAACCATTTCTATGCCCTCGAAGTACTCCGGGTGAATGGCAGCCACGAGCAGAAACAACGTCTGTACGCCGAAGTCCTCGCCGGCCAGCGCTTCGGCAATGCCCTGGCAGAACTGGGCACCAAGACTGCCCACGATCGGGTTACCAGCCTGAAACGCGACGGCAGCGGTTATCGCATCAACGGTCGCAAGTTTTATGCAACCGGCGCCATTTACGCCCAACGGATTCCAACGTCCGTGGTCGATGAAAACGGTGTGCAGCAACTGGCGTTCGTCCCGCGTGACAGCAAAGGCCTGACGGTGATCGACGACTGGAGCGGCTTCGGCCAGCGCACCACCGGCAGTGGTTCGGTGGTGTTCGAAGACGTGTATGTCGCCGCCGAAGACGTCATTCCTTTCCAGAGCGCTTTCGAACGCCCGACCACCGTCGGCCCGCTGGCGCAGATCCTTCACGCCGCCATCGACACCGGCATCGCCCGCGCCGCCTACGAAGATGCGCTGCACTTCGTGCGCAGCAAGACCCGGCCATGGATCGACTCGGGCAACGACAAAGCCACCGAAGACCCACTGACCCTCAAGAGTTTCGGCCACTTGAGCATCCGCCTGCACGCCACCGAAGCCCTGCTCGAACGCGCCGGCGAATTCCTCGATGCGGCCCAGGCCGAGAGCAACGCCGAGACGGTTGCAGCAGCCTCGATTGCCGTCGCTGAAGCACGGGCGATCAGCACTGAAATTTCTCTGGCCGCCGGCAGCACGTTGTTCGAACTGGCCGGCAGCCAGGCCACCCTGATCGAGCACGGCCTCGACCGTCACTGGCGCAACGCCCGGGTGCACACCCTGCACGACCCGGTGCGCTGGAAGTATCACGCGGTGGGCAATTACTACCTCAACGATGAAAACCCTCCGCTGCGAGGGACCATCTGATGAGCAAGAAAAAGATCCTGCTCAATGCGTTCAACATGAACTGCATCGGCCACATCAACCACGGGTTGTGGACCCATCCACGGGACACCTCGACCCAATACAAGACCATTGAATACTGGACCGAACTGGCGCAATTGCTGGAGCGCGGGCTGTTCGACGGGTTGTTCATCGCCGACATCGTCGGCGTGTACGACGTCTACCAGAACTCGGTGGACGTCACGCTGAAAGAGTCGATCCAACTGCCGGTCAACGATCCGCTGCTGCTGGTGTCGGCCATGTCAGCGGTGACCAAAAATCTGGGTTTCGGCTTGACCGCCAACCTCACCTACGAGCCGCCGTATCTGTTCGCCCGACGCATGTCGACCCTCGATCACCTGAGCCGTGGACGGGTGGGCTGGAACATCGTCACCGGTTATCTGGACAGCGCCGCCAAGGCCATGGGCCTCAGTGAACAGGTCGAGCATGACCGGCGTTACGACCAGGCCGACGAGTACCTCGAAGTCCTCTACAAACTCTGGGAAGGCAGCTGGGAAAACGATGCGGTGCTCAACGATCCGCAGCAGCGGATCTACGCGCAGCCAGACAAGGTGCACAAGGTCGAGCACAAGGGCGAGTTCTATCAGGTCGAGGGTTATCACCTCTGCGAGCCGTCACCGCAGCGTACGCCGGTGCTGTTCCAGGCCGGCAGTTCGGATCGCGGTCTGCTGTTCGCCGGGCGTCATGCCGAGTGCGTGTTCATCAGCGGTCAGAACAAGCCGTCAACCAAGGTGCAGGTGGACAAGGTCCGCGCCAGCGCCGTCGAGGCAGGTCGCAATCCCGAGGACATCAGGGTGTTCATGGGCCTGAACGTGATCGTCGGCGAGACCGAGGACGCGGCCTGGGCCAAGCACGCCGAGTACCTGAGCTACGCCAGTGCCGAAGCCGGCGTGGCGCATTTCTCGGCGTCCACCGGGATCGATTTTTCCCAGTACGAAATCGACGAACCGATCCAGTACGTCAAGAGCAACGCGATCCAGTCCGCCACCAAAAACCTGCAGAACAACGACTGGACCCGCCGCAAGTTGCTCGACCAGCACGCCCTCGGCGGGCGCTACATCACCGTGGTCGGCTCGCCGCAGCAAGTGGCGGATGAACTGGAATCGTGGATCGCCGAAACCGGCCTCGACGGCTTCAACCTGACTCGCATCGTCACCCCGGAAAGCTATGTGGATTTCATCGATCTGGTGATTCCGGAACTGCAACGGCGCGGCTCGTACAAAACCGCCTACGACAACGGCAGCCTTCGGGAAAAACTGTTTCACGGCGAAGCGCACCTACCGGAGCAACACACCGGCGCCCACTACCGACACACCTCCTCGCACTGACTGGAAAAACATCATGACCAAGAAGATCCTGTCCCACCCAGTCAAAGCACTGGCCCTGGCCTTCGGCCTGTTCAGCTCGGCGGTTTTCGCCGCCGATGCCCCATTGAAAATCGGCACCACCGCCGCGTTCGCGATTCCGCTGGAAGCCGCTGTCGAAGAAGCCTCCAAACAAGGCCTGAAAGTCGAGCTCGTGGAGTTCACCGACTGGATCGCTCCGAACGTCAGCCTCGCCGCCGGCGACATCGACGTGAACTACTTCCAGCACATCCCGTTCCTGGAAAACGCCAAGGCGGCCTCCGGTTTCGACCTGGTGCCGTTCGCCCCGGGGATCATCAACAACGTCGGCCTGTACTCGAAGAAATACAAAAGCTTCGCTGAGCTGCCGGAGGGCGCCAGCGTCGCCATCGCCAACGACCCGATCAACAGCGGTCGCGGCCTGCAACTGCTGGCCAAGGCCGGTCTGATCACCTTGAAAGCGGGCGTCGGCTACAAGGCCACCGAAGACGACATCGTCGCCAACCCGAAGAGGATCAAGATCCTGCAAGTCGAAGCCGTGCAACTGGTACGCGCCTACGATGACGCCGATCTGGTCCAGGGCTACCCGGCCTACATCCGTCTGGCGAAGACCTTCGATGCAGGCTCTGCGCTACTGTTCGACGGCCTCGACCACAAGGAATACGTGATCCAGTTCGTGATCCAGCCGAAGAGCAAGACCGACCCGCGTCTGATCAAGTTCGTCGACATCTACCAGCATTCGCCGGCCGTACGCGCCGCGCTGGATAAGGCCCACGGCAAGCTGTACCAGGCCGGTTGGGAAAGCTGAGGATGACCGCAGCCATTCAACGGCGACTGGATCTTCCAGAGCCACCCGCGCTGGCACAGCGCACCGAGCTGCATCCCGAGCTGAACCGCGCCCATGTGCGTTTCGTCGGGCTCGGCAAAACCTACGACGGCAAGCAAGGCCCGGTCGCAGCCCTGCAAGGCATCGACCTGGCGATCCAGCGCGGTGAGGTGTTCGGCATCATCGGTCGCAGCGGCGCGGGCAAGTCGTCGCTGATCCGCACCATCAACCGCCTCGAACAACCGACCTCGGGCCGAGTGCTGATCGATCAGGTGGACATCGGCGAGTACGACGAGGATCGCCTCGTCGCCCTGCGTCGGCGGATCGGCATGATCTTCCAGCACTTCAATCTGATGTCGGCAAAAACGGTGTGGCAGAACGTCGAACTGCCGCTGAAAGTCGCCGGTGTCCCGAAGGAGCAACGGGAGAAAAAGGTTCGCGAACTGCTGGAGCTGGTGGGCCTGCAAGCCAAGCACAAGGCGTATCCGGCGCAGCTGTCCGGCGGGCAGAAACAGCGCGTCGGCATCGCCCGCGCACTGGTGCACGACCCGGACATTCTGCTGTGTGACGAAGCCACTTCAGCGCTGGATCCGGAAACCACTCAGTCGATCCTCGGCCTGCTGCGCGAGATCAACAAACGCCTGGGCCTGACCATCGTACTGATCACTCACGAGATGGCCGTGATCCGCGAAATCTGCGACCGCGTCGTCGTGCTGGAACACGGGCGCATCGTCGAGCAAGGCCCGGTCTGGGAAGTGTTCGGCAACCCGCAGCACGAAGTCAGCCAGACCTTGCTCGCACCGCTGCAACACGCCTTGCCCGAAGAATTGCAAAGCCGTTT
Organism: Pseudomonas sp. FW215-R2; assembly: GCF_058789255.1. Taxonomy (NCBI): domain Bacteria; kingdom Pseudomonadati; phylum Pseudomonadota; class Gammaproteobacteria; order Pseudomonadales; family Pseudomonadaceae; genus Pseudomonas; species Pseudomonas sp. FW215-R2. The sequence goes on from NZ_JBYTBO010000001.1 coordinate 486,198, forward strand.
GCAGGCGCAACAGTCGTCCGATGCGGCCGTGGTGCTGCGTTTGCAGTTCACCGGCAGCCAGCAAGACGAACCGGATCTGGCCGCGCTGTTCGCCGCGCTCGGTGGCCGGGTGAAATTACTGCAGGGCGGCGTGGAACGGATTCAGGGGCACGCGCTCGGGCAACTGTTGCTGGCGGTGGCAGGCTCGAAGCTGAACGCCGAGGAATTGCGTCAGCGCGCCGGCCAATGGGCACAACGCACGGAGGTGCTGGGCTATGTGGTTTGATCGCTTGTTGCAGGGTTTCATCGATACGTTTCTGATGGTCGGCGTTTCGTCGCTGATCGCGCTGCTGGCGGGTATTCCGATGGCAGTGATTCTGGTCACCAGCGACAAGGGCGGGATCTACGAAGCGCCGGTGCTGAATCGCGCGCTGGGCGCGTTCGTAAATCTGTTTCGCTCGATCCCGTTCCTGATCCTGATGGTGGCACTGATTCCGTTCACCCGGCTGATCGTCGGCACCACGTACGGTGTGTGGGCGGCCGTTGTGCCGCTGACCATTGCGGCCACGCCGTTTTTTGCGCGAATCGCCGAAGTGAGCCTGCGCGAAGTCGACCACGGTTTGATCGAAGCCGCGCAAGCCATGGGGTGCCGACGCTGGCACATCATCTGGCACGTGTTGTTGCCTGAAGCGCTACCGGGGATCGTTGGCGGTTTCACCATCACCCTGGTGACGATGATCAATTCGTCGGCCATGGCCGGGGCGATCGGCGCCGGCGGCCTGGGTGACATCGCTTATCGCTACGGCTATCAGCGCTTCGACAGCCAGATCATGCTGACCGTAATCGTGCTGCTGGTGGCGCTGGTAGCGGTGATTCAGCTGGGCGGCGATCGTCTGGCACGAGGGTTGAACAAGCGCTGAACTGCATGGCGTATAGTCGGCAACATCCATTGCCAGCGCAGCCCGACCATGAAACAGACCCCCACCGATCTGGAACAGATCACCTCCACCACCCTCGGCCACTACAACTCGGTGGCCGAGGATTTTCGTGAAGGCACCCGCGATCACGATGTCAGTCAGAACATCGACGCGCTGTTGCGGCAAATTCAGGCGGAGGCGCCGTTTTCCATCCTCGATTTCGGCTGCGGGCCGGGGCGAGATTTGCAGACGTTCACGCGCATGGGTCACGTCGCCGTCGGCCTCGACGGCGCGGAAAAATTCGCGCAGATGGCCCGGGAAGACAGCGGCTGCGAGGTGTGGTGCCAGGATTTTCTGAAGCTGGATCTGCCGGCAGAACGCTTCGACGGCATCTTCGCCAACGCGGTGCTGTTTCATGTGCCGTTGCAGGAATTGCCACGGGTTCTGCAGCAGTTACACGGGACACTGAAGCCGGGTGGGGTGTTGTTCAGCTCCAATCCACGCGGAGATAACCGTGAAGGCTGGAACGGGCCGCGTTATGGCTCGTACCACGATCTTGAAGCCTGGCGCGGATTGCTGACCGCTGCCGGGTTCGTGGAACTTGAGCATTACTACCGACCGGCGGGGCTGCCGCGTGAGCAGCAGCCTTGGTTGGCCAGTGTCTGGCGCAAGGCCTGAAACTCAGGGCCTCGCTTCAACCTGAAACCAGGTTGGCGCACTCCCCGGCGAGCGCACCATGATGCTTCGCCCAGGCACTGTCTGCCCCTGCACCTCATGCGTCTGCACATCAAAGTTGGCCAATAAGCGCGTGCCGTCTTCAAAGGATGTCTGCTGAACCAGCCGGTCCGCGCTCAACCATTCGAAACCGGTGAGCGCCTGGGTTGCCAGACGTTCATGCAAAGGCCGGAAGAATGCATCCTGACGGGCAATCTGCGGCAATCGCTGCGCAAGCGTGTCGACACTGAGGTGATACAGCGGCGCAACGTTGTAGAGCAACTGCGCGAGTTCGTTGTCCGCCCGTACATTGGTCAGCTTCAGGCTATCGAACAGCCAGTGGTGGGACGTGATCACCGAGCCATGGAACACCGCTTGGTACATCGGCAAACGGCTGGCCGGATCAAAGTGAATACGCCGCAACGACTCCTTGATCGGCACAGGTTTGAAGAAAACCTCTGGCTGCTCCGGCGGATACCACTTGCCTGCAAAGTACCTGGACTTGGGGTTCTTGCTCATTTCGACATCGCCCCAACCGATCACCGGCGTCTGCATGCCATGGGCGAACAACACGCCTTGCGCGGTCGTTGCGTTGCCATCCTCGGAACCTGCGGGCAGTTTCAGCACTTCATTGATCCAGCGTGATGCCCCGATGTTGCCTTCGGCATTCTGTGCCTGGGTCATCGTTGCCCCGAGACGGTAGCTGTCGAACAGCATGCCGGTGGCATAGGCATCGAGAAACCAGCTGTTGAAACCGGCGGCGTCGCGAATGGCCGCGACCCGCTGCTCAAGCAGCGGTCGCACGCAACGGGGGTCGGTGTAATGCCCCGATTGCTGGAAGCCGCTTTTCAGCGTTCCGTCGCTCTTCACGATTGCGCACTCAAGATTTGCCTTGTCCCCCAGGTGTGCAGTGGTCCAATCAGAGTTCTCGCTACGGCTCAGCGCCGTCTCATAAGAGTCGTACGGCGCGATCAGATAACCCGCCGCCACGCCTGCCTTGATCGTCTCGGGGTGCCAGAGGCCACCTTCCCAACCGTCACCCAGTCCCAACCACAAACGGGACAGCCCGGCGTTCTGTAATTGCTTGATCGTATCCAGCGACAAGGTGTTGCCCCAGCGCTCGGGTTCTGACGTCAGCGCCTCACCGAGGTGGGCTGCCACTTGTGCGCGCACATCAGCGTAACCGTTGACCAGAGCCTGCATGTCCGGCACGGCCCGAGCCTGCCAGGTCTTGCGTGCCAGGGTATTCAGGGCGTGGTTGAGACCGCGCAAAAGCACTTTTTTCTGATAGCCGTTCAACTCCCCGCCAGTGGCGAGGATCTGCAACGCCTCACGATCCATTCCTGCTTTCAGCTCACTGGCCAGTGAGCCCCCACCGCGCAAGGTGTCGAGCAGCACGGACCAACTGCGCACATCTTTGGCTCCCAGCAGGTCGTTGCCCCACAGGTACAGATGACTGGCGCCGGGCAGTCGCCTCGCCTCAGGTGTTTTCGTGAATTTGCTGCTCAAGGTTTCATAACGATCGTTATCGATCAGCCATTGCCGATAGCGCTTGGCGCCGGCCAACGGGTCGGTTGCCCCGAGAAACAGCGTGAACGTCAATGGCGTCGACGGATCGAGTGAGGTGAAGCGATGCCGGGCGGACAGCGCCAGAGTCTTGCCTTCGGCGCTGAACAGCAGTCGATTGTTGTAGGGATTGGTCATCAGCCAATGCAGGCTGAATCCATCATGTTCAACACCCCAAAGCGGCAAACTCAGATCCTGAGTGGTATTGAATTCGCCCTGATTCAAAAGAAACGAATGCCACACCGGATCGCCGCGCGGCACGTAGTGCCCCTCGGCCAGAGGCCAGATCAGCCCCTTGCCCATCGCGCTGGCGGGTTGACGGAGAAATTCCAGTTCTGCGGGCTCACGCGCCGTGATCGAGAAGGACAGATCACGTTGATCGAGCGTGGCGCTGAGGATCCAGGCTCCGTCATCCCATTGCCAGTCGATGCGGTTGTCGCGCCTGATCAATTGACTGACCTTGTGCGGGGCAATCCCCGTCGACGCCTGCACCGTCTCCCGGCCCGCAGGGGTGATACGGACAGCCAGCGTTGCCGGATCGAGTTGCACGCGCCACAACGAGTTTTCCAATAACGTGTCGGCCCAGGACAGGGACGACAGACATAAACCGACAATCAGCAATAACGCGCGCAGCCAGCAAGTAACGGTAAGCATCAGACGTCCCTTCTCCTAAAGGAGGAGGGACGTTAACCGAATACGCCGACGCTGTAAGTCAGGCCCTTCGCAAATATGTAACAAGCGCACTCACTGTGCCGATGACGAGGCGTCCTTCTTCGGCTCGCGAATCTTGTACCAGGCCACATACAGCGCCGGCAGAAACAGCAGCGTCAGCAACGTCGCAATCACGATCCCGCCGATCATCGCGTAGGCCATCGGCCCCCAGAACACTTCCCGGGCGATCGGGATCATGCCCATGCTCGCCGCCGCCGCGGTGAGCAGGATCGGCCGGCGCCGGTGCTCGGTCGCTTCCACCACCGCATCCCAGGGCGCGTAGCCTTTTTGCTCGTACTCTTCGATCTGCGTCACGAGGATCACCGAGTTGCGGATGATGATGCCGATCAGCGCCAGAATCCCCAGGATCGCCACGAAGCCCATCGGCGTACCGGTCGGCACCAGCGCCAGCACCACGCCGATCAGCCCGAGCGGCGCGACACTGGCCACCAGGAACAGCTTCTGCACGCTGTGCAGCTGGATCATCAGGAAGGTCGCCATCAGGAACAGCATCAGCGGCAAGACCTTGGCAATCGGCCCCTGAGCCTTGCCGCTCTCCTCGACCGTACCGCCAGTGGCGACTTTGTAGCCCACCGGCAGTTTGGCCGCGAAGGCATCGATGGTGGGCTTGAGGACTTTCACCAGATCGGTCGGCTGGATTTCATCGCGCACCGAGGCCTTGATGGTGATGGTCGGCAAACGGTCGCGACGCCACACCAGCGGCTGCTCCAGTTCATATCGCACCGTGGCGAAGGCCAGCAGCGGAATCGACGTGCCGTTGGGCGTGACGATCTGCAGGTTTTGCAGGGTTTCCGGTGTACCGCGTTCGGAATCCACCGCGCGACCGACCACGTTGATCAGGTAGATATCGTCGTCGACCTGGGTCAGCGGCGAGCCACTGACAATGCTGTTCATCAGGTTGGCCACATCTTCCGATGACAGGCCGAGCTGACGCGCCTTGTCCTGAGCGATGTCGATGCGCAGGACTTTGCCGGGTTCGTTCCAGTCGTAAATGATCTCGCCGATGTGCGGGCTCTTGTCCAGTTCGGTGGCCAGGTCGATGGCGTGCTTGCGCACCTGATCGACGTCCTTGCCGCTGACCCGGTACTGGATCGGACGGCCCACCGGCGGGCCCATTTCCAGGGCTTGCACGTAACTGCCGATGCCGACGAAATCCTTGCGCAGACGATCACGCAGGCGCTGGCTCAAGGCTTCGCGGGCCTTGAAGTCTTTGCTGACGATCACCAGTTGCGCGTAGTACGGGTTCTGCAGTTGCTGATCCAGCGGCAGGTAGAAACGGATTGCGCCCTGGCCGATGTAAGTGCTCCAGCGCACGATGTCCGGGTCGCCCTTGAGCGAGGCTTCGAGCTTGTCGACGGCCTTGCGGGTTTCATCGATCGAGGCGTTTTGCGGCAGGTTCAGATCGACCAGAATTTCCGGACGATCGGACGACGGGAAGAACTGGTTCTGCACAAAGCGCATGCAGAACACTGCCAGTACGAAGCACAACACCGTGATGCCGATCGCCCACCAGCGATTGCGCATGCACCACAGCAGACCGCCATTGAACGCCCGCCCGATGCGTCCGGGTTCGGCTTCATGGGGTTTTACGTTGGTGCTGAGGATGTGCACGCCGATCACCGGTGCGAAGAACACCGCCACCACCCACGACACGATCATTGCCACCGCGATCACCGCGAACAGCGTGTAGGTGTACTCACCGGCGGAGCTGGCGTTGAGACCAATCGGCACGAAACCGGCCACTGTCACCAGCGTACCGGTGAGCATCGGAAACGCTGTGGAGGTGTAGGCGAACGTCGCCGCCTGCTCCTTGCTCTCGCCCATCTCCAGACGCGTCACCATCATCTCCACGGTGATCATCGCATCGTCCACCAGCAACCCGAGGGCGATGATCAATGCCCCCAGAGAAATCCGCTGCATGGTGATGCCGCTGTACTCCATGTACACAAACACCATCGCCAGCACCAACGGGATCGAGCACGCCACCACCAGCCCGGCACGCACGCCGAGGCTGATGAAACTCACCACCAGCACGATGACCACCGCTTCGAACAGCGCACTGGTGAAGCCACCGACCGCCTCTTCCACCACCACGGCCTGATCGGAAACCGTGTGCACGCCAACCCCCACCGGCAGGTCGGCGGTGAGTTCATCGATGCGCGCGTGCAGGGCCTTACCGAATGCCTGAACGTTGCCACCCTTCTGCATCGCAATGGCCAGGCCAATGGCCGGCTTGCCGTCGAAGCGGAACTCCGGCGTTGCCGGGTCGACATAACCGCGACTGATCTCGGCGATGTCGGCCAGACGATAGAAGCGGTCATTGAGCTTGAGATTGACCTCGGCCAGATCCTTTTCCGAGGCGAACTGCCCGGAGGTGCGCACCGAAATGCGTTCCGGTCCGGCCTCGATCACACCTGCCGGGGTCACGGCGTTCTGCGATTGCAGGCTCTGCACCACCTGACGCTGGTCGATGCCCAGCGCCGCCAGTTTGCGGGTCGAGAAGTTCAGGTACAGCACTTCGTCCTGCTGGCCGATCATTTCGATCTTGCCCAGCCCCGGCACACCGCGGATCTCGGCGCGGGCCTGCTCCACATAGTCGCGCAACTGACGCATCGTCAGGCCGTCGGCCGTGAACGCATAGACCGAACCGAAGACATCACCGAACTCGTCGTTGAATCCCGGCCCCTGAATGCCCTGGGGAAACTGGCCGCGAATGTCGTTGATCTTCTTGCGCACCTGGTACCAGATTTCCGGAATGTCCTTGGCGCTGGTGGTGTCGCGCAGATAGACGTAGACCGTCGACTCGCCGGGGCGCGTGTAGCTTTTCACGTAGTCGAGGGAATCGAGTTCCTCGAGTTTTTTCTCGATGCGGTCCGTGACCTGCTTGAGCGTTTCTTCCTGGGTCGCACCCGGCCACTTGGTCTGGATCACCATGGTCTTGATGGTGAACGACGGGTCTTCCTCGCGCCCCAGATTGATGTACGAGAACACCCCCATCAGCAGCCCGACGAACATCAGGTACCAGACGAACGACTGATGCTTGAGGGCCCATTCGGAGAGATTGAAAGACCCTTTCATTGACTGTCCTCGTCGAGTTTCACGGCTTGTCCGGGTTTGAGGCTGTTGACGCCAGCGCTGACCACACGCTCGCCGGACTTGACCCCACCGGCCAGCACCACGGTGCTGTCGGTGCGGCTGGTCACGCTGACGTCACGCGGGGCAACGGTTTTGTTTTGCGGGTCGATCACCCAGATCCGGGTTTTGCCGTCGGCCTCCTGCAAGGCTGTCGCGGGCAATTCGATTCGCGGCTTGATCGCCGAACTGAGGGTCACGCTGATCGCCGTACCGAGGCGGAATCCGGGCGGCGTTGAAGCCAGCGTCAAACGCGCGCGGCGGGTACGGGTGGCGCTTTGTGCCTGAGGCTCGATTTCACGGATGACGGCCGTGGTGTTGATGCTCGGATCGAGTTGCCCGGCCACCAGAAACACCACGTCGCTGGGAATCTGGTCGACCAGCGTGTCCGGCAGATCGATCACCGCTTCCTTGATATCCGGTTGCGCCAGCGTCACCACTTGCTGGCCGGCCGTCACCACCTGACCGGCTTCGGCGTTCCATGCGGTGACCACGGCTTTATGGTCGGAGCGCAGCTCGGTGTAGCCGAGCTGATCCTTGCTCTGGTTGACCGCCGCCCGCGCCTGATCGAGGGACGCCTGGGTGGTCTTCAGATCAGTGGTGGCGATGTCCAGTTGCGCCTGGGCGCCGACGCCGCGATCAAACAGCGCCTGCTGCCGCCGAGCGTTGGCCTGGGCGTTGATCAGTTGTGCTTCGACTTTCGCCAGATCGCCCTGGGCCGAACGCAACTGGTTCTGCTGGTCGGACGGATCGAGGGTGGCGAGCAAGGTGCCCTTCTGCACCTCGGCGCCGACATCGACGTTGCGGCTGGCGATGCGCCCGCCGACGCGAAAACCGGTGTTGCTCTCGTAGCGCGCCTGAATGCTGCCGGCAAAACGCCCGAGGTTTTCCTCGCTCAGCGCTTCGACCTTGATCGACAGCACCGGGCGCACCGGTTCCGGCGGTGGCTCGTTCTTGGAACAGGCACCCAGCAGCAGCCCGATCGACATCACCCACAAAGGCTTCATGGCTGCGCTCCCGATTGCAGATCCTTGTAGGTGTTCTCGGCGATCTCGACTTTCATCCCGGGATGCAGCAGTTGGCCGCCGGCAATGATCACTTTCTCGCCGCCCGTGAGGCCGGCGCTGATAATCACGTGCCCGGTCAGGTAGCGGCCGACGGTGACGTTGTGCAGTTGCGCCTCACCCTTGTCGTCCACCATCCACACCGCAGGTTCGCTGATGTTTTTGGTCAGGGCCGACCATGGCAATTCCACCGCCGATTTGCCGCTGCCCTTGGCGGTGGCGCTGACCACCGAACCGAGCTGCATGCCCTGCGGCAGACTGTCGAGGGTAACTTTGACCTGCACCGTGCCGGACTGCGCCGACACCGCCGGGGTGATTTCACGAACAGTGCCAGTGGTCTTGATTTGCGGGTTGTCGAGCAGGCTGACGACAATCGAACGCTCCGCCGGGCGCTCGGCCAGCAGCGATTCGTAAACGTTGAACACCGCGTCGCGGTCGCCGTCCCGGGCCAGGCTGAAAATCGGCGCGGTGGCCTGAACCACCTGGCCGACTTCGGCCTGACGCTCGGTGATGATGCCGGGTGCATCGGCGATCAGCGCGGTGTAACTCAGTTGATCCCTGGCATTGGCCAACTGAGCCTGGGCCGCGCTCAAGGCACTCTGGCTGCTGCGCAATGCGGCTTGTGCGGAATCGTATTCGCTCTGGCTGGTGTAACCCTTGGGCAACAGTTTCTGCTGCCGGACGAATGCGGCGGCGCTCTGTTTGACCCGCGCCTGCTCGGCCAGCACCTGGGCCTGGGCGGAGTCGACGTTGGTCTGCAAGTCCTTGGGATCGAGTTTGGCCAGCACTTGTTTGGCCGAAACGCGGTCACCGACATCGACCATGCGCTGGATGATCTTGCCGCCGACCCGGAACGACAATTCGGTCTGTACCCGCGCCTGAACGTCACCGGTGAGGGTCACGGACGCCGCGAAGTCCGCGGGTTTGACCTCTTGTACAAAGACCCGTGGCAGGTATTCCTGAGGCGGCTTCTTTTCGCTGCAAGCCGCGAGCAAAGCGAGCAGGCTCAGCATCACCGCTGTTTTCAATCCGGGACTCGCCATGCAGACTCCTTCCTGTGTACGAACGTGCAAGTGACGGTACGACTGTGAGCTTAGAACAGGGTTCAACCTTCGTCCGGGCGATATATGCATTTATGTGCAGCAGGTATCCTGACCCGGAATTCGGGGCACCCAAGAAGGATTTTCATGCTCAAGACCCTCGCGGTGGCCAATTACCGCTCGATCAACAAATTGGTAATCCCGCTGGGTCGGCTGAACCTGATCACCGGCCCCAACGGCAGCGGCAAGTCCAATCTTTACCGGGCATTGCGGCTGCTGGCGGAAACCGCTCAGGGCGGCGTGGTCAATGCGCTGGCCCGTGAGGGCGGGCTGGACTCGACGTTCTGGGCCGGGCCGGAAACCATCAGCCGGCGCATGCGCAATGGCGAAGTGCCGATTCAATCGACGGTCCGCCAGGGCGTGAAACGTCTGCGGCTGGGGTTTGCCGGAGAAGATTTCAGTTATTCGATCAGCCTCGGGCTCCCCGACTCCAACGGGCATTTCATGCTGCCTGGAGACCGTGTACCGACCCCTTCGCGCTTCAGCCTTGATCCGCAAATCAAGCGGGAATGCATCTGGGCCGGGCCGCTCTATCGACCTGCCAGCTTGCTGGTGGACCGCGACGGGCCAATGATTCGCACCCGTGATGGTCGCACCTGGGATGTCATGGCCCAGCACACGCCGACATTCGACAGCCTGTTCGATCAGGTCGGCAGCCTGCGCACCTCGCCGGAAGTGTTCCAGATGCGCGAGTTCATCCGCCGCTGGCGCTTCTATGATCACTTTCGCAGCGACGCCGACGCCCCGGTGCGCCAGCCACAACTGGGCACGCGCACGCCGGTGCTGCATCACGACGGCCGGGATCTGGCGGCAGCCTTGCAGACCATCCGCGAAATCGGCGACCCCGAGGCGCTGCAGGCCGCGATCAGCGATGCGTTTCCCGGCGCACGGTTGAACATCGCGCCGCTGGCGGGCGGACGCTTTGCCATCGAGTTTTTTCAGGAAGGGTTGTTGCGACCGCTGTCGGCGGCAGAGTTGTCGGACGGCACGCTGCGTTATCTGCTGCTGGTCGCCGCACTGCTGACGCCACGTCCGCCGTCGCTGATGGTGCTGAACGAACCGGAAACCAGTCTGCATCCGGATCTGTTGCCGGCGCTGGCGCGGTTGATCATTCGCGCATCGCAAGAGTGTCAGGTGTGGGTGGTTTCACACGCACGGCGATTGATTTCGGCGTTGCAGGAAGATGAGGAATGCAATTGCATCGTGCTGGAAAAAACCCTCGGCCAGACCGGGATCGTCGGGCAGAGGGTGCTGGATGAGCCGGCGTGGAACTGGCCGGATTAGCTTGTTGATCGATCGTTCCCACGCATGCGTGGGAACGATCATCGGCTTAGCCCTGCCACTTCCCACCCTCAACAATCACGCTCTCAGGCTTGGTGTCATCACTCAGCTCTTTACGCACATATTGGTCATACAGCTTGAGCAGGTATTTCTCTTCACCCAGCTTGGCCAGCTCGGTGTTCACCCAATCGCGCAATTCGATGTTGCCCTTCTTCACCGCCGGTGCAATCGGGGCTTCGGCACCGAGTTTTTCATCCAGCACGCGGTAGCCCGGGTTTTGCTTGGCCCAACTGAACAGCACCAGATTGTCCTGCGCGTAAGCATCGCCACGGCCGTTGGCCAGGGCTTGCAGGGACTCGGAGTTTTTCTCGAACTTCAGCAGTTTCCAGTCCGGGTGATTCTTGGTCAGCCAGATATCGGCGGTGGTGCCGGTGGTAACGATGGTGGTGCGGGTCGCCAGGTCATCCAGTTTCTTCACTTCGCTGCCCTGAGCCACCAGCGCCTGTACCGCGACTTTCAGGTTCGGGTTGGTGAATTCCACCGCTTCCTTGCGCTCCGGGGTCACGGTCATGTTGGCTAGGATCAGGTCGACCTTGTCGCTTTGCAGGAACGGAATGCGGCTGGCTGGCTCCACGGCCACGAACTCGACCTTGTTTTCATCGCCCAGCAGATCCTTGGCGAATTGACGGCCGATGTCGGTATCGAAGCCGACATAGCGACCGGCTTCATTGACGAAACCGAACGGCGGCTTGTCGGTGAATACGCCGACGATCAGTTTGTCGCGGGCCTTGATCTTGTCCAGATAACCGGCCGGCGCAGTGCTTTCGCTGGCGACTTTCGGCTTGGCCGGTTCTTCGGTCTTGTTGCAGCCGGCCAGCAGCGCGAGGCTGATCAGCGGTAATGCGAATAGAGCTTTGGCAGTTTTCATGGCAGTTCCAGTTCCTTGGTTTGAGTCGTTGTGGGCAGTGCTTCAACGTAGGAGAACTTCTCCAGGAACTGCTGCGCGCGTGCGGTTTGCGGGTTCGTAAAGAAAAGCTCGGGCGGGTTCTGTTCAAGGATGCGCCCGGCATCCATGAACACGATGCGATCGGCCACTGCGCGGGCGAAGGCCATTTCATGGGTGACGATCAACAGGGTCATGCCTTCGCGGGCCAGGCCCTGAATCACTTCCAGCACTTCCTTGACCATCTCCGGGTCGAGGGCAGCGGTGACTTCATCGAAGAGCATGACCCGTGGGTTCATGCACAACGACCGGACGATGGCGATGCGTTGCTGCTGGCCGCCGGAGAGCTGGCGCGGGAAGGCATCGCGCTTGTCCGCCAGGCCCACGCGTTCGAGCAATGCTTCGGCTTGCTGCCGTGCTTCGCGGCGTTCGCGTTTCTGCACCTTGAGCGGACCGAGCAGCAAGTTATCGAGCACGCTCATGTGCGGGAACAGGTGATAACTCTGGAACACCATGCCGATCTGCTGGCGGATTTCACGCCAGTCGGTGGCCTTGTCCAGCAGTTCCCGGCCGGTGAATTTCAAGTGACCGCTGTGGGCGGTTTCCAGGCCGTTCAGGCAACGCAGCAGTGTGCTTTTTCCGCAACCGCTAGGGCCAAGGATGACGATGACTTCACCGGATTTCACTTGCAGGTCGATGCCCTTGAGCACCTGCTGTTCGCCGAAGAATTTGTTGAAACCCTGAAACTCGATCAATGCGCTCATGCTTGCGTCCAGCGCCGCTCCAGCACGCGCGAGGCGGCCGACAGCGGGTAGCAGATGAAAAAGAAAAACAGGAACAGCGCGCCGTAGATCAGCACCGATTCGTAGGTGCGCTCGATGATCTGCTGGCCAACCTTGATCACATCCACCACGCCGATCAGCACCGCCAGCGAACTGGTCTTGATGATCCGCGTGTAGACGTTGATGGTCGGTGGCGTCATGCGTTTCAGCGCTTGGGGCAACAGCACGTAGCCATAGAGCTGCGCCGCGTTCAGACCGATCGACAGCCCCGCTTCACGCTGCCCGCGCGGCAACGAATGCAGCGCACCGCGCGCCACTTCGCCGACCTCGCTGGCGCCCCACAGCGACAGCACCAGCACCGCGCACCAGAAACTCGGCAGGCTCAGGCCAAAGAAAATCGGCAAGCCAAAAAACAGCAGGTACAACCAGACCAGCACCGGAATCGCCCGGAACAGCTCCAGATAAATTCGCAGCACCGCGTTCAGCCACGTCACGTTGAGCGTGCGCAGCACACCGTAGAGCACGCCGCCGACGGTACTGATGGCGATGCTGAGGAACGAGATCGACAGGGTTTGCCCGGCGCCTTTTGCCAATTGCGGCAACGACACCCAGAGCAGTTCAAGACCCGAACTGGCCATGCTGGAGCCTCCTTTCCAGACGGCTCAACAGCAGCGACAGCGGCAGGAACAACAGCACGCAGATCAGCGTCAGCACGGCGAGCATTTCGTAGGTTTTGTAGTAGAGCGCGATGTAGCTCTTGGTGGTGTAGAGAATCTCCGGCACCGCCACGGCCGAGACCACGGTGGTCTCCTTGAGCAGGAAAATGAAATTGGCGAACAGCGACGGCAGGCTGAGGATCCCCGCTTGCGGCAGGATCACGTAGCGCAGCAACTGACCGTGGGACAAGCCGATGGAACGACCGGACTCCAGTTGCGCCTGAGGCACCGCATCGACGCCGGCGCGCAGCACTTCGGTGAGGTAGGCGCCGCCGAGAAAAGTCATGGTGATGATTGCGGCAGTGAAACCGGAAACCTTGATCCCCAGTGCCGGCAAGGCGAAGTAGACGAAGAACAACTGGATCAGCAGTGGCGTGTTGCGCGCCAGCTCCACATACAGCCCGACCAGCTTTTGCAGGTAAGGCGTGCGGAACACCAGAATCGTCGCATTGAGCAACGCCACCAGCAGCGAGGTGCCGATGGCGATCAAACCGACCTGCAGCGTCACGCCCACGGCTTTGAGAAACGCCGGCAGGGTGCTGAGGATAAATGCGTAATCGAAGTTCATGAAACATCCTGACGCCGCTCGGTAAGCGACGGTGGTGCAGTCCATGGGCAGCGGATAGCTGTCCGGCAGGCACCGACTTTAAAGGTATAAAAAGAAGAATTTAAATACCGATAAAGCATATTGATATCACACAAAAAACTAATCGACGGGTTTGCCGGGAAGGAGGAGGAAGGCTATTGTCCCCAGCGCTGTAGGACGGATCTTTTTTTCATCAAAGCCCTCCAAGGACGAACAGCTTTTGGCCAGACTCCCTCGGCCGAACCCCATAACAAGGAAGAGAACATGGACGTAAAAGTGCCGCAGCGACTGGATCCGCATGAGATTGTGAAATTGTTGGTGGCGTTGCGCCGGGCGTTGAAGACCGGGATAGCGTGAGCTTAAAAACCCCTCACCCGCACACACAAAAACGCCGATGACCATCACTGGCCATCGGCGTTTTCATACCTGAAGGGGTTGTGTTGCTGCGTCAGATCAGAACGCCGGCAGTACCGCGCCGTTGTACTTCTTCTCGATGAACGCTTTGACTTCCGGGCTGGTCAGGGCCTTGGCCAGCTTCTGGATCGCGTCGCTGTTCTTGTTGTCCTCACGGGCCACCAGGAAGTTCACGTAAGGCGAATCGGCACCCTCGATCACCAGAGCATCCTTGGTCGGGTTCAACTTGGCTTCCAGCGCGTAGTTGGTGTTGATCATGTCCAGGTCGACTTCTTTCAGAACACGCGGCAGCAGGGCCGACTCCAGTTCCTTGAACTTGAAGTTGTGCGGGTTCTTGGCGATGTCTTTTGGCGTCGCCAGGGCGTTCTTCGGATCTTTCAGTTCGATCAGGCCAGCCTTCTGCAGCAGGATCAGTGCACGACCGCTGTTGCTGCCTTCGTTCGGAATGGCGATGGTGGCGCCGTCCGGCAGCTCGGCCAGGGTCTTGTACTTGCTCGAGTAGCCGCCAAACGGTTCAACGTGCACACCTTGCACGGTCACCAGGTACTTGGCTTTGTCGTCCTTGTATTTGCCCTGGTTGAAGCTGTTCAGGTACGGCAGGGTCTGGAAGTAGTTGGCGTCCAGACGCTTCTCGCCAACCTGTACGTTCGGCTGAACGTAGTCGGTGAAGACTTTGATTTCCAGATCCACGCCTTCTTTGGCGAGGGTCGGTTTGATCAGTTCGAGGATCTCGGCGTGCGGAACCGGGGTCGCGGCGACAACCAGTTTCTCGCCGGCCTGCGCCAGGGAAGCCGTCAGAGCAGCCGCCAATGCGGTAAACAACAGAACCTTTTTCATGCAGTGTCCTTATCGAAAATCGGTCGTCATCGACGACGGCATTAATACGTGTGCCAGCGATGTGCTACTGCTGGCGTGAAGCGGACAATACCGGGATTTTTTATTCCCGGACAATAACGTTTATTCAGCTTCATATTCCATTTTGTTCATGTTGAACAAAATGGTTACAACGCCTCGCCCAGGCTCAACAGTAATTTTTTCAATGCCTTACGTTCCTCGGCTGTCCCTTTGGCAGTGATGCTCGCCACCTGACGTTCAATCTGAACCAGCGTCCCAGACACCTCGGGCAGGTTCAGGTGCTCTGGCAGAATTTCCTCGCCAGTGCTCACCAGCAACGCAAAATGAATGACGTTTTCCAGCTCCCGGGTGTTGCCCGGCCAACTGTGTTGCTCCAGCACCTCCTGCGCCGCTTCGCTGATCAGCGGCACCGGCAGATCCAGGCGCTGGCTGTAGATGCCGAGGAAGTACTCGGCCAACGACAGAATGTCGCCGACCCGCGCGCGCAACGCCGGCAGTTCCAGATGCCCCTCGCTGAGATAGTGATAGAGCCGCTCGTGGAATTTCCCCGCCGCCACCGCCTGGGCCAGATCGATGCTGGTCGCCGCCACCAGGCGCACATCCACCGGGCTCGGTTGATGGGCACCGACGCGGGTGACTTCGTGGTTTTCCAGCGCGGCGAGCAACTTGATCTGGATCGGCAACGGCAGGTCGCCGATTTCATCCAGGTACAACGTGCCGCCGTTGGCCGAACCGAACCAGCCAGCGCGACTGCTGGCCGAGCCGCTGTAACTGCCGGCGGCATAGCCGAACAACTCGGCATCGGCATACGTCGGGCTGATCGCTCCGCAGTTGACCGAAACAAATAATCCGCTGCGATCACTGGCGCGGTGGATATGGCGGGCGAGCAATTCCTTGCCGGTGCCGGTCTCGCCGCGAATCAACACCGAAATCGAGCGCGGTGCGAGTTGGGCCATTTCCTCGCGCAGTTGGCGCGAGCGTGGATCGACGAACACCAGCGCCTTCGCGCGAATGCTCAGGGGACTTTTTTCCGCATCGGGAAAGGTCAGCAACGGCTGACCGAAGGTTTCGAAACTCATGGCAGACTCCCGCCCCAAATCGCCGGGAGACGGGGGCGCTGAAAAAATAAAAATGGTCAGGCACGACGCCGGGCGTGGTGTTCCATGCGGTTTTGCAGGCGATACAGATAAGCGAATCCCTGCTCCCAGCGTTGATGCCCGGACTTCACGTTGATATGGCCGGCACCCGCGAGAATTCCCGCCTCGGCACCCCAGTTGCGTGCCAGCTCCAAGGCACGCGGCGCACTGACGGCGGCGTCGTTGTCGGAGCTGACGACCTGGCTCGGGAAAGGCAGCAGGTCGGTTGGAATCGGTGCGAAATTGCGCAGCGCCGGCACGCAGGCCGGACGTTCTACATCCGCAGGCGCGACCAGCAGCGCACCGCGCACCTGACGCAAATGCTGCAACGGCGCGGTGGCCGCCCAGTGCGCCACGGTGATGCAACCCAGGCTGTGGGCGATCAGGATCACCGGCGTGCTGTCGGCGGCAATCGCCTCGGCCAGCGCCGCGACCCAGTCTTCACGACGCGGCGTCAGCCAGTCGGCCTGCTCCACCCGCGCGCTGTTCGGCAGGCTGTTCTGCCAGTGGCTTTGCCAATGATCTTCTGGCGATCCTTGCCAGCCCGGCACAATCAGATAGCGGATTGATTCGTTGCGCATGGGGGAGCTCTCCTGCGTCGTGTCTGTTCCTGAAGGAGTATAGGGACGGGATTTATATTCGTTAAGGAATAAGAAGCTATTTATTAAGACCTGAAAAGAATATAAATCCTCGGGCAAAAAAAGGGGCCGCACCCTGCCAAGGAGACGGCCCCGGAAAAACGTGAAACCCTTATCGTGCAGTGATCACCGACAGTTTGGTGATGCCTGCCCGCTCAATCGAAGCCATGGCTCGCGCCACTTCGCCGTAATTCACCCCGTCGTCAGCCTGCAATTGCACGCGCACTTCCGGGTCCTTGGCCTTGGCCGACTTGAGGTTGAACTCCAGCAGGTCCGGCTGGATTTCGTCCTTGTTGATAAACAGTTTTCCCGCGCCGTCGATGCTCACCACCAACGGGTCTTTCTGCTCGACCGGCGCCACCGCTTCGGTCTTCGGCAGGTTGATCGGTATCGCGTTGGTCAGCAGCGGCGCGGTGACGATGAACACCACCAGCAGCACCAGCATCACATCCACCAGCGGCGTCACGTTGATCTCGCTCAGCACCTCGTCGCTGTCTTGCGTGGAGAAGGCCATATCAGGACGCCTCCTTCACTTTTGTTGCGTTGCCCTGGGCCGCAGCCTTGTGCGCGGTCGGGTGGATCAGCACGCGGAACGAACTCTTTTGCGCCAGGCTGTAGAAGTCGTGGGCAAAGTCGTCCAGGTCCGCCGCCGTCAGTTTCAGACGACGCAAAAAGTAGTTGTAAACCAGCACCGCCGGCACCGCGACCGCGATCCCCACCCCGGTGGCGACCAGCGCTGCACCGATGGGACCGGCCACCGTTTCCAGACTCGCCGAGCCTGCCGCGCTGATGCCTTTCAACGCTTCCATGATTCCCCACACCGTGCCGAACAGACCAATGAACGGCGAGGTACTGCCAATACTCGCAACCACCGCCAGACCGGTTTCCAACGAACGACGCTCGCGGACGATCTGCTGACGCAAGGCACGTTCGAGGCGATCCTGATGGTTGATCGCCTGGCTCAGGTCATTGGCCTGCGGCGCCTCGCCCACTTGAATCGCCGCATAACCGGCCTGTGCCACCCGCGCTGCTGCGCCGGGCTGGGTTTCGCTCAACTCGGCGGCGGAGTCCAGACTCGACGCCGCCCAGAAGCGCTTGTGAAATTTGCGATCCTGCGCCTTCAACCGGCCGAACTGCACAGCCTTGAGCAATGCCAGGCCCCAGGTGGCGACAGAGAAGACCACCAGCAGCCAGATCACCGCGCTTTCGATGGATTCCAGTGGAGATGCCAGTAACGTCATGATGTGTTCCCTCGTGTAAACGTTTAGCGCGAAATTGGTTTCGGTTTAATGAATCTTGAAATCGATGGGCACGCTGACCCAGCCGTCCTGGGCGACATCACCCTGCTTGGCCGGCACGAAGCTCCAGCGCTTCACGGCGTCCAGCGCCGCGTCGTCGAGCTGTTGCCGGCCACTGCTTTTCTGAATCTGGATCTCGCCGGGCTTGCCGCTGGCCAGTACGTGTACCCGGAGCAACACTGTGCCTTCCCAACCGCGACGCTGGGCCAGCGACGGGTATTCCGGCGCCGGGTTCTTCAGGTACGCGGCGTTGGCCGAGGCCGGGGTCACCGGAGCAGGCGCCGGTGGTGCAGGTGGCGCTGGTGCGGCGACCGGGGCCGCCGGTTGTGGCGGAGCCGGGGGTTGCTCGACGGCTTTGGGGGCCGGTTTCGGTACGGGTTTGGCGACCGGTTTCGGCTTGGGAATCGGCTTCGGTTTTGGTGGTGGCTTGGTTGCCAGTTCGTCTTCCACCGGTGGCGGTGGCTCGACCACAGGTGCCGGTGGCGGCGGTACAACCACAGGTGGTGCCGGTGGTGCCGGGCGCGAAAACTCGATGGTCATCGGTGGAATTTCCGGCGGCACGATCGGCAGCGCCGGCGTCGGGTGCTGATTGATCCAGTAGATCACCGCGCCATGCACCACCAGCGCCAGAACGCCGAGCAGAATCATTTCGCGGCGGCTCAGAATGCCCTTGGGCGCGCGCTGCAAACGCAGTTGCCCCAACGGCACGCGATGGGGCCGGCCGAGATCGACCAACTCGCCGCTCGGCGCCTGGCGCCACAGCACCTCCTGTGCACTGGCGGCGGTCTGGACATTGCCCATTGATTTACTCCCTGCGGTCTCTTTGCGTTTTTTCGCGTAGCCGATGCGCCGCTTGTTGAATCCCCCACGGCGTGATCGATGGGTTAATCATTGGGCTAGAGGCTTATCTCCGAAAGTAATCTTTCATGTTATGGATAGATGTTTATGGAATATAAAAAACGGTCATTTCCGCCAAAGCCACGGCCCGCAAGGCTTCCAGCGATTCGCCAGAATCGACATGCTTTCCCGGCATAAAAAGTATTCATCCAAGGCATCGGGTTATCGACGCCCCGGCATTCAGTGACAACTAATACCAAGGTGATAGTTGACGAACTTTTCAAGAGGCAAATAAAAAGGCCGATGCATGTTTAATGCATCGGCCTTCGACTTACAGAATTTCTTATTGCTTCACAAACTCCCCGGCCAGACCGACTACATCACCGTCAAAGTTGGTGCGTGAACCCACCGCACGAACTTTCGAGTAGTTGTGATCCGGCGAGAACAGGGTCCAGGACTGATAGCCAGTGCCGTCATTCAGAGCCGCGAAAGTAATGATCGTAGGCTGCCCGGTGCTGTTCTGGAAGTGGTAGTGACCGTACGCGATGTCGTAGTTCACGCCGTTCTGGCTGAATTTGCCGCTGAAGGTGCCGTTGGAGTCGTTGCCATCGGTAATCGTCAGTTTGGCGCCAGCGTTAGCGTTTACATAGTTGCCATTAATGCTCGACATAACGAGATTTCCTTTATCGTTGGATAAGTGTCTTCCGATGAGAGCAAGTTTCCTCCTGGAAACTCACGACACTCAGGATGGTTGGACATTTACTTATTGTCCACGCGACTTTTCAACGATATTGCTATATGCACTATTCATGTCGCTCATAACTTATTTCGAATCTGAAGAGTGTTAATAGCATTTAAACTAACGGCTGGCGTTGGTCTGTTGCACACCGACTACCGGCGCAATCACTGCCGTCTCCGAACGCGGCGTTCCGGCCGGTACCCAGTCATAACTCACAGGCAGTGCTCGATACACCCAGTTGCTGATCGCATCGCTGCCTGGCGCCTTGCCCAGATAAGGGCTGACGTATTCCCAGACGTTTTCACCGCTGGCCGTTACCTGGAAAAACCGCCCGTTCATGCCCTCGTCGATCAACGTGTTGCCGTTGGGCAAACGCCGCGCGCTGCTGATGAACGAGCTGTAGAACGCCCACCCCGGCTGCTTCGAATTGGCGGCGCTGTACTGCCAGACGATTTCGTTTTTCACCGGGTCGATTTCCAGCACCCGCGAGCCGGAAATCAGCCCCAGCGTGACGTTCGGATAACCCGCCGAACCCTGGTTGTCGAACACCAGCAGATTGCCAGCGCCAGGCAGCCCGGCCGGGATGATGTGTGCGTCATGCTGGCCGACGAACTGGTCTACCGGGCGCGGTATTTTCTGCGCGGTTTTCGGGTTGGCCAGCGGCAGGTTCGGCCCCAGGCGCCAGACCACTTTGCCGCTGTGTTTGTCGATGATTGCGATGAAATTGGCGTTGCGTGAGTCGAGCAGCAGATTGTCCGGATTGAAGCGCTTGTCGCCTGCATCAAACCATTTGTTCGGCCCGACCAGGCTGAGGTTGTTGATGTGCAGGTAATCCGGATTTTCACTGGCACGCACCAGCTTCAATTGCTCGGCAGTGAAACCGAATTCGTTCAAGTGATCCGACGCCAGCCACTGCCATTTCACCTCGCCTGCGGGGCTGACTTCATAGATCGCATCGTCGATCACCTCGGGCACTTTGAAGCCTTTGACCTTGTGCACCTTGTTCGCCAGCACCACGGTGTTGCCGTTGCTCAGGCGACGCTGGTCGTGATGCTGTTGCGCCGCGCCACCGGGTGCCTTGTCGCCCCACTGCCAGACGACTTTGCCACTCCAGTCCAGCTCGCCGACACTCTGATTACCCAGGCCGTTACCGGCGGAACCGAGCTTGCCCGGATCCTTGTCGCTCAGTTGCAGCAGGACGTGACCGCGCTCACCACCGACCAGTTTCGGGTCGATGATCGCTGACGGGAAGCCGGCCTGAGACCAGCTCTTCACTTCGTTGCCGTTCATGTCGATCAGGTGCGTCTGCTTGTCGGCACCGCTGAAGATCACATATTGGTTGAAGGCCTTGGCCGGGTCGTATCGGGTGACGCCTGTGGGATAGACGCTGGGCGCGGCGAGCGCTCCGGCACTGAGCACTGCGCCGGACAACAACACCGGTAAAACGGTTTTGATGCGCAACATGATGCAGCTCCTTGAAGGATCGATCAGAAGTCGTAGCGACCGGTGACGCCGAGGGTGCGCGGCGTGCCGAGCAGGCCTTCATAACCGCCGTTGCCGCCGGTCCACAGGGTCGTGTAGTAGGTTTTGTCGAAGGCGTTTTTCAGCCACAGCGAGACGTCCCACTGACCCTGATTGAAATCACCGCGCAGGCCGGTGGAGAGATTGACCACCGCGTAACTCGGGATCTGGCCGTAGTCGGAATCCTCGACGGTGCCCACCGCTTTGGAGCGGAATGCGTAGCTGCCGGTGACGTAAGGTTGCAGCCCGTTGGCCAGATTCCATTCGTATTTGCCGTTGGCGTTGCCGATCCATTTCGAGGCACCGACGACCTGATGACCGCTGAGGTCGCAAGAGGCCGGAGCCCCCGGTGCCAGGCTGACTTCCGGCGGGCACGGCGCGTCTTTGTACGAGAGGTAACTGACGTCGTTGAACGAGCCGTTGAAGTTCAGGGTCAGGCCACGCAGCGGGATCACGGTGCTTTCGAATTCCACACCACGCGAGCGCACAGAACCGGCATTGGTCAGGTATTGCACGCGGTTGACGTCATCGTAGGCGTTGGTCTGATAGGCGTTGACCTGAGTCCAGAACAGGTTGGCGTTGAGCTGCAGGCGGCGGTCCCACAGGGTGCTCTTGAAGCCGAGCTCGGCGTTGTTGGCGCGCTCCGTGCCGATCAGCAGCGAGTCGGCGCCAGCGGTCGGAGCGGAACCGACCACGAGGTTGACCCCGCCGGATTTTTCGCCGTGGGACAGCGTGGCGTAGCCGAGCAGATCATCGGTAATGCGATAGCTGAGGTTGAGCAATCCGGATGGGCTGGAGCTGTACTGGTTCAGATCGCCAGAGTCGTAAGCGCCGGTACGTCCGCGTCGTGCAGTGGCCGCTGCACCGGTGACAGCGGCGCCACCGACCGGTGCATCGCGAGTGACCCAGGCATTCTTCTCTTCATAGGTGCCGCGCACCCCGGCGGTGAAATCCAGGCGCTCGGTGAGGTGCCAGGTGCCTTGGGCGAACAGGGCGAAACTGTCAGTCTTGATGTGACCGTTGCCGACGCTGCCGACGTTGGCCAATGCGCCCCGTGGCGTGCCGTTCCAGATGTCGGCCTGCGGGCCGTAATAGGCGAAGGATTTGTTGTCCAGATCCGAACCGAAGTAGTACGCGCCTAGCACGTAATCAAAGAACTCACCCTTGGGCGATGCGAGGCGAAATTCCTGCGAGTACTGTTTGTCCTCGACGGAAACCCCGGCGTTGTAGGTCGCCGCGACATTGAGGCCATCGTCGTTGGCCGGGGTGAAATTCCAGAAGCGATAGGAGCTGATCGACGTCAGGGTGAAATCGCTCGGCAACGTCCAGTTAGCCTCCACCGATGTGCCGCCCTGATGCACCGTGACGTGCTGGTCGTTGTCCAGATTGACCTTGCGGTGCGAGCCGTTGACCAGCGTTGCGCCGGCGGCGTTGGCCCGCGACTGATAGAGGTTGACGCCGTTGATGGTCGGCCCGGTGTTGTACAGCACGCGGGTGCCGGCGCTGGAGTCCTCTTCGTTGTAGTCACCGATCCAGCGCAGATTGAAATCTTCGTTGGGCTTGAACAGCAACTGCGCACGGAAGCCGTCGCGGGAACCGCCGTTCAGGTCATGACCGTTGAATTCGTTTTTGATGTCGCCGTCGCTGCGGGTGCGATAAGCGGAAATGCGCCCGGCCAATTGATCGTTGAGCGGTCCGGAAAGCGTGCCCTTGGTCTGGAAATAACCGTCCTCGCCGACCGAGGTTTCGATGCTGCGCTCCGGGGTGAAACTCGGCGCGCGGGTGCTGATGTTGATCACCCCGGCGGTGGTGTTTTTGCCGAATAAAGTACCTTGCGGCCCGCGCAGGACTTCGAGCTGTTCGATGTCCATCAGGTCGAACACCGCCATCCCCGGACGGCCCAGATAAACGTTGTCGATGTACAGGCCGACGCTGCCTTCCAGACCGTCGCTGGCCGGGTTGTTGCCCAGGCCCCGGATCGACACGCTGGACTGGCGCGCATGCATGTAGGCGACGTTGACGCTGGGCACCAGTTGCTGCAGATCCTGAATCCGATAGACCCGTTGCGTCTCCAGAGTCTGGCCGCTGACCACGCTCATCGGCGTCGGTACATCCTGCGAACTTTCTTCGCGACGGCGAGTGGTGACCGTCACGGTCTCCAGTTGCGAAGTGGCGGTGGCGTTTTTGCCTGCCGGGGTCGGTACAGGGTTTTGAGCTTCATCGGCGTAACCCTGATTCCAGCTGGCACTCCCCGCCAGCAACAGGGCCAGAGGCAAGCGTTTGAGCCGTCGTGGCGGCGGCGGTGAAGCGAGGTTCAACGGACTCATGGGGCTGCTCCTGGTCAAAAAACACGCTGACATCTTCTGTGCCGCATATTCTTTTAAGTTATTTATTTATGTTTTTACAAAGATTTACTGCATAAGAGATTGCCTTTATAAGGAGTCGACCTAATGCATATCCAATGCATTTCCCGGATATTTTTTATGTGAAAAATGCATATCGACTTGCGCCAGCTCCGCCACTTCATCGCCCTCGCCGAACAACGCAGCTTCGTCGCGGGCGCGCAGGCGGTGAACCTGTCGCAGTCGGCATTCAGCCGCAGCATTCAGGCGCTGGAGCACAGCGTCGGTTGCCAGTTGGTGGATCGCGGGCGCAAGGAATTGCCGCCGACCAAACAGGGCCAGGTGCTGCTTGAACACGCACGGCGACTGGTCAGCGGCGCCCAGCAAATGGCCAATGAGATCAGCCAGTTCAACGGGCTGGAGGCGGGAGAGTTGCGCTTCGGTTGCGGCCCGGCGCCGGCGGCTGGATTGATCCCACGGGCGATCGGCAGTTTCATCGGCCGATACCCGAAAGCGCGGGTGCATTACCAGGTCGATGACTGGCAGAGCCTGAGCAAGCGGCTGCTGAGCGAAGAGTTTGAATTTTTCGTCGCCGACACCCGGCATTTCGAGGCGGATCCGGATTATCTGACCTACCGATTGCGGCCACGCAAATGGCATTTCTGCTGCCGCGCCGGCCATCCGCTGGCTGCTTTTGAGCGGGTCTCGGCCGAGCAATTGATGAGTTATCCACTGGCGGTCAGCATTCGCCCGCCGAATCTGCGCAAGGTCATAGTCGACCTCAGTGGCCGCCCGGATTTCATACCCAATGTCGAGTGTGAGAACAGCGCCAGTCTGCTCGGTGTAGTGCTGCGCTCCGACGCGATCGGCATCGTCGGTGCCTATTCGGATGCGCTGCATCAGGCCCGGGGTGAACTGGTGTGTTTGAAAATCGAGGGGTTGGCGGATGATCTCGAGGAGCTGTACACGCGTTACGGAATTGTCAGTCGCGCCGGGTATCGGTTGTCGCCATTGGCCGAGGCGATGATCGAGCAAATCAAGGCGATTGATGCGGTGGATGAGGAGGTGTGCTCGCTGGCAAACCTCGCCGTCTGAGCCCATGCGTTTCATGCATCACAAGCATTCCCCGAATGCACTTGCCGAACACCCTCGCCGAAAGCGAAAAACCTCGCCTGTCTTTCTGACTGGTGAACCCCATGTCCAACCCGCAAAACCCCGTGCGCAATGTGCTGTACATCATGTGCGATCAACTGCGCCGCGATTACCTGTCCTGCTACGGCCACCCGCACCTGCACACCCCGAACATCGATCGCCTGGCCGCTGCCGGCGTGCGCTTCAGCCGCGCCTACACCCAAGGCACGATCTGCGGGCCGTCGCGGATGTCGGCCTACACCGGGCGTTACGTCAGCAGCCATCAGGTGGCGTGGAACGCCGTGCCGCTGCCGCTGGAAGAACTGACCATCGGCGATTACCTGCGGCCCCACGGCATTCGTACTGCGCTGGTCGGCAAGACCCACGCCACGGCCAACGTGGATGCCTTGCAGCGGCTGGCGATCAACCCTGAAAGCGCACAGGCCGAAATGCTGAATGAAGTCGGCTTCGAGCCGTACTTTCGACACGACGGCATCTTCCCCGACGACCCGCGGTTCGATGACAAACGCGAATCCGCGCCGTACACCCGTTACCTGCGCGAGCAGGGGTTCGAGGGGCGTAACCCCTGGCACGACTGGGCCAACGCGGCCGAAGGTGACAACAGCGAAATTCTCAGCGGCTGGAAAATGCGCAACGCCCATTTGCCGGCGCGAATTCCCGAGCAACATTCAGAGACTGTCTACACTACAAATCGAGCCATCGACTTCATCGGTGAGCAAGGTGAAAAACCGTGGTTTTTACACCTGTCCTATATCAAACCCCACTGGCCCTACATCGTACCGGCGCCGTACCACACTTTGTACAGTACGAAATCGATTCTCGAACCGGTACGTAATGCCTCTCCAAGCGACCACCCGGTCTATCAGGCCTTTCGCCAGCATGAGGAAAGCCTGAACTTCTCCAAAGATCCGGTACGACAGAATGTGATCCCGACGTACATGGGCCTGGTCAAACAGGTTGATGACCAGTTGGGGCGGCTGTTCGATTTCCTGCAAAGCAACGGTCGCTGGGATGACACCTTGATCGTGTTCACCAGCGATCACGGCGACTTCCTGGGCGATCACTGGCTGGGGGAGAAGGAGTTTTTGCTGGAGCAAGCGGTGGGCGTGCCATTGATCGTGCGCGACCCGCGTGCGGCGGCGGACATCACACGGGGCACGGTGGACGAACGCCTGGCGGAAACCATCGACGGCGTGCCGACCTTTCTCGAAGCACTGGGCGTGACTGGCGCGGAGCATCGACTGGAAGGTCGCTCGTTGATTCCATTGCTGCACGGTGAAAACCCTGACTGGCGCCACTATGCGATCAGCGAATACGACTACGCCTTCCAGGCCCCGGCACGGGAGCGACTGGGCCAGCCGATCGACCGTTGTCGCATGACCATGGTGCGCAGCGAGCGCTGGAAATACCTGGCGTACGACGGCTTCCGGCCGCAGCTTTTCGATCTGTTGAATGATCCACAGGAGCTGCAGGATCTGGGCGCCGATCCTACGTATGCGGCGGTGCGCGAGGAGCATGCGGGGTATCTGTTCGAGTGGGTGCGCGGGCTGAAGCGGCGCACGACGATCAGTCATCAGGAGATTGATTTGCGTGGGCAGCGGTTTCGTTATGGGGAGCCGGAGACGGAGAAAATGGTGCAGATCGGGGTTTGGTGACAGTGATCGTTCCCACGCTCCGCGTGGGAATGCAGCCCGGGACGCTCTGCGTCCCAAAGCGGACGCAGAGCGTCCATTGAGGCATTCCCACGCAGAGCGTGGGAACGATCATCTTAATCGCGCCCTTTGATGGTCTGGCTACGCTGCCCGTTCGCCCCGACCGGCACTTCCCCTTTGAGCGTCACCCGACGCACCACCCGGTCCTGAGTGCCGTAATCATCAATCGCGTAATGCTGCGTCGAACGGTTATCCCAGATCGCCACATCACCGGCCTTCCAGCGCCAGCGCACGGTGTTTTCCTGACGAATCACATGACTCTGCAACAAGCCGAACAGGTGCGCCGAATCAGCCTGGGAGTAACCCTTGATGCGTTTGACGAAATGCCCCAGCAGCAAGCTTTTTTCGCCGCTGATCGGGTGTACGCGGACCACCGGATGCTCGGTCTCGTAGACGGTCGAGGTGAAGATCTTGCGATAGCGCTCAAGCTTCTCCGCCGACACGTCCGGCTTCGCCCCGGCGTAGTCGTACTCGTTGCTGTGCACGGCCACCAGTTTGTCCGCCAGCTCGCGCAATTCGGTCGGCAGTTCGTTGTACGCGGTCGCGGTGTTCGCCCACAGGGTGTCACCGCCGAATGCCGGAGCCACCACCGAGCGCAGGATCGACGCTTTCGGGTAGGCATCAACGAAGGTCACGTCGGTGTGCCAGGAATTGGCTCGCTGCCCTTCGGCGCCATCCAGCTCCAAGAGATAACGAGTGCCCTCGCGGGACGGCACAGTCGGATGCGCCACCGGCTCGCCGAGCAAATGTGCAAAGGCTTCCTGGCGCTGATCGTCAAG
The DNA here is from genome assembly GCF_058789255.1 of Pseudomonas sp. FW215-R2. Taxonomy (NCBI): domain Bacteria; kingdom Pseudomonadati; phylum Pseudomonadota; class Gammaproteobacteria; order Pseudomonadales; family Pseudomonadaceae; genus Pseudomonas; species Pseudomonas sp. FW215-R2. The sequence continues at coordinate 513,133 of NZ_JBYTBO010000001.1, forward strand.
TTGAGTCTGCTCGCGGAAGAACACGACCTTGTATTGCACCAGCGCCTGTTGAATGGCTTCAACCGTCGCGGCATCCAGCTCACCGGACAGGTGCACGCCCCGGATTTCGGCGCCGATACGGCCGGCCACCGGATGAATCTCCAGCGCGTGGACAGCGGGTTTTACAGCGAGTGCGGCATTGCTCATGGGTAGACCCTCATCGACTGCTTGCGGTTGGACGGCAGCGAAACAACGCTCTATCTATATTCCATTTACATCTAATAGATATTCACATGCTTCGTTGACGGAATAAGAGCTTGCATTTAAAACCTCAAGCAACCCTCGTCGCAAATGCCTTCGAGCTATTTTTAGGATGCCGGAAAAGCATATGGATCTTCGCCAGTTGCGCTACTTCATCGCCCTCAACGAACACCGCAGTTTTGTCCGCGCGGCCGATGCCATGGGCATCACTCAACCGGCGTTCAGCCGCAGCATTCAAGGGCTGGAGCAGGAGTTCGGCTGCGTGCTGGTGGATCGCGGCAACAAGGATCTGCGCCCCACGCCCGAAGGCCAGGTGGTGCTGCAACACGCCTTGACCCTGGTGCAGGGCGCGGCATTGCTCAGCGCCGAGGTGACGCAGATGACCAAGCTCGACGCCGGCGAACTGCACTTCGGTTGCGGACCGGCGCCAGCGGTGAAACTGGTGCCGGACGCGGTGGCGCAATTCATCAATGCGCACCCGAAAGTGCGCACCTGTTTTCAGGTGGATAACTGGGAAAAACTCAGCCGCGCCCTGAGCCGCGAAGAGATCGAATTCTTCATCGCCGACATCCGCCATTTCGAGTCCGACCCGAACTTCCAGACCCAGCCGCTGACACCCAAGCGCGGGGTATTTTTCTGCCGGCCGGGGCATCCGCTGCTGGCCAAGGAAAGCCTGTCGACCAACGACATGTTCGACTACCCGCTGGCGACCACGCTGATCCCGCCGGGCATTCGCAAACTGCTGGCGAACCTCAGCGGCCGGATCGACTTTTCCCCCACCATCGAGACCGAGCATTTTCCGGCGCTGGTGAAAGTGGTGTTGCAATCCAACGCGATTGGCGTGGGCACTGAAGAGGCGTTTGTCGAAGACATTGCCCAGGGCTCGCTGGCGCTATTGCACTGGCGCAACCTGCCGCAGAATCTGGAAAGCATGAATGCGCGGTGCGGGATTGTGAGCCGCACGGGATTCCGGCTGTCACCGGCGGCGCGGGCGATGATCGAGACGTTGGTGGCGGTGGATAAACAGGAAATCAGTGTCGCGGTTTAAGGATCCTTCCCACGCTCAACGTGGGAAGGATCACATCACTCAGAGCTTCGCAGCCGCCAGCTCAGGCGCCACCCACTCGTTCACCTTGAACGGCTTGCGGATCAGCTTCTGCTGCGCCGCCAGATCCACCTTGCCCTGCAGGTTTTCGAGGAACAGAGGATCCAGTGTCGACGGGAACACTTCGCTCAGGTTCTGATCCTTCAGATCCTGAGTCAGGATGACCGGCGGATAGCTCGCCAGCCCCGAAACCAGTTGCACGTAGGCGTCCTTGTTGCTGTCCTGAGTCAGCCACTCTACCGCCTGTTGCTGCGCCTTGAGCAGCTTCGCCACGGCTTCCGGGTGCCCGTCGACAAACTTGCCGGTACCCACCAGCACCGACTGCACACTGCCGGCACCACCGAGGTCCTTGGTGTTCAGTGGCAACTCGGCCAGGCCCTTGGCCTGCAAGGCAGAGAGCCCGGAGCTGCCCCACGACGCATCGATCTGCTTCGCCGCCAGCGCGGCAACCGCTGCGTTGAAATCGAGGTTGATCACCTTCACGTCCTTCTCGCTCAGGCCCACGCTGGCCAATGCCGCATCGAACGACAACTGGGTCGCGGTGCCCCGGAAGATCGCCACGCGCTTGCCCTTGAGATCCTGCAACGTTTTGATCCCCGAACCCGGCACCACGCCCAGGTATTGCTTCACACCCCGGGCGCTGGCGCTGAGCAGACGCGTATCCAGCCCGTTGGACTTGCCGATGATGGCCGCCAGATCACCCAGATACGCCAGGTCCACCTGACCGTTGGCGAACGCCTCGTTGATCACCGGCCCGGCGCCCTTGAAGAAACTCCACTGAATCTTGATGCCCTGATCGGCGAAGGCCTTTTCGAAGATCTGCTGATCGCGCAGCACGTCCACGATGCCCCCGCCGCTGTGCTGGGTGCCGGCGCTAAGATCAGGCACGGCGATCCTGATTTCCTTGAGTTCGTCGGCCTGGGCAGAGAACGCCAGCAGACCCGCCAGTGCCGGCGCGGCAAACAGGCTGATGACACGTTTGAAGGGAAGGTTCATGGGTGCGGCTCCTGATCACGGCGGGCATTGAGGAGCCGAAAGTAGGCGCAATCCGTACCAGCGCTTAAATACTTAAAAAGCACATTTTTATAGCTTTTAAAGCTAAGCCAGCAAAGTCGGGACATACAGGCCGGTATGCATGGAGAGCATCGAAAATATTCTTCGAATGCATTGGATGCGTGCAGGGCTGGAGGCCTTAAATGGCGCTGCTTATCTCCAAAATGATTATTTTTTAATTTACTTATAACAATTGGTTTTTAGCTAATTCCGCTGACTCGATCCAACCCGACAACGGAGGTCACCCATGGCCCGTGAATCCCTGCTCAGCCTGCCACTGGCCGCACCGCCGTTGAAAAACCGGCGCACTTGGCCAAGCCTGAGCCACCGCGTTTTACCCTGGCTACTGCCGCTTGGACTGTTCGCCCTGTGGTGGCTGGCGGCGCGCAATCAATGGATGAGCGAACAGATCCTGCCGGCGCCATCGCTGGTGTGGAGCAGTGCCGTCGAGCTGTCCCAGGGCGAGTTGTGGAGTCACTTGTGGATCAGCCTGCAACGACTGTTCTGGGGCCTGCTCGCCGGGATCTCGGCTGGTGCCGTACTCGGTGCAGCGCTGGGGTTCAGCCGTCGCCTCGAACGCCTCATCTTTCCGACCTTCGCCGGTCTGGCCCAGGTGCCGACGCTGGCGTGGATTCCGCTGTTCATGGTGTTTTTCGGTATCGGCGAAACACTGAAACTGGTGGTGCTGGTCAAGGCCATCGTGGTGCCGGTGACCCTGCACACACTGGTCGGCGTGCGTGACGCACAACCGAAACTGCGCGAAGCCGCCGCCGTGTTGCGCCTGCCGCCACGCCTGCTGATCCGCCGACTGGTGCTGCCCGCCGCCCTCCCGGCGTTCATGGCCGGCGTGCGTCTGGCGCTGGCCGCTGGCTGGACTTCATTGCTCGCGGTGGAACTGCTGGCCTCCAGCGAGGGCATCGGTTACCTGATGGTCTGGGCGCGGCAGCTGTTCATGCTCGACATCGTGTTCGTGTGCATCGTGGTGATCGGCCTGATCGGCGTGGCGATGGATCGCGGCATCGGCCGGCTGGACAGAAAACTGGTGCACTGGCCGCACCCGGCCACGGCAGAAATTCGTCGCGGGCCGCGCTATGAAGGCTGGCAGCGCGTGCAGCCGTGGCTGTTGCCGCTGGGGTTGTTTGCGCTGTGGCAACTGGCGGTCGATCAGCAATGGGTCGACGCCAACATTCTGGTCAGCCCGTTGGCGGTGCTTGAGGCGACGAAAAACGGATTGCTCGATGGCACGTTGATCTCGGGCATGGTCCTGAGCCTGGGTCGCACACTCGGCGGCCTGTTGATTGGCGGCGGCCTCGGCCTCGTTCTGGGTTTGCTGCTGGGTCTTTCGCGCACCAGCGAACGCGTGCTCGGCCCGACTCTCGCCGCGCTGCGGCAGATCGCGATTTTCGCCTGGGTGCCGCTGTTGACCGCATGGTTCGGTCTGGGCGAGTTGGCCAAGTGGGTGTTCGTCGCCCTTGCCGCGTTTTTCCCGCTGTTCGTCGCCACCCAGCGCAGCGTCGCCAACCTTTCGCCACAACTCAACGAAGCCGCGCAGGTGCTGCGCCTGAGCCTCGCTCAACGCCTGCGCCGACTGGTGCTGCCGGGCGCCGCGCCAGGGATTTTCGCCGGGCTTCGACTGAGCCTGATCTACGCCTGGCTCGGCACCATCGGCGCCGAATATTTCATGCCGTCCAACGGCGGCATCGGCAGCCAGATGATCGGCGCCCAACAACTGCTGCGCATGGACCTGATCATGGCCGGGATGCTGCTGGTCGGCCTCACCGGCGCCCTGCTCAACCTCATTGGCCAACGCCTGGAAATCCGCGCCACCCGCTGGAGACACGCATGAACGCACCGATTGTCAGCTTCACCCACGTAGGCAAATCCTTCGACGTCGACGGCTTCGAACTGGAGGCGATTCGCGAATTCAACCTCGACATCGCCGAGGGCGAATTCGTCGCCATCGTCGGCTCCAGCGGCTGCGGCAAATCCACTCTGCTGCGCTTGCTGGTGGGCCTCGACACACAGTTTCGCGGGCAGATCACGGTCGATGGCAAAGCCGTCAGCGGGATCGGCGGCGAACGCGGCATCGTGTTTCAGGAACACCGTTTGTTCCCGTGGCTGACGGTGGCCGACAACATCGGCCTGGGCCTGGTCAACGAACCGCTGGCTGCCTCCGAAAAGCAGCAACGCATCAACGACTTCATCGAACTGGTGGGCCTGCGCGACTTCACCCGCGCCTACCCGCATCAACTCTCCGGTGGCATGGCGCAGCGCGTGGCGATTGCTCGCGGGCTGGTGGCGAGCCCACGGATCCTGCTGCTCGACGAACCCTTTGGCGCCCTCGACGCGCTGACCCGCCAGCAGATGCAGGACGAGCTGCTGGCGATTCGTGAACGGGCAAAAATCACCACGATTCTGGTCACTCACGATGTCGAGGAAGCGATTTTCCTCGCTGATCGCGTGGTGGTGATGGAACCGCGCCCCGGCCGGATCAAACAGGTGGTGGACATCGCCCTGCCCCATCCGCGCCAGCGCAGCAGTTTCGACTTCCACCAATTGCGCGAAGAACTGCTGCACGAACTGACCAGTGATGACCATTACCAACCGAGCGTGCCGGTACAGATCCGTGATCTGCCGTTGTCGTTCATTGCCTGCTGAACAGGAGCCTGTTGATGCCGCAACGTCCCAACTTTCTGGTGATTCTGGCCGATGACCTCGGCTTCTCCGACATCGGTTCCTTCGGCGGCGAAATCGCCACACCGAACCTCGATGCCCTGGCCAACAACGGCCTGCGCCTGACCGACTTTCACACTGCACCGACCTGCTCGCCGACCCGCTCGATGCTGCTCACCGGCACCGATCACCACATCGCCGGCATCGGTACCATGGCCGAAACGCTGACGCCGGAACTGATCGGCAAACCGGGTTACGAGGGTTACCTCAACGACCGCGTCGTCGCGTTGCCGGAGTTGCTGCGCGAGGCCGGCTACCAGACGTTGATGAGCGGCAAATGGCACCTGGGCCTGACCGCCGAACTGGCGCCCCACGCCCGTGGCTTCGAGCGCTCGTTCTCGCTGCTGCCCGGCGCCGCGAACCACTACGGATTCGAACCGACCTACGATGAACACACGCCGGGATTGCTGAAATCCACCCCTGCGCTGTACATCGAAGACGACACTTTCATCGACGAATTGCCCAAGGATTTCTATTCCTCCGACGCTTTCGGCGACAAGCTGTTGCAGTACCTCAAAGAGCGCGATCAGAGCCGGCCGTTCTTCGCGTACCTGCCGTTTTCCGCGCCGCACTGGCCGTTGCAGGCACCCGCCGACATCGTCGAAAAATACCGTGGCCGCTACGACGCGGGCCCCGAAGTCTTGCGCCTCGAGCGTCTGGAAAAACTCAAATCGCTGGGGCTGATCGAGCCGGATGTCGAGCCGCATCCGCTGATCCAGCTGACCGCACAATGGGCTGCGTTGAGTGATGAGCAGAAGCAGATTTCCGCGCGGGCGATGGAGGTCTACGCCGCGATGGTCGAGCGCATGGACTGGAACATCGGCCGCGTCGTCGACTACCTGCGCCAGCAAGGCCAACTCGACAACACCTTCATCCTGTTCATGTCCGACAACGGTGCCGAAGGCGCGCTGCTGGAGGCTTTCCCGAAATTCGGCCCGGAGCTGGTGACTTACCTGAGCCAGCATTACGACAACAGCCTCGACAACATCGGCCGCGCCAACTCCTACGTCTGGTACGGGCCGAACTGGGCGCAGGTGGCGACCGCGCCCTCACGCCTGTTCAAGGCGTTCACCACCGAGGGCGGGATTCGCGTTCCGGCACTGTTGCACTATCCGCAGCTGCCGCTGAAGGGGCAGATCAGCCATGGTTTCGGCACGGTGATGGACATCACGCCGACCATTCTCGATCTGGCCGGCGTGCGCCATCCGGGCAAGCAGTGGCACGGCAAACCGGTGGCGCCGTTGCGTGGCAAATCGTGGCTGGGGTTCTTGTCCGGCGAAACGGCGCAGGTGCATGACGAACACACCGTTACCGGCTGGGAACTGTTCGGGCGCCGGGCGATTCGGCAGGGGCAGTGGAAGGCGGTGTGGATCCCCGGGCCAGTGGGGCCGGCGACCTGGCAGCTTTATGATCTGGGCAGTGATCCGGGGGAGATTCATGACCTGGCGTCGAGTCAGCCGCAGAGGCTTGAAGCGCTGATCGAGCATTGGCAGCGGTATGTGGAGGAGACCGGGGTGATTTTGAGTGAATCGCCGTTTCAGCCGGATTGAGATTGCCGGATACAACGCTATCGCCGGTTGGCCGGCGATAGCTTCGAATACCTTCAAGCCTGAGCCGTCTGCACTTCTTTCTGCACCACCTCTTCTTTGCGAACAAACCGGTTCGCCCGCCCGAACGTCCCGAAATCGTTAAACCGAACCCCCATCTCCCGCATCACTTTGTGCGCCACCGGCACCGTCAGCTGGCGAATGTAGAACGGCTCCTTCACCACAAAATGATGAATCCCGTGACTGCTGCCGAAGTTGAAGCAGAACGCCTGCAACGGCCACAGCCACCAAGGATTCAACACCTGGCACTGCTGAAGCACATTACCCGGCTCCACATCCCCGTAGTAATGCATGTTCGAACTGATGAAGTGCAGGCAAAAGGTGCGCAACACGTTCGGCCCGATGATCACCACAGCAGCGATGTCGATCACTTGCATCACCGACAACGTGGTCGCTGACCATTCAATCGGCGAGCCCATCAAGTAGGCGATGCCATTGGCCGCATGGAAACCGAGAAACACATACCACGCACCCCAATGCACCAGCGCCAGCGGCGCGTAGACCTTCAGCGAGCGTTTGATGATGCTGAACTTGTGCGTCCATGTCCTGGCCCGCAGCATGCGGATGAACGCCGACATCACGTTGTCGCCGACCATCAGCAACCGCGCAAATCCCCAGGGTTCACCGTTGGTGATCGCCCGCTCTTCCATGTCGGTTTCGGTGCCGGACACCTTGTGGTGATTGAGGTGCAGATGACGACGGATCCACGGGTTGATCGTGCTCGGCCGCGCCAGCCACACCAGGCCCATCATCAGGTTGTGCGGCACGCGCTGTTTGCGGAAATACATGCTGTGAATCAGGTCGTGTTCGAGCTCATGGGTCAGCGAGGCAAAAAACGCGTTCAGCAACAGGCATACCCACCAAGCCATGTGCCCGCTGATGTAGAGCGCCGCCGAACCGATCATCCCGGCCAGCGCGAAGGCCAGAATCCCCGCGCCGAGGGCGTCCTGATGGTTGAGAATCGGGTAGCGCTCGCGCAGCTCGACGCCTTTGGCCAGCACCACTTCGCGAATATGCGCTGATCGCTGGGCAGCATTGTGTCGCTGGGGACTTGCAGAAGTACGGTCCATGCTTCCATCCTCTGGTTATTGATGTTCGCATCCTGCCCTGTGCAAGTTCCGAACGCGGTAGCCGAGAACGCCAACCTGTTGACCGGAAGCGCCAATCAGCATGAAGGAACCGACTTCTCTCGCCAGCTGGACCCGTGCCCTGCGCAAGCAACTCGACGCGCTGGGGCTGGACAGCACTGCCCTGTGCCAGCAGGCCGGGCTCGATCCACAATTGATGGACGACCCGAACGCCCGCTATCCGTTGTCCGCCACCACGCGCCTGTGGGAAATCGCGGTGCAGGTCAGCGGTGATCCGGCGATCGGTTTGCGGGTGTCGCGATTCGTCAGCCCCACGACATTTCACGCGCTGGGATACGCGTTGGTGGCCAGCGGCAGCTTGCGGGAAGTGTTCGAGCGGATCGTGCGTTATCACCAGGTGGTCAGCGACGCACTGGAACTGGAGCTGACGCGCACCGAAGACCGCTACCGGTTTCGCCTCAAGATCCCGGCCGACAACCCGGCCCCGGCGTTCGAAGCCATCGACGCCTTCGCCGCAATCTACGTGCGCACCTGCCGCAATCGCCTGGGCCGCGACTACGCGCCACTGGCGGTGTATCTGCGTCGGCCTGCACCGGCCGATGAGCACCAGTGGCACAAAGTGTTCCGCTCACCCGTGCATTTCGCCGCCGAAGAAGACCGCATCGAATTTGCCCTCACCGACTTCGACAGCCACCTCGACGACGCCAACCCGGAACTGGCCGAGCACAACGAAGCAGTGCTCAAACGCACCCTCGCCCAGCTCAAGCCGCTGACCTGGGAGCGCAAAGTCCGCGACGCCATCGAAGAACAACTGCCCGAAGGCGAACCCAGTGCCGAACGCATCGCCCAGGCCTTGCACCTGAGCCTGCGCAGCCTGCAACGGCACTTGGCGGACGAGGGTTGTCGCTTCGACACGCTGCTGAATGAGAGCCGCGAGAACCTGGCGCTGCTGCACCTGCGGGATCCGCACTGCTCGTTGAGCGAGGTCAGTTATCTGTTGGGGTTTGCTGATACGAGCAGCTTCAGTCGCGCGTTCAAACGCTGGACGGGAATGACGCCGGGGCAGTTTCGGGATCAGTTGCGCTGATCACACATGGGTCGCTCAACTCTTGGTCAGACTGCGTTCTATCCCGGATTCCCACTGCTCGATCATTGCCACACCCACCTCTGCGAACGACTGATGGGTTCGGCAATGCTCAAGCATTTCCTCCATCGCCGTCTGCATGCCATGAACAACCTGCAGCAGTAGTTCATTGCACCGGCCTTCAGTGAGATTGCACGCCGTACGACCGAAGCGGATGAGCGCCTTGTGCTTGGGCCATGCCTTCGACCCGCCCAACAGCAAGGCCAGGCTGTCGTTCCTGATGTAAACCGATGTGGTGATGATGTCGTAAGCCGGGGCCAGCCGGATCGAAGCCTGCGCACCGCAATGGTCATACAGCACACCGAAGTTCTTCAGATGCGCATCGCCGTTTTTCAGTCCCGCTGACAGCGCTACGATCTTGAAAAAAGCTTCCAGCGCCTGACTCAACAGCGCAGGCGAAACAAAGGCCTTGATCTGTCGGGCAGCGCCTTCGTAAGAACCATCGTACTTGGCTCTGGAAGGCCAACCATTGAGTACGCAAAAGTCCTCGAAACCCAGATAGCCGTGCTCAATCAGGTCAAAACGCTCGACCACCAGAAACTTGCCCTGCTCACTCAATTCAAACTTTGGCACTTCAAGTCCGCTAAGCGCGGCGGCGCGCATACAGAAGTACTCGTTGGTCGCCAGCTCGGGAAACTCTTCGGGATGGAAGGCTTTGAGCAGATGTGTGGAGCCTCGGTGAGTCAGGCGATCAACTGCTGCCGCGCTATCGCGTACCAGCACTTTGGGCTGCACGCCCGAAACCCCGGAGTATTGGCCGTACTTCTGTAACAAGTCATCGAACAGTCCCTGGGCACCGTCATGCACCAGAAGCTCGGCCAGTGATGTTTCGGGCTGACGCTCGGTTGCCGACTCACTGGTAATCGCCAGCCGCCCCAACTGATGCGGTCCGACAATAGCGAGCAAGGCGAAATCATCAAAACCGCGGACGGCCTTACTGAAGCGTCGAACCAGCTCATCGCGCAACGCGCCTTCCGGCAGATTCATTTCGAAAACGGGATGAATGCCCCGCTCCCAGCCGTAGCTCTCCAGCCGGGTCGGCATTGTCAGCGACACCGCATTTTCGTCGATGGCGTCCTCGCGATAGCTGAACACACTGTCCATGCCCGGCTGCCCTCGACCGAGCGTTCCGACCAGGCTATCAGCGACGGTGATGTGCAAGCGATCTGTCGGCTCAGTCATGGAAATTGACCTTCTGCAACGCGTCGAGTGTCGGGCGTTGCGCTCTCACTGGAACCGCAGTCAGCTCATAGCCAAAGCCGTTGAGGATCGCCTCGACTTTGCGCAGACCAATTTCAGAAATCGTATTGTTTTCGATACCCGAAATGGTGGCGCGGCTCATGCCGTAACGTTGCGCCAGCGCCTGTTGCGAGAGTTTTTGCGCTTTGCGCAGAGTTCTGATCAATTCACCCAACTGTTCCATGACACACCAGTGCATTATATGCAGTGCAAGAAAGTGTAATTAAAATTATATGCATCGTATTTGATGCCAATTCAGGGCGAGTCTAGCTTAGATGAAACGGCATGTGCGGGCCGATTAGCGACTGGTTACAAATCCAAGCTCAAAAACCGTAACCTGCACATCACTACTCACCCGCACCTGCCCCCCATGCAATTGCATGATCGACTGCACGATCGCCAATCCCAATCCGCCGGAATCTCCCGGTTCGGCGCGGGATGGGTCGACGCGGTAGAAGCGATCGAACAGTCTGCCCAGATGCTCATCCGCGATGACCGGGCCAAGGTTGTGGACTTGCAACCAGCACACGCCTGGCTCATCGCGCCGGCACAGGCTGATGACCGAACCTGCGTCGGCATGGCGTACGGCGTTGGCCAGCAGATTGCCCAAGGCGCGTTGCAGCAGTTGCTGATCGGCCAGCAAATCTCCGCTGAGCGTGTTTTCGAGGCGGATTCCACGGTCATCGGCCAGGGCTTCGAAGTACTCGCACAACTCACTGCCGATTTCGTGCAACTTCAGTGTGCGCAAATCGAGCGCCCGCTCCGCCTGTTCTGCGCGAGCGAGAAACATCAGGTTTTCGGCCATGCGCTTGAGCCGTTCGAATTCTTCCATGTTTGACGCCAGCACTTCCTGATACTCCGCGCTGCTGCGTGGGTGATTTAGTGCCTGGCCATTGCTCGCGAGCAAGGTGTGCAGCGGCGTGCGGATTTCATGGGCAAGGTCGGCGGAAAACTGCGAGAGGCGCTGGAAGCCGTCGTCCAGCCGCACGAGCATGCCGTTGAGCGCCTGCACCGGTTCGAGCAATTCCGCTGGTGTGCCTTTTGCGGGCAAGCGTTGATCGAGGCTGCGCAGGTCGATACCGCGCACCGCCTCGCTCAGCTTGCGCAGAGGAAGCAAACCCCGGCGCAACAAAACCAACCCGAGGGCAAAGGCGAGTAAAGCACCGAGTCCGACAGCCAGGTACAAACGCAGGCGATAACTGCCGAGCATCTGCTCGCGTTCGCTCAATACCTTGCCGGCGATCACGGTCAGCGATTCGCCATTCGGGCCTTGGGCCTGACCTGACAACAGCGCCAACTCGACACCGTCGGGCGCCTGCCAGGTCAGCACATCGCTGCGTTGCGGAGGTTGCTCTCGCGGAATGGCCCGCACGGTCGGAAGTGCGCGTTGGCGGGGGTTGATCGCGATCACGTTCGAGCCGTCCGCACGTTGCACCAACAGCAGACTGTCGAGGTTGCCAAGCATGTTCTGGTACAGCCGTGGCCGTGCCTGCAAGGCGTCGAGGCTGTCGCTGTCGGCGAGCAGCGCGCTTACCTGTTCCAGACGACCGAGCAAGGCCATGTCGTCGCGCCAGGCGATTTCCGAGGCCAGCGAGCGATACAGGAACACGCCAATCGCGCTGAGCACCAAGGCACAGACTGCAGCGAATGCCAGCGCCAGGTGCCAGGCAATGGATCTAGCGCGCATCGTCGGGCGCTTCCAGTTGATAGCCGACCCCGCGCACCGTGTGGATCAGTTTGGGCATGTACGGATCATCGACTTTCGAACGCAAGCGGCGCACTGCGACTTCGACCATGTTGGTGTCGCTGTCGAAATTCAGGTTCCACACTTGCGAGGCAATCAGCGTGCGCGACAGCACTTCGCCCTGACGGCTGGCGAGTAAATGCAGCAGGGCGAATTCCTTGTTGGTCAGGGCGATACGCTGACCGCCTCGGCTGACCCGGCGGCGCAGCACGTCGATTTCCAGATCGGCGATGCTGTACGACTCGGCTTCGCGCATCGGCCCGCGCCGCAACAACGTGCGCACCCGCGCGAGCAATTCGGCGAAGGCGAACGGCTTGAGCAAATAGTCATCGGCCCCCAGTTCGAGACCGCGCACGCGATCTTCGATCGCATCCTTCGCCGTCAGGAACAGAACCGGCGTGGCGCCACGCTGACGGATCAGTTGCAGCAATTGCCAGCCGTTGAGGCCTGGCAGCATCACATCGAGGATGATCAGGTCGTAGTCCTGCTGCTCGATGAAGTAGCGCCCGTCGAGGCCATTCAGCGCCACATCCACGGCAAAACCCGACTCACCCAGCCCTTTGGCGAGGAAATTCGCGGTTTTGGCTTCATCTTCTACAACCAGCAAACGCATGGCACACCTCGATTATTCAGAGGCACAGGCTAGGCCCCTTCCGCGGCGTTGCCCATTACAAACTTGTAATCCGACTGACGAGGTTTCGACGGGGACCGGCGGATAAGGTGGCGGCCTTCGCTTCTGGAGCCTGTCCATGTCCGCTAAATACTTGGTTGCCAGCCTGGCAATCGGCCTCGGCACTGCCGCGTTCGCCGCACCTGAGCTACCCCGCCACGCCGATCTCGATCTGAAAACCGCTCGGCTGCTGGCCGATGCGACGCTGGAAAACTGCACCGGCACGGTGTCGGTGCTCGACCGGGGCGGCAACCTGTTGGTGACCTTGCGCGGCGACGGTATCGGCCCGCACAACACCGTCGCCAGCCAACGCAAGGCCTACACCGCGCTGTCGACGAAAACCCCGACCCGGTTGTTCGCCGAGCGTGCCCGAAGCAACCCGGAAGCCGTCAACCTCAACACTCTCGATAAATTGCTGTTGCTCGGTGGCGGCATCCCGTTGTTTGCCGGCAAAGAACTGGTCGGCGCCATGGGCGTGGCCGGTTCCGGTGGCGGCGAGCAGGACGAAAAATGCGCGATCAAGGCCGCCGAAATCGTCGGCCTGTCCATCAACCGTACTTGAACCCAGGAGCATCACCATGACCCCACTGCGCATGACTTTCGCCGCGCTCGGCCTGAGCGCTTTTTCGAGCCTGGCGCTGGCCGCCGGCAACCCGCTGAGCGTACACGTACTCAATCTGGAAAACGGTCTGCCATCGCCGGGTATCAACGTGACACTGGAACGCCACGTGGGCCAGAACTGGCAGCCGCTGGCGCAGGGCACTACCAATGAACAGGGGCGGATCGCCGAACTGTTCCCGGCGAACAAACCGTTCGAGGCGGGTGAATATCGAGTGGTATTCAAGACCGGCGAGTACTTCGAGAAGACGAAGCACGAGACGTTTTTCCCGGAGATTCCGGTGATTTTCAAAGTGGAGCAGACGGATCAGCACTACCACATTCCGTTGCTGCTGAGCCCGTATGGCTTCTCCACTTATCGCGGTTCGTAAGCCATTGATCGGTAGCGATCAGAGTGTCGCCAGCGCGCGCAATCGCGTGGCGTCGAGGATTTCGATTTCGCCATAACTCAAGCCGATAATCCCCTGCCCCTGCAGCTCCTTGAGGATCTGGTTGGTGGTCTGGCGCGACAGCGACAGCATCGATGCCAGTTGCTCCTGAGGCAGTTGCAGCACCCGGCGTGGCGGATCGAGTTCGCCGTAGCCTTCGGCGATCATCAGCAAGCGATGAGCCAGACGCGCCGGGGCCGGCAGCAGGCTCAGCTGTTCAAGGTTGATGAAGGTCAGACGCAGTTTGTGGCTCATCAGCAAGGCCAGATGCCGCCAGTAAACGGGGTGTTCGTCGAGCAGCTTCAGTAGCGTGGCCTGAGGAATGTTCAGCAGGGTGCAAGGCCCGACCGCATAAGCATCGTGGGTGCGTGGCTGACCGTCGAACAAGCAGATTTCGCCGAACCAGTGCGGCGCCTCCACCAGGCTCAGCAATGCCTCCTTGCCCTGCTCGCTGACCGCACCGATGCGCACTGCGCCGTCGAGCACCGCGTACAACCCGCATGGCGCATCGCCGCGCTGGAACAGCCGCTGCCCCGCCGCCAGCCGCCGCTCCTTGGCCGTCGCCAGCAGACTATCCTGAAAGGACGAAGGCAGATGACTGAACCATTGCCCGGTCAGCAGGCGCTCGCGCCAGACCTTATCCATGCGTTCTCCTAAAGATTGTCGCCTGCCTGACAGAGCGAACCGTTTACCCGGGGCATGATTCGATCACCCTACAGGAGGAACAACAATGAAAAGCCTCGTCGATCATTTGAGTCAATACGCCGCTTACCACCGTGACCCGCGCAACATCGCCAGCCACTTTATCGGGATTCCGCTGATTGTGGTGGCGGTGGCCGTGCTGTTGTCGCGGCCGGAATGGTCGGTGGGCGGATTGTGGATTTCGCCTGCCGTTATCTTGGCGCTGGCCTCGGCGTGGTTTTACCTGCGACTGGAAGTGAAACTCGGTGTGTTGATGACGGTGCTGATGGGGCTTTCCGTCTGGGCCGGGCATGTATTGGCACAGCAGAGCACCATGGTCTGGCTCAGCAGCGGTCTGGCGATGTTCGTGATTGGCTGGGTGATACAGTTTGTCGGGCACCACTATGAAGGGCGCAAACCGGCGTTCGTCGATGACTTGAGCGGGTTGATTGTCGGGCCGCTGTTTGTGGTGGCCGAGTTGGCGTTCATGCTCGGGATGCGTCATGAGCTGAAAGAGCAGATTGAAGCGAGGGCGGGTGTGGTGCGGGTCAATCCGAATCGTGCGGCTGTCTGAATACAGGCTGATTCGCTCGTTCCCACGCTCTGCGTGGGAATGCATCCCGCGGCGTTCCCACGCAGAGCGTGGGAACGCGCAAGATCAAACGTTGGCGACTTTCTGCCAAACCTTCGGCTTGAAGAACAACGTCTCCCCCTTCGCCAACCCGGTCAGGCTGTCGTGGTCTTTCACCACTTCCGCCTCGATCAGATCCGTCTGACCTTCAACCTTCAACGTCACCCGCGTGGTCGCGCCCAGCGGCCGGATATCGCGAACTTCAGCGGCGTGGTGATCCTCCAGCTCATGCCGCGACAGCGACACTTCGTGCGGACGGAACAGCACGTGGTTGTCATCACCCAGATGCAGACGGTTCGAATCGCCGAGGAAGTGATAGACGAAATCGCTGGCCGGGTTTTCGTAGACATCGCCCGGTGAGCCAATCTGCTCAATCACACCCTTGTTCATCACCACGATGCGGTCAGCCACTTCCATCGCCTCTTCCTGGTCGTGGGTCACGAACACCGAGGTCAGGTTGATGTCTTCGTGCAGGCGCGCCAGCCAGCGGCGCAGCTCTTTACGCACCTTGGCGTCGAGGGCACCGAACGGCTCGTCGAGCAGCAGCACTTTCGGTTCTACCGCCAGGGCGCGAGCCAAAGCGATACGCTGACGCTGGCCGCCAGACAGTTGCTCCGGATAACGATCCGACAACCAGTCCAGTTGCACCATGTTCAGCAGCTCGTGAACCTTGGTCGCGATCTGGCTTTCGCTCGGGCGCTGGTTTTTCGGCTTCATGCGCAGGCCGAATGCGACGTTGTCGAACACCGTCATGTGGCGGAACAGGGCGTAGTGCTGGAACACGAAACCGACGTTGCGATCCCGCACGTCGTGGCCGGAAACGTCTTCGCCGTGGAACACGATGTTGCCGTTATCCGGGGTTTCCAGACCGGCAATAATGCGCAGCAAGGTGGTCTTGCCGCAGCCGGACGGACCGAGCAGCGCCACCAGCTCGCCGCTGTGGATGTCCAGGCTGATGTTGTCCAGCGCCTTGAACGCGTTGAAATTCTTGCTGACGTTACGCACTTCGATCGACATGAATTATTCCTCCGCGGCGCTGGCGCGCAGGCGGTTGATACGGTTTTCGCTCCACTGCTTGAGCAGCAGGATGAAGAGCGCCAGGATCAGCAACAGGCTCGCCACGGCGAACGCGGCCACGTGGTTGTATTCGTTGTAGAGGATCTCGACGTGCAGCGGCAAGGTGTTGGTCACCCCGCGAATGTGCCCGGAAACCACCGACACCGCACCGAACTCACCCATGGCCCGCGCGGTACACAGCACCACGCCATAGATCAGGCCCCATTTGATGTTGGGGACGGTCACGTGCCAGAACATCTGCCAGCCATTGGCGCCGAGCAGACGCGCGGCTTCCTCTTCCTGAGTGCCTTGTTCCTGCATCAGCGGGATCAGCTCACGGGCCACGAACGGCACGGTGACGAAGATCGTCGCCAGCACGATGCCCGGCAGGGCGAAGACGATCTGGATGTCGTGATCCTGCAGCCACGGCCCGAACAGGCCCTGGGCGCCGAACATCAACACATAGACCAGACCTGCGATCACCGGCGACACCGAGAACGGCAGGTCGATCAGCGTCACCAGCATACTCTTGCCACGGAACGAGTATTTGCTCACGCACCACGCGGCGCTGACACCGAACACCAGGTTCAGCGGCACCGAAATCAGCACGGCGATCACCGTGAGTTTCAGCGCCGACAAGGCATCCGGTTCAAAGATCGCGGTGAAGAACGCACCGAGGCCGTTCTTCAAACCCTGCGACACCACGATGAACAGCGGCAACAGCAGAAACAGGAAGAAAATCAGCCAGCCGAGGCCGATCAGGATTCTGCGCGAAGTGGCGCTGCCACGGCGGGCGGCGTTGGCCGAGGAAGCGGCCGCAATAGACGATTGGGACATGGTTCGCGCCTCCTTATGGGGTTTCGATGCGCCGCTGCAGCAAGTTGATCAGCAGCAACAGGACGAAGGAAACCACCAGCATCAGCACGCCGATGGAGGTAGCGCCGGTGTAGTCGTACTGGTCGAGCTTGACCATGATCAGCAGCGGCAGGATCTCGGTTTTCATCGGCATGTTGCCGGCGATGAAAATCACCGAACCGTACTCGCCGACGCCCCGGGCGAACGCCAGGGCAAAACCGGTCAGCCAGGCTGGCAACAATGCTGGCAGCAGGATGTGGCGGAACACCTGCAACGGCTTGGCACCGAGGCACGCCGCCGCTTCTTCGACTTCACGCGGAATGTCAGCCAGCACCGGCTGCACCGTGCGCACCACGAACGGCAGGGTCACGAAGGTCAGCGCCAGGGTAATCCCGAGCGGGGTGTAGGCAATCTTGAAACCGAGGTCGGCGGCGAACTGCCCGACCAGCCCGGTCGGCGTGTACAACGCAGTGAGCGCGATACCGGCCACTGCGGTCGGCAGGGCGAACGGCAGATCGATCATCGCGTCGATCACCTTGCGCCCCGGGAACGTGTAGCGCACCAGCACCCAGGCCAGCAACGTGCCGATGATGCCGTTGATGATCGCGGCGCACAGCGCAGTGCCGAAGCTCAGCTTCAGTGCGGCGAGAACGCGGGGCGCGGAGATGATCGTCCAGAACTGATCCCAGGTGAGTTGGGCGGCGTGGACGAACATCGCCGCCAGCGGGATAAGCACAATCAGGCTGAGGTACACCAAGGTGTAGCCCAGCGTCAGCCCGAAGCCGGGTATGACGGGGGAGATACGACGCGACATAAAAGTCCTTGGTTTGAGAACGCGCAAAGCCCCGAACATAAATCCGGGGCTCGTTTTAGGCTATTGAAACTTACTGCGCCTGATAGATCTGGTCGAACACGCCACCGTCGTTGAAGAATTTCGGCTGCGCGGTTTTCCAGCCGCCGAAGTCCTTGTCGATGGTCACCAGTTCCAGTTTCGGGAACTGCTGGGCGTACTTGGCAGCCACGTCCTTGTCACGCGGGCGGTAGAAGTTCTTCGCCGCGATTTCCTGGCCGGCCGGGCTGTACAGGTGCTTGAGGTAGGCTTCGGCGATCTGCTCGTTGCCCTTTTTCTCGGCGTTCTTGTCGACCACCGCCACCGGTGGTTCGGCGAGGATCGACAGCGAAGGCACGACGATGTCGAACTTATCCTTGCCGCCGTCTTCTTTCAGCGCCAGGAAGGCTTCGTTTTCCCAGGCCAGCAACACGTCACCCTGACCGTTGTTGACGAAGGTGATGGTCGAGCCACGGGCGCCGGTGTCCAGAACCGGAACGTGCTTGAACAGGGTTTGGACGTACTCCTTGGCTTTCGCTTCGTTGCCGCCGTTGGCTTTCAGGCCGTAGGCCCATGCCGCGAGGAAGTTCCAGCGCGCACCGCCGGAGGTTTTAGGGTTCGGAGTGATCACCGAGACGTCGTTCTTGACCAGGTCGCCCCAGTCCTTGATGCCTTTCGGGTTGCCCTTGCGCACCAGGAACACGATAGTCGAGGTGTACGGGGTGCTGGCGTCCGGCAGACGCTTCTGCCAGTCGGCCGGCAGGGTCTTGCCGAGCTTGGCGATTTCGTCGATGTCGCCGGCCAGGGCCAGGGTCACGACGTCGGCGCGCAGACCGTCGATCACCGCACGGCCCTGCTTGCCCGAACCGCCGTGGGATTGCTGGATTTTCACGGTGTCGCCGGCATGCTCTGCCTGCCAGTACTTCACGAATTCGGCGTTGTAATCCTGATACAGCTCGCGCGTCGGGTCATACGAAACGTTGAGCAGTTCGTAATCCTTGGCAACCGCGGAACCGGCAAACACAGCGCTGGCCAGGGCGGCCAAAGCGTAACGGCGAATCGACGACATGGTGAAAGCTCCTGGAATTCTTGGTGGTGGCTTTTTCTTATGTATTGCTGGAATCGGGTTGCTCATTCAACGACCGCAGCCTGTGGCAGCTTCTGCCAACAGCTCCCCGCAGGAGCTGCCGCAGACTACGAATCAGGCCGGTTTGTTACCCGGTTGCTGCAGACGGAATTTCTCTTTGCGTTCGATCTGGACCACTTGGGCGTTGTGCACAGTGATTTCCACCGCGCCGAAACGCAGGTCGCGCAAGGCGCTCTGGATTTCGCGCAAGATGGTGGTTTCGTCCTGACCGTCAACGCTACGCAGGGATGCGCTCATGGTGCTGCTCCTTTGTATGGGATATGCCTGGCAGTGGGCGGCACTGCGTTCGGCGTGGGAGCAATATAAGAGAGGCGCGGATATTCTTAAAAAGACTATTTAAGAATGTTTATATAACTGGAAAACATTATGTGATGCAGCAAGGGTTTGCGGCGGATTTGCCCGATTACAAACCCGCTGTGCACAACCGTCAGCCGATTGCCGGCGCTCGGGTCCAGTCGATTTGAGCTTCGGGCACCGGCCGCCCGAACCAGTAGCCCTGCCCCAGATCGCAGGCCTGCTCCAGCAGGAACGCCGCCTGCTCGGCCTGCTCGATGCCCTCGGCATGTACCTGCATGCCCATGCTGCGCGCCAGGGCGATGATCACCCGGACGATCGCCGCGTCGTCCTCGTCCCACGGCAGGCCGGCGACGAAGCCCTGATCGATCTTGAGTTTCTGCACCGGCAGGCGCTTGAGCCGCAGCAGCGACGAATAACCGGTGCCAAAGTCATCGATGGCCAGGCGAATGCCCAGCTCGCGCAGACGATGCATCTGTTCCAGCGCGACTTCCGGATCGTCCATCACCGCGCTTTCGGTAACTTCCAGTTCCAGATAGGCCGGGTCCAGCCCGGTGTCGTGCAGCACTTGCGCCACCTGTTGATAAAGCTCGCGGCGGGCGAACAGCCGCGACGACACGTTCACCGCGACAAACGACAGCACGACCCCGGCCTGCTGCCATTGGCACATCTGCCGGCAGGCTTGCTGCATGACCCAAGCGTCGATTTCCGAGATCATCCCGGTGCGCTCGGCAATCGGGATGAACTCCGCCGGCGACACCAGCCCCCGCTGCGGATGCTCCCAGCGCACCAGCGCCTCGACGCCGATCAGGCGGCTGGTTTTCAGGTCGTGCACCGGTTGGTAGTAAACCCGCAGTTCTTGCTGCTCCAGCGCACGGCGCAGTTCGAAGGCGATCTCGACCCGCTGCTGGGCGTGGGCGGTGAGTTCTTCGGTGTACAGCGCGTAGCCGTTGCGGCCGCTGCTCTTGGCCTTGAACAGCGCCGCATCGGCGTTGCGCAACAGCTGTTCGGCGCTCAACGCATCGCTGGGAAACAGACTGATGCCGAGGCTGGCGTTGATGAACAGTTCATGACCGTCGAGGCAGAACGGCTCCTTGAGCGCATCGAGAATGCGTTGGGCCAGCGCCGCCGCCTGCGCAGGCTGTGGACAACTTTCCGCCAATACTGCGAATTCATCACCACCCAGCCGCGCCAGGGTGATGCCAGAGCCGAACAGCGCCTGCAAACGCGCGGCGACCGCCTTGAGCAAGCGGTCACCGATGTTGTGGCCGAGGCTGTCGTTGATCAGTTTGAAGTGGTCCAGATCGATCATCAGCAGCGCACAGCCGCGCTTGTGGGTCTGCGCCGACGCCAGCGCCTGTTCGGCGCGATCGCTGAACAGCAGGCGATTGGGCAGATCGGTCAGCGGATCGTGGTGGGCCAGGTGCTTGAGTTCATGCTCGGAATCCTTGATCGCGCTGATATCGGAAAACACCGCGACGTAGTGGCTGAGCCGACCGTCTTCGTCCCGAATGACGCGGATCGTCTGCCATTGCGGATAAATCTCGCCGCTTTTACGACGGTTCCAGATCTCGCCGCTCCATTCATCCTGCGCCTGCAATGTGGCGAACATCGCCTGATAGAACCCCGGAGGATGGTGCCCGGACTTGAACAGGCTGGGCTGCTGGCCAATGACTTCTTCACGCTGATAACCGGTGATTTCCATGAAGGCGCGATTGACGTGCACGATCAGCCCCTGCCGATCCGTGACCAGCACGCCTTCGCGGGTGCAGTCGAACACCGCCGCAGCCTGACGCAGGCGTTCGCGATCCGCCTGGCGTTCGCGCAACCGGGCACCAATGCCCAGGCACTCGAACAGGCGCGCCCGGGCAAGAAAGATCAAACCGGCGCTGAACACCACAAAGGCATAGCCGTTGATCAGTTGCCAACGCAGCAACTCATCAGAGCTATCGAAGAAACTGTTCAATAAATAGCCAATGCCTTGCAGCCAGACAACGGCAAGGACCAAGTAAAGCAGCGCTGCACGCAAGGCATCGCGGTATGAGGCAGACATTCGGCCGTCCATGTCCCTACAAAAATGTCGGGATTATAGGTCAAGAAACATCCAGCCATCTCTTATCTGAAAGGGCGACTGGTTTTATCTGTGTGCTTGGTGATAATGCAACGGCTGTTTTTTCTTTATCGAGGGCCCTATAGCCTATGTGGTACGAAGGTTTTCTTGGCTTGTCGGCCTGGTCACTGGTCGCCGTCACCCTGCTGATGACCCATGTGACGATCGTTGCCGTCACGGTCTACTTGCACCGCTACTCGGCCCATCGCTCCCTGGAGCTGAATGCTGGCCTGAAGCATTTCTTCCGTTTCTGGCTGTGGCTGACCACGGCGCAGAACACCCGCGAGTGGACGGCCATCCACCGCAAACACCACGCCAAATGCGAAACCGTCGATGACCCGCACAGCCCGGTCGTCAAGGGTCTGTCGACAGTGCTGCGCAAAGGCGCCGAGCTGTACCGCGAGGAAGCGCAGAACGCCGAGACCCTGCGCATCTATGGCAAGAACTGCCCGGAAGACTGGATCGAGCGCAACCTCTACAGCCGCCACCGGTTGCTGGGCATTGCAATCATGGCGGTCGTCGACCTGCTGCTGTTCGGCACCATCGGCATCACCATCTGGGCGATCCAGATGATGTGGATTCCGGTCTGGGCCGCCGGCGTGGTCAATGGTCTCGGCCATGCCATCGGCTACCGCAACTTCGAATGCCGCGATGCCGCGACCAATCTGGTGCCATGGGGCATCCTGATCGGCGGCGAAGAGCTGCACAACAACCATCACACCTACCCCAACTCGGCCAAACTGTCGGTCAAGAAGTGGGAGTTCGACCTCGGTTGGGCCTGGATCCAGGTCTTCAGCTTCCTGCGTCTGGCCAAGGTGCAGCGCGTTGCGCCGATCGCCCACCGCGTCGAAGGCAAGGGCAGCCTGGACATGGACACCGCCATGGCGATCCTCAACAACCGCTTCCAGATCATGGCCCAGTACCGCAAGCTGGTGATCGGGCCGCTGGTCAAGCAGGAGCTGGACAAGGTCGATCATTCGGTACGCCATCAGTTCCACCGCGCCAAGCGTCTGCTTTCCCGTGAAACCAGCCTGCTGGAGGATCGCCACCACGCGCGCATCCAGAACATGCTCGAGCACAGCCAGGCGCTGAAGGTAATTTACGAGAAACGTCTGGCCCTGCAGCAGATCTGGGTCAAGACCAGCGCAAATGGCCACGACATGCTCGCGGCCATCAAGGAATGGGTACACGAGGCCGAGGCCAGCGGTATCCAGTCCCTGCGCGAATTCGCCGACCAGTTGAAAACCTACTCGCTGCGCCCCGCCGCCGTCTGATGCCGTTGATCGGTGCGCCCGGTTCCGGGGCGCACCCTTCGGAACTTCACCCCCGATCCCCTATCTCAAAGACACTTCGCCACCCCCGGCGGGCTGTCCCGTGGCCGTTGTCGACTGATCGGCACGCCCTTTGAGATCCGTGTCGATGGTCAACAACAATCAAAAAGACTCATCCCTTCCCCAGTGGCCAGAGGCCGCACAAACCCTGATGGCGCTGATGCACGCCCAGGGCGAAGTGGCGCGCCTGAGCGAACGCGAACAGCTGTTCAGCTCGCTGCTGGTCAGCGTCAACGCCGTGCTTTGGGCCTTCAACTGGGAAACCCGTCAGGTGCTCTACGTCAGCCCCGCCTATGAACGGATTTTCGGCCGTTCGGCCGCCCTGTTGCTCGCCGACCATAACCAGTGGCGCGACAGCATCTACCCCGAGGATCTGGAATACGCCGAACGCAGCCTCGCCGAAGTGCTGCACAAAGGCGCCGTGGAAGACCGCGAATACCGGATCATCGACGCCGACGGTCAGGTGCGCTGGATCAGCGACAAGTGCTTCATCAACCGCCAGGAAGAACCGGGACAACCGGTGATCATCGTCGGCATCGCCGAAGACATCACCGAGAAAAAACAGATGGAAACCGAGCTGCAACGCCTGGCCACCACCGACGTGCTGACCCAAAGCAGCAACCGTCGACACTTCTTCGAATGCGCCAACCGCGAGTTTGAAGAAGCCCGTTTGCAGGGTGCGCCACTGGCGTTTCTGTTGCTGGACATCGATGACTTCAAAGTGATCAACGATACCTACGGCCACCCGGAAGGCGACCACGTGCTGCAACGAATCGCCGAAAGTGGCCGCGCCTCGTTGCGTCGGGGGGATCTGTTCGGACGGATTGGCGGTGAGGAATTTGCTGCGGTTTTTCCGGGCTGCGCGCCGGACATGGCGATGCAGGTGGCCGAGCGCCTGCAACAGGAAATCCAGCGTCTGAGCTTCAGCCACGGTGAACAGGCCTTCGGCATCACCGTCAGCCAGGGCCTCACCAGCCTCACCCCGGAAGACGAAAGCCTCGACGACCTGTTCGCCCGAGCCGATGCGGCGATGTACGAGGCCAAGCGTCAGGGCAAGAACCGGATCATTTCCGGCTGAACACAGCGCTGATGCGGAACAAGCGCTATTTGCGCATCCGCATCAGCTCCGGCAGCCCGATCTTGAGCAAGCGCGCCGTGCGACTCTTAGCCAGCTCCTCGACGCCCTCGTGCTCGGTCAGTCGCGCCATTTGCGCCGCCATGTTCATCACCAGCGCTTCGCGGGAGTACACCCCGCCACCGAGCTGGTAGACGGATGCAATCAACTCGCGCAACTCCAGCGGCAAACGCCAGCGAGTACGCAACGCCGAGCCGTACGCCGCACCGAATTCCGCCAGCGCATCGCCGACTTCCTCCAGTTCATCCAGCTCGCCGCCGGCCTGCTTCCACTCCTGCAAACAACGCAGCAACGCCAGATCGCCGAGACGATGGAGCATCCCGGCGCAATAGCAGCGTTCCTGATCCAGATCGAGCAGACGCGCCAGGGTACGCGCGTATTCAGCGGTGTGTAGCGACAGGCCCCAATAGCGCTCCGCGTAGTCCGCCAGGCATGGATCGCTGAGTCTGGCGCTGCGCTTGAGGGCCAGGCCGAGGATCAGGTTCATGCTTTGGCCGGTGCCCAGGCGATGCAGCGCCTGAGCCAGGGTCTGCACCGCCGCACCGTGATGCTGAGCGGCACTGTTGGCTGCGGCGATCAACACGGCGGTGATCTGCGGGTCGGTGCGGACTTCCTCTTCCAGCAGCTTCAGATCCAGCCCGTTGGGGTTGAGGCTGCGTTTGACCGCCACCTGTACGTCGGTCATCAACGGTGCGCCGTCGGCCTGCTCGCGGCGACGCTCGAGGAACACCGACAGGGTCATGCCCGGCGCCAGTGCAGGCACTTCGCAGAACACTTCCTCGCCGGCATTGAGCAGCAGCCCCTGCAAACGCTCGGTCAGGCTTTCCATGTTCAGGGGTTTGGCCAGATAGGCCGTCGGCGCCAATGGCAGGGCTTCGCGCACACTGGCGCTGTCGTTGCGGCTGCTCATCAGAATGAACGGCAGCGGCGGATTGCGTTTGCGCTGGCGGACACTGCGCAACACATTCAAACCGTCGACACCGGGCAGCTCCCAGTCGACGATCGCCAGGTCATAGGGGACTTCGCTGAGCAGCGTCATCGCCTCCTGGCCATCGGCGCACAGATCCAGCCGCGCATCGCAGCGCACGTTGAGCAAAACCTGTTTGAGCAGGTCACGAGACCATGGGTCCGCCTCGGCAATCAGGACTCGGGGTACAGCGGGTAATTCGACGGCAGGCATGCTCGCCCTCCCTTGCAATGCTTGAACCTTAGCCAATGCTGGCGTTTCGATACAGCTCGAATGCGGGGTATGTGTTTCAGCAAGCGTAAAAAAACCCGCCGAAGCGGGTTTTTTGTCGATCCGATCACACAGTGCCCGGGCTTACAGCTCCGAGAAGCACTCTTCGATGATCGCCAGGCCTTTGTCCAGTTGCTCGTCCGGCGAGGTCAGCGGTACCAGGACGCGCAGAACGTTGCCGTAGGTGCCGCAGGACAGCAGGATCAGGCCCTTGTCACGCGCCTTGGCCACGACGGCAGCGACTGCGGTCGGGTTTGGCTTGTGACTGTCGCCGTTTTCGAACAGCTCGACGGCAATCATGGCGCCCAGGGCACGGACTTCGCCGATCACCGGGTACTTGGCCTGGATGGCCTTCAGGCCGGTTACCAGACGCTCGCCGACAGCCTTGCAGCGGTCCAGCAGTTTTTCTTCTTCGAACACTTCCATCACGGCCAGGGCCGCGGCGCAAGCGATCGGGCTACCGGCGTAGGTGCCGCCCAGGCCGCCTGGCGCGATGGCGTCCATGTATTCGGCCTTGCCGCAGACACCAGCCAGCGGGAAGCCGCCAGCGATGGATTTGGCGAAGGTGGTCAGGTCGGCGGCAACGCCCATCTGTTCCATGGCGAAGAAAGTACCGGTACGGCCAGCGCCGGTCTGCACTTCGTCAGCGATCAGCAGGATGCCGTGCTGGTCGCACAGGGCACGCAGACGCTTCATGAATTCCTTCGGCGCGACGTAGAAACCACCTTCACCCTGCACAGGCTCGATGATGATCGCGGCGATGTCTTTCGGCTCGGCGTCGTTCTTGAAGATGCGTTCGATGGAAGCGATCGAGTCGTCGATGCTCACGCCGTGCAGTTCGTTCGGGTACAGCGCGCGGAAGATGCCGCCTGGCATCAGGCCCATGCCGGCCGAGTAAGGCACGACTTTACCGGTCAGGCCCAGGGTCATCATGGTGCGACCGTGGTATGCGCCGGTGAAAGCGATCACGCCAGCACGGCCAGTGGCAGCACGGGCGATCTTCACGGCGTTTTCAACGGCTTCGGAACCGGTGGTCACCAGCAGGGTTTTCTTGGCGAAGTCACCCGGTACGCGAGCGTTGATTTTTTCGCACAGCTCAACGTATGGCTCGTAGGCCAGTACCTGGAAGCAGGTGTGAGTCAGCTTGTTCAGCTGTTCGGTCACGGCGGCGATGATTTTCGGGTGCACGTGGCCGGTGTTCAGCACGGCGATACCGCCGGCGAAGTCAATGAACTCGCGACCTTCAACGTCGGTCACGGTCGCGTTCTTCGCGGACTCGGCAAAAATCGGGTGGATCTGGCCAACACCACGTGGAACAGCTGCGGTACGACGGGCCATCAGTTCAGCGTTAGTCTTGCTCATTACAGTCCTCATTCACCGCTCATCGGGCGGCGTGGTTCAAGGATTAAGCGGGAGGAATCGGCGGTGGCAGCATGCGATGATCGACTGCCACGGCGTTCCCGGCCGCAGAGAAAATTCCGGTTTGAAACGACGCAAAGGGACAGCGCTCTCGTGCCCTTTGCGTTTGCAGCGATCCCTTTCTCGGCTTAGATGCCCAGGCAGAGGTATTTGATTTCCAGGTAATCTTCGATGCCGTACTTGGAGCCTTCACGGCCCAGGCCCGAGGCCTTGATGCCGCCGAACGGCGCGACTTCGTTGGAGATCAGCCCGGTGTTCACGCCGACCATGCCGTATTCCAGGGCTTCAGCCACACGGAACACACGGCCCAGGTCACGAGCGTAGAAGTAGGAAGCCAGACCGAACTCGGTGTCGTTCGACATCGCGATCACTTCGGCTTCGTCTTTGAAGCGGAACAGCGGCGCCAGCGGACCGAAGGTTTCTTCCTTGGCCACCGCAGCGTTTTTCGGCACGTTGGTCAGGATGGTCGGTTCGAAGAAGTTGCCTTCCATCTGCTTGCCACCGGCCAGCACGGTTGCGCCTTTGGCAACGGCGTCAGCGATGTGCTCTTGCACCTTGGCCACAGCTTTCTCGTCGATCAGCGGGCCAGTGGTGGTGCCATCTTCCAGACCGTTGCCGATCTTCAGTTTGGCGACGGCCGCTTTCAGCTTCTCGGCGAAGGCGTCGTAGACCGAATCCTGAATGTACAGACGGTTGGCGCAGACGCAGGTCTGGCCGTTGTTGCGATACTTGGAAATGATCGCGCCTTCGACGGCCTTATCCAGGTCCGCGTCGTCGAACACGATGAACGGTGCGTTGCCGCCCAGTTCCAGCGAGACTTTCTTGATGTCCTTGGCGCATTCCGACATCAGCTGACGACCGATTTCGGTCGAACCGGTGAAGGACAGTTTGCGCACGATCGGGTTGCTGGTCAGCTCGCTGCCGATGTCGCCGGCGCTGCCGGACACCACGCTGAACACGCCTTTAGGGATGCCGGCGCGCTGGGCCAGTTCGGCCAGAGCGAATGCGGAGAACGGGGTTTGCGAAGCAGGCTTGAGCACCATGGTGCAACCGGCAGCCAGGGCCGGGCCTGCTTTACGGGTGATCATCGCCGCCGGGAAGTTCCACGGGGTGATGGCGGCGGTCACGCCGATCGGCTGCTTGATCACGATCAGGCGCTTGTCAGGCTGGTGGCCCGGAATCACGTCGCCGTAGATGCGCTTGGCTTCTTCGGCGAACCACTCGATGAACGAAGCGGCGTAAACGATCTCGCCCTTGGCTTCGGCCAGTGGCTTGCCCTGCTCAAGGGTCATCAGGCGAGCCAGGTCTTCCTGGTTCTCGATGATCAGTTCGAACCAGCGACGCAGCTTGCCTGCACGCTCCTTGGCGGTCAGTGCACGCCAGGCCGGCAGCGCCTTGTCGGCGGCTTCGATGGCACGGCGGGTTTCGGCAGCGCCCATCTTCGGCACGGTGCCCAGGATTTCGCCAGTGGCCGGGTTGTTGACCTTGATCGTCTGACCGTTGTCCGCGTCGACCCAAGCGCCATCGATGAAGGCTTGCTGGCGGAACAACTGGGTGTCTTTAAGCTGCATGTCGGCTTTCCTTAACAGCACCGCGGCCAGCGCGGAGCAAAATTATGATTGTAGAAAGGCGCCTCGCAAGGCTGCCGTCAGGGAAATCATTCACCGGGCTGAAGCACCTGAAGTGTGCACGGTTGCAAACACGTGCGGCTCGGCACCCGATCAAAGAGCGTTTGAAATCTCAAACGGATCGTAGGATCAAAGGGGGTAAAGGACAATAGGTCGTTCGAAAAAAAGAACAAAAACGCCGCTTTTGCCGGATTTTTCAGATCAACGAGCAAACCAGCCTGCGCCGCAACGAAACCTTAGTTCAGTCCCGCCAAAGCGCCAAGCGAGCCTTTTGCAGGACGTTACAGCTTTATGGAATGCAGCGCTTTCGACCGACACGCGCACTGACAATAAGCGCCAAAACCCGGCATGGACGCCCCGAGCCGACCTAGGTATGATGTCGCCCGCTGCACCAGTAGCTCAGCTGGATAGAGTACTGCCCTCCGAAGGCAGGGGTCGTGGGTTCGAATCCCGCCTGGTGCGCCATGAACAGAAACGAAAAAGCCTCAGGCCGTAAGGTCTGGGGCTTTTTTGTGGGTGCTGATTGGCGACTCACTCCGTCGTCCAGTCAAACTCGTCATATTCATCATCGTCTTCGTCGTCCTCGATCAACTCATCATCAAGAACGTCTTCCTCCAGATCCTCTTCTGCCTGTTTCGCCAGAAGAAACTCCTTGCGACTCTCGGTCACTGCTCGCCGCAGTTCCTCACCCTTCACCGGGCAGTTGAGCATTTGGGCGATGCGGTCGATTTTTTGGGCCACGGCATCCTCCAGCGCATCGGCAATGGCCTGATAGTGCGCGTTTTTGCGGGGCAATGCCAAATGGCTGAGAGTTCACCCGGTCAGTTCTGGCGGATTTGTTCGAGGCGCAGGTCCAGATTCACGCTCGGGTAACGCTTGTGCAGATTGTTGTACAGGGTATCGGCAGCCTGTGATTGACCGGATTCGCGCAGGCGCAGGACTTCGCGCAGTTGCTCGTCGAGGCCATTGGCCGGGGCGGCAGCGCGCTTGCTGACTTTGGCTTCGTCCGCGCTGTCGGCGCTGATCGATTCGCTTTGCATCGGCGCAGCCATTTCCGCCATCGGCGCAGGCGCAGGTGCGGATAACGCGCCAGCGGGTGCTGATAATGTCCGGGATTCGCTGGCCTCTTTACGAGCCATTGGCGCAGCAGGTTTGGCGGCTGGGGCGAAATCGTAATGAGCCACGGGTTCCGGCGCGCGATGCACCAGCGACAGCATCAGCGCGATGCCGACCAGACTGGCGAAAGCCACCTGATAGCGCGGTGTCTGGCAGGCCTTGATCCAGCGTTGCCACAGGTTCGGTTTCGGTGCCGGGATCTGGCGATGCGCGGCGCTGAGAATCAACGCGTCGAGATTTGCCGGCGGTTCGCCGGTCTGTTGCTCGCGGTAATGCTTGAGCAGTTGCTCTTCGGGTGTCTGGCGGGTGTCCGTCATGTCAGTACCTCCTCGGCCAGCAGCCGACGCAATTTTTGCTGGGCGTAGCGCAAGCGGCTCTTGACGGTTTCCAGCGGTGTTTCGGTGAGGCTGGCGATTTGCGCCAGGTCGAGGTCGCCGTGGGCGCGCAGCAGGAACACTTCGCGCTGGTCGGCGGGCAAGGTTTGCAGGGCGCTGTCCAGGCGTTGGCTGTCGCGGCTGAGGCTCAGCAGTTGCTCCGGGTCGCTCGCATCGTCACTGACCGCATGGGCCTGTTCGTCGTAACTGTCATGCAGCGGTTGATGGGCGCCATGCTTGCGCCAGTGATCGATCAGACGGTTGCGGGCAATCTGGAACAGCCAGGTACGAAAAGTCGCCCGGCCTTGTGGCTGACTGCTGCTGCGGATCAGGCTCAGCCACGTTTCCTGATACACCTCTTCGGCCAGTTCCGGTTTGCCGCTCAACCCGAGCAGAAACCGGTAAAGACTCTGGCGATGGCGGGCGTACAGGATCTCGAACGCCTTGCCGTCGCCCTCGCGATAACGGGCCAGCAGCGATTCGTCGCTGCTGGCCTCAAGGCTGTCTGCGGAGGCAAACAGTTGTGTGATGAAGCCTTTGAGGCGGCTCACTATTCAATCCGTCGCTCGGTCGGCATCGTGTTGGAGGCGGTCGAAGTCCGCAGGCTCTGCGCCAGTTCCACCAGTTGCACGAACTCGTTGCGCAGGCCGAAGCGGTCATCGCCACGGGCACCTCGGGCCAACGCTTCGGTGTCCTTGAGGCTGAAATCACCGGTATAGCGGCCATCCTTGAGCTGCTGGGAAAACGCGGCAACGGCGGCGGCAAATCGCAGATCCTCGCTGGCCGGCGCGACTTGATTGGTAATTGGACGCTCGATCAGCAGACTTTTCCCACCTTCAGGCTTTTGATATCTCACACGCAGCATTGCCAGTTCTCCTTTCTTTTCAGAAACCACTGCATCGGTTTTTCCGTAACGCAGCGGTTCCAGCCAGCCCTTCTCGCCTGCGGGGACAATTTCGTACAACGCCGTCACTGTGTGTCCCGCGCCGATCTCACCGGCATCGACCTTGTCATTGCTGAAATCCTCACGCTTGAGCGCGCGGTTTTCGTAGCCGAGCAGCCGGTATTCGCTGACCTGCGCCGGGTTGAATTCCACCTGCAATTTGACGTTTTTCGCCACCACGGCGAGGGTCGAACCGAGCTGATCCACCAACACCTTGCGCGCTTCACGCAGATTGTCGATGTAGGCGTAATTACCGTCGCCGGCATCCGCCAGTTGTTCCATCAGATGTTCATTGTAGTTATCCACACCAAAACCCAGGGTGGTCAGGGAAATCCCGGTCTTGCGTTTATCCACAGCCATTTGCTTGAGGCTGTCGAAGTCGCTGACGCCGACATTGAAGTCACCGTCGGTGGCCAACAGGATGCGGTTGATGCCTTTGGGGATGAAGGCTTGTTGTGCCAATTGATAGGCCAGTTCGATGCCGGAGGCGCCTGCGGTCGAGCCTCCCGCCGTCAACTGCTCGATGGCTGTGCGAATTTTCGCCTTTTCCCGTCCGGAAGTCGGTTCCAGCACGACTCGTGATTCGCCGGCATACACCACCAGCGACACGCGATCCTGTTCGCGCAGTTGATCGACCAGAAGCTTCAGGGTGCTTTTGACCAGCGGCAGCCCTTCGCGACGATCCATCGAGCCAGATACGTCCACCAGAAACACCAGGTTGGCCGGGGCCAGTTCCGCTACTGAACGGTCGGACGCCTTGATACCGATGCGCAGCAGGCGGGTGTGCGGGTTCCACGGCGAAGCGGCCAGTTCGGTGGTTACGCCGAACGGCGATCCGTCAGTGGGCAACGCATAGTCATACGGAAAGTAATTGACCATCTCCTCCAGCCGCACCGCGCCTTCCGGCGGCAGGCGTCCCTGATTGAGCAGACGGCGGACATTGGCGTAGGCGCCAGTATCCACATCGGCACTGAAGGTCGAAACGGGCGTTTCGGCAACGCTGTGGATCGGATTATCCGCCAGGGTTTCGTATTGCTCACGCGGCTCGGCGCGATAGTCCTGTGGATAACTTTCCCCGGCCGGCATCGGTGCAAAACTGGCCATCGGCACCGCCAGCGCGCTGCGCTTGGCCAAGGAGTGATCGGCCATGACCACTTCTTGCTGCACCACGGGTTTCGAGGGGAGCTGTGCCGGTGGCGGCACGGCGGCGGATTCCGGACTGGAGGAAATGCCGCAACCGGCGACGGCCAACAGCACACCGGCAGCAAGGGGTCGCAGAAGCATCGAAGGAAGAGACATGGGGCTGACCTCGAGGAAGAATTGATCCATTCAACCTCTGAGACGGACAGCCCTTTCAGTTCGGGTTAAACGCCGCCGAAATTTTTTTTCAGCGGTGATAACGCCGCACTGCACTGCTGTTGCGCAGCACATGGCCTTTGATTTTCTCCAGCAGCTGTGCGCGAGTCAGGCCGGCCGGCAAGGCGTCGGGGGCCAGGTCCAGGGCGTAGATCTGAATGATGTAGTGGTGCGCACTGTCGCCAGTCGGCGGGCATGGGCCGACATAAGTGGTCGTGCCTTTGCTGTTGGTGCCCCCCAGGCCTTCGAAGGTCGGCTTGGTGCCAATGCCGGCCGGGATCTGCCGGGTCGTGGCCTTGATGCCGTAGTGAACCCAGTGATCGACGCCCAGGCCTTTCTGGCCGTCCGGATCGTGCATCACGATGGCGTAGCTCTGGGTCGCGGCCGGGCCGGCGTTCCAGCTCAACGCCGGCGACTGGTTCTTGCCGCCGCAACCGGCGGCGTCACTGGCTGCCGCCGCAGTGAACAGACGGTTGTCCGAAACACCGGGAATGCTGAGGGTGAAGCGCTCCTGGGCTTGCGCCGGAAACTGCACGCAAAGGGCGACGGCAACGGCCGCCAGCCAAGGGTTGAGAGAGGTCAATCGGGTCATTCCGGGAGCACCTTGTGCAGTTGGGCCGTCTTCGGCCTGCAGACTATAGCTGTACCGTTCGTGCCGTGGCAGTGGCAAATGACGCCCATTGGTATCACCGCGCTTACAGACGGTTCACCGGCTCACGGTTATCGTCGTCCTCGGCATGCAGAAAGATCACCCGCGGATGCTCCAGTGGCGCCAGCGGTGGCGGCAATTCCGCCTGTTCCACCGGCCACAGGTGCGGCACCACATGGCTGACGTCACCGTCCTGATTGTTGTGGATGGTGATGACGCCCGGGCTGCGAAGCTTCTGCAGGCGGTCATCGCACAGCTTGAAGCTTTTGCTCAGGCCATCATCGTCAACCACCGGAGCCGCCAGGCGACGCTGAGCAAAACTGCGGCTCTTGCGTTGTTGATAACGCGCCCAGGAAATCAGAATGACGGCGTTGACCAGCGCCACCCACAGGTAGATCTGCAAGGTCCCCAGCGCTTCGAACGCCGAGTTATCGATGCGCGGCCCGCCGGCATGGGTTTCGATCAGCGGCCACAGCCCGCGCACCAACAGATACAGCAGGCCAACCCAGGCCAGCACCGTGAGGAACACATCGACCACCACCAGGAATGGTCGCTGGCGGGTCCGGATGATTTTCATTTGATGACCTCCTCTTCGTCGTCCCCGACCGGTTTGATACCCCGGTCCGGGCTGACCCAACGCGCACGCTTCTGATGCTGGCCGAACAGCACCTTGGGAAAACTGACCAGCGTGGTCAGCAGGCTGATGAACCAGAACACCAATGGATACCAGACCACCCAGAACATGGTCTTGCCCAGACCCGGCTCGTAGCGCCGGTCGATGATGATGCTGACCGCGAACTGCACCAGGCAGACAAACGCCAGCAGCAACCCGGTAAACGCCGGCGGCATCAGGTGATGCACGGCGATCGCTTCAGGCATGACCATGAATTTGCCCATCACCCAGAAAATCACCGACAACAGGAAAGTGAACGCCCAGCCGGTCGACAGGCAGTATTCGAACAGCAGCGGCCACAGGTAACGGTGACGGTATTGCCAGATGCCGCGAATGTTCTTGAACAGCACTTCGGCACCGCCCTGGGCCCAGCGCAGGCGCTGCTTCCACAGCCCGCCCAGGGTTTCCGGCATCAGGATCCAGCACAGGGCACGGGGCTCGTAGAAGATGCTCCAGTGGTCCAGTTGCAGTTTCCAGCTGATGTCGATGTCTTCGGTGATCATGTCCGGGCTCCAGTAGCCGACCCGGTTCAGCGCCGTGCGGCGAAACGCGACGATCACACCCGACACAGTGAAAATCCGCCCGAACACTCGTTGGGTGCGTTTGATCAGCCCGATGATCGACGAGAACTCGCCGACCTGAACCCGCCCGACCAGCGTCGAACGCGTGCGGATCCGCGGGTTACCGGTCACCGCGCCCAGTCGCGCGTTGTCGAGCATCGGCGCCACGAGGTAAGCCGCCGTGTTCGGCGCCAGCAGCGCATCACCGTCGATGCACACCAGATATTCGCTGCGTGCAGCGATGGCGCCCATGCGCAGGGCCACGGCCTTGCCCTGGTTCTCCGCCAGGTGCAGCACGCGCAACCGTGGATCTTCCTTGGCCAGCGCATCCAGCACTTGCGCGGTGTTGTCCTTGGAGCCGTCGTTGATCGCGATGACTTCGATGTTCGGGTAATGCTGGGCCAGCGCCGCGTGAATGGTGTCGGCGGCGTTGTCGCCCTCGTTGTAGCAAGGGATCAGGATCGAAATCAGCGGTTCGCCTTCCAGCGGTGGCGGCAGCGTGTCGTCCTTCCACGGCCAGTGCCGCTCCCAGTGCAGCCAGAAATACAGGCCGCCGGAAATCCACAACCCGGACATGAACAGCGGGTAGAAGAACACGAAGTCCATCAGGAATTGCCCGGTGACCAGGAAGATCAGCCCCAGCGGTACGCCGAGGACAATCGCCAGAACAAGCAGGGCCAGCAGTCTATCCAGCATGTCATGGGTTCCATTTGTTGGAGAGCGCAGGCCGCACGGTTTTCAGGTCCGGCAGGTTCTCGAGGAAGTTGTCCGGGTAGTAGCCGAAACTCGTCGCGCCCTGACGCTTGAGGCGGCCCATCCAGTCGGCCAGTTGTGCACCGTCGATGTCGGCCTGGTCCTTTTTCGTCCAGTCCCGGGCCTGCAATTCGAACACCGTGCGATCCAGCGCACCGGGGCGCTGTTTGATCTTCGCCACCAGTTCTTCCAGCCACGGGCCGGATTGCGCATGGGTCTGCTTTTCCATGAGCGGCATGGCCATCGGCGCCGTCCAGTCGTAGCTCACGAGGAAGTCGTCGAGGTTCTGCGCGAACCACGCTTCGCTTTGCGGATTGAGCACCGGCTCGGCAAAGATGTTGCGTGCGGTCAGCACTTGCGGGCCGCGAATCGCGCGGACCTTGGCGGTCAGTTCGTTGGTGAAGTCGATCAGGTAGCGGCTCTTGAATCGCGTCCAGCGCTGCATGGCCGCCGGATCGTCGCGCAGGGCGGCAATCGAGCCCGGCAGACCGTGGGCGGCATAGGCCTTGAGAGCCTCGGGGCTGGCGTCCTCGAAGTCCGACAGCACGGCGTCGTCGTGGTAGAGGATGCCGTCGACCGAGGTCAGGCGCGCCACGTCTTCGTAGATTTCACCGATGATCCGTCGCACTTCGGGGTCGAACGGCGACAGCCGTTTGTACTGATCCGGGTCGACCGACGTGGTGCCGGTCTTCGGATCCCAGCGCGTGACCCGTGGCAATTTCGAATCCAGCGCAAAACTCAGCACCGGCATCCAGGCGAACACTTTCACGTGAGCCCGAGTGCGCAACTGCCAGGCGACACGGTCGAAAATGTCGGCACGCATGGGCAGATGACGGTTGGGGAAGTACAGCGAATGCACCAGGCCATCGCCTTTCGGATCGGCGAAGGCTTGCAGGAACACCGTGTTGGCGCCCATGTCGGCCATGCGCTGGATCAGTTTGCCGAGGTTCACTTCCTGTTGCGCAGGATCCGGGTCGTAGACGTTGTCCAGGTCCACATGCACCACGCGCATGGCGAAATCGGCCTGCACCGCCACGATACTGTTGGCGAAATGCTCGCCGTCCGGGTCGGAGGCGACGAGGAATCGTGGGCTGCTCATCAGGTTGTCTAAGGCATCGAGACCGTCGTCGAGGGTCAGGGCCATTTCATAACCCTGCTCGCTCACCACGGTCAGCGAAGTGCCGTCCGCCGTACCGTATGGCCAGACCCAGATACGCGGTTTCTTGCCGGTGGCCTTGCGGATTTTCTCCGAAATGGTGGCCACGTCGGTGCGGATCCGCGCCTGGAAATCCGCCTCGGTTTCATAGCGTTTGGTCACCGGATCGTAGCGCCGGGTCGCGGCGGCCGGCTGCAGGTTGCCTTGCGGGTTGGCGAGGATGCCTTTGTGGCTGGCATCGGTGTGAGCGGCGATTTCCACGAGGCCGGATTGCGAGATTTCGCGCACCTGATCCCAGGTCAGGAAGTCAGAGCGCTGACGCGGGGTACCGGCGAAATCCACCGGCTGGTTCAGCGGTGTGTCGATCCACACGCCGACCGGCGCCAGCAGCGCATGCCAGTTGTAGGCACGCAGCACCGGCAGCACACGGGTGTAGAAGCTCGCATAACCGTCGTCGAAGCTGAGCAGGATCGCTTTGGGCGGCAGTTCCGGCCCGCCCTTGCGCGCGGCCATGATCTGATCGACCGTCACCGGCTTGTAGTTGTTTTCCCGCAGCCACGCCAGTTGCTCGATCATGCGCTCGGTGCGCACCGCCACCACCGCCTGATCGGGATCACGGTCTTCGATGTCGTGGTAGGCAATGCCCAGCACGTGGTTTTTCGGCCATGGTTTTTCATTGGCCGCCACCGGGCGCTCGGACGGCGGTGCGAAGGCCGGAGCTTGCTGGGCGCAGGCGCTGACCAGCAGCACTCCCAGCAGAAGGATGAAACGCGAAATAAAAGGCATCTTCAAACTCTTCTAGAAGCGGAAAGTGAGGTCGACGAGCAGACGCAGATCGGTTTCCCGGTCACCGTCGTAGGGCCGGTTGATCACACTGAACAAACCGCCCACCTCGAACACGTCGTTCCAGGCATAGCGCTGGCCGTAGCCCAGCAACGCCATGCCGCCGGTGCCGTGGTCACGCTGGCTGTACGTACCCGCGCCGGCC
Source organism: Pseudomonas sp. FW215-R2 (assembly GCF_058789255.1). NCBI lineage: Bacteria > Pseudomonadati > Pseudomonadota > Gammaproteobacteria > Pseudomonadales > Pseudomonadaceae > Pseudomonas > Pseudomonas sp. FW215-R2. The sequence goes on from NZ_JBYTBO010000001.1 coordinate 549,723, forward strand.
TGGAACTGCTGGCTCCAGGAGGTTTCGTAGCGGCGGTAGAGCACGTGGTTGACGTTGACCGTCGGCATCACGCTGAGGTCCGCCTTCGGGTTGTAGTACGGCACGTCTTCGGAATTGGAGTTGTGGCTGGTGGCGACTTCCAGACCCGCGTCGACCTGCACGTGGGTGGTGCTGTAGACGCCTTCGCGCCCGGTCAGCAAGGCTTCGACGCGGTTGTTGCCGTCACTGAAATGCGACGGGCTGACCGACAGTTTCCACTCGCGGCTTTCGTTGGCGCGCCAACGAATGAAACCGCTGCCGCCGTTGGCCTTGATGTCGCTGTTCAACGCGCGCAACGGGGTGTCGGCCGACAGGTATTCAAGGCTGCCGCCGTACTGCCAGTTGTCATTGATGTCCCGGGCAATCGCCAGACGAGCGCCCTGCTTGTCGCCGTAACCGTAGGAATGGTTGGAGACTTCGGCTTCAAGGGTCATGTCACGGGTGCGGCGTTCCAGACCGACACGCTGGAAGCGGTGGTTGCCGGTGCCTTCGGCAAAGTCGCCGGTGGCATAACCGACCCCGGCGAACACGCGCCAGTCTTCATCGATCGGCGGGCTGTACAGCGTGCTCTGGATGCCGAAGTCCCGGCTGCCGCTGACCGCGCCGGCATTGCCGCCGCTGCCGCCATTGGCCTTGCCGCCGTAGGCTTCGACGCGCAGCTCGGACATGTCATGCACTTCACGCTCGCGGGCGGCGCGCTGGACCTGGCGATTGTCCGGATAACGTTCCACGACGTCGTCGGTCAGCGCATCCATCTGCCGCCATTCCTGCAACGTCATGGCCGTGCGGGCCTGAGCGACTTCCAGGCCCATGTCCCGTGGTACCACGCTCTCGACTTCCTTGAGCTGGCTTTCTGCGCGACGCGGCCATTGGCGGGCCAGGTACAGATCGGCCTGGGACAGGCGCAAGCCGATGTTTCCCGGCGCCTGATCGACCAGCGTCTGCAAGCGATCCTCGCCGTGGGGCAAGTCCGCGCCGTAGGTACCGGCAGCCTGTGCCGAGAGCAATTGCGCGTCCATCCAGTCGTCGCTGGGGTTGCCGATTGGCAGTCCCTTGAGTTCGACGCGCGGTTTCTCGTTTTTGGCCAGGTCTTCGGCGACCTTGCGTGCCTCGTCGGCCCGGTCGCTCTCCAGCAGCGAGTAATACAGCGCGGTGGTGTCTTCGAGGCGATCGCCGGCATCGGCGTCCGGCGCCGAGAGCACCTGGCGATAGAGATCGGTGGCGACTTCCGGTTGCCGTCGATCCAGATAAGACGCGGCGACCCAACGCAAAGCGTAGGTCGGAATCTTCACGCCTTCCGCTTGCAGCTTCTGGTATTCGGTGATGACGTCGGCAGTACGCGCCCGGGCCTTGAGGGCGCCCATGCGGTCGATGCGCCAGCGGGTCACATCGTCGTGGGCGCTGGCGTCGGGGGTCCAGGTGGCGAGCAGTTTGTCGTAGTCGGCCAACGCACGGTCGGCGATCACATAACGTTCTTTTTCGCTGCGGGTGGCGAATTCGGCGAGACGCACGCGTTCGGCAGCCAGATCGCCTTCGAGACGGCGCAGCGTCACCGGATCGATCAGCCCCGGACGCTGGTTGGCCAGGCGTAGCGCAGGCTCAGGCAGACGGGCTTTTTGCAGAGCGACCACGTACTCACGGGCAACTTCCGGCTTGCTGCCGGCACGAGAGAAGGCCTGATCGTATTCGAACAGTGCGTCGTATTGCTTGCCAGCGCGGGTCAGGGCATAGCCCAAGGCGAGACGGCGGGAAGGATCGTCGGGCTTGGCCGCCACCAGCGCCTTGGCGCGAGTGACTGCCTCGTCGGGTTTGCCGGAATCAGCCTGGGTCAACGCCAGACCGAGTTGCAGGTCGGCATTGTTCGGTTCCAGCGCCAGGGCCTTGGTGTAGACCTCGGAGGCCTGATCCCAGCGCTTGAGATTGCGATAGGCGCGGGCGGTGGCGGTCAGGGCCTGGATCGGCAATGCGCGGCCGCGTCCCTGGGTCTCGTAGACCTGCACCACTTCGGCGTCGAGCCCGGCCCAACTGGCGATTTGCAAGTGATCGCTGACCTGCCCGGTGGAAGCCTGGGCCGGCGGCACTTGACGCAAAGCGGTCAGCGCAGGCGTGTAATGCCCTGCCCGGGCGTCGAGCACCATTTGATCGTAGGCCGTATCGGCCAACGCGAGTACCGGCCAGAGCAACTGGCTGCACAGCGCGACTCGAAACAAAGGGCGTAAACCACGATGTAATACGGGAACATCAGTACGCGGCATTCGTCAGCATCCTTACATGGCCAGCCGGGTTGCAATGCCCCCCCTTGCCCAATTCGTAACGGAGGCCAAGTCAGAATCACTTGGCCAAGCTTATCCAAGCAGTCTTGCACGCAAGCGTAGACCAATATTCAGAACACAATATTTGTTCAGATTCGTGACCGGAAACGCTGGCGCGCGCCGCAAACGCAGAGTCCAGACAGCAAAACGCCCGGCGTCTGCGGGAAGCAAAGGCCGGGCGTTGAGGTGTAGCGAGGGGTTTTACTGTTCCTGGCTTACGTTGACGCCAGCGAATTTGCTCATCAGGAAACCGACGAACTGCTCGACGGTCATTTTCTGGCCGTTGAACTCCACCTGATTGGCGGCGTAATGCAACTTGGTCGTCACATTGGTGCCATCCAGCGTTGCCAGCTGCGAACCCACGGCCATGCCGGAGAACATGTCGGCAGCGGCGCTGGCCTGGTCAACGATGGCTTTGGCGTCGGTCTGACCATCGATCTGGGCCTGAACGCTGAGCAGGTCCACCAGCATCGGCTTGGACACCTGCACATTGACGTCGAGCAGCGCGATCAGCTGTTTGCCCAGTTGATCCGGCGGCAGGTCCATCGAGGCCGGTTTGGTCAGGTCGAGCACCAGATTGGCCCGGCTTTCACCGTTGGCGGTTTTCAGCGACAGGTCTTCCAGCGCCAGCTGCGGGCCGGCTGCCAACAGTTTCTGCAGGTCAGCCTTGACCTGAGTGGACTCGGCTTCGGTCAGGTTCAGCTCGGGCGCCGGCAGACCGGCGGCGGTGGCTTCGGCGGCGGCTTTTTCGTACGGCTGCAGCTTGGTCTGGTAGATCTGCATCAGCGACAGGGCCGACGGGATGTCGAGGTTTTTCAGGCTCATGGCCAGATTGGCCGAACCGATTTTCTTGTCGTTGAGGGTCACTTCACCGATTTTGTAATCGGCACGACCGGAAGCATTGGTGCCGTTTTCTTCGGTGAGGTTCTTCATTTCGAAGTTCTTCACACCCAGCACGGACTGCTTGGCGCCGAAAGTGGTCTTGCTGCTGGTCAGTTCCAGGGTGTTTTCGCCGGTGTAGTAGCCGTAGCTGCTCTTGGCGAGGCTGCTGGCCAGGGTCAGGCCGCTGAGTTCGATCTGCACCGGCGCCTGGTCTTCAGCCACGGTGGTCAGGTGCAGGCTGTCCATGTAGCCGTTGGCCTTGACCTTCTGCGCCTGGGCACTGGCGGAGATATCCATGTTCAGGCCGGAGAATTTCAGGCTCGACTGCTCGTCCAGTGCGGTTTCCAGTGGCAGCAGTTCGATGTTGCCGGTGGTGGACTGGTCGTAGCCGATATTGACCACACCTTTCAGTGGTGCGGCGCCCTTGGTGGCAGCGAACCATTTTTCGGTGATCGGGGTCTTTTCCAGCTCGTAGTGACTGGTGGCCATGACCGGCAGCCATTTCAGCGAGACCAGACGCGAGAACGGCAGCGGGCCATGTTCAATGTTATCGACGAACAACAGCTCGACCGGCGCTTCACCGAACATTTCGCCTTCGCCCTTGAGGCGATAGTGCGCGGTGCTGCTGAAGGTGTGACGTTCCAGCGACACCAGCTCCAGCGACGCACTGCCGTTGGAACCGGCCATGGCGGTTTGCAGCTCTTTGTTGGCGTCGACGACGGCGTTGTTGAGCACGCCTTCGATCTTGGTGCCGGTGTACCAGGCCCCGCCGACGCTGATGGCGCCGATGGCAACAACGATTCCGAGAAGCACGCCTGCTGATTTATTCATGAATGACCTGATCGATTTCCGTGGCTGAAAGTGTGGTCGTCTTCCGTGAACCCGTGACCGGGCCGTGGCTCGACTCCGCTGAATTTAGCGGTGGAGATTAGCACTGGCAGCGCGGGGCGGCCCAATGTTTAAAGGTTAAAGAGTGTCCACGGGACATGGACAAACAAAAAGATCGCCGGGTTCGGCGATCTTTCGGGAGGTCAGGAATACTGCACCTCGATCTCATCGAGCTGATGATCGAAGCTTTTCAGGCGCGCGGTCCACGTATACACCAGCACCTCGAAATCCCGGTCGATCACCGCCCCGCCCGGCCCGTCGCCGCGCGGGTCGCAGAAATCCAGTTGATAGCGCTCACGGGCCATGGCCGTGGCGACGTCGGACAATTCACGCGCATTGTTCAACCAGTGCCAGCCTTCATCGGCGACTTGTCTGTCGAGTGCCAGGCATTGTTTTTTCAGGGCTTCAAGGCTTTTTTCCAGCGGGGTGCCGGTAAGTTCGCCCATGACTTCGGCGAAGGTGCGCCCCGGTTGCCAGTAACTGCCCCAGAAGTAGCGGTCGAACACGGTTTCGACTTTGCGCAGCGCGACCTTGGTGTCCCAGATCAGCAGCAGGGTCTTGCTTTGTTCAAGCTGCCTTTTTTTGAGCTTTTGCACCTGCACCAACGACCAGGCCACCACCACAATCGCCATCACGGCGATCAACGCAGTCGCGCTGTCGAGGAAGACCATCGCCTTGTCGATCTGGTGGGCCAGCATGATGCCGTAGAAATAGGTGGCCGACAGCAGCACCAGTGCGACCAGGGCGCACCAGAAGCCGAGAGCGTAAGGGTTTTTCATTATTGGTTTCCCCTAGACCTGCGCTAGCAATGTGCACTGAAAAGGCGCCTTGCTCAGGGCGCCCCTTCAATACTTCAAAGCATAGCAACGGCCTCAGGGTTTGCTGGCGCTCGAGGCTTGCGTTCGTCCGCTTTCCCAACCGCCGCCGAGGGCGAGGAACAAATCGATCTGGCTCATGGCAACCTGGGTGTTGGCGGCGGCCAGTTGCGCGGTGACGTCGGTGTAGGTGCGGGTGGCTTGCAGGTCGGCGAGGAACGACTCGCGGCCCGCCTGGAAGAAGCGGTGAGTCTGGTCAGCCGCCAGCTTCGCCGACTGCTCGGCATCGGCCAACGCATCGCGGCGTTGCAACAGCGCGGTGTACTGGGCCAGACCGGTCTGGGTTTCGCGGATGGCGTTCAGCACCACACCGTCGAAATGCGCCAGTGCGCCCTGGGTCGAGGCTTCGGCTTCACGGATCCGCGCCCGGGCGCCGTTGGTCGGCACCTTCCAGCTCAACGACGGGCCGAAGCCCCAGCGGTTGGTCGACGGGTCGCCGAGGTCGGAAACAATGCCGACGGTGCCAATGGTCGCGCCAATGCTGATGTCCGGGTACAACTCGCCGGTGGCAATGCCGATCCCGGCAGTCGCGGCCGCCAGTCGACGCTCGGCCTGACGGATATCCGGACGGCGCTTGAGCAGTGCAGCGCCGTCACCGACCGGCACCAGTTGGGCGATTTTCGGCAATTCGGCGCAGGTCGCGGTGCCGGCCGGCAATTGATCGACCGGTTTGGCCAGCAGCATCGACAGGCGGAACAACCCGGCCTGACGCGCGGCCTCATAACGCGGCATGTCGGCGCGCAAGGACTTGAATTGGGTCTGCGAGCGGGTGACCTGGGTTTCGTCCCCGCGCCCGGCATCGCGCAGACGCTGGATCAGCGTGGTGCTCTGGGATTGCAGGTCAAGGGAATGCTGGGCGATTTCCCGCTCTTCGTTGGCCGCACAAACCTGGGTGTAAGCCCGAACCACGTCGGCCACCAGGGTGATGCGTGCGGTGTCGGCAGCGGCCTGGGTCGCATCGGCGTTGGCTTTCGCTGCTTCGATCCCCCGCTGCAAAACGCCCCACAGGTCGAATTGGTACGAGGCGCTGATGCCGATGTCGGCGACGTTGGCCACCGGGACTTTCTCCGGCAGCAGGAACGCCTGACCGGATTCCTGCAAGCGCTGGGCGCCCATCTTCACACCGCCGCTCCAGCCACCGGCTGCCTCGGCCTCATCGACCTGAGCACGGGCCCGCGACAGGTTCGCCGCCGCCACCCGCAGATCGGTGTTGGACGCCATCGCCTGCTGCACCAGTTGATCCAGTCGCGGGTCGCGATACAACCGCCACCAATCCGCCGGCACCGGCGACGAGACCACCGGCTTGCCGGCCACCGCCAGATCGCCCTGAAAATCCTTGCGCTGGATCGCCGCATCACCCGGCAGGTGATAGTCCGGCCCGACCATGGAACAGGCCGACAACATCACGCCCAGCCCGGCGATCATCAGGGCCCTGTTCATTGCGCGGGCTCCTGCTGTTTATCGTCGATGATCGACACCGTGGCGGTACGCCCGGCGATCATGCGGAAGTCATCCGGCACGTCATCGAAGGCAATGCGCACCGGAATCCGCTGCGCCAGGCGTACCCAGCTGAAGGCCGGGTTGACGTTGGGCAACAGGTTGCTGCCGCTCGAACGGTCACGGTCTTCGATGCCGGCGACGATGCTTTCGACATGCCCGCGCAACCGTGCGCGGTCGCCGATCACGCGGATATCCACCGACTGGCCGACGTGGATGCCGTCGAGTTTGGTCTCTTCGAAATAGCCGTCGATGTGGAACGAATTGCTGTCCACCACCGACAACACCGGACGCCCGGCCGTTACGAATTCCTGGGTGCGCGGCGCGCGGTCGTTGACGTAGCCGTCGACCGGGCTGCGGATCACCGAGCGGTCGAGGTTGAGCTGGGCGCTGTCCACCGTCACCAGCGCTTCGGCCAGTGCCGATTGCGCGCGAGCGACTTTCGACTGGCTCTCTTCCAGCTGTTCGGCCGGCACCAGATTGCCCAGACCACGATTACGCTTGGCTTCACGCTGGGCCTGGGCGAGGGTTTCTTCGCGGTCGGCAACGGCTGCCTTGGCCTGACGCAACGCCAGTTTGAAACGGTCCTGATCGATGCTGAACAACACCTGGCCGCGTTTCACCAACTGGTTGTCCTTGACCTCGACCTGCTGGATCAGCCCGGACACATCCGGAGCGATCTGCACGATATCGGCGCGGATGTGGCCGTCACGGGTCCAGGGCGCGAACATGTAATACATCACCATGCGCCAGACCACGACGACGGCGAAAGTCACGATCAGCAAGGTCAGCATCACGCGACCGATGGTCAAAAACGGTTTTTTCATGTCATCAGGTATCGACTGAGTGAGTCCACGCCGTACAGCATCACGGCGTAGAGAGCCACGTTGAACAATGCCCGGTGCCAGACCAGACGGTAGAAATGCAGGCGTGTAAGCACGCCATGTACCAGCACAAACAGCACATACGTGATGCCCATCAGCACCAGCAGGGTCGGCAGGAAAATGCCGCTGATGTCCAGGTCACCGATCATAGGGGCGCTCCTTCGGGCAACGGTTCTTCGGGCTCGGCGCTGGAAACGAATTCAACGCCGGGCAACAGCGCCAGACGCAAACCACTCAAAGCGTGCAACAGGTGTAGTCGGGTTTCTTCATCGCCGTGGCCGTTGAGCGCACGGCGCGTGCGGTCCATGGTCATCAGCAACGGGCTCGGCGCCGGCAGGCGTTCGCCGGCCTTGAGACAGGCCCGGAAGTAATCGCCGACCTCGGCCACCACTTGCTTGAGCAACGCGTTCGGCACGCCGGTCACGCGCGGGGTGTAGGCCAGCAGATCGAGCAGGTTCAGCCCCACGCGCACTTCGCGCATGGCGATGCCGGTGTCCTGGCCGGTCAGCGCCAGACGCGGCAGGTGCTGCATCAGGCGGTCGAGCAGTTGCACGCCCAATTGCCGGTGCTCAGCGAGATTCGCCGGCTCGGTCATGCTGACGATGTCTTTCCAGCTGAAACGGGTCAGGCGCTTGGCCGCCAGTTCGGCGCCGAACGGCCGGGCGATCAGCGTCCAGATAAACGCAAACAACAACCCCATCGGGCCCGCCAGGTTGGAGTTCACGAAGGCGAAGAAGTCCGCATCGTAAGCGCCCGAAATGCTGATGAACGACGAGGTGTTCACCAGCGTCAGCAGCATGCCGAGGTAGAACCGTGGCTGAACTGTCAGGGTGCCGACGCAGATGAACGGGATGGCAAATGCCAGCACCAGCATCGGGAAGTCATGCAGGTTCGGCAGCACCAGAAACAGGTACAGACTGGCGAACAACACCGACATCCCGGTCCAGAAAAAGAACCGGTAAATCTGCGGCGCCGGGTCGTCCATCGAGGCAAAGAAACTGCACGACACCGCTGCCAGAATCACCGCGCTGCCGCCGTCGGTCCAACCCAACAGAATCCACAATATCGAAGCGACGATGATCGCCAGAATGGTCGAGGTCGCTGAATACAGCATCAGCCCACGGTCGAAAAAAGGTGTCAGGCGACCGAGCCGCCAATGGCGATAGACCGCGCGCCAGCTGTCCTGGCGCTCGCACAGGATCGCGTCCTGCAGGCTGCGGCAGTCCTGCCACAGATCGATGAATTCGCCGAGGCGGTACAGCGCGTTGGAAAACAGTAATTGTTTGCGATCTTCGAGGGCTTCGGCGCTGGGTTGCAGGGCTTCGAGCTGATCGCGCAGCGCTTGCCAGCGGTCGAGATCGGCATCTTTGTGGCCGAGCCATTCGCGGGTGGCAGCGAGCAGCGGCGCGAATTTTTCCACCAGTTCCGGCGTACGCCGTTCGAGGGCGTAAAGCGAATCTTCCAAGGCGTCGATCACAGGCAGCAGGTGGATCATCCGCCCGCGCAGTTCCTTGGTGTTGCGCACGGTTTGCGGCCGCGCACCTTCGTGCGGCAACTGGCCGATCATCAATTCCAGGCTGTTGAAACTGCCGACCATGGCCATGCGCAGGGCGGTGACTTCTTCGGGCTTTACGTCGCGGCTGAGGAATTTCAGGCTGTAGGTGGTCGCATCGGCAAACCACTTGCCCACCGCATCGTTGAACACCGGCGCCAGGCGTCGTGGCCAAAACATCGCGCCGACCACCGCCGCCACCGCGATGCCAAGGAAGATCTCTTCGGTACGCGCCTCAGCCACATCCCAGACCGCCAGCGGGTTATCCACCGTCGGCAAGGCGATCAGCGGCAAGGTGTAGCCCGCGAGCATCAGCGCGTAGTTGTTGGCGGTGCGCAGGTGCAGGGACAGGAACAGCAGGATCCCGGTCCACAACGCGATGACCACCACCAGCACATACGGGCTCTGGACGAACATCGGCACGAACAGCACCGCCGCCGCAGCGCCGAGAAACGTCCCGATCGCCCGGTACAACGCCTTGGAACTGGTCGGCCCTAGGAACGGGCTGGAAACGATGTACACCGTGGCCATCGCCCAGTAAGGACGCGGCATCTGCATCAGCAAGGCGATGTACAACGCGATCATCGAGGCTGCAAACGTACGGATCCCGTAGAACCAGTCCCGGGCCGGAGGAATGCCGGAAAAAAAGCCGTTCACGGATAGATCACCGCTGGCGGACTGGCCGCCTCAAAAGCTCTCAGTACACGAAGCGTAGCCTCCAGATCACTCCGGTCGATGCCTTCGAGCACCTCATTGCGCAGACGCACCAGCTCGACTTCCACCGCTTGCACCAGCTCGCGACCGGTGTCGGTCAGGCTCAGGCATTTGGCCCGGCGATCCTGCGGGTCTTCAGTGCGGCAGACGTAGCCGGCGTGGCACAACTGATCGAGCAGCCGCACCAGCGAAGGGCTCTCGATCCCCGCCGCCTGCGCCACCTGCACCTGATGCACGCGCTCCCCCAGACGCCCGATCATCAACAACGGGACGGCACAGGCTTCGGAAATTCCATAGTTGACCAGCGTGGTCTGGCAGATCTTCCGCCAATGCCTGGCGGCCACCACCATGGCGCTGCTGATGTTCATCTGGAGGGCGTCGAGGGTATTCGGCACGAGGGAATGCACACACTGTTAGTTTGCTAACTATCAATATGGCATTTGAGGGGAAATTCAGTCAAGTTTTGAAACAAATTGCCCCGTTGGTCGTTAGAGCGATCAGGTGGTTCCTAATTAGGAACTTACAATGTATATACCTTTTCAGTACGAACCCCCTTTCGAAGGAGTTGAGCATGTCAAAACAAGCCGTTTTCACAATGAAGCTGGAGCCGGAGTTGCGTGAGCAATTCATGGCCGAAGCTGAAGCAACGCATCGCCCTGCCTCGCAAATCGTAAGAGAAATGATGCGGCACTTCGTCCAGACTCAACGTGAGGCTCGCGAGTACGAGGCGTTTCTGCAGCGGAAGGTAGATATCGCACGAGCCTCTATACGCGACGGGGATGGCTTGTCGAATGAAGAAGTAGAAGCAGAATTCGCCGCAAGGCGCAGGCGGGCAGACAATCAAGAATGAGGATTATCTGGACGAAAACCGCCAAAAAGGATCGTGAAAAAATTTGGGATTATCTTCACTCCGTAAACCCAAAAGCCGCTGTAGATATGGATAACCGCTTCAGCGAAGCGGTTTCCCGAATTTCTCAGAATCCGGAAATTGGCCCAGTCGGTATCATTGCCGGCACGCGAGAAGTCATTCCACACCAAAGCTATCGGCTCGTTTATCAATTGGAACACGATGCAGCCTGGATTCTGGCACTGGTCCATACCGCTCGATTATGGCCGTTACCACGGTGACTGCTACCCCGCCCGCCCCTTCCTCAACATCACATCCAACTGATCCACCACCTCCGCCCAATCCGCATCATCGAGAATCTCGTCCCGCAGGAAATCCGCCTGGCTCTTGGTCCAGAAAAACGCGTCGCACAGGTGCAGTTCGGGCTTGAGCGGGGAATGGGTGGCGATGAACTGGTCGATGCTGACCGGGTCGTTGGGCAGTCCGAGCTGTTTGAACAGGGACGGGAGGCTGTGCGTCGGATTTTCCATTGTTCTACTCCTTCGAAGATTCAGTGGATGAAAACATTTCGCGAGCAAGCCACATTGCCACAGATTCATTGCAGAACCTGTGGGAGCGGGTCTGCTCGCGATTGGCGTCGGCGCAGACGCTAACAAAAACCTACTGACTCAACTCCCGCACCTGGGCATGGGGCACCATTTTCAGGAACTCGGGCATGCTCATGTGCAGCAGGTTGTTGTGGTTGCCGGCCTCCAGGTAAATGTCTTTTTGCCGGGTCAACAACGGGTCGATGACCATGTCCAGCCCGTAGGAGTCGCCCAGCGGCGGCACCGCGCCGCGTTCGCAGTCGTCGAACAGGTGCGCCAGGGTGCTTTCGCGGGTGATCTGCCACTCGCCGCTGGTGCGCACTTTGCTCAGGTCCAGATGGCGGCTGGCGGGCAGCACGGCCATCAGGTAATGCCCGTGGTGGTCGTCGAGGATCACCGATTTGGCCACTCTATCCGCCGGAATCCCCGAAACCCGCGCCGTTTCAAGGCTGCTGCTCGAGTGCGGATGGGAGAGGACGTCATATTCGCATTGCGCCCGGGTCAGGCTGCTTTGCACTTTTCTTGCCATACGCATGATGCACCTCGGTGCCCGCCGACGCTGCGCGGCGGGCGGTGATGAACATTGTTCCTGTCCTTGAAAGTCTAGTCGGGCACGCTGCGAGTGAAGGGAATTCCGCCCACTGGCGACACGGGTAATTTGATCAAAATTCATCCAGCTCCAGGCTCAACTAGACTGTAAAGAGAACCCCTGACTCTCCCGGAGGGTCACGTGAACACCCGTCGCTGTGCGTTTGTCCTGTTGATGCTGCTGAGCGGATCGGCCTTGGCTGCGGACACCCCGTTGCACGCCGTCGACCCCATCGGCCTGTGGCTGATCACCTTGGGCATCGCGTTCCTGATCGCCGAAGCCGCGCTACCCAACTACGGCGTGATCGGCCTGGGCGGCATCGTCATGTTCGTGATCGGCGCGCTGATCCTGGGCAACGCCGAACTGCCGGTACCGATGATGATCGGCCTCGGGCTGGTCAGCGCCCTGCTGTTGATTGCGCTACTGATCCGCGCTTTGAAGACTCGACCGCGCCATCCGGTCAGCGGCGACGCGGGCCTGCTTGGCAGCGTAACGGCCGTGACGGTCGTGCAGCCGCAGGACGCTCGCAACGGCTGGGTGCAATTACAGGGAGAACGCTGGCAAGTTCTGAGCGCGACGCCGCTGCACACCGGGCAACCGGTGCGGGTGGTCGGACGCAAGGGCTTGTTGCTGCAAGTGGCCGCGGCTGACGCGGCACCGCTCGGAGAGTGATCATGGGTCTGCAAATCGGTTTTGTCGCGCTGCTGCTGTTGCTCATTGCCCTGGCCGGCTCGACGTTCCGCATCCTGCGTGAATACGAACGTGGCGTGGTGTTCCAGCTCGGGCGCTTCTGGCAGGTCAAGGGACCGGGGCTGATCCTGTTGATTCCGGTGGTGCAGCAAATGGTCCGGGTGGATCTGCGCACCATTGTTCTCGACGTGCCACCGCAAGACGTGATCACCCGCGACAACGTCTCGGTCAAGGTCAACGCGGTGCTGTATTTCCGCGTGCTCGACCCACAGAAAGCGATCATCCAGGTCGAGGACTTCCTCATGGCCACCAGCCAACTGGCCCAGACCACCCTGCGTGCGGTGCTCGGCAAACATGAACTGGACGAACTGCTGGCCGAACGCGAACGCCTGAACATCGACATCCAGCAAGTGCTCGACGCCCAGACCGACGCCTGGGGCATCAAGGTCGCCAATGTCGAAATCAAACACGTCGACCTCAACGAATCGATGGTCCGCGCCATCGCCAAACAGGCCGAAGCCGAACGGGAACGGCGAGCCAAGGTGATCCACGCCGAAGGTGAATTGCAGGCCTCTGAAAAACTCATGCAGGCCGCCGAAATGCTCGGGCGCCAGCCAGGCGCCATGCAGTTGCGTTACATGCAGACCTTGAGTTCGATTGCCGGCGACAAGAGCTCGACCATCGTCTTTCCGTTGCCGATCGAGTTGCTCAAGGGGATGGCGGATCTGTCGGCGAAATCGTGAGCGCGCGCAGGCGTTCAAGCGCTTCGTAGGGCGCCCGGGCACAACGTTCCACTTGCGCCTGCAACAGCGTGGAAGCTTCACGGCGTTTGCTTTCGCCATCGGCGACATACGCCTGTGACGGCTGTTTCGCATGTTGTGCCGAGCCTGCCAGAGCCTGTTCACGTTGCGTGACGTTCAACCTGAAAAACCTTGCCAACCGCCCCGTCATCGCCTCGGGCAACTCGCTGTAATTGACCGTCAGCCCGCCGAAATCAGCGCAGTGCAAGCGCCCCGCCTCCAGCAGACGTCCCAGCCTCCGGGCGATGAAATCCTCACGCCCTTCGAATGGCAAGTCGTCGTCCAGCACGCACTCGCCGAGCATGCCGGGCACCATGTGCATGCCCGGGCGCCGCAGATGCGAAACGGCGATTTCCAGCGGATCGCGGTAGACGAACAACCAAGGCGTATCGGAGAAGCATTCGTGAAGCAGAGGCCATTCACCGATGTTCCAGGCGTCGAGCTTGATCACCAGCCGTTGCTCCACACCGCGCCGGCGCTGACCGTAGGCCGAGAGCAACCCGGCGATGGCCGCACGGCGTTCGACGGCCGGCAGATCACTGCGCAGCAAGGCATCGAGGGGCGGCGGTTCCGAGATCACGATGTGATCGTCGAGTCGGGCGAGCATCTGGCTGATCAGCGTCGATCCGCAACGCGAGGCGTGCAGGATGAAGGCGCTCGGCGCCAGGCCTGGACTGAGCGCCTGCCAATCCGAGAGTGCCGACAAGGGTGTTTGCCGGCGAAACGCCTGATTGAACGGCAGCCGCAGCGCTTCTTCCACCGCATCGCGAAAAAACGGCTGATGCAGCGGCGTATCGCCAAACCAGCACCAGTCCACCTGCCATTGGCTGGCGTCTTTCCAGATGCGAATCGGCAGCCAGCCGTCGAAATTCAGGCTCGCCATTGTTCGTTCCATGACCGGCGCCCCTTGCGCATCGCCGCCTCCAGCTCTTCCCGGGAGAATGACAAGCCGCGCTCGGCAGCCAATGCCAGTGTCTGGCTGATGAACGCTTCGGGGTCGTGCAGTGCCTGCAAGGTCGCCGACAACGAAGGATCCACGGCCAGCAGACGATGAAATCGCTGCAACGCCGAGTCTTCGGCATCAGGCTGCGGCGTGTTCGATAAGCCCTCGGCAATCATCTGCTCCAGCCAGACGCCGGGACGGCAATCGAGTACCAGATGAATGCGCGCCGTACTGTCGCGATTGTCGACCCGATGCGGCCGCGCAAGGTCGAGAAACCAGCACTCGCCCGCCGACATCGGCATGCGCAGACCGTCGAGCCAGAAGTCCACGGCAGGTGGGCTGAGCAGCGGAATATGCAATCGGAAATCCGCGTCAGGTCCTTCGAGGTCGTAGTCGCGATGCTCGTGAATCTGACCACCCGGCCCCAGCCGCAGCAGCCGGGCACTGACGATATCCAGCGGCAGATCACGCAACGCCTGCTGCCAGCGGCGGTCCTTCAGCCAAGGCACACGCTGTACAGGTTCGGCGGTTCCTGGGGACAGTTCAGTCAGCGCATCGGCAGCGGAAATCAGCGCCACGCCGCTCCAGTCACCCGCGAAATAGGCCGTGTTGAAATGACCGCGCCAGGCATCGTTTTCAATTGCCGCCAGTGCCTGCAACAACAGCGGCAGATCCACCGCCACCGGTAGCCGCGAAAACGCCGGCCGGTTCATGTCCTGGGCAACACCGCGGATTCGCCGAGCCAGGTCAGCAACCGGTCAAGGCAAGCCTCGACCGTCAGCGTTCCGGTATCAAGTACCAGCGAAGCCTGAGCCGGCGGCTCGTAAGGTGCCGACACACCGGTGAAGCCAGCCAGTTCACCACGTCGCGCCCGGGCGTAATGCCCTTTTGGATCACGCTGTTCGCACACCGCCAGCGCGGCACTGCACCAGACTTCGCGATAGTCATCGCCCAGACGTCGGGCGAACACTTCACGCAACTCCACCAGTGGCGCGATCATCGCCAGAATCACGATCTGCCCGTTCTCCACCAGCAACGCCGCCAGTTCACTGGCCCGACGGATGTTTTCCAGTCGGTCGGCATCGGTGAATCCCAGATCGCGGTTGAGCCCGACGCGCAAACCATCGCCGTCGAGCACAACGCTTTGCAAACCACGGCTGAACAACTCGGCATGCAGCGCCTGAGCCAGGGTCGATTTGCCCGCCGCCGGCAAACCGGTCAGCAACATGGCCGTGCCGCGATGGCCATTGCGGGCCTCGCGTTGTGCACGGCTGATGCTGGCGGTCGGCGCCAGCACATCACTTCGCAAAGGCATGGGCCACCGGCACCGAAATATCCCCCGACGCCCACGCCGCTTCGCGGTTGGCCAGCGCCGTGGCGATCGACTGCACTTCGGTCGACTGCACCTGATCCGGTAACGGATCGAGCCCGGCACTGGCGAAGATCTGGCCATAGGCATTGCGCAGATCGGCGTAGGACAGGTCGCGACGCAAATCCGCTTGCAGGTTGTTCAGTTCGCCCTGGATCAGATCCAGTTCGCCGATGCCCGCCGCCTGATGACGGTTGCGCAGCTGACCGACGATTTGCCCGTCGATGTCCGACAGTTGCTGGTTGGTCTTGAACTGACGCAGCGCCTCCTGATAGTTGGCGTTGGCCACGTACAACTGCGCCAGCACTGCAATCGACATGGCCTGACGGCGCGCAGTGGCAACTTCTTCGCCGGCCTTGGCCACGTCGATGGCCGCCGGGGCGGAGATCACGTTGAACAGGTTCCAGGTCACTTTCACGCCATAGTCGGCCCAGCGGTCGTTCACCAGGAACGAGTTGCTGTCGTAGTGTCCGCCAGCAGAAAACTCCAGGCCCGGCAGCATGCGCAACATCGCCTTGCGGGTTTCGGCGGCGCTGATTCGGGTCTGGTAATCCTGCTCACGCAGTTCCGGACGGCTGGTCAGGGCTTCCTGTTCCAGTTTGGCGATATCGACCTTGAGTTCCGGGATCTGATATCCGTCGTCGGTGGCCAGCGTCAGGTTGGTGCCCATCGGCAGGTTGATCAGGGTCGCCAGTTCGGTTTTCGCCAGCGACAGCGCACGGCGCTGCTCTTCCAGCTGTCGGGTGGCTTCGATCAGCGAACGTTGATAACCGAGGGACTGCACCGGATCGCCGATACGCTGCTCGCTCATGCTTTCGCTGTTGCGCCGGGCCGCGTCGACCCGCGCCATCAGGCTGTCGATCTGCTTGAGCAGACGTTCGGCCGCCATCGCTCGCCAATAGGCCGAGCGCACATCCTGAACAATGGTGTTGATCACCTTGCGCCGACGTTCCTGAACGATCAGACGCTGGTCGCCCTGTTGTTTGGCGTTGATGTAGCTGACACCGAAATCGAGAACGTTCCAGACCATGGTCAGGTCCGCGACGTTGCGGTCGCGGTCCTGGGAGGTCGACGGTTCCAGAGACTGGGTGCCGGTGCGTACGCTCTGGCTGCTGGAAGCGCTGACGTTGTTGCGTCCGACGTAACCGGCGTCCAGCGCCATGCGCGGCAGCATGTCGAAACTGGCGAGGTCGAGCTGCCGTTTGGCCAGCGCTTCCTCCATGATTTTCAAACGCCCTTCAAGGTTGTACTTCACGGCACGGGCCATGGCCTGATGCAGGGTCAGCGGACCGCGCAGCGGTTCCTGGCCCTTGTACATGGTTTGCAGGTCGGCTCGGGCCCGTTGCTCACTGACGCTGCGTTCGATCGGTTCACTGGTGACTGCACATCCGCTGATCGCCAGCGCCAGCAGGCTGGCGCCGAACAACTTCTGACTTTTCTTCATCCCTGGATCGCCCCTAGGTCCCGCACATATTGAGTTGTTGTGTGTTGTCAGGCCGGCATTTCGCTGATGCCGACCTGTTGCAGAGCCGCCGCCAGGTTGTCGACCCGGTGCTGCTCGCTGTCCTTGATCTGTTGCAGTTGCTGGCCCAGGGTCGGCGCGCCGAACACACCGCGCAGGCCTTGGGACACGTCGCCGCCCCGGATCGAGTGGCTGTCGAAAGCGTTCAGCGAACCCCGCTCGACGGCGCTGTCCTGATTGAACAGACTCGACAGCGTGCTGCTGCCAAATACCCCGCCATCGCCGCCGCCGAATCCGAGGAAGCCATGGCCGGAACCGTCACCGCCGCTGTCGCTGCTGGTGAAGACCTGGGCAATGAAACTCGGGCTCAACGCACCTTGGTTGATGAAAATATCGCCCAGCGGACGGATGCCGTCGCCGATCACCCGCTGTTCGAACAACGGTGCGAAAGTCAGCGGTGAACCGAGGTTGCCGGTGGGCGGCATGAAGACGATCGGTTGCAGCGGGACGTTCGGCGGTGGCGGCTGCACGACCGGATCGCTGCTGCGGAACTCCGGATCCGGCGTCACCACGACTGACGGTGAAGTCGGTGACACTGCCGGCACTGTATTGATCACGTAGTTGCCGGAACTGCTGACACCACTGCCGCTGTTTCCGGACAGATCGCTGACCCCGGCACTGTTGATGCTGATCGCATTGCTGGCGCTGTTGACGTTGGCGTTCGGCGTCAGGGTAGCGGTCCAGGTCTTGCCGCCGTCGCTGCTGCTCAGGTTGGACAAGGTGCCATTGGCCACGCTGAGGTCCGACAGATCGAAACCGGTCACCGCTTCGTTGAAGGTGATGATCACCTGCGACGTCTGGCCGACGCCCAGGTTCGGGTTGGCGACCACTACCGTGGCGGTCGGCCGCTCACTGTCGAGGGCATAGTTGTTCGACACCGCCACCGTGCTGCCGACGTTGCCCGCCAGGTCGGTGACGTTGCTGGTGTCCAGGGCAATGAAATTGCTTGGGTCGGTGACATTCGCGGTCGGCGTGAAGGTCGCGGTCCAGGTCTTGCCGCCATCGCTGCTGGTCAGGTTGCTCAGGTCACCGTTGGTCACGCTCAGGTCGGACAGGTCGAAATTGCTCACCGCCTCGCTGAAGGTGAAGGTCACCGTGGTGCTCTGGCCGATGCCCAGATGCGGGTTGGCGACCACGATGTTCACCGTCGGCCGGGTCGCATCGAGGATGTAGTTGTTGGAGATGGCGATGCTCGCGCCAAGGTTGCCGGCCAGATCCTGGACACCTGCGGTGTCGATCAGAATCAGGTTGGTCGCGTCGTTGACACCGGCTGTTGGCGTGAAGGTCGCCGTCCAGGTCACGCCGCCGTCGCTGCTGGTCAGGTTCGACAGCGCACCGTTGGCGACGCTGATGTCGGACAGGTCGAAGCCGCTCACCGCTTCGCTGAAGGTGATGGTCACGGTGGTGGTTTCACCGATGCCCAGCCGGTTGTCGGCGACCACGATGGTGGCGGTCGGCAGCGCGGTGTCGATGGCGAAGTTGTTGGAATCGGTGTTGCCGATGCCACTGTTGCCCGACAGGTTGGCCACCCCGGCGTTGTTCAGGGTGATCAGGTTGGTGGCGTCAGTGATATTGGCCGTCGGCGTGAAGGTCGCGGTCCAGGTGATACCGCCGTCGCTGCTGCTGACATTGCTCAACGTGCCGTTGGCAATGCTCAGGTCACTGTTGTCGAAACCGCTCACCGCTTCGCTGAAGGTGATGGTCACCAACGAGGTTTCCCCGGCCTTGAGCGAAGTGTCGGCAACCACGATGGTGGCGGTCGGCACCAGGGTCTGCACCTGGTAGTTGGCCGAACTGGTGGTGCCAGTGCCGGTGTTGCCGGCCAGGTCGGTGATGCCGGTGTTGTTCAGGACAATCAGGTTGGTGAGGTCGGTCACACCGATGTTTGGCGTGAACGTGGCCGTCCAGGTGATGCCGCCGTCGCTGCTGCTGACGTTGCTCAGCGTGCCGTTGGCGACGCTCAGGTCGGAATTGTCGAATCCGGTCACCGCCTCGCTGAACGTGATGGTCACCAGCGACGTTTCACCCGGCCGCAGGCTGGAGTCGCTCATGACAATGGTCGCGGTCGGGCGCTGACTGTCGACCGCGTAGTTGTTGGAGTCGGTGGTGCCGCTGCCGGCGTTGCCCGCAAGGTCGGCGATGCCGGTGTTGTCCAGCGTGATGATGTTGGTGGTGTCGGTGATACCGGCCGCCGGGGTGAAGGTGGCCGTCCAGGTGATGCCGCCATCGCTGCTGCTCACCGCACTCAGCGTGCCGTTGGCGATGGTCAGGTCAGCATTGGTGAAACCGGTCACCGCTTCGCTGAAGGTGATGGTCACCAGACTGGTCTGGCCGACGCCGAGCGCGGTGTCAGCCACTACGATAGTGGCGGTCGGGCGCACCGTATCGATCGAATAATTGTTCGAATCGGTGGTGCCGCTGCCGGCATTGCCCGACAGGTTTTGAACACCAGAGTTGTCCAGCGTAATCAGGTTGGTGGCATCGGTGATGTTGGTGGTCGGCGTGAAGGTGGCCGTCCAGGTGATGCCGCCGTCGCTGCTGCTGACTGCCGACAACGTGCCGTTGGCAATCGTCAGGTCGGCGTTGGTGAAACCGGTGACCGCCTCGCTGAAGGTAATGGTCACCAGCGAGGTCTCGCCGATCTTCAGACTGGGGTCGGCCACGATGATGGTCGCGGTCGGCAGCACGGTATCGATGGTGTAATTGGCCGAGCTGGTGGTTCCGCTGCCAGCGTTGCCGGCCAGGTCGGCGACCCCGGCGTTGGCCAGGGCGATCACGTTGGTGGCGTCGTTGACGCCCACGTTCGGGGTGAACGTCGCCGTCCAGGTGATGCCGCCGTCGCTACTGCTCACGGCCGTCAGCGTACCGTTGGCAATCGTCAGGTCGGCGTTGGTGAAACCGCTCACCGCTTCGCTGAACGTGATAGTCACCAGCGAGGTTTCACCGGCGCTGAGGTTGCTGTCGGAAAGCACGATGGTCGCGGTCGGGCGCTGGCTGTCGATCGCATAGTTGTTGGAATCGGTGGTGCCGCTGCCGGCGTTGCCCGCAAGGTCAGCGATCCCGGTGTTGTCGAGTGTGATGATGTTGGTGGTGTCGGTGATACCGGCCGCCGGCGTGAACGTCGCCGTCCAGGTAATGCCGCCATCGCTGCTGCTCACCGCACTCAGCGTGCCGTTGGCGATGGTCAGGTCGGCGTTGGTGAAACCGGTCACCGCTTCGCTGAAGGTGATGGTCACCAGGCTGGTCTGGCCGATGCCGAGCGCGGTGTCGGCGACCACAATGGTGGCGGTCGGACGCACGGTATCGATCGCGTAATTGTTCGAATCGGTGGTGCCGCTACCCGCGTTGCCCGACAGGTTCTGTACGCCGGTATTGTCCAGGACGATCAGGTTGGTGGCGTCGTTGATGTTGCTGGTCGGCGTGAACGTTGCCGTCCAGGTGATGCCGCCGTCGCTGCTGCTGACAGCCGTCAACGTACCGTTGGCGATGGTCAGGTCGGCGTTGGTGAAACCGGTGACCGCCTCGCTGAATGTGATGGTCACCAGCGAGGTCTCGCCGATTTTCAGTGAGTTGTCGGAAATGATGATGGTAGCGGTCGGCAGCACGGTGTCGATGGTGTAGTTGTTGGAGTTGGTCGTGCCGCTGCCGGCGTTGCCCGCCAGGTCGGCGATGCCGGTGTTGGCCAGGCCGATCACGTTGGTCGCGTCGTTGATGCCCACGTTCGGCGTGAACGTTGCTGTCCAGGTGATGCCGCCGTCGCTGCTGCTGACCGCCGTCAGGGTGCCGTTGGCAACCACAATGTCGGCATTGCTGAAACCGGTCACCGCTTCGCTGAAGGTGAAAGTCACCAGAGTCGTTTCACCGGCCGTGAGGTTGCTGTCAGCGACCACGATGGTCGCGGTCGGACGCTGGGTATCGATGGCGTAGTTGTTGGAATCGACGGTGCCGCTGCCGGCGTTACCGGCCAGGTCAGCGATACCGGTGTTATCCAGCGTAATCAGGTTGGTGGCATCGGTGATGTTGGCGCTCGGGGTGAACGTCGCGGTCCAGGTAATGCCGCCGTCGCTGCTGCTGACGGCCGACAACGTGCCGTTGGCGATGGTCAGGTCGGCGTTGGTGAAACCGGTCACCGCTTCGCTGAAGGTGACGGTTACCAGCGAGGTTTCGCCGATTTTCAGAGCGTTGTCAGCCACCACGATGGTCGCGGTGGGACGCTGGGTGTCGATCGCGTAATTGTTTGAATCGGTCGTGCCGCTGCCGGCGTTGCCGTTCAGGTCAGCGATGCCGGTGTTGTTCAGGGTGATCAGGTTGGTCGCGTCAGTGATGCTGGCGGTCGGCGTGAACGTTGCCGTCCAGGTGATGCCGCCGTCGCTGCTGCTGACCGCCGTCAACGTGCCATTGGCGATGGTCAGATCAGCGTTGGTGAAACCGGTCACCGCTTCACTGAAAGTGATGGTCACCAGCGAGGTTTCGCCGATTTTCAGAGCGTTGTCAGCCACCACGATGGTCGCGGTCGGCCGCGCGGTGTCGATGGCGTAGTTGTTCGAGTTGGTGGAGCCGCTGCCGGCGTTGCCGGCCAGATCGACGACCCCGGTGTTATCCAGGGTGATCAGGTTGGTGGTGTCCGTGATGCTGCCGGTCGGCGTCAGCGTAGCAGTCCAGGTAATGCCGCCGTCACTGCTGCTCAGTCCGCTCAGGGTGCCATTGGCCACCGTCATGTCGGCGGTGGTGAAGCCGCTGACCGCTTCGCTGAAGGTAATGGTCACCAGCGAGGTTTCACCCGCCGCCAGATTGGTGTCGGCAACGACAATGGTCGCTGTCGGCCGCACGGTATCGATCACGTAATTGGCCGAATCCGTCGTGCCGCTGCCGGCGTTGCCGGCAAGGTCAGCAATACCGGTGTTGTCCAGAGAGATAAGGTTGGTGGTGTCGGTGATGCTGGCGCTCGGGGTAAATGTTCCGGTCCAGGTGATGCCACCGTCGCTGCTGCTCACCGCCGTCAATGTGCCGTTGGCGATGGTCAGGTCGGCGTTGGTGAAACCGGTCACCGCCTCACTAAAGGTGAAGGTCACCAGCGACGTATCGCCGATCTTCAATGCCGTATCGGACATCACGATGGTCACGGTCGGCCGTGCGGTATCGATCGCGTAGTTGACGGAATTGGTCGTGCCGACGCCCGCCACGCCGTCGCTGATCGCGGTCACCCCGGTGTTGTCGAGGGTGATCAGGTTGGTGCTGTCGGTAATGTTGTTGGTTGGCGTGAAGGTCGCGGTCCAGGTCAGGCCGCCGTCGCTGCTGCTGACCGATGTCAGCGTGCCGTTGGCGATGGTCAGGTCGGCGTTGGTAAACCCGGTGACTGCCCGGCTGAAGGTGATGGTCACCAGCGAGGTTTCGCCGATTTTCAGGGCTGTGTCCGACATCACGATGGTCGCGGTCGGTGGTTCCACATAGGCGGTATTGAGCGTGCCGCCATTGTTGTAGATCGCCGCGAAGGCCAACGGTACAGAGCCCGTCACGCCGCCGCCCAGTTCCGTACCGCCGGCGCCGCTGCCGGCCGCGTTGCCGCTGATGGCGCTGAAGTTGGCGGCGGTAATCAGTACCGTGCCGCCCTGGTTCCAGATCGCACCGACCCCCCGACCACCGTCGCCGCCGTTCAGGTTGTTGCTGCCCTGGCCGCTGCCGCCACCACCCCCGCCGCCTGCACCGATGTTGTTGCTGATGACCGAGGTGCCGACGATTTTCAGGGTGCCGGTCGAGGCGTTGTAAATGCCGCCGGCCGCGTTGCCGCCGACGCCGCCGACCTTGTCCCAACCGGAGCCGCCACCGCCGCCGCCAATGGAAATGGTGCCGTTGTTGGCCGTGCCGCCGTTGCCGCCGTTACTGTAATAGGACACGCCCACACCGCCGGCGCCGCCGGTGGTGGAGCCGCCGCGGCCACCCATGTGCGTCGCGTCATAGCCGCCACCGTAGCCACCGACACCGCCGCTGCCAGCCTGGCCGCCCAGCGTACCTGTGCCTGGCCCGGCCGTGCCGCCATGGCCGCCGCCCTGACCGCCTAGGCC